>NZ_SADD01000001.1:742162-1484324 GCF_004005565.1 Lujinxingia sediminis | reverse complement strand
TTATCGCAGGCAAATGCCGGATGTTGCGTCGCAGGATACGAAAGTGTGGGGAGAGATGGCAGAACGACGAGCGATACTCAGGTGTGTGCTGCAGACGGGACTGCGAGAAAGGCGCGTGGTTACTGCATTTCAGGCGACCCACGGTCAGTCACCGGAGTGACCCACGGTCATATTTTTACGATCATATTTTCAAGTTCTTAAAGTTGCCGGTGTGACGCGCCGTCGTTCTTGTCGCAAGCAATTTCACCGCGACCGCTTCGTTCAGACGCGACTGCCACATAGGCGCCTCGGAGCCGACTGTGACTTCATGCAGGAACTCTCATGTTGCACCGTCTGGCGACCCACGGTCATTTTTGAGGCGACCGACGGTCGCCCACTGACGTGAGGCGACCCACGGTCCGCCCACTGACGGGCGCATGATGTGCATACGCGTAGGTTTTTAGCGCCTGTCTTGCCGCGCAGTCAGAGCTCTGATCTTCACGTCGCTTCAAGCTCAGCCTGCGCCTCCGTTCTCGTCCAGAACGCACGTCGACGGAGCGGCCCTCGCGCCGACCGACGTACGACCTTCCTCATTCCTTCCAGAGAATCTTCCAGGGCTGCTGCTTAATCACGCGCAACAGATCTTTGAGATCCTCGTAAACCTCGCGCTCGACCAGAAGTGCGCCAAGGGTACCCTCACCGGCGGCCACGCCGTCGACGAGCGTAACGGCCTGGTCGGAGACCTGGCGGAGGTTGTCGACGCTGGTCTCGGCATCGTCGAGCACAGCAACGATACGCCCTTCGTTGTCGACGAGGAGGCGGCGCGTAACATCGCTTATCTCGCGAGCGTTGGCGGCGGTCTGCGTAACATCGGCCATGACCGGATCGATCTGTCCACTGAGCCGGCCGGTCATCCGTCGCGCACTGGCAGCGGTGGCTCCCGCGTCATTCACGAGCGTGCGAAGCTGCTGGCCGTCGCCCACAGCGACGTTGATGGCTGCAAGCAATTTGGCGGCTTCTGATGTTGTCGTGTTGAGCCCTTCGATCGCTGAATCGAGTTCGTCGCGATTCTCGCCAACGGCGTCTCCGACCACGCCGAAGAAGTGGGTGGCGTTGGCCACCAGTGCGCCAACGTCCTGATCTTCGTCGTTGAGGATCTCGGTCATGGTCTCGAGCACCTCCGATGCCTGGCCGAGCAGGATCTCCATGCGGGGCGGATCCACCCCGCGAAGCGTTGCGCCGCTGGCAACTTCAGACCCGTCGAAGTTCTCGGTGATGATCTCCACATAGGGCTCACCGAGCACGCCGCGGGTGGTGATGTAGAACTTACTGTTGTCGCGAATGGAGTCGGCATACTGCGAATCGATGTCGAGCGAGGCCTGAACTGCTACGGCCGGAAGGCCGCTTGCCGCATCGTCGTTTCGCACAAACTCCATCTTGGAGACCGACCCCACGTTGATGCCTGAGAGCGCCACGTCAGCTCCGGTTTTCAGGCCGCCGGACGTGCTAAACTGCACGTGGATCTGGTAGCCGCTGGAGAGGCGAAAATCGCCCAGAAGAAATACGAAGGCGACCAGCAGGGCGGTTGCAAGAAGGACAAGGGCCCCGACCTTAACTTCAATGGCGGTTTCTTTTTTCTGCATCGAGAAGATCCCGAAAAAGGTGGCGTAAGTGCGACGCGAAATGAGGCGCATTCTCACCCGGGAGAGCCGGAATTTTCAACCCTGCTCATCCGCGAACAACACACCGGTGAGGTTAGACTTCCATCGGGCCGTCGGGCAGCCCTTTGATAAACTGTTGAACGATGGGGTTATCGCTCTCCTTGAAGGCCTGCTGACTGCCGTCGAGGATGAGCTTGCCCTTGTAGAGCATGGCGATGCGATCGGCGATGCCAAAGATCGAGCGCAAATCGTGGCTGATCACAATGGAGGTCACTCCGAGTGCGTCCGAGAGGTGGCGGATGAGCTTGTCGACCATCGCCGCGCTGATGGGATCGATGCCGGTGGTGGGCTCATCGAAGATCACAAACTCCGGGTCGAGCGTAAGGGCGCGGGCGATGGCGACCTTTTTTCGCATCCCGTCGCCGAAGTCGGCCGGGAATCGGTCCGCATGACGTTGCATCCCGACGAGTTTTAGCTTCTCCAGTGCCATCTGTCCGGCTTCTTCGACCGTAACGCCCAGGTGCTTTCGGATGGGCAGCGCGACGTTCTCCTGCAAGGTCATGGAGTCGAAGAGGGTGGAGTTCTGAAAGACCATCGCGCAGCGTTTGCGAATGGGAAAAAACTCCTTCTCTTTAAAGTCGGTCACATCGACCCCGTCGAGGAGCACGCGGCCCTGATCGGGGCGAATCAATCCGACGAGATGTTTCACGAGCACGCTTTTTCCGGCACCTGATTGACCGATCACAAAGAAGACCTGGCCGGATTGCACCGTCACACTCACCCCGCGCAAGACGTGGTTGTTGCCAAAACTCTTATAGATGTCGCGAAACTCGATCGTGCCCATCGCATTGTCCTTAAAAGGCGAAACTCATACCGAGTGAGGCGCGCACGTAGTGCCAGGTGCGTTCCACGGTGGGCGAGGCGGGCTCGTCGGGCGTGGCAAACTCGTTGGGGAGCGTGAGTCCTTCAATCAGCGGGATACTCAGTCCAAATTCCAGGGTCCAGAAGCGTTCCTCGTTGTGCCAGCGGTAGTAGCCGGCCCGAAGCTCCGCGCCCATCTGCGTGCTGGGTACATCGCTCAAACGCAGTCCGCTGTACTGAAGCCCCCCGCCAAAGGTCAGGCCGCTGCGCTCATAAATCGGAAAGTATCGGGCCAGCACAGCCAGCTGCCATGCAAAGCCCACCTCGGCATCGGCCGGCGGCGCGGTCGTCATGGGGTGCGCGCCAAGATAGGTTGCGCCGAGGCCGGCCTCGGCGCTCATCGAGAGTCGTGGGCCAACGATATGATGCAGCGCCACGCGTGCCACGCCACCGGCCGACGGGCTCAGACGCATACCGGAGTCTGGTACATCGACGACAGCGCCCCCCTGAGCTGCAACACCGACGGTTGGAAATTGACGCCCCACCATGGGCATGTGAACCGACTGCGCACTCGCGGATGTGCTCCACAACGTCGGTAAGGCCAGCACGGCGCATGTCACGGCGCTTAGGGACATGCGGGCTGTCGTCGATATCGGGCTCATTGAGGCGTCCGTGGGACGTGTGAAGGGCGACCGTGGGTCACGTGAAAGGTGACTGTGGGTCATGTGAAAGGTGACCGTGGGTCATGTGAAAAGTGACCGTGGGTCATGTGAAAGGTGACCGTGGGTCATGCGAAAATCGATCAAACAGGGTGACCGTGGGTCATGCGAAAATCGATCAAACAAGGTGACCGTGGGTCACGTGAAAGGTGACCGTGGGTCATGCGAAAATCGATCAAACAAGGTGACCGTGGGTCACGTGAAAGGTGACCGTGGGTCAGCAGAATAACGCCTGAGTTCAGGAGGGCAGCAGGCTCAGCGCCACGTATCCCAGACTGGTGATGATGAAGTCGAGAATCACGACCGCGAGGCTGGCGTTGACCACCGCGTTGGTCGTCGCACGCCCCACGCCTTCGCTGCCGCCGGAGACATTGAGCCCGGCGTGGCAGGCGATGATCGGAACGGCCATCCCGTACGCCAGAGCTTTGCTCAGGCACAAGATCAGGTCGAACCAGCCAATAAAGCTCAAGTCGATGAAGGTGCGCACGTTGAGACCGAACGAAAAGAGCGCGGTCAGCGCACCGGCGCTGTAGGAGACGAGCACGGCGAAGATCGTCAACACGATCATCATGATCGTTGTGGCGATAAAGCGTGGTACCACCAGGTAGTCCACCGGCGGGGCGGCGCACATCTGCAGGGCGTCGACCTGTTCGGTGACCACCATCGAGCCTATCTGGGCGGCCATCCCGGTGGCCACGCGCGTGGCGATCATCATGGCGGTGATCGTCGGTGCAAACTCACGTAGCAGAAGCTGCAGGAAGAGACCGCCCAGGAGTTGAAGGTCGCCCGTGATCTGCTCAGCCTGGTAGCCCGCCTGGTAGATAAGGATCATCCCCAGAAAGCCCAGAGTCACTGCGACGAAGATCACCGAGCGGTTTCCCACCTCGTGCAGCTGCTCAAAGATCGCCCGCCAGCGGGTGCGCCCACGCGCCATATAGTAAAGCGTGAGCCCGAACATCTCGATGAGCTCTCTAAAGGTGCGTGTCAGATAGAGGATGGGCTCGCCGAGCGCCGAGAGGAATTCTCGGAAGTTCGAGGGCTCGCGGCCGGTCGGGCGGCCCGGGATGTCGGGGGATGCGCTCATAATGGCGAGCTCACAGCGAGGCGAAGGTAATGGCGTAGTCGAGCACAAAGATGGCGATGGCACTTCCTACAACCGAGGCGTTGACCGCCCGGCCCACGCCCACCGCGCCGCCGGAGGTGCTCAGCCCGAAGTGGCACGAGATGATCGCGATGGCAAAGCCGAAGGCCACCGCCTTGATCAGGCCGTGGAGAAGGTCGTCGAGGAGCACATAGGCGATGACGCTCTGGAAGAAGAGCACCATGTTCACGTCCAGCAGCACCTGGCTTGTGATCGCCCCGCCGATAAGCGCGGTGAAGTTGCCGATGACGACCAGCAAAAACATCATCAGGATCATGGCGATAAAGCGCGGCATGACCAGGTAGCCGATGGGGTCAATGGCCAGCGCGCGTAGCGCGTCGACCTGGTCGGTGACCTTCATCGTGCCCAGCTCGGCGGTGTTGTTGGCCCCGACGCGACCCGAGAACATCAGGCCGATGAGGATCGGGCCGACTTCGCGCAGAATCGAGTAGCCCGCTCCCCAGCCCAGAAGTCCATACGCGCCGTACTGCTCGATGTAGAGGCCGGACTGGATGACCATGATCGCGCCGACCAGCACGGCGGTCACCACGACGATGGGGAAGCTCTTCACACCCACACGGTAGAGGTTTCGCCAGGTCTCCGGGCCGTCGAACTGCCAGCGCCACGGGAGCAGGTTGCGCAGCACCTGAAAGGTGAGAAGAGCCAGGCCTCCGGCGTTAAACGACCAGCTCATGGCCGTCTGGCCCAGCCAGTGGAAGGGGGCCTGCAAAGTTGTGGCGAGTCGATGCATGAGCGTCTTTATACGTTGAGTTCGTCGTCGCTGTAGCCCTGCCAGAATTGGCTGACCAGCGAGTCGTCGCAGGCTTCGATGGCCTGGCGGTCGCCCTCGAAAATCAGGCGGCCCCGGTCGAGCATCGCGAAGCGATCGCAGATATCTTTGATGCCCTCAATATCGTGGCTGATGGTGACCGAGGTGGTGTTGTGCTCGTGCTGCATCTTGCGCAGCAGGATAAAGATCTTGGAACTGGTGACCGGGTCGAGCCCGGCGGTCGGATCGTCATAGAAGACGATGGGCGGACGGCGAATCACCGCGCGCGCAAAGCTGACGCGCTTCTTCATACCACCACTTAGCTCGTTGGGGTACCGCTCACCGATGCCGGGAAGGCTGATGTCGATGAGGGCCTGATTGACCTTCTCAGCGATGAGCTTCTCGTCGGTTTCGCCAGCCTGGCGCAGGGGAAAGGCGATGTTGTCGGCGACGTTCATCGAGTCGAAGAGCGCGTAGTTCTGAAAGAGCATCCCGATGCGAAAGCGCAGCTCCGCGAGCTCAGTGGGCTTGAGACGGTGGACATCGATATCATCGATGAGCACGCGGCCCTTATCGGGTTTGATCAGCCCGCAGACGATCTTTAAAAGCACCGACTTGCCACAGCCCCCCGGGCCGATCAGGCCCACGTTGGTGCGGTCGTCGATGGTCAGCGTCACGTCATCGATGACGACGCGGCCCTCGTGGTACTTGGTCAAATTCTCAATGCGGATCATCAGAGGGCCTCAAGGCGGCGGCGAGCCTGGTCGGCCAGGCGGCTCTCGGGGAAGTTGCTGGCGAAACGGCGCAGCGCGCGGTGGTAGGCCGCCTCGCTCGCGCTCAAACGCGCGATCTCGACGAGGTGCCACTCCGCCTGATCGCGGCGCATGGCGTGGGGGAAGGTGTCGATGAAGCGCTCGAAGTGATCGCGCGCCTCGTCATAATCCTCGAGAAAGAGCAGGTGAATGCGGCCGAGCTCAAAGCGCGCGTCGGCGGCACGGTGGGAGTTGTAGCTTCCCACAAACCAGCTTGTGTCGGTGCGCTCGGCCACCAGCCCAAGGGTGCGCGTGGCGGCGTTGAAGTTCTGGTGCTCGCTGTAGATCTCGGCCATGCGCCAGAGAGCTTCGTCGGATGCCGAGCAGCTCTCACAGCTGAGCGCCGCCTCGTGGTAGGCCTTCAGCGCGCCTTCGTCGTCTTGAAGATCGGCGTGGTGGAGCTCCCCGATGCTCAGGTGGAGTTGGGCTTTGAGGCGATCGTTCTCAAGCTCTGCGGCGATGCGGCTCAAATCCTCAATGAGGGTTGGCTGGTGGCCAGCTTCCCGCTCGATTTTTATGAGAAAGCTCAGCGCGAGCTCGGTGCCCGCCCAGGGGGCAGTCTGGGCGATGGCGCGGTGAAGCAGGGCAATCGCTTCCTGGCGATTCTGATGATGCTCGAGCGCAATGCGTGCGGATTCGTAGAGGGCGCGGCTGGTGATGTGATCGTCGATGCCCTCGGACCAGAGCGCTTCAAAACGCTCGTCGGCAAGCGCAATGTCGCCGCGGCGTAGCGCGAAACGGGCGAGCTCAAAACGGGCATCGCGGGCCTGGTCGCGCTCGGGAGCGCGCAGTGCGAGTGAGGCGACTTCGGGCTCGGCTTGCACCTCGGGAAGACGCATCGCCGCCAGGAACTCATCGGACCAGGTGGAATCGGGCGTCGAAGGGCTGGCACAGCCGATTGTCACGGAGAGCATTGCGGTGCTGAGCAGCGCTGCGGGCCGAAGCGCGCGAGATCGTCGCAGTGACGGCAGGCGCGGCCGAGTGAGCTTGAAACGTATGAGCACGGCAAAAACTTTGAGATCGGGGGAGGTTGATTTAACCTTTCGCGGCGTAGCTTACTGATTCCATCCACAACGGCCAAGTCTATGTCAGCAGTGCGAGGAGGCGTCGCGATCGCGTGGGTTCTAGCGCTTGTCGCGGTGTTTCTATGCCCGCTCCCGGAGAGCGGGGCCCAGGTGGTCGTCGACCAGGTGCCCGCTGTGGCGGGTAGCGAAGAGAACGACGTCGTCTCTGGCACATCGACCGGGGAGGGTGCAAGCGAGGCGGACCTTCCAGAGATGGGCTCGGACTCTGCGTCCGAGCCGACCGGTGAGCCGCAGGATAAGGTCGCGACCTCTGCTTCTGCGGCGGCGCTGCCACCGGAAGAGCTCAATGAGGAGCGCGCCGAGGCGTTGCGCGAGAGCGTCGCCCAGGCCGAAGCGGTCGTTGCGCAGGCGCGTGTCGGCGAAGATGTGGACGCCCGGGTACGAGCGTTTCTCAAGGATCGGCTCGTGGAAGAGCCCGGCAGTCGCGTCGCGATGCGGGAGCTGGTTGCGGCGAGCCTTTTTTATGCGTTGCGGGAGGCCAGGGCAGTATCGGCACAGACCCTGGTGGATCGCAGAACGGAAGCCCTGCAGGCGGTGGAGGCCGCGCTTCAGTCCCAACGGGAGGCGGCCTCACAGGTCGATCAGGAGGCTGCCGAGCGCCTGGAGCGCTCCCAGCGTGCTCAGGAGGCGGCTCGCCTGGCAGTCGAGCAGACCCGGGAGCGAGAACGCCAGGAGCGGGACGCCCAGATCCGTCAGGTGTTGGCTCGCGAGCGTGAGATCGCCGAGGAGTTGCTGGCGATCTCGGAGCAAGAGGGCGAGCAGATTCGCTCGATCGTCGAGGAACGCCGCCAGAGTGAGGCGACCTTCTCCGAGAGGCGTGTCGAGGTCGAAGAAGGCATGACTCGCCCCGATGGTGAACTGGCCGGGGTCGTGCGCCAGACCCTGATGTACCGGAGGGGGGCCCGCGATGATGTAAAACGCACTGTTCAGGGGTATCGCTCCGCTGAGCGTCAGGTTGCCAACCTGAAGCCCCGGCTTGATGAAGCGCGACGCGAACTCGAACAGCTTATTCAGGAGGTGGGTCGAGAACCCTCCACCGAGCTTGCGACCCGACGACTGGCGCTGGCGAAGTTGCAGGTGGAACTCGCCGAGCAACGGTTGCAGATTGCGCAGGATGTGCGCGACGCCCGTCAGGCCCGAAACGAGGTTAACCTTCAGCGCCGCGCTTTCTTCGATGAGTCGCTGGAGGCGATGTTCCCCCGGCTCGGGGCTGAGGCGCGGGCGATGATGCTTTCGCCGCGCAGTGACTCGGCCTGGCGCGACGCGCTTGAGGGGGTGCGGGTGGGTGTGTTGTTAACCGTCGATACCCTGGAGGAACGCTGGAAGCAGATCAGTGATCCGGGCACCATGCTCACCTCCGTGGCCTTCTGGGGCTGGGTGATGGGCGTGTTCTGGCGGGTGATCGCGATTCTTATCGCGCTGTGGTTTGCCCGCGAGTACGGCCCTCGTGCGGTGCAGTGGGGCTTGAGCCAGCTGCTGGTACGCCGGGCGCTACGGAAGGCCGCCGGAGGGCTGATCAAGGCTTCCCAGGTTCTGCGCGCGTTGATCGTGCCGGCGGTGCTCTATCTGGCCGCCACCCACATGACGGACTATCTGGTGGGGGCGTTGCCCGAGTTGGCGTATGCGCGCTGGGTGATCGATGCCGTCACGATTTATGTGATCGTGATGCGCGTCGTAAAGACCCTGGCGCTGCCACGTGGCGAAGAGGCTGGCACGGCGAGTGGCTTTCCGAGCGCGGCGGCGGTCGCACAGGCGCACACCCTTGATGCCCTGGCTCAGGGGGGGCTTGTGGAGGAGAGCCGCGCGCGTCGACTGGTGCGTAGCGTGCGGGTTGTGCTGAGCTTCTGGCTCCTCTCCCATTATGTGCCCCTGACAGTCTGGGAGTTGACCGGTCCCTCGGTGATCTGGTGGCTGGCCGACCGGGTGTTCTGGGTGGCGCTGGTTGTGTTGGTCTACACGGTGTTGTGGTGGTGGCGCGATGATATCGCCCAGGGGTTTGAGCGCCTCGCTGGCGAGCGCTTGCCGCGCGCCACGGTGATCGTTCGTGAGCATCGCAACCGGCCCTATGGCGTGCTTCTGATCGGCCTGGCCTCAATCTACGTGGCCGGCGCGGAGCTGGTACGCTGGGTACGCGCCTACGTGGTGGAAACCGAGCTGAGCCGACAGTTCAGCAACTTCATCTTCCGCAAGAAGATCGAAATTCAACGCAGGGAGGGGGGCGTGGCTGAGGTGCCCGAGGCGGCGCAAAGTACGGTTCCCGAGCGCTACCGTGCCTTCTTTGTGGATCGTCCGCTCTTCGATGAAGCCTTTCGGGTGGAGCGGCGTGGCGTGGCCGACGCCATCGCAGCCCGACGTGAAACCTGGATGAAGGTTCGGCGAAAAGGCTCCATGGCCATCGTCGGTGAGGCGGGCCTCGGTAAAACCAGCGAGCTTGTGGACGTTGTCAGCGCCTGGCCTGCCGCACACGGCCCGGTGCAGTACGCGACTCTCGCCCAGAAGATCTCAGGGGAGCCGGCTGCTCTGGAGTTTATCGCCCAGCTCTTTCACCTCCCCGAGGTTCCTACCTGCCGAGAAGAAGCCGTGGAGTGGCTTCGACGAACCCCCCCGCGCACGATTGTCCTCGATGACTGCCATCACCTCTTCTTGAGGCATATCGGCGGGTTTCGCGCCGTCGACCTCTTTCTGGATGTGGTGCATATCACCGATGATCACCACTTCTGGGTACTGGTCTTCAATCGCTTCGCCTGGTCGTACCTTAACCGGGTGCGCGCGCGTAAACATTACTTCGGTCTGGTTCACGAGGTTGCCCCCTGGAGTGAGCAGCAGATTCAGCAGCTTGTGCGCTCGCGCGACGCGAAGGTCGATCTTCCGATCAGTTTCACCGACCTTGTGGTGGCGCATCAGAGTGGCGAGTTCAGCTATGAGGTGATCAAGACGGCCAACGGGTACTTCCGTCTTCTGCATGAGTTCAGTCAGGGCAATCCCCGGGTGGCGCTGACCTTCTGGTTGCGCAGCCTGCGGATGGACGCTTCCGGTAGCTTGCAGGTCGGTCTGTTCAGTCGGCCGACCACCGCGGTGCAGCAGTCGCTGACCGACCAGTACCTCTTTGCGCTGGCGGCCATCGTCCAGCACGGCTCGCTCAACGCTCAGCAGGTCGCGCGCATCACAAACTCGGATCGGGGCTTCTGTGAGACGGCGATCAACTTCCTCTACGAGAGTGACATTCTGGAGGTCTGCCAGCGCCAGGGGCGGGCGACGTTGAGCACGCTCTACTTCCGCGCGGTGTTGCGTCAGCTGCGCGACGCGAACTTCCTCTACGAGTAAGGAGCCCCTTCGATGAACCTCTATCCTATGGTGCTGGCCGCCGGGCCGCTTCTGGCCCAGGCGGCACCCGACGTCGAAGAGATTGCCCAGCGCATTGAACTTCTCAATGTGGGGAATCTGCTCAGCGCGGCCACCATCATTGCGGTGGCCTACGCCGTCAATCGCGTGGTCTCGGCGACGCTGGAGAGTCTGGGAGAGGGGCAGGCACGCCGTCGTCTCTTCTTTAAAAAGGTGCAGAGCTTTGCGCGCCTGGGGATCTTCGCGGCGGCCGCCTACCTGGTGGTGGCCACCTTTCTGGACTTTGAAGAAGACCGCGCCGCCTTGCTCGGTCTGGGGGGCACGCTTGCGGTTGCGGTTGGCTTTGCGCTCAAAGACACCGCGTCGAGCTTGATGGCGGGCATTTTGATTCTGGTGGACCAGCCTTTTCAGGTGGGCGACCGCGTCGCCTTTGGAGACACCTACGGGGAGGTCGTGGAGATCGGTCTTCGCTCCGTGCGCATTGTGACGCTGGATGACAACCAGGTCTCCATTCCGAATAACAAGTTTTTGACCGAAGCGGTCAGCTCGTCGAACGCCGGCGCGCTCGACATGATGGTGGAAATCGACTTCTACATCGCACAGTCCGCCGATTTTGAGCTGGCCAAGCAGATCGTCTACGAGGCGACCATCACCTCCCGGTATGTGTTTTTGAGCAAGCCTGTGGTGGTGCAGGTCTACGACGAGATCACGCCCCTGGCCTTTGCGACGCACGTTAAGTCGAAGGCCTATGTCATTGATACGCGTTATGAGAAGGCGCTCTTATGCGATGTGATGGAGCGGGTGAAACGGGCGTTTCGGTTGCACGGGATTCATCCTCCTTACACCCGAGCCTATGAGGTCTCCGCCGAGGGCTGGGAGGAGTTCTCATCGTCGCCGGGTCGCAACAGCACCCCGGTGCGCTCGCCGATCAACGTCGGGCGTGCGCCACAGATCATGGAAGTCGAGGAGGTCGGCGCTCATACCCCTGAGGTCAGTGAAGTATGAGGGTGAGGGATGCGTCACGCGCTTGACGCTGGCCAGGCGATCGACTACGAGAAGCGACCCCGAATGGTCTTCGCGAGAGGCGCGTTGACGGCGGGTCTATGCGACGCCCCCGCGCTCCGAAGGAGCGCACGTTCCACTGCCCTGATGATGGGGTATGAGCGGTGCGGGGTGATAGCTTCCCAGAGAGAGGTTTAAGATGGGCAAAGGATTGATTGGCCGCAAAGTCGGCATGACGCAGATCTTCAACGAAGCCGGTAACCGTATCCCGGTGACCGTGGTCAAGGTTGAAGGCAACGTGGTCGTGCAGAAGAAGAGCGCCAAGGGCAAAGACGGCTACTCCGCCATCAAGGTGGGCTTTGGCGATGTGAAGCTTCTTGAGAAAGAAGGCACCGAGCCCAAGTGGCGTCTCTCCAAGCCGCGTGTCGGCGTCTTCTTGAAGGCGGGCATCGAGAAGCCTCGTCGCTTTGTGCGCGAGTTCCGCGTGGGCGAGGGCGAGCTTGACGCGTATGAAGTCGGTCAGGAGCTGGGTGCGGACACGTTTAACGTGGGCGCCTGGATTGACGTGACCGGAACGTCCAAAGGTCGCGGTTTCACCGGTGTCATGAAGCGTCACAACTTCGCCGGTGCCAAGGCCAGCCACGGTGTGCACGAATTCTTCCGTCACGGTGGTTCCATCGGTATGTCGGCGACCCCGGGTCGTGTTTTCAAGGGTAAGAAGATGGCCGGTCAGTACGGCAACACCCGCGTGACCGTGCAGAACCTGCGCGTGATGCAGGTGCTTCCCGAAGAGAACGCCATTCTCATCAAGGGTGCCATTCCCGGCCCCAACGGTGGTCTGGTGACGCTTCGCTCGGCGGTTAAGAAGACCGTGGTGTGATCCTGAGGATGTGCCATCGGCGCTACGTCGGTGGTGCAGACAAGGGTAGCATCGTAACCCGCCGCGCCCTCAGGGCGCGGCGGGTTTTTTTGTGTCGTATCGAGCGAGGAGAGGCAGGGCACGAGGGCGTGATCCTCGACGTCATCGCCGCGCTCCGGGGAGAGGGTGGGTTTGACAAGGTGATGAAGGGCTCGCTACCGTTGAAGATTGTGGAGTTAGTCGTCCAGAATCCCATGCGCGATGGCCAGATCAGGTTGCGCGCGAGCCTGCGAGCGTGCTCTCGAGATGTCGAATCCCCGGCTTCGAAAATACCTTGCGTATTACCAGCGCACGCTCAGCGAGGAGCCCGAGAATATCGAGGCGCGGCTGCGCCTTGCGGCGCTCTTCTGTGAGATGGAGCGGCCCCGCCACGCCATTGAAGAGTACGGTACGGCAGCGAAGCTTCTGGCGGCAGCAGGGCTCCCGCTGGAGGCGATCGCAGCGTGCAAAGCCATCCTGGAGATGGACGCCAGCCATACCGAGACGCAGTTTTTTCTGGCGCGCCTTTATGCGCAGGCGCCGGAGGCGACCGGGCACGTTGCGCGGGTGGCACGTCCGGTCGATGGCCAGGTGCGACGGGCGCAGCCCACGCCGGTGCCGCAAGATCGCCCGGCCATGGCGGCGGAGACATCGAGCGCCTATTGGTCCCGGGAGACCTCGGGGGTGCGGGTACAGGCGCTTTCGGAGAAGGAAGCCGAAGAGGTGCGTCGGGGGCAGAAGAGCGCGATCACCCTGGGGCGGCCCAAGTCATCGCCTCGGCTGGCGACCCCGGTGGCTACTTCAGGCAGCCCGACATCCGATGTTCATCGCGAGGCTACACGGCATGCGCCAGCCTATCGCGGCAGTGATGATGGAGACGTCACCCGCGTTGAACGGCCGCGTTTTGGGGGAGGAGACTCCGACGCGGACCCCACCTTTCAGGTGCGTGTCTTTGAGTGGGATGGGCTTGCCCTGGATGAGGAGAGTGATTCGCGTTGGGAGACGTTGCAGGCATTCGACGCGATCGATGAGCCTCCCACCATGGAGCTTCGAGAGGAGGACTCCGGCCTGCTCATTGAGGAGCGCCACGTGCGACGCTCGGAGCTGCCGACAATCCCGCTTTTCAGCCAACTTCCGGCGGACGCCTTTGTGGAGGCGTTGCGCGTGATGGAGCATCGACGGGTTGCTCCCGGTACGGTGTTGGCTTCGCCGGATGACCCGAAGGTCTGCCTGTACGTGATCGTTAAAGGCTGCGTGCGGGTGGAGAAGTCGTTGGTGGACGGGCGTACGGTCTTCCTGGCGCGTCTGCGGGAAGGGGAGGTTTTCGGGGAGTTTCGTCTCCTCACCGGTCGAGACGGGATGGCACGGGTGGTCGCTGAAGAAGGGCTGGAGGTGCTCGCCGTACGCGATGACGTGGTCTACCAGTTGGGCCGACGTTTTCCGGAGGTCTGGGATGCGCTCTGGGGTTTCTATTACACACGGATGCTCAACAATCTGCTGGCTTCCAGTGCGATTTTTGGTGGGTTAAGCCCGGAGCAGCGCGAGGTGCTCGGCCGGCATTTCAAGATGCGCGAATGGGTCGCCGGAGAAGCGCTCTTTTCGCGGGGACACCATGTTGAGCGTCTCTCGCTCCTGGTCAGCGGTTCGGTCGAGGTGGAGGTCATCGGGCGCCGCGGTCAACGCGAGGTGGTCGACACGCTGGAGGAGGGGGCCTTTCTGGGGGTGACTCCCTGCGCTCAACTCAGCGAGGCGGGGGCGACAGTGCGTGCGCGCACCGATGTGATCGTGCTGGAACTCAGTGCGACGATCTTTCGGGACTTGCTCAGCAAGGTGGCCTCGGTGGGAGAGGCGGTGCGGCGAGAGGTGGCGTTGCGTAAGGAACGCTCGCGGCAGGCACGCGCCCGTGGTTATGCCGAGTCCGGGGTGGCACCGACGACGCGTCGTTAAGCAGAACACAGACGCCAACCCGGTCTCTGAGGCGTGCGGCAGAGGCTCAGCCGGCGCGCCGCGATGACTTCTTGCCTTTTGCTTTTTTCGCTTTTTTCGACGCGCCCGACGATTTAGCGCCCCCTTTCTTCGCGCTCGTGGTCTTTGCTGTGCGCTTTGACGATGGCGAGTTGCTTTCGATCTCATCATCTGCGGCACGCTGGCCGGCGAAGAACATCACCGCGCCGTGCGTTTCAAAGTGCATGCCTTCAAAAGACGCCGCGCCGACCTCCTGAAGTAAGAACTCGGGGCTGCGAAGCATCGGATAGATGCCGTAGCGCTCGTAGCGTTCGAGCACCGCGTCGGCCATGTCCGTCTGCGCGCGAACAAGTGTGGAGCCGGAGAAGTAGCCCTCGGGTTCCAGGCAGCGGTGGAATTCGTTGAGCGCGCCGACCCGATCGGTAAAGCCGTGCAGGCCGTTGAGGCTCTGCAGGCTTCGCACCGCGCCACTCTTGATGGGGAGGGCGTTGACGTCGGCACGAATAAGCTGAAAGCTCGCGCCTGTTTTCTTGAGGCGTTTTTGGGCCTGAAAGAGCATCTTCCAGGACTTGTCGACGCCGAGCACGGTCACGTCATGGTAGGGCGCGATGCAGGGGGCCAGCGCAACGCCGGTGCCAATGGGGGCCTCCAGATAGACGCCGCCGCGGGCCCGGCCCAGGGCACGGTTCTCGTGATCGATGTAGCGCAGCGGGCTGCAGCGCCAGATGGCCATGCTCATCACCGGGGCGACCACGTCGTAGACGCCGGCGATGACGTTGGCCAGCGTCTCAGTGCGGTAGGTTCCCGGGGCCGGAGTGGCTTCTGGAGCGACCAGGTCGGGGATGCCATTGACGATGGGGTAGTGCGAGTCACAGCTCTGGCAGACCAGGTCGGGGCGACGTCCGCTGCCCAGGGTGAGCTCGGGGCCGGCGCAGGCCGGGCATTGAAGAAGATCAAGAATGTCGCGCCGAATCATGGCGTCTCCTCACCAGGTCGTCATCTTTTGGGGCCGAGGGAAGTCAGGCGCCAGACTCGGGCGCCGATCAGCGCAGCAGTCCTAGCATATTGATAGACGACGCGTCAGTGTGCTTTCGTTGCGCGCTCTAGTTGCATCGCTCCGGGGTGGCGTTGACGAGGCGACGCACGGCGACCTGATGACGCAGGCGCTTACGCAGCGCGATGACCTCCTCCCAGAGCTCGCAGCGGAGCGGGGCGTCGTTCAGGGCATCTTCCAGATGCCGGGCTGCCTCGGCGCGGTTCGGTCGACGCGAGGCAAGTGCAACCCGGGCGCGGGCGACGAGGTAGTCTGCGCTCTGTGGCGCGGACTCGCCGGCAAGATCGAGTGCGCGCGTGACGCCGGGATCGGCAAAGCCCCGGCGGCTGCGAGCGGCGCGCACGTAGGCCTCTTCGGTCAGGATCGCATGCGAGAGCGCGGCGGGGACGAGGGTGTTAGCTGCACGCCGGGCAAGCTCAAGGTTCTCCAGAGCGTCGTTGTAGCGTTGTTGTTGGCGGCGCTGGCGTGCAAATGCCACCCAGGCCTCCGGGCCGAGCTTCCCATGGCGAAGAAGTCCGCGCAGGGCCTGCTCATTCTCCGAGGAGAGGGGGCCATTCGCCAACGCAGTCTGGAGCAGGCCGAGTGTTGCAGCCGCGTCGCCTGGGCGCGTGTCCAGCGCGCTCTGAAGGTGAGCTTGCGCCTGCTCGCTATCACCGCGGCTCAAGGCCAGGCGGCCCTGCAGGGTTGCCCAGCGGGCGCTACGAGAGAGCGGGGTCCCCAGGGCTGGCTCCAAGAAGGAGGTGGCTGCGTCAACGTCGCCTTGCTCAAAGGCGACTTCGGCGCGCATCAGCCCCAGAAGAGGACCGGGGCCGCTTAGATCTTCGTGCCGGTCGATCAATCGCAGCGCGGTGGCGTGGCGATCGTTGAGGCGGTGCCAGCGCACCGCGGCATCGAGAGCCCAGCGGGAGGCGACATCGAGTTCTTCGAGGCGCGCGCAATGCTCGGCGGCATCGCTGGCATGGCGTGCGTCAAGCGCCAGTCGGCATTGGAGAAGGCGCCGTGCGAGGCGATCGGGGGCGTGTTCCAGCCGTGAGAGGGAACGCTCCCGGAGCGTTGATTGCGCCTCCCAGCTTTCGCTGTGGTTGGCCAGGTGGGCCAGGGTTGCGCTTTTGAGAAGCGCGCGTTCGGAGGCGAAGTCAGCGATCCGGTCAAAGGTTTCCTCCGGCGGCGTGGCTTCGGGGTGCAGCGCATCCAGGAGCGCGGCCGCAGCGAGGTCGAGGGGCGTCTGCGCCAGCTCGTCACGGGCGATGGCGAGGTTGCCTTCCGCTGCCATCGCCAGCGCGAGGAGCAGGCGCTCGTGAGGGTTGTCGGAGGCGGCGCTCAAAAGCGCGATGGCGCGGTCTGTATCGCCGAGCTGCAGGTGGATGGAGGCCAACTCCAGATCGAAATAGGTGTGGCGATGCTCGACCCGCGGAGTGCGAATCAGCTGCTCGCGCGCGTCGAGGAGCTGCCCGCGGGCGATGAGCTCGTCGATGAGCGGTCGGATACGGTCGGGGCGAAGCGGTGCGGCCTCGGCGGCCAGACGAAGGGCATCGATGCGTTCGTTCGTTGTGGACGATGCCTCGGCGCGCGCCAGGTGAATCAGAGCGCGGTCGGCAGGGGCGAACTCGCGGCCGGGGGCGCTCAGGGCCGAGGAGAGCAGGGCGTCGAGTTCGGCTTCGTCGGCCCCGGTGCGAGCGAGGTGGAGGGCCAGGGTCAACCGGGAGCTGTAATGATCCGGGTTGGCCTCGAAGATCGCTCGGAGTGCGGGGGTGGCGGCCTCTTCATCGAAGGACAAAAGGTGCTGCGCGCGCACAAAGGCACGGGCAGGGGTGTCTTCGGGGAAGGAGTCGACCAGCTTCGCAGAGAGCTCGACGGGGATGTGGTCGACGAGAACCTCGGCGTAGGCCAGGCGTGCCCATGCTGAACTCGGCGCAAGGGCGAGCAGCGCATCGGCAGCCCTGGAGATGTCGCGCCCGGGCAGCCAGGCGGCGCTGGCGTAGATATGAGCCGCGATCGTTTCGCCAGCCCTTGACGTGGGGGGCTCCGGAGGGGCGATCGTTCCGGGATGCGTAAAACGATAGGCTGTGCGGGCGCGGATGAGCTCTTCAAGGTTGGTGGCGCGCTCGACGGGCGCACGGGTGCCAATGGCGGGCAGAGCGTCGGTCAGACCCCGCACCACAGCGTCGGCACCGGCGGGTAGCAGCGTGTAGGCACGCGCCTCCTGCGCAAGCTGCAGGGCGCGCTGATGTGAGGCGTAGGTGTCGTTATGAACTTCGCTCTCCGCGCGCCGCAGTAAGGTGGCCGTCGCACGGTGGACCTGCCCGATATAACCCAGGGTTGCAAAGAAACTCAGAACCAGCAGCGATGAGAGAAGCACGCTGATCATGGCGCGGGCTGGCGATTGCAGGGGTTCAGGAAGGCTGGTTTGCACCAGGTGAGTCAGCCGACGGATGGAGCTTGTGCCTCCGGTGGTCGGTTTGCCGGTGCGGCGGAGCGCGTCGAGGTCCAGCTCCAGTTTCTCTTCGCGACCCGGGTGGCGAGGCTCCCCACGCTTCGCTGCAACGCCGGGGGCTGAGTGATTCGCCGCGCGGGGGGCGACCCTAAGGGCGGGCGCGTTGCGTCGCCCACTATCATGGCGCGGGAGCTCCTGCGCCAGATCGGCGCCTGGCGGAAGCGTCGGCGCGGCCGCGAAGACGTCGGTCGGCTCGGAGGGGACGTTTGCCAGCGCGTCGGCGAGTTCGGGGGCGGACGTGCCGGGGCGGATTGCGCGAGGTTGGCGGCGCCGAAGCGTGGTTTCATCGGGCTCAAAGCCCGGCGCCGGCGCGCGCCCTGGCGACTTCGCTCTGGGCGCATCGCTCAAACTTGCGGGGATGTGCACCAGGTGGGTGGGCTCGTGCGGTGCGAGCCCGTCGACGAGTTCGGTGGGCTCCTCGGTGAAGTCGGGAAGCGCGCGCTCCGCGGGGGCTAACGTCGCCGGGCGGCGAGGTGCCGGGGCATCGGCCAGTCCGGCGAAGTGATCGCGCCAGGCGCTGATCAGGGTGAGGTCGGCCCCGCGATCGAGCGCGTCATCGAGCAAGGATTGTGCGCGACCATGTTCGCCAAGCTTATGGCTCGCGCGGGCGGCGGCCACAGCAGCCTCCCAGAGCATGGGGTTGGCCATGGCGTGGCGCGCCTGCTGGTAGGCGGCCGCCCAGCGTCCCCGCGCCAGGAGGTGTTCGGCTGAGGCCAGTCGGAGCTCGGGGGTGGAGCAGCGCGCGAGCGCCCCGCGCAAAAGGGCTTCGGCGTTTCGGTAGTCACCGGCCTCGTCATAGGCGCGCGCCGCCTTCACCAGACCTGGCGCGGTGTCGGGGAGACCTTCGAGAAGTTCGCTCAGATCGCGGTTCATCATGATGGTGGGGCCGATGCAGAAGATCGCAAAGAGGGGGGGAGGGCCGGGCGAAGCTAGCACAGCACGCGCGCTGGCGAGAAGTCCGCCCCGTGGCAAAAAGTTGACCCTGCTTCAGGCTGGCGTAGCCTCGTGGCGATATGGCGAACGCAGGGATGACACGCCACACCGACCAGGGAGGTCTGAGATGCAAAAGTCGATCGTCGTGCAAGGGATGGCGCTTGCCACCCTGAGCAGCGCGCTGCTCAGCTGTGGCGAGCCGGTAGAGCCCTTTGGTGAGGGAGCACTTGAGCTTGGCTGGGAGATCAGTCCGATGGGGTGTACCGCCAGCGAGGTGGAACTCGTCGAAATCGAGCTCACCAACGCGCGGCGCAGCTACGTCGAGGGGTACCCCTGCGCACGCGGGGCAGCGGCGATGGAGGGGATTGCTCCCGGAAGCTACGAGCTGATTCTGCGCGGATTTGATGCCGGCGGTGCCAATACCTTTGAGAGCACCATACGCACGCTCACCATCCGTCCCGAGCGTATTGAGATGCTGACCTCCCTCGCCCTCAGCGCTCGCCCCGCAGAGTTAGAGGTCTTCTGGCGTTTTGATAACGGCCGGGTCTGCGGTGCCAATGATGTGGACCGGGTGGAGGTCGCCGTCTACGACGCGGCATTCTACGAGATGGCCCGACAGGGTTTTGATTGCAACCGAGGGGCTGGCATCATCGGCGATCTCTTCGCGGGCGATTATATTGTGCGGGTCAACGCACACGGCGCCGAAGATGTGTTTTCGGGCGACGCGCGGGTAAGCCTTAAGCGCGGTGAGTCCGGCCAGGTTGAAGCGGTACTGCAGACGCCCTAGGGCTGTGACCTGCGAGCTGCATGGCGGCGCACCCGGCGTGGCCCTGCGCATATATTTGTGTAGTGGCGAGGTGAGCCTTCTGGGCGAGGGCCTCGGGTTGATGCGGGCATGTGATGGGCTCCGCACCCGATGCTTCCGATGCCACACCCATTTCCATGGACTGCTGGAGAGCTGTATGAATCCACAACTTCGTGACGGTCTGCTGATCCTGGACTACGGCAGCCAGTACACCCTCCTGATTGCGCGCCGCGTGCGTGAGTTGGGCGTCTATTGCGAGATCTGGCCTTGCAACGATCCGCGCGTCGCCGAGGTTGTCGACGAGGGCTCGGCGCCGGCTCGTGGCGTGGTGCTCTCGGGCGGCCCCTCCAGCGTGCATATCGAGGGGGCTCCGGCCCTGCAGGGGGGGATCTTGAGCTGGGATATCCCTGTGCTGGGCATCTGCTACGGGATGCAACTTCTCGCTTCCACCTTTGGGGGCAGTGTCGATCGCGCCAGCGGCGGTGGCGAGTACGGACGCACCCGGGTGATCGTGGAGGCCGCCCGCGGCCCGATGGCCGGCTTTGAACTCGGGCACGCCACCGAGGTGTGGATGAGCCACGGCGATGCTGTCAGCGAACTTCCGGAGGCCTTTGAGGCGATTGGACGCACCGAAAACGGTCACCTGGCCGCGATGGCGCATCGTCAACGCCCGATCTTCGGGGTGCAGTTTCACCCGGAGGTCTCCCATACGCTGGAGGGGCTGGCGATGCTCGAGAACTTCGTCTTCGAGGTCTGCGGCTGTCCGGATACCTGGAATATGGCCGATTTTGTGGAGAGTGCCGTTGAGCGCATTCGCGAGCAAGTCGGCGAAGAAGGGCACGTCATCTGTGGCTTGAGCGGCGGGGTGGACTCGTCGGTGGTTGCCGCACTCCTGCACCGCGCGCTCGGGGAGCGACTGACCTGTGTGTTTGTCGACAACGGACTGCTTCGATACCAGGAGCGGAAGCGGGTTCAGGCGCTCTTTGAGGGACATTTTGGCATCGATCTTCGTGTGGTTGACGCCAGCGAACGTTTTTTAAGCGCGTTGGCCGGTGTGACGGATCCGGAACTCAAACGAAAGCGTATTGGCGAGCTCTTTGTCAGGGTCTTCGAGGCCGAAGCGGCCACGATTGAGAACGCGCGTTTTCTGGCCCAGGGGACCCTCTACCCGGATGTCATCGAATCGGTCAGCGTGCTGGGGCCTTCGGCAACAATCAAGAGTCACCACAACGTCGGTGGGCTTCCTGAGGACATGGGGCTGGAGCTGATTGAGCCCCTGCGCGAGCTCTTCAAAGACGAGGTGCGCGTGCTTGGTCGGGCGCTGGGGCTCTCCGCGGAGCTGGTAGGGCGTCATCCCTTCCCGGGCCCCGGGCTGGCGGTGCGCGTGCTTGGGGAGATCACCAAAGATGCGCTTCGAAAGGTGCGCCAGGCTGATCACATCTTTATTGAGTCGCTGCGGGCTGAGGGGCTCTACGATCAGGTCTGGCAGGCGTTTGCGGTGCTCCTGCCGATCAAGACTGTTGGCGTGATGGGCGACCAGCGCACCTACGATGAGGTCATTGCGCTTCGGGCGGTGACCAGCAAGGATGGCATGACGGCGGACCGCGGCCATTTGCCCATGGCGTTTCTCGGGCGTGTGAGCGACCGCATCATCAATCAGGTCTCAGGCGTCAACCGCGTGGTTTACGACGTTACGAGCAAGCCGCCCGGGACCATTGAGTGGGAGTAGGGCGCCGCAGAGTGGGCGCAGGAGCAGGGATGATGAGTAAACGAGTGTGGTGGATCTACGCGGCGGTGTTGCTGAGCCTGGTGCTTCCGGTTTCGGCCCAGGCGCAGGGGCGTGGTCAGGTGGTTGCGCTGATGACCGAGGTGGTGGATGCCGGCGTCCTCGGCGACCAACCCCGGGTTGCCTTCTGGTGGAGTGAGGCTGGCTCGCCGCGGTGGACCGCCAGCGATGAGGCTCTCAATGCTGCGCTGCAGGCCCGCGGTGTGAGCCTTGCGACAACCCCGGAGCAGAGCATCTCGAGGATCTACCGACGCCCGGCGCTCTCCACGGCCAACGCCGCCCAGCTGGGGGCGCTGCTCGGTGGCGATCGGGTTCTGGTAGGCCAGGTGACCTACCGGGCGATGGGCCCGGTCTGGCCGCTGGGGGTTGAGGGGTTGGTGGCGAGCGCGGAGCTTGAGCTTGTCGCTGCCGGGTCGGTTGAAGGCGTCTCGCTGCAACGCTTTGCGGTCACGCGCCACTATTACGGCGATGACCTGCCGGCCCTGCTGGAGAGCGCACGACGGGAGGTAGGTAGCGCCCTGGGCGATGTCGCCGGTCGCGGGTTGCGGCGTGTGGCCGGGCCGGTGGGCATCGCCAGCTCCGAGCCCCTGCTCGCTCTGCGGAACACCGGGAAAGCCGCACATCTGGAGCGGGTGCGCGAACGACTTCTGGCGCTCGACGAAGTACATGCGGTGGTGGAGCGGTGGGCAAGCGAGGGCATTATCGCGCTCGAGATCAACCCCGGCGAGGCCACGCCTCCTGACGTGATCGACTATGCGGTGCGCGTGCTGGAGGGGCATAGTTTTGATGATTTTTCGGTCTCTGCAGTAGCGGGCTCTCGTATGGAGGGCGTCCACGAGTTATGGATCGAGCCCTACGAGCAGGGGTTCTGAACGGGCGTTGCGTTGTGCCGGCCCTGCATGGTGAATGATGGTTGCGAGCTGAGTGAATTTATGACGAATCGACAGGGTGGAGCGGGCCCTCATCTCGACGCTGGCGAGCAGTGGGAGCGCTTCGGGCGCTACCCCTATCTGCTGGCCAAGTTGCTGGTTTTTGGACTTGTTCTGGGGGGCGTGTTCTGGACGCTGGGGAAGTTCGCCGCAGTGGTCTTTCCGATCTTTGTCAGTCTGCTCTTTGCGTACCTGCTCGACCCGACGATCGACCGCCTGGAGTCACGCGGGCTGGGGCGCACCCCGGCGATCCTGCTGGTGCTGCTGGCGGCGATGCTCTCTGTGACGATCTTTGCGATCTTTCTCTACCCGACCCTGGCCAACCAGGCGCGGTTGATCATCGAGAGCTTCCCGGCGCTCCTGGAGACCCTTCAAAACGACGCGTTGCCCAGGATTGAGCGCGCCTTCGGTGTGGAGATGCCCTCGACGGCGGCCGCGGCGATGGAGCGCTACGGGGGCCAGATCCGCGAGGCGCTGCCGACCATCGGGCAGCATGTGGGCTCGGCGCTCACCAACGCCGTTACGCGCACCGGGGCGGTGGTTGCAAGCCTTGTCAACGCGGTGATGATCCCGCTCTTCACCTTCTACTTTCTGAGGGATTTTGATCTCGGGCGTCGCTCCCTGGTGCGCTTTATACCGCCGCATCGCTACGAGATTTTTATCGAGCGTCTTCAGAAGATGGACCAGGCCGTCGGTCAGTGGTTCCGGGGGCAGATCCAGGTGGCGCTGATCCTGGCCGGGATGTACGCGCTGGGGCTGGGAGTTGTGTACGGCGTCTTCGGGCTCGATGTGCAGTCGGGCGTTGTCATTGGTCTTCTGGCGGGTTTTCTCAACGTGATCCCTTATTTCGGGTTTGCGGTGGGATCGCTTCTTGCGGTGCTCGTCGTGCTCATCCAGTGGAGCGGGTGGGGCGCGCTTCTGGGGGTGGGGCTCGTGTTTGGCGTCACTCAGATGCTCGAGGGCTACGTCATCACACCACGCATCGTCGGCGATAAGGTGGGGTTGAAGCCGGTTACCGTCATCATCGTGCTCTTGCTCGGCGGAAACATCGGCGGACTCCTGGGGATCTTGCTGGCGATTCCCGTGACCGGTGCCCTCAAGGTGCTGCTGCCCGATATCATCGCCTGGTATGAGACGACCTCCTTTTATACCGGGAAAGCCGCGCGCCCGGCGCAGATGCAGGTGCGTGCCCACATTCTCACCGATGACAAAGGCGAAGACGCGGGCATTGAGCGCGGCGAGAACGTTCCCGACTCCCCGGACCGGCGCACGATGGAGGGCGCCAAAGAGCCGTCAGAGTCGCAGGTTGATACTCCGCGTGAAGCCAGCGAGGAGGGCGAGCAGGACACGACATCCGCGACGCCCCCGGTCGACGAGGGGGGCTCGGATGATGAGTCCGGTGACGATGATGTGCCGGGGGAGAAGGGCGATGACGGAAAATTACCCGGCCATGATTGACACCTCTTCGCCCCCTTGAAACGATGCGAAGAGCCCACCCGTGTTTCCCCGAAATTCGCGTCCCGGACCCCGCATGAGTCAGAGCAAGTGGTCGAGTGATGAGCAGACACTCTTCGATGCGCTGCATAGCTTAATGTCGGAGCGTTTCGCCGAGGTGAGTGCGACCAGTGCGCGTGCCATCTTCGACGAGGCGCTGGCCCGACGAGAGCGATCGGCGACTCAGGAGAGTTCCGGGGGCTGGACCGGGCGCATTGAGAAAGGTGTGGTCAGTCCGGTGGCCTCCACCCATCAGGGCGGGCGGGTGCGGGTCGACGTGGAGATTGTGGCGGAGAGTGACGAGCTCATCGATAGCCTCCTGCATCAGATCCTGGAGGTCGGAGCGGTACTTGTGCACCTGGAGGACCCGCCCGGGCTCAATGAGATCGTACAGGTCAAGGTGAACTTTCCACGCGCCCACCTCGAGGTGGAGGCGCGCGCCCGGGTGGTGCACCAGTCCTCGCGCGGAACTGCCATTGAGGTTTCGGGGTTGGGCCGCGAAGATCGCGTGGCGCTGCAGGCCATCGCCGACGATCGTCGGCGCGAGCTCGACGAGCAAGCCGTCCAGGAGAGTGCCGCCGGGGGCCAGGAGTCCTTCCAGGAGCATCACCCCACCTCGCCGGTGCAGGTTGCCGATGAGCCGGGGCGATCGTTTGCGCCTTACGGTTCGCGACGCGGGGGCGTCAAGCGCACGATGCAGACGACGGGGCGGCGGCGCTTCGATATGCCTGATCCCGACATGGATGTGGTGCGCTCCACGCAGCACTCCCTGGAGTCCGGGCTGGTCACGCGCGAGTTCTACGGCCCGGCCCCTCCCTGGTTTGAGCCCGGGGGCGATCCGGACCGGGTCGAGGAACTCGCCGGGGAGCGGGTGCTCGATATCCTGTTGCAACTCTCGTCGAGTGGCTTTAGCGGCGCGGTGGTGCAACGTTTTGGAAAGAAGGGCCGTCAGCTGCTCTTTGAGAGCGGCTACATCGTCGAAATCAGCAGTGAGCCTCGACACCCCCTCTCTGAGCTCGGTCCGATGCTGCAGGCGGCCAATCGCATCACCAAACGTCAGCTGGCAATGGCAGCAGCCCACGCCGATGAGCTGGGTACAACCCTGGCCCGAAGTTTGATGGAACTCGATATCCTCGACCCGGAGCGCATCCGTCATGCGATCTCGGGGCGATTGACCTTCCTGTTGCGGGAGTTCTGCGAGGAGCGGGAGGGAAGCCTTCAGGTTTTTGACGCCTCGTCGCTTCCGGCGGACTTTTTGCCGCAGCCACCGCTCAGGGTTCATGTGGCCGTCGAGCGCATTATCTACGATCGTTTGGTGCGCGGCCTCTCGCAGTGCTCTGCCAGGGAGCGCGAGCATACCATGGCCCCTGAGCTCGACACGTACCCGGAGGTGCTTGTTCAGGAGCGCGATCGCCTGGAGCGCGCCATCAGCGCAGCAGCACAGATGCGTCTGGTCGATAACGTGCTCAATGGCCGTCGTCGGTTGCGAGAGGTGTTTACCGAAAGCGCGCTCCCGCCGGCGGAGACCTTCGCGGTGGTCTTTGCCTTGCACCGGATGGGACTTCTGCACTTTGACCGCTCGTTGCATCAGACGGTGGTGCGCGAGCGGCTGCGCGAGAACGTCACCGTAAAATACCTCAGCGTGCATAAGGCCAGCTATTTCGAGGTGCTTAACGTGCACTGGTCAAGCTACTCGGAGGTCATTGAGAAGGCCTACCACGAGCTTCGCGCGCAGTTCGACCCGCAGGGGGTGCCGGCGGAGCTTGAGGAGGAGGTGCATCAACGGGTGCGCGAGATCAATGAGCGGGTGGAGGCGGCCTACGCCGCGCTGGCCCGACGTCCCACGCGCCACGGGTACCGCACCCGAATTATGCCCGAGTACAAGCTCGCGCATGCCGTGCCGCTCTTTCTCAAACAATCGGAGCTGGCGGAGCGTCGCGGGCAATGGGCTGAGGCGCGCGATGCGGTGCGCCGTGTGCTGGAGATCGATCCGGAGAACGCCGAGGGGCAGCGTCGCCTCAAGCGTTACGAGCAGATCATCGACCAGGGCGTCTCGCCAGATCCGGCCGATACCAACCAGTAGTTTTCAGAGCAGCGACGTATGCCCTCCGGGATGAAGACCTCCGGCTGCGTCCGGCGCCCGGGGCTTTTGCATGCGAGCGGCCCCAAACTTTTGAACACAACAACCCACTGAGGTTTTCAGGGAGGCGGTATGGAACGCATCAACTTATTGCAGGAGCTCGTCGTCAAGAATCAAAGCAAGATCCTCTTCTGGGTCTTCGATGGTATCGGCGGTCTGCCGCACCCGGAGACGGGAAAGACGGAACTGGAGACGGCACATATCCCGGCGATCGATGCCTTCGCTCGCTCGGCCAGCTGTGGCGGGCTCGTGCCGCACGGTGCCGGCGTGACTCCGGGGAGCGGCCCCGGCCATCTCTCGCTCTTTGGGTATCCACTCGACCAGTTTGATCTGCCCCGCGGGGTGCTTGAGGTGCTCGGCGCCGAGGACGTCTTCTTTGAGGGCGAGCTTGCCCGGGATGTAAGCATTCGCGCAGGCGACCTGGCGATGCGAGGCAACTTCGCCACGCTGGAGAAGCGGGGCGATCAGCAGGTGATCTCCGACAGGCGCGCCAACAAGATCGCGACCGCCGAGAGCCGACGCGTCTGCCAGAAGCTCAGCCGTGAGCTCTCGGTGGAGGGCTACGAGATCTACGTCTATCCGGGCAAAGAGCATCGTTTCGCGTTGCTCTTGCGCGGTCCGGGGCTGGTGGGCGGGCTCAGCGACGCCGACCCCCAGAAGAGCGGTGTGCCGCCGAAGCCTGTGGAGGCGGAGAGCCCTGAGGCGGAGCACTCTGCGTCGATCGTCAATGCGATCATCGCCCAGGCCACCCGCATTCTCTCGGAGGAGCCCGAGGCCAATACGGTGCTTCTGCGTGGCATCGGGGCCGCTCCCAGCATCCCCACCCTGGAGGAACTCTACGGCATTCGAGCCGCGGCGATTGCGACCTACCCGATGTACAAGGGTATCGCGCGCCTGGTGGGCATGGATGTGCTTGAGGTCGGCTCCATGGAGCATGCCGATGAGGTCAAGACGCTGGAGGCGGCGTTTGACGATTACGACTTCTTCTACCTGCACATCAAAGAGACCGATGGTTTTGCTCACGTCTTTGACTTCGACGGGAAGGTCGGCGTCTTTGAGAGCTGCGACCCGCTCTTTAAGAAGGTCACGGAGATGGGGTTTGATGTGATCGCGCTCACCGGCGATCACTGTACCCCGGCGGTGTTGGGCGACCACTCCTGGCATCCGATTCCCACGGCTCTCTGGTCTAAGACGGTGCTCGGCGGTGGGGTTGAGGCGTTTAGCGAGCGGGAAGTGCTCCGCGGCACGCTGGGACTTCGCGCTTCGCGTGATCTTCTCCCGCTGGCGCTGGCTGAGGCGCGCCGCTTCAATAAGTTCGGTGCCTGAAGCGCAACGCGCCGCAGGCTCGCGTCGCTGTGAACGGTCGATCTGCTCGTCCCGACAGCGCCGGGCCTGCTCTCGTCAGGCAACGCCTTGAAGGGGGCGAACTCGCAAGGGCAGTCGTACGCGGCCAGAAGGGAGGACCGGCCGCGAAGGGCGCGGCCCCCTGGCGAGTCCGGACGGGGAGCGGATCGCGGGTCCTCTGGGAGGGCAAGATGTCGGGGGCGGAGGGCCGCCGGGAGCTACCGAGACGAAGAGGCTGGTACATCCGCTCCGAGCCATTGCTCGGAGTGGCTGGAAGCTCTCCAGGTAGGCGTTGGAGGCCGCTTCGTGTGCGACCCTGGATTTACCCGGGCCGCTTCGTGTGCTGGCCCAAAGCGATTCGGGGCAGAAGCCTGCAGGCGGCGATGACGTGAACCCCGGGGGGCGCCTCCCACCCGGCTGTTCGGGTTCGGCGCACAACCGTTGATACAGAGGGGGCTAGCAGGCCAGATGGGCGCGGGCCGACGACCTGGCGTTCATCTGACGAGGCGCCAGCACCGACAGGCAGGGCAGGGGCGATCGATCAGGCCTGCTGGTTGCGGGCAGCGTTCGGTTCGTCGTGAACGGTCTTGATGCCGAAGGCGCTGCGGGCCACGTTCTCCATGGTTTCGAAGAACTTGATGCGCTCCAGCACAGGATTCAGCCACCCGCAGGTAATGCAGTAGTAGGTGTCGTAGGGGGCGGTATGGTGAAAATCGTGGTTGGTCGGCGTCAAAATCAGGTTGTAGCGCTGCATGAGCCGGATGTAGCCCGGCGGATCATCCATATGGGCCCACTTGTGGAACTGGTTGGTCATGAACACCCCGCAGGTGAACGTTACCGAGAAGGCCAGCACCAGCAACTGCCAGATCTGGGTGGGATCGGTGAAGAAGAGCGCGATGGGCACCATGTAGAGCGCCAGCACGATTGAGTTGTTGCCGTTCACCGTCACGTAGTCGTGCTCGCAGATGCCCTGAGGGTGGGTGTGGTGGTCGCGGAAGGGTTTGACGAATCGCTCCCCGAGCACCGGCGTCTCTTCGCTGCCGAAGGTGTCGCCCATCCAGTGGACAAAGCCCGAGGCGAAGTCCGCGCCCACGTAGCCCAGGATCGCCGTCAGCGGCACAACCCAGGCGGCGGTCTGCCAGCCGAGCACGTTCAGCCCGCTGATAGCGCGCGCGCTGATCACCACTACCAGAGCAAAGAAACTCAGGATCGCAACAATCTCCAGGAGGCGGTGCAGGGGGGAGTAGTCAAAGTCACGACTGAGGAAGGACTTGATCATCGACGACATCATACAACTCGATTGCAAAAGGGTTACAACGGGCCGGCGTACGGGCTGGGAGCGTCGCGCGTTGGCGAGGGGTCACAGCCGGCCGGAGGCGCTCATCGGGGGAGGCGTTTTGAGCACTCAGAGCGCAAAGGCCATCGGTTGACGGAAGTGGCTGTGGTGGTGAAATTGCTGCCACCGCAGAACGAGGAAAACTGTCAACGCTGGTGGCCGCAAAAACTAAGGAAAGACGGCATGAAAATCAAGGAGAGGGCGCTGGAAGTGCTCGGCCCGATCATGCCCTTTTTGAGCTTTGTGGGGCAGGCCTACAGAGAATGGAGCGACGATAAGGCGCTGCGGCTTGCCGCGGCCCTGGCGTTCTACTCGGTCTTCTCGATGGCGCCGCTGCTGGTGATCGGGATCGCGATGGCCGGTCTTGCCTTCGGAGAGGCCGCCGTGCAAGGGCAGGTCGTCGGCGAGCTCGAAGAGTTTGTCGGGCTGGAAGCCGCGAAGTTTATCGAAGAGATGCTCCGGGGGGTGCGCATCAACGAAACGGGACTGGGAGCCACCCTGGTAAGCCTGGGCACGATGCTCTTCGGTGCCCTGGCGATCTTTGCTGCCCTGCAGGATACCCTCAACATGATCTGGCGCGTGCAGGCCGATCCCGACAAAGGCATTCTCTACGTCATCAAGCGCCGTCTGCTGGCCTTCTCCATGGTGCTCTTCTTCGGGCTCTTGTTGATGGGATCGCTGCTGGTGGGGTCGGTCATCGCGGTGGTCGAGACCTACTTCGCCTACCTGGTCATGAGCCCGGTGTGGATCTGGAGGTTAGGTGACAGCCTGGTGTGGTTGATCTTTTTCACCGCCGTCTTTGGCGCGATGTACAAGATCTTGCCCGATGTCACGATGGCCTGGCGCGATGTGTGGGTGGGGGCGGCGATGACCTCCATACTCTTCGGGCTGGGGAAGTTCGCGATCAGCACCTATCTGGGGCGATCGGGGGTGGGCTCGCTCTTCGGGGCGGCGGGTACCCTGGCGGTGATTTTGATGTGGATCTACTACAGCTGGGTCATTGTACTTTTCGGTGCCGAGCTCACCCAGGTGTGGGCGCGGCGCGTGGGCTCGGGGATTGCTCCGGGGCCGGGAGCGGTGGTGCGCCCGAAGTATGCGCGTGAAGATCCGCATGAAGAGATGAGGGGGGCAGCCTCGCGTGAATAGCTCGTCGGGGGGCTTCTGCAGGCTGCCGAGCAAGGGGAGGGGAAGGCCTGATGGGTTGTGCTTAGCTTTGAGTTGATGAGAGTGCACCGGTGGGCTCTTGAGTCCGCCCGGAGTGCGGAGAACACGTCGACTCGGAGGTGGAGGGATGTCCAGGGCGCCCTGGTGGGTATCGGTGACGGTCGTGCCGGGGTTGGTGCTGCTCAGCGCGCTGGCGGTGATCTGGCAGGAGGTGCGCACCTCGGCGATGCAGTCGATGGTGGGGGTAAAGGTATCGCAGGCCGTCGTGACACCGTACCGACTCAGTCCCCCCTCGTCCTCGCCGCTGGTCGACGGCCCGGATGGTCCCTGGGACCACACGCGAGGCTACGCGGAGCGCAGCGCCATCGTGGAACGCCTTCAGGACCAGGGCTTTGAGGTGGTGCTGCTGGCTCGCCCGCACGAACGTGCACGAAACTCGGCGCTGGTCGGCTGGACCTACCCCATCTTCGAGATTCAGCCCCAGGCGGGCGTGCACATCACCGATCGCGCCGGTCGAACGCTGGAGCGCTGGCGATATCCGGAGGTGGTCTGGGAGCGGCCGCCGCCGCTGGCACTCAACGCTGCGCGTCTCCTGGAGAACCGGGCGCTCGCTGACCGCGCTCACCCCTTTACCAACCCGGCGGTGGACTGGACGCGCCTGGGCGTCGCGACCGTAAGTCAGGTACGAGCGCACCTGGGCAGTGACGCGCCTGCTATCGGCGGATCGACGCTGGCGGTGCAGATGGAGAAGTTTCGCCATTCCCCGGGCGGGCGTACCTCGAGTAGCAGCGAGAAGGCGCGCCAGATGCTTACTGCCTGGCTGCGGACCTACCATCACGGGCGAGAGGCCGATGCGTGGGCCGAGCAGCTCGCGATGGACTGGATCAACTCGGTGCCACTCGGGCACAGGCACGGGTACGGGCCGGTGCAGGGCGTCTTTGAAGGGATGTGGGCCTGGTTTGGTCGCCCCCCCGAGGTGGTTGAGCACGCGCTTAAACCGGGAGAAAATGACGCCTTTCGCGCTCAGGTGGAGCGCGAGCTGCTGGCGCTGATCATCGCGCAGCAGCGCCCGGCTCGCTATCTCCCCGGTGGCCTCGATGCATTGGAGCGTCGGGTGGACGCCTTGATCAACGTACTGGTCGAAGAGGGGCACATGACGCGCGATTGGGGTCATGTGATCGCATCGCGATCCTTAAGCGTGGGTAAGCCCCCTGCAAAGCGGGCACATCAGGGAGGAGACACCCATCTCAGCGCACTGGCCGCTCGCCAGTGGGGTGCGCTCAGCGGGGAGGAGCGCGCGGTCATGCGTCAACGCCACGCCCGCGTGACCATGACCTATGATGCCGCGTTGCAGGATGCGCTTCGCCGCGAGATCGAGGCCGCCCAGCCGCCGGCGCGCACAAGTGTTACGATCTTCGCTCGGAGCGCCGGCGGGTTGGAACCCCGTGCCATTGTCGATACGGAACCCCGGGTCGTTGATCTGAGCACGGAGGGGCGAGTCGACCTGGGATCAACGTCCAAACTCCGGGTTCTGATCTCCTATTTGAGCGGGGTGGAGCAGGCCTATCAGGCCCAGAGCGCCGGCCAGCCCGCCGCGAACGACCCCCTCAGCCGATTTGTAGCCCGGGAGCTTGCGAATGAACCTGGACTTCCCCTGACCGACGTTTTGCAACGCGCTCTGCAACGCCCCATCTCCGCTGACCCCGACGAAGTATTCTACACCGGTGGCGGTCCCCACGAGTTTCAAAACGTGAATCCGGAGCATGATTCGCGCTACTTTAACGTGGCTTCGGCGTTTGTGGCTTCGGCCAACCTCCCCTTTGTTCGCTTGCTCCATGAGGTCGTGGCCTACCACGCCCATCGCATCTTCGGGGTACCCATTGAGGCGGTGGTCGCCGGGGAGCACCCCCGCTTCGAGGAGCTGCGCGAGCGCCACCTTCAGATGTCGGCCGAACGCCTGGTGCGCGATGCCTACTTTTACCACCACCGAAGTGATCTTCCGACCATGGCGCGCCGAGCGTTAGCGGGACTTGAGCCGACGGAGGCGCGCTGCGCCCGGCTTCGCCGGGCGATCGGCAGCGCTGCTGAGCTTCCAGTCTCCCATCCCTGTGCCAGCACCGAGGTGGATGCTGCCGACGTCGACATCGATCCCTGGGATGAGCAAGATCCTCTGGAGTTGGCTACCATCGCCGCCCTCACCGAAGATCCCGAGGCCTCGCTCACCGAGGTGATGCTCGCCACGGCTGGAGCGCGAAGCGCGGCCCGTGACTGGATCGCGGCGCAGACCTCCACCACCGACACGCGACGGGGCATCCACTACGCCATCGAGGAGGAGGTCTTCGGTGCGTTGCAACAGGAGTGGGCCCGCGCTGGCTATCCTTTTGAGCGCCTGACCCCCTCGCTGGCTACCGCGCTTGGGAGCTCCGGCGATCGGCCCGCCTCTCTGGCCCGACTCGTCGCCGCGGTGCGCGGGGGCGGATCGGTTCCGGCGCTCAGCCATGTGAGGCTCGTGCGACTTTTTGAGGGCACGCCTTATGAAACATGGCTGCGACCGACAAAGACGCAGCCGGTACGGGCCTTTGGGCCCGAGGTGGCTGCGGCTGTTGAGGCGCTCTTGATCCGCGTAGCCCGGCGAGGCACCGGCCACGCAAGTGGGAGCCCCTGGCACACGGGGGCGGCACGCTGGGAGGTGGGGGGAAAGACCGGCACCAGCGACCACGTGTTGCTTGTGCGCGATCGCGCCGGCCGAGTCATTGAGCGCCGGCCCGTGGCGCGAAGCGGTGCCTGGGTCTTTTTCGCCGGGCCCTGCCTCGTCGGAACCGTCGTCATGTACGAAGAAGGCGAAGATGCCGCCACACACCACTTTCACGGGGGCGACGCCGCTGAACTCAGCCAGGCGGTTCTGCGTGCCATTGAGGCGACGGACGCCGAGGAGCATCTCTGCGATGCGCCCGACGGCTCCGCGGAGGCTTTCTCGCCCGGCGACGCAGTGAGGTCAGGGACGCTGGACGAATAAATCTTCGGTGCGTAAGGTTGCAGCATTGAGAAACGTCATAGCGACGTGATCTCTGGAGCCTTCTTATGAACCTGCCCATTCGCATTGAGACCCTGCTCGGTCCGCTCTTCGTGGCGATCTTCGCCCTCGCGTTGAGCGTGCCTTGCCTCTGTGCGTCAGCGCAGGCCTCGATGGTGCAGGCCTCGATGGTGCAGGCCTCGACGGTGCAGGCCAGGACCACCGACGGAGCGTGTTCCTGCGCCCACGGCGAAGGCTCGGATGATTCGAACCACGATGAGGGGTGCTGCTGTAACTGCGATGTGGCTGAGGAGGCACCTCGTGCCCCGGTCGTCGCCGATACAGCCGGCATGGTCGCTACCGGTGAGCTTCTTCCCGACCGGCTCGCCGCGCCCCTGCTTGTGGAGCTGCCCGCGCACGGAATGCCCGAGGGCATCGAACTTGCGCAGGCCATCGTCGACGCTCCCTCGCCACCCTGGCATTCGCGATGCCTCGATGAGGAGTGCGCTCTGAGCGCAGCTCCGACCTACCTCCGGGTGCAGACGCTGCGTCTTTAACGACGCGCGCCTTCGATGAGGCGCGCGCCGACCGGCGCCACGTTGCATTCGTCCCTTTCTAATACAGTTGTGGCGGTGTTTTCGATCCTTTTGCGATCGACAGACACCTCTGCATGTGGATTGAGCCCCTTTTCGAGGGCTTAAGAGGTAGGATCATGCCAACGCATTCGCCGCGCGTCATACGCGCAGTGAGCACGTGGGTTGTGGCGCTGGGAGCGACCGGGCTCTTTGTGTCAACGTCGAGCGCGCAGGAGCGCAGCGAGAGCAACCCTTCGCCTGAACACGTCTCGCATTCTGGCGAGCACCATCGCCGGGTAGAGGCCACACCCCCTTCCGACGAGAGCATCGCCGCGCTGGATGCGCAGGCGCTGGAGAACCATCCGGGCCTGCGTACCTATGCGTCGCGTGCGGAGGAGGCTGCCCTCGCTGCTGAAGTAGAGCAGGGACGCTGGCCGGAGCCCCGCGTCGAGTACATGGCCGAGTTCAGCACGCCCTGGGCGGCGCATCAGACCACGGACCATATGGTCACATTGATGCAGACCATCCCCTGGCCGGCCACACGCCGCGCCAGCGCGGCGCCGGCCCGGGCGATGGAGCAGGCCGCGCGCGCTGAGGAGCGCGCGGCCGCGCACCAAATACTGCGCGATATTCGGCGCGAACTGGTGGCCATCGCTCGCGCCCGAGAGATGCTCCTGCATGTTGATGAGGAGGTCGGGCTGGTGGCGGATGTTCGCCGTATCATCGAGGCGACCCTCCCGGTGGGGCGCGCCGAACACTCCGATCTCTACCGCCTGCAACTCGCCGAGGCGGGGCTCGAAGATATGCGCCGAGACGAAGAAGCGCGATTGCGCGCGGCAAAGGGACGGCTGGCCAACCTCCTGGGTGTGAGCACAGATGCGCTGAATCTGCCCGAAACGACGGCCATCCTGGACTGGACCGTCGATCTGCCCTCGCGCGAGGAGCTCGCTGCGATGATCGAGGCGAACTCGCCGGTGCTGGCGCGCTTTGAAGCCGAGCGGGCTCAGGCTCGTGCGCAGGAGGAGCTTGTGGAGCGGCAACTTCGTCCGCCTCCGCAGATCATGGTCGGCTACGGCAACATGGCACCGATGTACAGCCATGCGGATCCGCGTCATGACGTCTTTCAGGTGGGGTTCTCCATCGCGCTGCCGATCTGGGGAGGGCGCTACGGCACCGAGGCCAGGCGATGGCAGGCCGGTGCCTCGGCGGCCGAGGAAGCGCGCGCCGCGGCGCTGCGCGATCTTCTGGCGCAGCTGGAGTCGGCGCGCTCCCGCGCCACTCAGGCCGACGAGCGGGTGGAAGCCTACCGCGAAGAGCTCATGCCCATGGCCTCGCTCGTGAGCGCCGAGGTGCTCACCGGCGTGGAGGTCGGTCAACGCTCGGTCACCGACTATCTGGGCGCGGTACGCGAGGAGTGGGACCTGCATGGTCGCTACCTCGAGCTCAAAGCCGAGCGCGCCAATCAACTTCTCGAACTTCAATACTTAAGCGCCGGTCAGCTCGCTGCTGAGAGCCCCTGGGCCTACCCGGCATCTCTGCGAGGTCAACGATGACGATGTTTACACGACCCGGCAGTCCCGTCGCATGTGCGATCGTGTTGGGGATGCTGACCCTTTCTGCTCTTGGTTGCTCCGATGAGACGTCTGCCAAAGATGCGGCTGGCGCCGACGCGAGTGCTTCAGCCGAAGAGGCTGAGACCGAAGAATACGTCTGTCCGATGCACCCCCAGGTGCGTCAGGATGGTCCGGGCACCTGCCCGATCTGCTTTATGGATCTTGTGCCCGGCGGTTCCAGTGGCGACGAGGGGGATGTCCCCTCCGTGCGGCTCTCCGAAGGCGCCAGAAAACTTGCAGGCGTCGCCAATGCGCGGGTGGAAGCCGGTCCCCTCGACGATCGTCTGGAGGTTTTTGGTCGGATCGAAGTCAGTGAAAAGGCCGAGGTCGACCTCAGTGCCTGGGTGGGCGGACGCATCGAACGACTTTATGTCCACGCCCGTGGTGAGACGGTGAAGCGCGGCCAGCGTATCGCCCGCATCTACAGCCCGGAGCTCCTGAGCGCGCAGCAGACATTGATTCAGGCCCAACGCAACCTTGAGCAGGCTCGCAGCGTCGACAGCCCCTCGCGCACGTCAGCCGCGCAGGCGTCGATGCGCGCGGTACGCGACGAGCTTCGTCTGCTCGGGATGGACTCCCGGCAGATCGATGCGGTGCTGGCCGAGGGCGTCGCCCGCGAGACCGTCGATGTCTTCGCGCAGGCCAGCGGAACGGTGCGAGAGCGCCTGGTGTCGGTGGGCGACTATGTGACGACCGGCCAGCCGATTGTCTCTCTGGCTGCGCTCGACACGGTCTGGGCCCAGCTGGAGATCTTTGAGCAAGATATCGCGCGCGTGGAGGTGGGGCAGCCGGTTGCCGTGAGCGTGCCGGCGCTGGATCGCACGCTGGAGGGACGCGTTGATTTTCTCGCTCCCGAAATCGAGCCCGAGCGGCGAGTGATGCTCGCGCGGGTACCGCTGCCAAACGACGAGGGTCAGCTTCGGCCGGGCATGTTTGTGGAGGCCTCATTGGAGCGCCGCGTCGGCGATGACCAACTCCTCTCGTTGCCATTTAGCGCCGTGCTGTGGACTGGCTCGCGTTCGATGGTCTACCGATTGGATTCGTCGCTTGAGCGGCCCGCCTATGTTCCGGTGCAGGTGGAACTCGGTGATCGCGTGGGCGAACGCGTGGTCATCAAAGAGGGGCTCAAGGCCGGCGATGAGGTTGCCGCCCAGGGGGCCTTCCGTATTGACGCCTCGCTTCAGATTCGTGGAGGCCCCTCCATGATGAGCGAACACAACGACCATGAACCTGTGGAGGTCGACGCACAGGGAACCCGCTTCGACCCGCCCATCGATCCAGCGCGCCTGCCCGAGGGGAGCTGGTACTGCGATATGGGCACCACGCACTATGCCCACCCTGAGTCGGGTGAATGCCCGGTCTGCGGGATGTTTTTAGTGGAGAAGGGCGCCGACAGCGATGAAGAGGCCGGCGATGCTTCCCAGCACAGCCACGACCACAGCGGGGGGGATCATGCACACTGAAAGCTCCTCACCTTCGTTCATGACCCGCTTGATTGAAGGGGTCCTTCAGCAACGTCTTCTTGTGGTGGTCTTTACCCTGGTGGCGATCGGCTGGGGGCTTTACGTGGCGCCGGTGAATCTGGGTGCCGGTGAGCCCGGAGATCCGGTCCCGGTTGATGCGATTCCAGACCTTGGCGAGAACCAGCAGATCGTGTTTACGGAGTGGCCCGGCCGCTCTCCGCAGGATATCGAAGATCAGATCACCTACCCGCTGACCACGGCCCTTCTCGGGGTGCCGGGCGTCGAGACGATCCGCAGCACGAGCATGTTCGGGTTCTCGTCGATCTACGTGATCTTCGAGGAAGATGCCGAGTACTACTGGACGCGAGCGCGGCTGGTCGAGCGCCTCGCCAGTCTTCCGGGCGGTCTGCTGCCCGAGGGCGTCGCACCCCAGCTGGGGCCGGACGCCACGGCGCTCGGTCAGGTCTTCTGGTACACGCTGGAAGGGCGAACCCCGGAGGGGGAGCCCGCCGGCGGGTGGGGGGCTGAAGAGTTGCGCACGCTGCAGGACTTTACGGTGCGCTACGCGCTGGCCAGCGCCCCGGGAGTGGCTGAGGTGGCCTCGATCGGCGGGCACGTACGGGAGTACCAGGTTGAGGTCGATCCGGACCGCCTTCGCGCCTACGACGTCACACTGGCTCAGGTGGCCGATGCGGTGCGCCAGTCCAACGCCGAGGTCGGCGCACGTACCACCGAGATCAACGGGGTGGAGTACCTGATCCGCGGGGTGGGCTATGTCGAATCGCTCAAGGATATCGCCCGCGCCCCGGTGGTCACCCGTGACGGCGTCACGGTGACCGTGGAGCAGGTCGCCCGGGTGACCACCGGTCCGGGGATTCGCCGCGGCGCGCTTACCCGCAGCGGCGTGGAGGCGGTCGGCGGCGTGGTCACCGCCCGCTACGGTGCCAATCCCAAACAGGTCATCGACGAGGTCAAAGATGCGATCGATGAGGTCCAGCGTGCTTTGCCCTCCCGCACTCTGGAAGACGGCACCGTCAGTCAGGTGACGATCGTACCCTTCTACGACCGTTCGGAGCTCATTGAGCGCACACTCGGCACACTCAGTCTGGCGCTCTTTCAGCAGATCTTGATCACCGTGCTGGTCGTCCTGCTGATCATGTTGCACTTGCGTGCCAGCCTGCTTGTCTCAGCGCTCTTGCCCCTGGCGGTGCTCATGACCTTTGTGGCCATGAAATACACCGGGGTTGATGCCAACGTGGTGGCCCTTGCCGGTATCGCCATCGCCATCGGCACCATGGTGGATATGGGCATCATCATGACCGAGAATATCTCCCAGCACCTCGATGAGGCCCCCGATGATGCGCCGCGTCTGGCGGTGATCGCCCGGGGAGCCTCGGAGGTCGCACCGGCGATTCTCACCGCGATCACCACCACGGTCGTCAGTTTCCTCCCGGTGTTTTTGCTCACCGGGCAGGAGGGTAAGCTCTTTACGCCACTGGCCTTCACAAAAACCTATGCGTTGCTGGCCAGTCTGATCATCGCCATCTTCATCATCCCCACCGCGGCCAGCTGGGTGCTCGGGGCGCGCGCCCGCTCGCTTCGCTCGCGCCTTTTGCTGGGGCTGGCAGCCACCGCCGGCGCTCTTGCGCTCACCTTCCTCGTTCACGCGGGCGTGGGTGTGGCCCTTCTGATCTCGAGCCTGGCCTGGGTCGTTGACGATGTCCTCAACAGTCGCGCTTTCTGGCAGGACACCCCCGCCCACCGCTGGGCGCGGCGCGCCTTGCAGTGGGTGGGGCTTGCTGCGGTGGTGATCGTCATCACCTGGCTGCTCACCACGTCCTGGATGCCCCTGGGAGCGGGGCAGGGTGTGGTGGCCAACCTGTTCGTTGTGGCGCTCGTCGTCGGCTTTGTGCTGGGCTCGTTTTGGCTCTTTCGCATCCTCTATCCCACGCTGCTTCGCTGGGTGCTGGCTCATAAGGCGATCTTCTTGCCCGCTCCGGCGTTGGTCGTCGTGCTGGGCCTGACGATCTGGCTGGGCTTCTCGACGATCTTTGGCTGGATGCCCGACGCGTTTCATAAGAGCGCCCCGGGCCAATGGCTCCATCATGCCTTCCCCGGGCTGGAGCGCGAGTTCATGCCGGATCTCGATGAGGGCACCTTCCTCTACATGCCCTCGACCATGCCTCACGGCTCGCTGGGGGAGGCCCGCGATATGCTCGCGAGCCTCGACCTTCTCTTTGAAACGGTGCCCGAGGTGGAAGTTTCCGTCGGCAAGCTCGGCCGCGCTGAGAGCGCGCTCGATCCGGCCCCGGTGGCGATGGTCGAGACGATCATTCAGTACAAACCCGAATACGTGCTCGACGAGCATGGCCGCAGGGTGCGCTTTAAGGTTGATGCAGATGGGGAGTTTGTTCGCGATGAAACCGGTGGACTGATCGAAGATCCGGGCGGTCGTCCCTTCCGCCAGTGGCGCGATACGATTCGCCGTCCCGAAGACATCTGGGATGAGCTGGTCGATGTGGCGCGCCATATTCCTGGCCTGACCACCGCGCCGCTTCTACAGCCCATCAGCACGCGGCTGGTCATGCTGCAGAGCGGCATTCGCGCGCCGATGGCGGTACGCCTTCAGGGAGAGACGCTGGAAGATCTGGCTGACGCTGCGTTGCAGATTCAGGCACTTCTGAGAGAGCACCCCCTGGTCAACCAGGGAGCCGTCAACGCCGATCGCCCCGTGGGTAAGCCGTACCTCATCATCGAGCCCGACCGCGCTCGCCTGGAGCGATACGGCGTGTCGATGGCGACGTTCCAGCAGGTGGTCGAGGCGTCCATCGGCGGTATCAGCGTTGGCCAGACGGTCGAGGGACGCGAGCGTTTTGAGATGCGCGTGCGCTACCCGCGTGAGCTTCGCGATGACCCGGACGCCATTGGCCGCATTCTTGTGCCTACGACCAGCGGTGCGCAGCTACCGCTCGGTGAGTTTGCGACGGTGCGCTACGAGCGCGGTCCGGAGATGATCCGCAGTGAAAACTCCGCACTGGTGGCCTACGTGATGTTCGATGCCGCTGAGGGCACAAGTGAGGTCAGCGTCGTGGAGAGCGTGCGTCAAACGCTCGACCAGGCCATCGATCGCGGCGAACTTACCCTGGAAGAAGGTGTGCGCCTGAGCTTTGCGGGAAGTTATGAGAACTCGCTTCGGGCCGAGGCGCGCCTGCGCATCCTGGTGCCGCTGATCCTGGTGATCATCGCGTTGCTCATCTACCTGCAGTTTCGCTCGCTGCTGACCTCGCTGATTATCTTCAGCGGGGTGGCCGTCGCCTTCGGTGGCGGGTTCTTGTTGATCTGGCTCTACGGTCAGCCCTGGTTTCTGGATGTGAGCTTTTTTGGCGTCTCGTTGCGCGAGATCTTCCAGATCGGGCCCATGAACCTGAGCGTCGCGGTCTGGGTCGGATTCATCGCCCTCTTTGGCATTGGTGCCGATGATGGTGTGGTCATGGCAACCTACCTCAAACAGCGTTTCGATGAGGGCGAGAGCGACACCGTAGCGCAGGTACGCGAGCGGGTGGTGGAGGCAGGGCTGCGGCGTATTCGCCCCTGTCTGATGACCACAGCGACCACCATTCTGGCGCTTTTGCCGGTGCTTACAAGCTACGGTACCGGTGCCGATGTGATGATCCCGATGGCGGTTCCGGCGGTCGGTGGCATGACGATCGCGCTCTTGACCCTCTTTGTGGTGCCCACGCTCTACTGTGCCATGGAAGAGGGCCGGCTGCGCCTGGGCGAGCTTCGCGATGACGACCTGTCGCAACGAGAGGAGGAGCCGTCGCCCGAAGACGGGACGACCGAATCCGGGGAAAACGATCCGGTCTGAGGAAGCCTGGAGGTATGAGGTCGGCTCGCTGTGTTCAGCGCAGCGGGTCGGCCGCAAGCCAGCGCTCCAGGCGCGGGCCGATCATCTTCGGGGCCTGGCGAAGTTCGTCCACGTTGGACGAGCCGGTAAGTGCCATGGCCGTGCGAAGTGCGGTGAGGCAGCGAGCGCCGAAGGCGCGAGCGCCGGGAGCACCTTCGTTATAGCACGCGCGAAGCCAGGGGAGTGCCATGCCCGCGATGTCCGCTCCCAGGGCGATGGCGCGGGCCGCGTCATAACCGGAGCGTAGCCCGCCCGAGCCGATGACATGCATTCCGCGGCGTTTCGCGTACACGATGGAGGCGGCCGTTGGCACACCCCAATCCCAGTAGAGTTCACCGAGGCTCTGCTGATCGGTCGGCGCACGCATCGCCTCGACCCCGATCCAGGTGGTGCCCCCGGCGCCGGAGGTGTCGACGTGACTAACGCCGATCTTCAGAAGGCGGTCGAGCGTCCGCGGCGAGAGCCCGCAGCCGGTCTCTTTGGCGATGATCGGCACGGAGAGCTCTTCGACGAGGCGGGCGATGGCGTCGATGCAGCCGCGAAAGTCACGGTCGCCCTCGGGCTGAATCAATTCCTGCCCGGGGTTGAGGTGCACGCAGAGGGCGTCTGCGCCGATGGCGCCCACCAGATCTTCGGCCTGCGCGGTGCTCATCTCGGCGGCCTGCACCGCGCCGATGTTACCTAAAAGGCAGATGTCCGGCGCGATATCGCGTACCTGATACGTCGCCGTGAGCTCGGGGTTTTTGGCCATTGCGCGCTGACTTCCCACTCCGAAGGCAAGTCCCAGCTCCTGGGCAACCAGCGCGAGCTCTTTGTTGATGCGTTCGGCCTCCGGCGCTCCGCCCGTCATTCCGGTGATCAAAAGCGGCGCGTTTAAGCGTTTGCCCGCAAACTCCACACTCAGATCGAGAGCGTCCACATCGAGCTCCGGCAGCGAATCATGAAAGAGCTCCACCGCGTCGAGCAGGTTGGTCTTGATGCGTGCCTCCACGTCCTGGTCGGCGCAAAGTTCGATATGGTCGCGTTTTCGATCGGAGATATCCGGACTGCTCATACGTCGCTCTCTGTGCTGAAGAAGGGGCAGGGACCCCGGCCGCAGGCGCGCTTACGGGATCCAAAGGCTCATCGCGCCCAAACCTGCACCCCGGTCCTGGTGTTGTCCAGCGCCGCCGGGGTAAATGCTGTGATTGACGCTTTGCAAGCCCCCTCCTTATACTCCGGCACCGATCGCGCTGTGAATTTCACACGCATGGATCGGATGTCGAACCTCTCCTCAGTGCCCGCGAGTCTTGCGGGCCGACCACCCCGGAAGTTGCTACGCCGCGCGCAGGTCCTCGCTTTGGAACGACCCCTTCTTTTTGGGAAATATACGCTCCTGGAGCGTGTCAGCGTCGGCGGCATGGCGGAGGTCTTCAGGGCCAAGCCCCTGGGAGCCCCGGATCCCAACCGCTACTTTGCGCTTAAGCGCATCTTGCCGCACCTGGCTGAAGACGAAGACTTCATTCGGATGTTCATCGATGAAGCCCGGCTTACCGTGCAGCTGCGTCACCCCAACGTGGTGCAGAATTTCGAGCTCGGGAAGTTTCAGTCGAGCTTCTACATCCTCATGGAGTTTGTGGCCGGCCAGGATCTGCTCGCCCTGCAGAAGTTGGTGCGACGCCAGAACACGATCCTCTCGGTGGATATGGCCTGCCATATCCTCCATGAGATCGCCTGCGGCATGGACTACGTCCACCGCAAGACCGATGAGAATGGCAACCCGCTCAACATCATTCACCGCGATATCAGCCCTCAGAACGTGCTGGTGAGCTGGGATGGGCAGGTCAAGGTCATCGATTTCGGCATCGCCAAGGCCGCCTCGCAGTCGACCCGCACCCAGGTGGGCGTGCTCAAGGGGAAGTTTGGCTACATGAGCCCCGATCAGGTGCGGGGCTATGATATCGACCATCGCAGTGACATCTTCGCCATGGGGACGCTCTTCTGGGAGCTGCTCACCAACCAGCGTCTCTTCCGCGGTGAGAGCCAGATTGAGACGATGCGGCTGATTCGCGATCCGCAGATCGAGTCGCCGCGTCTTTTCAACCCCGGAGTGCCGGAGCAGGTCGAAGCCATCGTGATGCGAGCGCTGGCCGCCGATCGCGAAGATCGCTACCAGTGGGCCGGTGAGATGGCCGCCGACTTAAAGGCCTACCTCACCCGGCAAAAGCCTCCCTACCATCGCTCTCAGCTGACCACCTGGATGCGCAGCGCCTTTGTCGAGGAGTACGACGCCGAGAAGCAGAAGCGCGAGCACTTCCGCCGCATCAACACCGCCGACGACGTGCGTCAGCTCTTCTCGCAGAGTTACGGCCCGGGCGGCAACGATGGCGACGTCGAACTCGAAGAAGCCACTCAGATCTGGGATGTGGATGAGGCCCCCGACGAGGGCGTGGATCTCGATGCTTTTGTGGCCAACCACACCGTGGTGCAGGCTGGCGGGCTGGAGCTCTCCGACTATGAGGCGTGGGCCGACGCTCCGGACACCATCGACGAGACGCGCGATGAGGTGGAGGCGCGTCTCGACGAGGTTCTGTCCGCTGAGCCGACAGGGCGACACACGGCAGCCTCCCCGCGCCCCGCGCTGCGCGCGATGTTTGACGCGGAGGCGACCGACGTGACCGGTGTGGCCAATCCGCAACGTGCGCTGGCCCTGATTCAGAATACCGGCACCCGTGAGACGCCTTCGCTGGCAGCAGCCGCTCCCGAGAGCCCTCCCGCTGGACTCGACGCGGGCACCCGTCGACGCATCATTGCCGCGTTTGTGACGGTGCTGGCGGTCGCACTGCTGGGGACCGCCGCGCTCTATTTGATGATGCGCAAGCCGCCGGAGCCGGTCGCGCCGCCCGCTGCGACGCTTAACGTCCAGGCCGCGCCGGCTCAGGGAGTCAGCGTGTGGATCGACGGGGTAGAGCGCGCCCAGGGCTCGCCCGCGATCATCACCGATCTGGCCCCGGGAACCTATGCTGTTGAGCTGCGACACCCGGACTACGAGCCCCTGGTGCAGTCGATTCAGATCCGAGCCGAAGAGCACGCGGAGATTCGTGCCGATCTGGCTGCCGATGTTGAAGTTCAGTTGAGCTGGCCCCAGGTTGAGGGATTACGCGTCTTCGTGAACACGCAAGAGGTCAGCGTGCGCGAGCGCTCCGACGCGCTTCTGGGGCTGCCTCGCGGGCGTCACCTCGTCGAGGCGTTGGCTCCTGATCACAGGCCCTTTAGCCGTTTTATTCATGCGGAACTGGGGGTGGATAACTCCGTCGCGATCGCCCTGGAGCCCTCCGACCGCCTTCTCATTGCGGGAGAGAGCGCCCACGAGGTGATGCTTAATGAGCGCTCCTACGGTCCGCCACCGGTCGTGCTCACGGATCTGCGCCCGCAGCAGGTGTATACCCTGGAGCTCGGAACCTTTAAGAGCGCGATCGGCTTTCCCGAACTCGGGCTGGGGCGCGTCGAAAGTGACGCGGTGCACGAACTTCCTGTGCGCAGCCCCGATGACTACGGCTGGCTCAGCGTGAGCACCGGTGAAGACTGGTGGGGTGTCTTCATCGATGACATCAACACCGGTCTTGTCACTCCGATTGAGGGCGACACGCGGATTCCGGTGGCCGCCGGTCAGCGCACGCTGAGCTTTCGGCGAGGGGATCGCCAGGTGGACTTCAACATCGAAGTTCGCGCCGGTGAGGGGACCGGGTTCCGGCGCGATCTTCGCTTTGAGCCCTGAGGCTAAGCACTTCTGGCGGGGCGGGCCTAGATGATCTCGTCGGCCACGATCCCGTACTTCGTCATCAGCTTACGGAAGTACTTGCGGTCGATATCAGCCTCGCGGGCGGCCTGGCTGATGTTGCCGCCGTGGCGGGAGAGGAGCTCGGCGATATAGTCGCGCTCAAACGAGGAGATCCACTGCTCTTTGGCCTCTTTAAAGGGTTGCTCCTTGAGCTCGGCTTTGGCCGGGATCTCACTCCACTGATCATCTTCATCAAGGGGGCCGGAGTCGACGTTGCGTGGTCGCTGCCCGGCGATGTAGTCGGGAAGATCGGCCAGCTGCAGCATGTCGGTCTCCGCAAAGGAGCAGGCCCGCTCAATCGCGTTAGCAAGCTCGCGCACATTGCCCGGCCATTCATAGGCCATCAGCGCGGCCAGCGCCTCAGGTTGCACGCTCTGAAGGCGGCGTTCGCCATCGAAGTCCAGGTTGCAGTCGAGGTGCTTGAGGAAGTGCTCGACCAGCAGAGGAATATCTTCGACGCGCTCGCGCAGCGCGGGCAAGAAGAGGCGTACCACGCTTAAGCGGTAGAAGAGGTCTTCGCGGAAGCGTCCCTCTTTGACCTCGTCTTCCAGAGAGCGGTTGGTCGCAGCGACGACGCGTACGTTGATGGGAATGGGTTTGTTGGAGCCCACCCGGCGCACCTCTCGCTGCTCCAACACGCGCAGGAGCTTCGGCTGGAGGTCGATGGAGAGCTCGCCCAACTCATCGAGGAAGATCGTACCGCCCTGGGCCATCTCAAAGAGGCCTTTGCGGGTCATGATCGCGCCGGTGAAGCTGCCTTTTTCGTGGCCGAAGAGCTCGCTCTCAATGAGGCTCTCGGGCACGGCACCGCAATCGAAAACGATGAAGGGTTTGTCTTTGCGCGGGCTCATCTGGTGGATCGTCTGCGCGACGACTTCTTTGCCCGTGCCGGTCTCGCCTTCGATGACCACGGTAGCGGCGGTCGGGGCGATCTTGGAGAGGATGTCGAAGATCTCGCGCATCTTCACAGAGCGGCCCACGATGTTGCCCAGACGCTCGGTGCGTGAGGGCTCGACCGCGACCTGCTCGTCGATCGGGCGAAAACGGATGTTGGTGTTGCCTACACAGAGGATCACGTTGGGCGAGAGAAACGCCTCGCGGATGCGCACCCCGTTGATGTGCGTGCCGTTGGTGGAGCCCTGGTCGATGACCACGTAGTGGTCGTCTTCCTGAACGATGCGGCAGTGGTTGCGGCTGACCGTTTCGTCGTCGAGGACCACGTCGTTGTCTTCGAGTGCGCCAATTTTGATGACGTTCTGGTCGAAGATCACTTCGCGCTGGTTCTCGGCGCCAGGGTTGATGATCAGCTGGGCACGGCGGATGTGCACAGTCTTCGGATCGCCGTTGATGTACGCGATCTTGGTGGGCTGAAACTGTGCGGGATAGGAATCGTTGGGCGCCATGAGGCCTCGACACGGGCTGCAAGGAGGCGCGACCTTCTACGAAGGATCAGATAGCCGCGACGGGAAAATGGTCGAGAGGGCTGAAGCGGGAGGCCAGGGGCCAACCTTTTCAGCAGCAGGGGTAAGGAAACGGGTGGTCTTGAGGACCGAAATACGCCACAATGGCGGCCCGTTCCCTGGCCCTGAATTCGAAGTCGCCATGATAGAAACCGGTGAGAAATTTGGCAAGTACACCCTGCTTCAGCGTATCGCTGTAGGAGGCATGGCCGAGATCTTTAAAGCCCGCACCGATGGGGTTGACGGCTTTGCCAAGGTGTTGGCGATCAAGCGTTTGCACCGGCAGTTCTCCGAAGACAGCGAGTTTGCCTCGATGCTGATCGACGAGGCCAAGCTCGTGGTGCAGCTCAACCACGCCAACATCGGTCAGATCTTTGATCTGGGAGTTGTCAGCGGGCAGTACTACATCGCCATGGAGTTTATCGAGGGGCTTGATCTGCACGAACTCTCCGAGCGGGTGCAGCGCCAACATCGCCAGCTTCCCACAGAAGTGGCGGTGTATGTGGCGATGGAGGTGGCCGAGGCGTTGCACTACGCGCATACGAAGCTCGGGGCCGATCGCAAACCGCTGGAGTTGGTCCACCGCGATGTCTCACCGCAGAACGTGATGCTCAGCGTCGACGGGGAGGTCAAGCTCGTTGATTTTGGCATCGCCAAAGCGCGTATGCGCGCCGAGCAGACGCAGGCGGGCATCATCAAGGGCAAGTTCTACTACATGAGCCCCGAGCAGGCGCTGGGCCATCATATTGACGGTCGCACCGACGTTTATGCTCTGGGAATGGTGCTCTACGAAGTGCTCAGCGGGGAACATCCCTTTGATCGGGTTCCCGATGGCGAGTTGTTGCGTGCGGTGCGCCAGGCCGACTTTCCTCCAATCGAAGAGGTGGTTCCGGACCTTTCGCCGGGGCTCGTCGCGGTGATGCGCCGCGCGTTGATGCGCAATCCGGAGCTGCGCTACAGCTCGGCGCTGGAGCTTCGGCGAGATCTGGCCGAAGTCGCCCGTCGCGAGCTTAACGCGATGGGCCGGATGGAGATGGCGGAGTTTGTGCGCGCCTACCTCGACGCGCATCTTCCCGAGGAGACCCGTGCAGCGGGCTTTGAGGCGATGCAGCGTGGGGAGTTTGAAGCCAGTCAGAACAGCGTGATCTTTGATGCTCGTGCCGCCGGTCTCGACGATGATGGCGGGTTTGCCGAAGACGCCCACACCCAGATCTTTATGCGTGAGGATGAGCATGATGATCTGGAGGCCGATGCGGCCACCGCCATGGTGGACTGGGGCGAGCACGACGGGGGAGAGACGACCGAAGATCGCCCGGCGCTTCGTTCCGGAGCGCAGGCGGTGGTGCATCCCGACGATGTGATGACCCGCGAGGCGCGTCCGCCGGCCCATCTTCTTGCGGACTCTGCGGCAGTGCCCACGGCGGCCTCCCAGGCGGTTGAGAAACGCCAGAAGGCCCAGGTGGGCTTTGGCCCTTCGCTCAGTGAGGCTTCTCTCGCTGCGCAGCCTGCCCACAAGGCATCGCAGCGCGAGAGCGTCCACGGGACTCAACCCCGGGCCACAGCTCCGGCACCGCTGAAGGCTCGCATCGATCATATGGTTCGCACACGGCCGCATCTTGTGGGGGCGGCACTCGCGCTGCTGGCGATCGGTGTGGTGGGTGTGGCCGGCGTGATGCTTATGGGAGGTTCCGGCGAGCGGTCCGATGCCGAGCTCGCCGTGGCGAGCGCGCCGGCGGCGGCGACGCACACCGACTTGATGGTGTCAACCGAGCCGGCCAACGCTCGCGTCTACCTCGATGATGCGTTTGTCGGGGCAACGCCAACGACGTTGAGCGACTTGCGCGTGGGACGTGGCTATGCGCTGCGTTTCGAGCGCGATGGCTACGATGTCAGCGAACTTAACCTGGTGGCCGAAGTCGGGATGCACCCGGTGGTCGTTCAGCTCGAGGCGTTGGGGGGCATTTTAAAGATCACGACCTCGCCGCCGGGGGCCAGTGTCTACGTGAATGGCGATCTTCTGGGGACGTCACCGGTCACGGCAATGGGGCTTGCTCGCGACGAAGAGCATAAAGTCTACGCGGAACTTGAGGGGGCCGAAGCGCAGCAACACGAGATCGTCTGGGGGGAAGACGACCCCCGGGTGCGCGATGTCCATCTGAGCTTTGATCTCCCGGAGAAGCCCGCTCCGAAGGCGGCCAGCGCGTCTGCCCCTCGAAGGGAACGCCGGGCCCCGCAGCGGCGTCGCGCCTCCCAGGCGTCGGCGACGACCGCCGAGGAGCGCGCTTCTGCCGAGGCACTTGATATCTGGGAGCTCGGCGGTGCGCCGGCGGAGGCGGGCTCCGGCAGGCTTAACGTACGCGTAGAGGGGGCCGACGAGGCGCGCATCTACATCGACGGGGCGTTGGTGGCCAGCAGCCCGCGTCTCAATGGCCACGCGCTTGCACCGGGGCAGTACGATGTGCGTGTCTATTTCACGACGTTAAAACGCTACTCGGAGACCCGGCGCGTGCGTGTACGCAGCGATGACGTGGCCTCGTTGACGTTTCGCCCCTGAGTCGACGCAGCAGAACAAGTTGCCCGAGCTGTAGGCTGGTGTAGTCTGGGTGGCGCAAGTGCCCGCAATGACGCCGCCTTTTTGCGGGAGTCGACCCATGAGGCGGCATTCCGGTACCCGAGGGATGATATGATGAGCGAAAAAACCGGCGCGGAGCGTCGCAGTTCTGTGCGTGTGCGTAGTCTTTTGCCCTGTCAGGTGACCACGGTAGCCGCCGCTGATGTCGAGGCTTTGGAGGCGCGCATCCTCGATGCGGCGGTTCTGGAAAGCGACGGGGTGATGCACGATGCGCTCGACTGGCGCGATCACGCCGATGACCTCTCTCGGGAGATGGTCTTTGCTCTCAACGAACTACGCGCCATGCGTCAGCAGATCACCGAGTTGCAGCGCCTTATTGAGTCCCATAATGAGGCCGGACTCAACTCCCGCTGGGTGGAACTCAACGACCAGGGCATGTGGCTGGCTGCGGGTGATGAGGACCCGATCTGGTCGCTGGGTGATCTGGCGGAGGTTCGAGTTCAGATCCCCAGCCTGCACAGCCCGGAGATTCTCGCGTTGGGCGAGGTGGTTCGGGTTGATGAGGATGGCGAGCGCAGCGGTACAGCCTTTGTGTTTCGCGCCATTTCTCAGCCGCATCGACATGCCATCGCGCGTTATGCGCTGCGCCGCGAGCGTCAGCTCGCGCGTAGCAAGCGTTTTCGTTTTGAGGGCTGATCACCAACCGGCCTGCGCTCAGTTTGGATCGCGTCGGCGAACTTCATTACACTCAGGCGCATTCGCCCAACTTGAACTGATGATCCCAGGCTCATGACCATGACATCCCTGCCTTTGCCAACCTTTTCGTCGAAGACGCGCGCCGCGTTGATCGCTGCCCTCTGTGTGATGGCGGCGGCCTGCGGTCGCACTGAAGTCGGTCAGCGCTGCGAAAGCGATGATCAATGCCCGGAGGGCGGTCAGTGTGTCGGGCAGGTGTGTGTACATGAGGATATCCCCGACGCGGATGTCCCGGATGGCGATACGCCGGATGTAGAGCCGCTCCGCTGTGAGGATGATCTCGACTGCGGCAGCGGCCAGTGCGAGAGCGCGGGGGATGCCTGCGAGCAGTCGGTCTGCAACACGGAGCTTGGCGAATGCGTGGCGCAGCCGTGCCCGGTGACCTGTGAGGAGGGGCAGGTGCAGCTGGGTTGCCGCTGCGTGGCGGAGGTCTGCGAGAGCGATGCGCAGTGTGACGGGTTTGTCTGCGACGCGGGTCAATGTCGCGGCTGTGAAGTCGACGCGGAGTGCGCTGATACCCAGGTCTGTCAGGCTGGCGAGTGTGTGGCCGGGCCGGAGTGCGAGAGCGACGCGCAGTGTCGCCCCTCCGAGGTGTGCGTGGAGCAGAGTTGTGTGGAGCGCCCCGATTGCACCTTCGACGACGACTGTGGCGATCAGGAGCAGTGCATCGCCGGCGTGTGTCAGTTTACCCCGGAGTGCTCCTCCGACGCCGAATGCGGGGAGCGTGCCGAGTGTGTCGGCGGTTTCTGTCAGGAGCGCCTCTGCCGTGGCAATGATACCTGCGAGGAGGGGCAACTCTGCGACAACGGGCAGTGCATCGATCCGCCGCTGACCTTCTCCTGCGTGGTCATTACCGAGGGCGGGCTCATCGCACCGAATGAGCGCGTAAGGCTTGAGGCGTTCGCGTTTGACGAGGAGGGCAACGGTGTCGCGGCCGACTTTATGTGGAGCTCCAGCACGCCCGCGGTCGCCTCGATTGACGGCCGAGATCTTGTGGGCGGGACCACCGCCGGCACCACGCAAATTAGCGCGACGCTGGCCACCGGCGACCCGATCCAATGCGACGGTACGGCTGAATTTAGCAACAGCGGTCTGGTGCCCGTCGATGTTATCCGCGTGGTGGCCCAGGATATGGAGACCGGCCGGCCGATCCTCGGTGCGCGCGTGGAGCTTGGCGACCAGGTCGCGACGACGGATGCCGGCGGTCTTGCCACTTTTGAGCGGGTCGAAGGCGCCTACACCGTCTCGGTCTTCCATACGAACTACAACTACCTGACGGTGCAGGGCGTTCAGGCGCGCGATGTGCGTCTTCCAGTCTCACCGCGCTCGGGGAACGGTCCTGCTGCCGGGCTTACGGGGTCGTTTGACCTGAGCCAGCTCAACACCTCGGGGGATATCAACCTGGGCCTGGCCGGAGCGAGCATCGCCGGCGACCTTCTGGACCTCGACCTGACACGGTTGCTGGGTGACTCCTTTGTGACCGACTTCTCGATCCCCGGACTCGGAGGTGCCCAGGTGCCGCTGCCCGGCGGGGTGATCGCCTACGGCAGCATCTTCGCGCTGCAGATTGAGGGCAAGCAGACCTATTATGTGCAGTCGGCCGGCGGGGCGCGCCTTGCCTGGGGCCTTGCCGGTCAGGTGCCTGCCAACGACCTCATCGGGCTCTTCTCCTCGCCGCCGGATAACGTCAACGCGGCTATCGGGACGCTTCTGCCACTCTTCAGTCGCTTTGATCATGACCAGCAGCCGATGGTGCTGGAGGCGCTTCCGCGCGCGCTGGACCTCTCCGATATCAACGGCAACGGAGATACCGCCGAGTGGCTGCCGGATTACAACAATTTCCCCGAAGAAGATCTGGTACCCTCGGTGCGTCAGCGTCTCTCGACGGCGGTGGAGATCTCCAACTTCCCGCAGCTCGGCGATGAAGCCGCCTCGCTGGCGGTGCTCGTCGGTGGCGTGCAACTCGAAGGTCCGGGGTTTGTACCTATGGGCATCAGCGCTACCGCCGACGACGATGGTGACGGCCGACCCGATGCACGCACGCTCTTTATGGCGCCTCCCTATGGTGCGACGGTGGGCGGGCGCTACGCCTTGCTCGCGCTGGCGTTCAGCGCTGAGGGAGATGCGCTGGCCACCGATTTTTCTGCCGCGCTTTGGAACGGTCAGACCCTCAACACCTCCACGCGTCTGGGAACCTTCCCGGGAGCGTCGGAACTCAGCGCGAACCGTGGCCAGCGCACCATTGCGATCGATGCCGATGCCGGTCCGATCTACCGGGTGCGGATGGTCGGCGAGGAGCGAAGCTGGGATGTATGGTCGATGGGCGCCGAGGGCAGCAATGGTCAGTTCAGCCACAGCGTCCGGGTGCCCCAGCCGTCCCAGGGCCGTGAGGACCTATTCGTCAACGGCACCATCCTCGTCGACGCAATTCGCACCACGGTTACGATCGATGACCTGGTGCGCTCCAGCGGCGTGGGGCTTCGGCGCGCCGGTCTGGTAACCACCAGCTTTAACCGCACCACGCTTCAAAACTAAGGTCTCTGCGCGCGGCGCGATGCGGCGCCGCGCGCCCCTTCCTCTCAAAAGATCCGATCATGACATCGATGAAGTGGCCCCACGGGCTTGCGTTCGCCACCCTTGTGTTTGTCGCCGGCGCTCCGCTGGCCTGCAGCAGCCGTTCCCCGGAGCAGGCCTCCGAGGTCCGCCAGAACCTGGAGCGCGTTGCTGATCCTTCGATCGTGCCGGTGAGCGGCGCTCCCGAACTCGACCCGCCGCTGCCCCGGCTGGATGGCGAGCATTTCACCTCCTTTGACCTTCTGCAGAACCGACCGCTGGCGCACCGCGTGAGCAACAGAGCGGACGCTCGCGCCTACTGGGTTGATGCCCGTGAGCCGGACTTCATGCGCTATATTCACGGCAACCACGGGCGGGAGTGGATCGTGGGGGCGGAGGTCGACGGCGGGGTGGTTTCAGCGACCAAAGGACGGGAGGCGCGTATCTGGCTCCCGGCAGCGACGGGGGAGGTTGAGGAACTCGCGCTGCGCGTCTTCAGCCCGGCCCGAGGGCATAATGACCTGCAGATCACCATCAACGGTCATCGTCTGGAGCAGGTGGCGTTGACGGAGGGATGGCAGACCCTGCGCTTGCCCCTGAAGGGCGCGCCGGTGCGTGCAGATAACGCCATCGTCTTGAGCTTCTCCAACATGGGGCGCGTCGACGGACAACTCTCCGGCGGGGGATTGGCATGGGCACGCCTGGGTGACGCGCTCCCGCCCGAGGTCCAGGCCGAGGAGGGCGACGTTGCTGAGGCTGCTGTGAAATCTGAGCGTGAGTCGGGCGCGGGAGCCGAGAGCGACCCGATGGAACATGCAAAAGGTGCCGCGGTTGCCGACCCGGGGGCAGCAGAGGAGCCGGCGGCGCTTGAGAACGACGCATCGCCTCGTGCCATCGAGCCTCATCAACATATCCTGGGGCAGGGCGAGGTGGCTCTGGACGCAGGGCAGGGCCTCTCGTGGCTTGTGTGGGCGCATCAGGACGCACATCTTCAGCTGGAGGTTGAGGCCGAGCCAGGCTGTGGTCCTCGCGTGCGTCTGGAGCGCGAAGAGGGAGAGGGCACCGTCGCGACAGCCCTTGATGATGTTCGTGTGCTCGTGAAGGGGCGCGGTGACACGCAGACCACCAGCTGGAAGTTGCCCGTCGAGGAAGATGCCATCACTCGCCTGGAGATCTTCGCCGGTGAGGGATGCCAGGAGCCGATGACGCTTAAGGGGGCCAGGGTGGTGCGTGAAGGCTCGCTGCCGGAGATGCCGGAGACGATCGAGCCGCCGCGCTACGTGCTTTTCTGGGTGATCGATACGCTTCGTGCGGACTACCTGCCGATTCATTTTGAAACCAACGTCCAGGCTCCCAACCTCAAACGCCTCGCTGATGAGGGCGTGAGTTTTGAAGTGGCCTATGTGCAGGGCACGGAGTCACGGGCCAGTCACGCCTCGCTCTTCTCGGGGCTCTACCCCAACCGCCACGGCGTGGCCGGTCGGGGAAAGGTTCGCGATGATGTTCGCGTCGTGCAGCAGTTCTTCAAAGACGCCGATTACCGGACCGCGATGTACTCCAGTAACGGCTACGCCTCCCATCTGCTCAACCTTCGCCGGGCGTGGGACGCCTATCAGAACAATATCCACGAGCAGACTGCGCTCGACGGGATGTTTATGGCCAATCAGGGCCTGCGCTGGGTGGAGTCCAACCTCGATCACCCCTTCTTTCTCTATCTGGGGACGATCGACCCTCATGTCACCTACCGTCGTCACGAGGAGTACATCGGCCTCTACGACACCGAGCCCTATCACGGCCGTTTCCAACGCTACATCTCCGGCGAGGATCTGGGCCTGGTCAAAGGCAAGAAACTTCCGGTGAGTGAGCGCGATAAAGAACGCATCATCAACCTCTATAAAAACGAGATCACCTACAACGATAACGCCTTCGGGCACCTGCGCGCCGAGCTGGAGCGCCTGGGAATCTGGGAGGACACCCTGGTGGTGGTCACCTCGGATCATGGCGAGGAGTTCTGGGAGCATGGCAGCGTGGGGCATGGCCACAACGTGCATCAGGAGATGGTGCATGTGCCGCTGATCTTCCACTATGCGAAGTTGCCCCGGGGTCGGGTGGTGAAGGCCGGCGCGGATGTGGTTGATGTGTTGCCCACGGTCACCGCGCTGCTGGGGCTGGAGCACCCGGAAGACAAGCAGGGGATGAACCTATTGCCCACCATGTTCGGGCAGCACGGCGGGTATCCGAGCCCGGCGGTAGCGACGCAATACCAGCTGCACTACGGGATGCAGGCCGCGCAGTGGAAGATCTACCTGAGGGCCGGGCAGTTTAAGCTCTACGACCGCAGCCAGGATGTGCTGGAACTCAACGATGTGGCCGAGGCTCACCCGCTGGCCAGTCGTTGGATGCAAGACTCGGTGGGGTGGTTCAGGGCCCATCGCTCGCGCTGGGATAAGGAGCGCTGGGGTGTGCCGACCAACGTCGCGCCGGGATTCTGGGAGAAGGTCAGCCAGGTCGATTGATGGGGCCGTGGCGTGCGAGCCTTTAAGGAGCGCACGTCCACCGCAGGCAAAACCGAAAAAGCCCCCGCAGCGGAAGCGCTGCGGGGGCTTTTTCGTGCCTCAGGCGTTGTTCAAAGCCCGATCAGTCAACCTTCTTCCAGCTCACACCGAGCTTGCTCAGGTCGGGGAAGGACGTGGCGTTGAAGTCGTCCTTTTTGAGCGTGTGATGCTGCACATCCCAGATGCGGAAGCCACGGTATGCGACCTCGCGCTCCTGGCCGTCGGCACCGAGTTGGTTGGGGCGAAGCGTCACCACGTCGACCTCGACCTCTTCAACTCGCGGATCGTTCTGACCGCGGGTGAGCACCATGAGCACGTCGGGCCCGTCGATGCGGAAGTGCTGAAGATCGTAGTCCGGGCCGGCCACCGGCGCATCCTCGCCCTTGTCGACCGCCTCGATAAAGGCGCTCTTCTCGGGGTAGCGCTCACGGAAGGGGCCGGCCTCATGGCTGAGGTCGTAATAGAAGGCCAGGGCGTTGCTCTCATGGACCTGAGTGAGAACTTTGTAGACCTTATAAGGGATGGTCTTCGAACCGATGAGCTGATGAGGCTCACGGCTCTGCTTCTCGCTCTCTTTCTGAATCTGGTGAGTGCGCTGGCAGCAGCGCTTGTACTTCTGGCCGCTGCCGCAGGGGCAGGGATCATTGCGGCCAATGCTCTCGGGGATCTCGGAGGCGGGGGTCGCTTCAGACATACGCTGAACTCTCAAGGGATAAAGCGTCGAGCGTGTGGGCTCGATGACGGTTAACGGCGACGAAACTGAGCCTGCTGGCGCTGGGCCGGCGGCCGGTCGAGGTGGAACTGATACCACATCAGGTTCCAGCCTCGCATCTTCATCTTACGGTTGTTCTGCAGGGCTTTGAGGTTGCTCTCAGTACGCTGATCGCCCTCGAGCTTCTCCATGGCACGGTTGAGCACTTTGATCGCCTTGTCGCGCTGGCCACTCTTCCACATGCAGTAGGCGTAGAGGTTCCACAGCAGGCTCTCTTTTTTATTGGCGATGACCGCCTCCTCAAAGACCTTTTCCATCTCGTCGTAGCGCTTGCGCTTGTAGAGAAGGGTGCCCAGCATCGCGCGCGCCACCCAGTTGCGCTTAAACGAGCGCTTGAGGAAAGGCTCGGCCTCATCGAAGCGCTGGCTCATGTAGAGAACGGTTCCGATCTGGCCGTCGACCTGGGAGGTGATGAAGAACTGCCATTTTCCGATCGGGTAGGCTTCTTTGATGGTTTCGATGCCGCGGTCGATGCGATTGGCCTGGAGGTCAACCTGAGCGCGAGCCATCACATCCTGCACGGCTTTCATCGAGCGGCGGGCCAGGATGATGTAAATCGTCGCCAGCGTAATGAGCCCGGGGACGATGCCGTAGGCGATGCGCAGCTCGCCGCCTCCCACAAGAAAGCCAACGAGGAGGGTGACGACGAGCGAGCCTGCGATGCTGATAAGAAGGTTGTACATAGAACGTTCACTGCCTGGACACGCATTGGACGTCGAGCTGACGTCGATGTGTGGTCGGTTAGGGAGCTCTTAAGGCTCGGGTTAAGGGATGGGGTAGTCGGCGCAGAACGCCTCGACGTCGGCGCGAATCGCGTTGAGCGCAGCGTCGTCATCGATGGAGTTGAGGGCGCGGCCGATAAAGTCAGCGATCTGCCCCATGGCAGCCTGATCCATGCCGCGCGTGGTCACAGCGGCGGTGCCGATTCGAATGCCGGAGGGATCGAAGGGCTTGCGCGTGTCAAAGGGAATGGAGTTGGAGTTGACGACGATCCCTGCCGCCTCCAGGGCCACGGCTGCGGCTCGCCCGCCGATGTCACGCGGGCTTAAGTCGAGCAACACCAGGTGGTTGTCGGTTCCGCCGGTCACCAGTCGAAGATCATAGGTCAGCAGGCCCTCGGCCAGCGCGCGGGCGTTGTCGACGACCTGCTGCGCGTAGGCTTTGAAGGAGTCCGTGTTGGCTTCTCCAAACGCGACAGCAGCCGCAGCCACCGCGTTCATATGGGGACCGCCCTGAAGGCCCGGGAAGACCGCGCGGTCAATGGCTTTCGCATGTTCCGATTTGCACAGAATCATGCCTCCGCGCGGGCCACGAAGCGTCTTGTGCGTGGTGGTGGTGACCACATCGGCGACCTCCACCGGGGAGGGGTGGACGCCGGCGGCGACCAGCCCCGCGATATGGGCGATGTCGGCCAGGAGCACCGCGCCGACGTCGTGGGCGATCTCGGCAAAGCGTTCAAAATCGATGAAGCGGGGATAGGCCGACGCTCCGCAAATCAGCATCTTCGGGCGAACCTCGCGGGCCTGGGCCGCGACGGCGTCGTAGTCGATCTGCTCGGTGGTCGGATCCACCGCGTAGGCGTGCGCGTCGTAGAAGCGTCCCGAGAAGCTCACCTTCCATCCGTGGGTCAGATGCCCGCCGAAGGGAAGTCCCATGCCAAGAACTTTATCGCCGGGCTCCAGCAGCGCGTAGAAGGCCGCCAGGTTTGCCGGGGAGCCGCTATAAGGCTGGATGTTGACGTGGTCGGCTCCAAAAAGAGCCTTTGCGCGCTCACAGGCCAGGCGTTCGATGCGGTCGGTATTCTCCTGGCCCTGGTAGTAGCGCTTGCCCGGGTAGCCCTCGCTGTACTTGTTAGTGAGCCGGCTCCCGGTGGCCTCCATCACCGCCTTGGAGGTGTAGTTTTCGCTGGCGATCAGGCGCACGGTGTTGTGCTGGCGCTGATCTTCCGCTTCGAGGATCTCGAAGACTTCCGGATCGGCCTGTTGCATCTCGGGGGAAAGGTAGGTCATGGCGTCTCCAGGGGGTGTGGCGCCGGTGAGGCGCGCAGGGCGTTTAAGCGAGAGCGCCGCCTCAGCGATGCTTCGGCGGCGTTCGAGGGGGCCGGGGCGCGCGCGCGCGCGCGCCCCGGCCGGGGGGGACGGGGCGGCCGCGGTACTCGGCCCCCCCCCCCTCCGGTGGGGGGGGGGGGGGGTGGGGGGGGGGGGGGGCGCCCGCGCGCCCCCCCCCCGGCCGGGTCTTACGTGGCGGCCGCGTTACTCTGCCGCCGCCTCAATCGTCTCCTCGGGAGCGGTTTCCACGAGGTTTTCTGCGATGATCTCGGCCAGGTCGAGCAGTTTGACTTCGTCGGCACCGCGGTTCTTGAGGCCGTCGTCGAACATCGTCAGGCAGAAGGGACAGTTGACCGCGATGGCGTCCGGCGTGGTGGCCAGGGCCTGGTCGGTGCGCTCGATGTTAACGCGCTTGCCTTCGGTCTCTTCCATCCACATACGGCCGCCACCGGCGCCGCAGCAGAAGCTCTGCTTCTTATTAAGATCCATCTCCTGCATGACCACCCCGGGCACAGACTGAAGCACCTCACGGGGGTTGGAGTAGCTGTTGTCCCAGCGCCCGATGTAGCAGGAGTCGTGGTAGGTGACCTTCATCGTCGCCGAGGGCTTGAGCTGAATGCGCTGATGCTGAATCAGCTCATTGAGCAGCGCGGTGTGGTGGAGCACCTCGTAGTGTCCGCCCAGCTGCGGGTACTCTTTGCCGATGGTGTGGAAGCAATGGGGGCAGGTGGTGATGATTTTGGTGACCCCGTAGCTGTTCATCGTCTCGATGTTCTGAGTCGCGAGCATCCAGTAGAGGTACTCGTTACCGATACGACGGGCAGGGTCGCCGGTGCAGGCCTCTTCCGGCCCCAGGATCGCCACCGAGACGCCTGCCGAACGAAGGATCTTGGCGAAGGCCTGGGTCACTTTCTTCTGGCGGTCGTCGAAGCTTCCGGCGCAGCCCACGAAGAAGAGGTAGTCCGGAGCCGAGGTCATCTCGCTCATCAGGGGGATGTCGAGACCTTCGGCCCAGTCGGCGCGGTAGGACGAGGAGATGCCCCAGGGGTTGGAGTTGTTCTCCATGTTGCGGAAGGTGCGACCGACCTCCGCCGAGAAGTCCGATTCCATCAGCGCCAGATAGCGGCGCATGTCGACGATGGTATCGACGTGCTCAATGTAGACCGGGCAGTTGGCCACGCACGCCCCGCAGGTGGTGCAGGCCCACAGCTCTTCTTTGGTGATGATACCCCCGGCCAGAGGGGGGAACTCCTCGGCGGCCTCCGGGTTGTTTCCCCGGATCGCAGCAACGCCTTTCTCGCGAAGGTGCTCTTTGATGTTGTGGATCACGGCCATCGGGTTGAGCGCCTTGCCGGTGTTGTACGCCGGGCAGTAATGCTCGCAGCGTCCGCACTCGGTGCAGGCGTAGGTGTCGAGGAGCTGCTTCCAGCGCAGATCTTCAACGCGGGCCGCCCCGAAGGACTCCACATTCTCGTCTTCCATGTCGATGGGGTAGAGCGCGCCGGAGGGCTCGAGCTTGCGGAAGAAGATGTTGGGAATCGCCCCGATCAGGTGCAGGTGCTTGCCGAAGGGAATGTAGTTGGCAAAGGCCACAACGATGCCGATGTGGAGCCAGTAGGAGACGTGGTAGATCCAGAACATGCCCTCAGACTGCGGCGAGGCACCCAGGCTCTGCAGGATCGTGGAGGTGAAAAGTGCCACCGGGGTCCACTGCGCGTCATGCGCCTGGTTCTCCACGCTGATAAAGGCGATCTCGGCACCATTGGCGATAAACTTGGTGATCATCAATGACGCGATAAGCGCGATGATCACGGCGCCGTCCACCGACTGCAGGGAGTGTTTGGGGCGGATGACGTAACGGCGGAACGCCGACATCAAAATCGCCACAAGCACCAGGAAGCCAAAGACATCCTGCATGAAGAGCGCGCCGTTGTAGCCGGCACGGCCAATAAATGCGCTCAGGTGAAAGTCCCACTTAAAGGCACGCGCGATGTACTCCAGCGTTTCCAGCTGAAGGATCAGGAAGCCCCAGAAAATAAAGAGGTGCAGGACTCCGGCCGGTTCGGCGATCACGCGCGCCTGGCCAAGAACCTGGGTGATGATGCCTTTGATGCGCTCGGGGATCTGACTGGTTTTGAGGTCACCCTGGCCGGCGGCGACATAGCGCAGAAGCCAGTAAACGGTGCGGGCCGCAAAGCCAAAGCCCACGAGCACGCAGATGCCCAGGACCACGCGGAACCATTGATGACCCGTGCTGAGTTCGAGGAAGCTGTCCACGATGGAGACTCCAGATAAGTTACGGGGGCCGCCCTGCAGATGTTGAGGGAAGAGGGCGTCCGTTTCGGGTTGATACACAGCGTAGCGCCACAAAAATCAGGCGGCGCAAAGACCCCCTTTCATAGCGAACCCGGCCCAAGTCGGCAACCCCGGCTCCGCGCGAGTTCGCGGAGCGATCTTCAACTCGCCGCTGTTCGGGTCAAGGAGCCGTGTAGGCGTGTGACGCGTCGCATTACCACGTCGAGGTTGGCCGCTATAGCCGGGCTGTGGCACCATCCCCGCCGATGTGCGTGGCTCCGGCGTCTGCGGGGCCCGTAAGATGAAGTCGGACTGAACTCGCAGGAGATGCACATGTCGGAGATTGTCGCAGGGATCGACCTTGGAACCTCGAACTCCGTGATCTCGGTGGTGCTGGAGGGGGAGGCGATCGTGATCCCGGACGCGCAGGGGCGCCGCGTGCATCCGTCGATCGTTCATTTGATGACGGGCGGGCAGGCCATCGTCGGAAACGACGCGCGCCCTTATCGACTCAGCGATCCGATGAACACGGTCTTCAGCGCCAAACGTCTGATCGGGCGTCCGTACGATAGCCCCGAGATCAAGATGTTGATGGGGCTCTTCCCTTTTCCGATCATTCCGGCGGAGGACAACACGCCGCGCATCCAGGTGCAGCAGCAACTTCATCCGCCTGAGGGTATCGGCGCGCGGGTTCTGCACTATCTCAAAGGGCTGGCCGAGGACTATCTGGGGCAGCCGGTGACCCGCGCCGTGATCACGGTTCCGGCAAACTTCGATGAGGCGCAGCGGCGCGCCACGAAACGCGCCGGGGAACTCGCCGGGCTCGAAGTGCTCCGCCTGATCAATGAGCCTACCGCCGCGGCCCTGGCCTACGGTTACGGCAGTGATAGGCGCGAGCGCGTGGCGATCTACGACTTTGGCGGAGGCACCTTTGATGTGACGCTGCTGGAGCTTCGCGGCAACGTCTTTGAGGTGCTTTCCACCGCGGGGAACAGCTATCTGGGAGGGGACGACTTCGATTTTCGGCTGGTCAGTGCGATCCTCAACGCGTTTGAACGCCAGCACCACGTCGATCTCTCGGCCGATGACCTGGTGCGTCAGCGTCTGCGTGTCTACGCCGAGGAGATCAAAAAAGGTCTGAGCCAGCAGGACGCCGTGCGCATGATGATCCGTGAGACCATCCCGGGCACGGTGACCGAGCTGGAACTCGACTTCTCGCTGACCCGCGACAACTTCGAGAAACGCTGCTCCGACATCGTCGACCAGAGCCTGACAACCTGCGAAGACGCCCTGCGCAGCGCGGGGTTGCAGCGCGCGGAGATCGACCACCTGGTGCTCGTTGGAGGCTCGACGCGGGTGCCGCTGGTGCAGCGACGGGCCAGGGAGTTCTTTAACCGCGAGCCGGTGTTGGGCATTGATCCGGACGAGGTGGTCGCTGTCGGTGCTGCGGTTTTCGGCGCGTCGATGGTGCAAGAGCAGGCCGCGCCGGCACCGATGCCGGCGATTCCGGCGCTCGCAGGTTTTGAGGAGGGCATCGAGGAGCTCGATGAGAGCTGGCTCGAAGAGATCGATGCAGTCGAGCAGGGCGCTCAGGCCGGCCCGCTGCTCATCGACGTCACCCCCCACGCCCTGGGTGTGGCGACGGTCGGCGGCGTGATGGACATTATTATTGAGCGCAACGGACAACTCCCACTGGAGCGCTCCCGCTACTTCTCGACGTCGCGCGACGATCAGACCCGGGTGGTGCTTCCGATCTACTCGGGCAACAGCCGACGCATCGAGGACAATCAGCAGCTTGGCGTCTTGGAGCTGACCGACATTCCCCCGGGGCCGCGCGAAGAGGTGCAGATTGAGGTGACCTTTGAGGTCGATACCAACGGCATGCTCAGCGTCAGGGCCACCGATATGCGCACCGGGTTTAATCAATTTGCGCAGCTTTCGATCAGCGGCGACTCCCAGATCCACGACTATGACGCAAGCAACCTGTTGATGTGAGGCAGAAGCCGACTTGGGGGAATGCCCGACCGGGTGTTAAGGGTTGCGCTGGCGCTGTGTTGCAGCGCAATCGAAGTGCCGGCGCATCAGACGCCGATGACGATTCCAAACTTTAAGTTCAGGTAGTGATCATGAAAAAGGTAACGTTGGGCTCGATGGCGCTGGTTGTGGCGCTGGGCCTTGCAGGCTGCGAGGACGACCCCTTTGAGGGCGCGCCCTCGGTGAGCGCGTCGGCATCGGCCCCCTCGCAGAACGCGGGGGGAGCCGCTGCGGCGCAGGCTACACAGGGCAGCTCCGGCGGACTGGGGCCGGTCGAGGGCACGGAACTTCCACCCGGGCATCCTCCGATGGGACAGCAGGGAGGGCAGGGCGGTGAGATGATCGGGGGCGTGCCCGCGCCTCAGGTCCCGCGTATGTCGCCTCAGGAGTACGGTACGGTCGGGCCGATTCGCTGGCAGGCACCGGAAGGCTGGCAGCCCCAGCTGCCTACCAACGCGATGCGTCAGGCTCAGTATAGCATCTCCGGTGAAGCGGGGCAGGAGCCGGCCGAGCTGGTCGTTTTCTACTTCGGCCCGGGCGGTGGTGGCGGCGTGGAGGCCAACCTGGAGCGTTGGGCCGGGCAGTTTCATGACGGCCCTGCGGCGACCTTTGCCGAGCGAGAGGTTAACGGTGTGAAGGTGCACACCGTGGATGCCTCCGGGACCTACGACGCCGGTATGGCGATGGGCGGGCAGGGGCCACGCGACGCGCAGCGAATGCTGGGCGCGATCGCCGAGACCTCCCAGGGGCTTTTCTTCTTCCGCATGGTCGGGCCCAAGCCCCTGATCGACGCGAAGGCCGCAGGATTTGAGGCCTTTGTCGGCTCCTTTGAGCATGGCGAAAGCTAAAAGGGGCAGGTGATGATCGATGCGCATTGCCACCTGCATTTTGAGGCCTTTGACGCCGATCGTGACGAGGCGCTCGCACGGGCCGTCATGGCCGGGGTGCAGGGTCTTGTGGTGGCCGACTACGATCATCGCCGTCGCACCGAGCTCAAGCACATGGGCGTTCATCCCGGCGTGGCGATCTGCGCCGGGGTGCATCCCTGGGCGGTCGATGCCATGGGCGCTGACGCGCTGACTCGCGAGTTGGCGTTGCTTGAGGACGCCCTGGATGAGGAAGGTTGGGCGGCGGTCGGCGAATTCGGGCTCGACTTCGTGCGGGCGACCGAAAGGGAGGCCCGTGCGCTGCAACTTCGCGCCTGTTCTGAGCAGCTGCGAATGGCGAGAGAGCGAAAGCTCCCGGTGGTGTTGCACGCAGTGCGCTGCCACAGCACGCTCCACGATCTGCTGCGACGAGAGGGGTCCTCTCCGGCCGGCGGGATCATGCACGGTTACAGTGGGTCGGCGCGCCAGGTGCCGCTTTTTTTGATGCACGGCCTCGATATCTCAGTGGGAGGTCGTCTGGCTCGAAATCCCGAGAAACTTCGAGCGGTTGTCCAACAGGTGCCGCTCGAACGGATGCACCTGGAGACGGATTGCCCCGATGGTCCGACTCCAGGTCAATCGGCACACGAGCGCTCCGAGCCCGCAGATCTTTTTGAGGTGGCCAGGGCGGTTGCCGCCGCGCTTCACCAACCTCCCGAGCGGCTCGTAGCGCGGTGCTCCGAGAACACTCGCCGGCTCTTTCGCCTCGACGGCACGCTCAGCTCCGATGCTTAAGTGTTGAGCTTCTCGCGTAAAGTGCGTAATTTGCGCGCCTCGATTCGGGCCTCGCAGCCGAGGTCTGTTGGTCGCCTTCCCCCCGAGCAGTGAGAAACGACGATGAGCTGTCCCATCGATGGTTTGAGCGTAGACGAACAAAACCAGCCGGATGACGCCGGTACGGTGGTCTTCGAGGGCCGCCCGATGAAGTCTTGGGCGTTGCACCGGCGCTGGGATCGCGCCGGCCGCCTCCTGGGTGAAGACGCCATGGAGCGTCTCTATGGCTCACACGTCATGATCTTCGGGCTTGGCGGCGTGGGAAGCTACACCGCCGAGAGCCTGGCACGCACCGGTCTGGGCAAGCTCACGCTGGTGGACTTCGACCGCGTCTGTGGCACCAACACCAACCGTCAGCTTCACGCCATGAAAGGGACCTTCGGTAAGTGGAAGGCTGACTTGATGGCCGAGCGCTGCTCTCTGATTAATCCGGAGGCAACCGTCGTCGGGAGGCGAGCCTTTTACCACGAGGCCACCAGCGAGTCGTTTTTGAGTCAGCGACCGGACTTTGTGGTCGATGCCATCGATAACGTCAGCGCCAAAGTTCATCTGCTGGTTTCGTGCCTTGAACAAGGCATCCCGGTGGTCTCATGCATGGGGGCGGCCGGTAAGCTCGATCCGACTCGCATTGAGGTCACGGATCTGTCGCGCACCAAAGGCGATCCGCTGGCGCGCGCGGTGCGTAAGATCATGCGTCAGCGCGGCGTGCTCTCCGGTAATAAACGCATGGGGATTCCCACGGTCTACAGCAGCGAGACGCGCCATGAGCCGCAGTCGCTCAGCTACGATGGCACCTCCGGCTTTCGTTGCATCTGTCCGACCAAAGGAAACGATCTGCACTCCTGTGAGCACCGTAATCTGATCGAAGGCACGGTGAGCTTTGTGACCGGAAGTTTCGGTATGTTGGCAGCCTCCGTGGTGGTGCGAGAGCTGACCGGTGCGCTTGATGCGCAGGCGGCCGCGGAGTAGGGCGCGTAGCGAAGGGGGCAGGATCAAAAAAACGGGGCCGCTCCACTGCGGCCCCGTTGGGGGTTTCATGCCTGATGATGGACGGCTTCAGCGAGCCTGCCAGGTGTCGGCCTGCCCATCGCCATCGGTATCTCGCCCCACTCGGGTCAGGACGCCCTCCTCGTAGAACTCCCAGTAGTCGATGCGCTCATCGGCATTCTCATCCTTCTCGACCCGGATGAGGGTCCCATCAGAGTAGTGCCGCGTGGTGCCCACGCGACCACTTTCGGCTTCGATAAGCTCTTTACGGGTAAGTTTGCCGCCGTCGAAGTAGAGGATGGAGTCGACCTTGCCATCGAGATCCACGTCGAGCTCCTCGGAGCGCACGGTGTTGGCCTCATTGAAGATCCGGCGCACATTGATGTTGCCATCGCCGTTGGCATCGATCTCCAGCTTGACCAGGCGACGCCGGGTCAGGGAGGGATCTTCCGGGTCGGAACTCTCTTCAAAGTATTTGAGGACGTCGGCGACGCCGTCGCCGGTCGAGTCGTAGCGTTCGACGATCTGGCCTTCGTCGTTTCGGGAGCGGGAGAAGTTCGCCGCACCCAGCTCGGCCATATCCCGCTCGGCGGAGTCGTCGGAGCCGCAGCCGGCAGTGCCCAGTGCCATCAATGTCGCCAGGAGTGTGGACGCCAGCAGATTTCGAGTCATCGTCATTATCACTCATCTTTAAGGAAGCCGGAGGCGAAGATCGGAGGCTGTGTGGCCCAAAAAGCCACGTTCAGGCGTTAAAAAGGTTCCGACATGTCGCAGGGCAGCATGGAAGTTTAGCGCTTCGGTGTCAAAGTTAACCAGACCGGCGACTCGGGCCGCTTACCTTGCCTCGGCTCGCGCGCTGAGCTATGAAGCCGCCCCGGGAGCCGCGCGCGCTGGCGTCGGTCGTCAGCGAGCTGACGTCGGGAAGGATGATTCCTTCCGACCCGTTAGAGCAGTGTCACTTTTTGAAGAAGGCCAAGAGCGTCCATGGCGAAGCGTTCAATCGACCAGTCTAAAATCCGCAACTTCTCCATCATCGCGCACATCGACCACGGCAAGTCGACGCTGGCCGACCGCATTCTTGATGAGACCCAGGCCGTCAGCGATCGCGAGAAGAAGGCCCAGTTCCTCGATAACATGGACCTGGAGCGTGAGCGCGGCATTACGATCAAGAGTCAGGCGGTGCGCCTGTACTACACCGCCGATGATGGCGAGGAGTATCTGCTCAACCTCATCGACACCCCCGGGCATGTTGACTTCAACTATGAGGTCTCCCGCAGTCTGGCGTGTTGTGAGGGGGCGATCCTTGTGGTGGATGCCGCGCAGGGCGTCGAGGCGCAGACCGTGGCCAACGTGTATCTGGCCATCGATAATGATCTGGAGATCGTACCGGTTCTCAACAAAATCGATCTTCCCTCGGCCGATCCCGATCGGGTCAAAGAGGAGATCGAGGATGTCATCGGCCTTGATGCCAGCGAGGCCGTTTTGGCCAGCGCGAAAAGCGGCATCGGCATCAAAGAGACGCTCGAAGCCGTCGTTCAGCGGATCCCGCCTCCCCAGGGAGACCCTCAGGCCCCGCTGCGTGCATCGGTCTTTGACAGCTGGTTTGATCCCTACCGCGGCGTCATCAACATGATCCGAATCGTCGAGGGTGAGCTTCGCCCGGGCATGGAGATCATGTGGATGGCCACCGGTGCGCGCAGTGAAGTCACCCAGATCGGTGTCTACAGCCCTACGGCGCTTCCCGTCGACAGGCTGGGGCCGGGAGAGGTCGGTTTTGTTATCGCGATGATTAAGGAAGTCGACCAGGCCAAGGTCGGCGACACGATCACCGATGCGAAACGGCCCGCGGCCGAAGCGCTCCCGGGTTTTAAAGACGTCAAGCCGACGGTCTTCTGCGGGATCTTCCCGACCAACTCCAAAGATTACGACGAGCTGCGCGACGCGCTCGATAAGCTGGTGCTCAACGACGCCTCAATCACCTACGAGCCGGAGACCAGCCAGGCGCTGGGCTTCGGCTTCCGCTGTGGCTTTCTGGGGCTTCTGCACATGGAGATCATCCAGGAGCGCCTGGAGCGCGAGTTTGATCTCGATCTTATCACCACGGCTCCTTCGGTCGTCTACCAGGTGATCACCTCTGAGGGGGAGACGCTGATGGTGGAGAACCCCAGCGACTTGCCGGAGACGCAGTTCATCGAGCGCATCGAAGAGCCCTTCATCATGGCGACCATCCACGTGCCGCCGGAGCATGTGGGCCCGGTCATCGGGCTGTGTGAGGAGCGGCGCGGTACGCAGTCTGACCTTCGTTACTCGGGGGCCAACCGTATTATCCTCAAGTACGAAATGCCGATGAGTGAGGTGGTCTTTGACTTCTTTGACCGTCTTAAGTCGGTTTCGCGGGGCTATGCCAGCTTTGAGTACGAGATGATCGGCTTTAAGAAGGGCGATATGGTCAAGCTCGACTTGATGGTGAACGGCGAGCCTGTGGACGCGCTCAGCGTGATCGTACACCGCGACTTTGCCTACAATCGCGGGCGAATGTTGGCCAAGAAACTCAAAGAGGTCATCCCGCGTCAGATGTTTGAGGTGGCGCTGCAGGCGGCGATCGGTAACCGTGTGATCGCCCGAGAGACGGTCAAGGCGTTCCGTAAAAACGTCACCGCGAAGTGTTACGGCGGAGATATCAGCCGTAAGCGCAAGCTCCTCGAGAAGCAGAAAGAGGGCAAAAAGCGCATGAAGCAGGTCGGCAACGTTGAACTGCCCCAGGAGGCTTTCCTGGCGGTTCTTCGCGTCGATGAGGGTTAAGCCAGCGTGAGGTAAGGTTCGGTGAGCAGGCAAAACGATAAGGCGCAGATCATCGACGACGCCCAGGAGCTGGTGCGCGAGACTCAGCTGCGTCTGGACCGTGCACGTAAGCTGCCCGACGAGGCGCGCTATCGCCTTCAGGAAGAGCTGAACGCGCTTCGTCAAGGTATGAAGCGCGAGGATCTGGAGTATGTCGAAGAGGTCAGCCAGACGGTGCGTCAACTCGCCGACGAGCATCTGGCCGGAATCTCCGTCAAGCCCGCCTGGCAGGAGTATGCCGAGACGGTGGGGCTGGCGATCTTGTGCGCGCTGGTGCTGAGGGCCTTTTTCTTCGAGGCGTTTAAGATTCCCAGCGGTTCGATGGAGCCCACGCTTCTCAAAGGCGATCATCTCTTCGTCAACAAGATCCGCTACGGGATTCGCGTACCCTTTACGACGACGTTTTTGATGCGTTTTGCCGAGCCGCAGCGTGGCGAGGTGGTGGTCTTTCGCTTTCCCTCCGAGGAGGCGCGAGAGCATGTGCGCAAACGCCGTGAGGAGGCCGCAGCCAAGGGTGAAAAAGCCGTCGAGTGCATCCTCAACTTCGATGAAAAGGACTTCATCAAACGCATCGTTGGCCTGCCTGGCGATGTCGTGGAGGGGCGCGGTGCGCAGCTTCTGGTCAATGGGGAGGCCGTGGATCGCACGCCGATTCGACGTGGTCCGGTTCCCGATCGCTCCGGTCGTACGGCGTATTACTACCTGGAGACGCTCGGGGACGCGACGCATCAGATCCGCGAAGATAGTCCTCCGGGCTATGATGAGGGTCACGACTTCGGCCCGATCACCGTTGCAGAAGGGCACTTCTTTGCCATGGGCGACAACCGCGACAACTCCGCGGACAGCCGTTGCTGGGGGCAGGTGCCGCTGGATAACATCAAGGGCCGCGCCATGATCATCTGGCTCTCGCTGGAAGATGGGCAGACCGGAGAGCCAGGCATACGCTGGGATCGTTTCGGGATGGCGATTGAGTAGAGCATAGTCTTGACCATAGCGAGGCTCCGCCCGTGACATCCTGAGGAGCCCGAGACGCCGGGAGCGACGATGAACTTGATTGGACTAAAAGACCTGTCGAGCCACCAGATGATCGCGCTTCTGGATGCTTCCGAGCGCTTCCTCGATGAGGAAGGGCGAGTCTTCACCCCACCAGAATCTGCGCAGCTGCTGAGCGGACGTACCTTTGCGTTGCTCTTTCTGGAACCGAGCACGCGCACCCGGGCGAGCTTCGACCTGGCGATTCAGCGCCTGGGGGGGCGGTCGGTGACGGTCAACGGCGAGGGAAGCAGCGTTGAGAAAGGGGAGTCTGCCGCGGACACCTGCCGAACGCTGGCGGCGATGGGGGTCGATGGGCTGGTGGTTCGACATCATGACCGCCATCTGCCCCAGGTGCTCAGTGAGCGGATACGCATTCCGGTGATCAATGCGGGCAATGGCAGTGGGGAGCATCCCACCCAGGGACTGCTCGACGCGCTGACATTGCGCCGGCACTTTAAAACAGGTCAGCAGCTTGGCGGTCTGAAGATCGCGATCATCGGCGACATCGTGCACAGTCGTGTGGCGCGAAGTGATGCGCACATCTTCTCGGAGCTCGGGGCCGAGGTGATGATCGCCGGACCGAAGATGCTGCTTCCTACCGACGAACAACTTGTCGGATGGCCGGTGCAGGTATCAACCTCGCTCAAAGAGGCCCTGCGTTGGGCGGATGCGGTTGTGGTACTTCGGGTTCAGCAGGAGCGCCTGCGCAGCTCGGTGGTTGACCCACACCGCTACGCTCTGGATTGGGGTATCGACCCGACGGTCGTTGAGCAGTATATGTCGCCGTCGACGGTGATTCTGCACCCTGGTCCTGTGATCCGGGGGGTGGAACTCGCCGACCCGGTTATCGAGAGTCCCCAAAGCCTGATCTGGCAGCAAGTGACCTACGGAGTCGCGGTGCGCCAGGCGGTGATTGCAGCGTATTTTGGACGGCAAACGTAGTACGCCTAAGGAGCAGCAGTTGAAGCAGTCGCGACCCAGATTAACGTCGCTCTCGGGGCGCAGCCCCGCGATTCTTGTGCTGGAAGACGGCACCTGTTTTGAAGGGCTGAGCGCTGGTGCGCCCGGTTCCACGGTGGGAGAGGTGGTCTTCAATACCAGCATGTCGGGCTATCAAGAGATCGCCACCGACCCGTCTTACCGCGGGCAGCTCATCACCTACACGATGCCTCATATCGGCAACTACGGGGTCAATGCGCTCGACAACGAGTCGGTGGGGACGCAGGCCGCTGGCATCATCGTGCGCTCGCTCTCACGGCGCGCCAGCAATCAGCGAAGCGAGCAGGGTTTTGAGGACTGGCTTGTTGAGCGCGGCGTGGTGGGCATCTGTGAGGTTGATACCCGTGAGTTGACGCGCAGGCTTCGGCAGGGCGGCGTGGGGCTGGCAGCGATCGTGCACGACGCCACCGCGCAGGATAGCGCGGCCGCGCTGGAGCTTATCGCCGCGCACCCGGGCTATGGTAGCGTCGACTATGTAAGTGAAGTTGCCACAACGCGCGCGCTTCGCGTGAGCGCTGAAGACGCCTGGCAAAGCCCCCTGAAGCTGACACCTGCAGATGCTGCGGAGCAGGAGCACAGCGATGGCCCGCATGTGGTCGTGATGGACTTCGGGGTGAAGTTCAGCATTTTGCGTCATCTGCTCGCCCGCGGCATGCGCGTCACGCTGATGCCGCGTGATGCGGATCGTGCCGCGGTTGAGGCGCAGCGCCCCGATGGCGTGCTCTGGTCCAATGGGCCGGGGGATCCGGATAAAATGGAGCCCTTTATCGCCGGGGTGCGTGAGCTCAGCGAGCGCTACCCGACCATGGGCATCTGTCTGGGGCATCAGCTTCTGGCCAAGGCCTTCGGTGGCGAGACGTTCAAGCTGGGTTTCGGGCACCGTGGTCCAAATCAGCCGGTTCAGAATCAGCGTGATAAGAGCGTGGCGATGACCAGTCAGAACCACGGCTACGCGGTTCGCCGTGAGAGTTTCCCCGAGGAGCTGGAGATCACCCACGTGAACATCAACGATGACACAATCTCCGGGTTCTCACACCGTCACCTTCCGGTGCACGCGGTGCAGTACCATCCGGAGGCGGGGCCTGGTCCCAACGACGCGACCTCCTTTTTTGACGACTTTGCCCGGGAGCTTGCCGGGCGCCACGCCTCCGGGACGTGAAGGTGCAGCGAAAGCACGCGACTTCTTCGCTATGTGTTGCGATCGGGTCGAGCTGCGGCGTGAACTCGCCTGGCGGCAAAAAAGCCAACTGGCCTGATGATGAATCAACAACTTTGGGTTATGATGCGCCCGATCGATCGCCCCGCGCGACATAGTTGAGGAGCCACCATGGAATTGCGGTTCTGGGCCGCTACGGACACCGGGCGCGTCCGCGACCATAACGAAGATAACTTCCTGGTCGACAAGCGTCTGCAACTCTTCGTGGTCTGCGACGGCATGGGAGGCCATGCCGCCGGCGAGGTCGCCAGCGCGGTGTGCGTGCGCACGGTGCGTGAAGTGATCGCCGGAGCCGGAGACCTTCTGGGACATCTTCAGGAAGCCCCGGATGATGCGCAGGTTCAGCAGGCGACCGTCGAGCTTTTGCGTCAGGCGGTTAAAAGCGCTAACGCGCGTATCTTCGAGATGGCTCAGCAGGATCCCAGCCGGCGAGGCATGGGCACGACCTGCTCTGCGCTGCTTATCAGCGGCGCGCACGGTTTTGTGGGCCACGTCGGCGATTCTCGCCTCTACCGGGTTCGCGAGGGGGGCGTCGAGCAGATCACCATGGATCACTCCCTGCTCAACGAGATGATCCGTCAGGGCAAACTGCCCCCCGACACCAAAGAGCGCGACTTTCCGCACAACAATGCGGTCACGCGTGCGGTGGGCGTTCGAGAATTCGTGGAGGTTGACGCCTTTGACTTCAGTATTGAGGCGGGCGACCGGATGATGATGTGCTCCGATGGCCTCAGTGGCTACTTCGAGGAGGAGATCGACGTCCTTGATATGACCTCGGGCGAAGTTCTCGAGGACATCATTACGCGCTGCATCGACTTCGCCAATGAGAGCGGTGGAAAGGACAACATCACCGTGATCGTGGTGGACGCGGTCGACGCTGAGGCAGAGCAGGGTGATGTTGCGCCGGTGCTCGAGATGTTGCGCAACACACCGTACTTCCACTATCTGGCGGTCAACGAGCTCGAACACATCCGGCGCCTTGGCGAGGTCGTCGAGGTTCAGCCCGAGGCTATTGTGACGTCGCCGGAGAACGTGACCCACAGCCTCTTTGTGATTTTGCGGGGATCGGTCTCGTTGCATCTCGATGGTCAACGCATCAGCGTGCTGACCGCCGGGGAGCATTTTGGCGAGATGGCGCTCATTGACGCCCAGGATGACAGTGATAACCGCCTTCGGGTGCAGGCGCTGGAGCCGACCACACTCTTTGCAATCGCGCGCGATGATTTTATGGGGATCTTGCGCAGCGCGCCGGGGCTGGCCATCAAGCTGCTCTGGAACTTCGTGCAGGTCTTTGCGGATCGTCTTCAGGGGGTACCGGCTGAATACCGCTTTAGCCCCGATCAGTGGCGTGAAGATCCCGATGCTGCCGTTGATTTTACGCCGCCCTCCGGCTCTCTTGTGTTCACCGACGACATCAAGCGCATCGTCGAACGAAGTGAAGCGGCCGAGGTCATGGACGACGACGTCGAGGCATCCCCGGTGTCCGAGCACGACGAGGAGACGCGGGAGTACGACCGTTTGCCCGTGGACGACGGGCGTCTGACGGCATCTCTGGGGGAGTGGGACGGCTCCGACGCCAGCTGGGGAGATGAGGCCAGTGAGGATGAACCCACGAACGATGCGTGGGATGATCTTCCGCCCGAGGCAGTGGCGCATCGGCCTACCGTTCGTCTCTCTCCGATGCGCGATGACGAATCGCCAGCGGGCGCGGCGTTTCAGGGGGCGAGTGTCGATGGTGACACTACCCTTAGCCCCTGGGAAACGCCCGAAGTGCAGGAGCGCAACGCGTCGGACGACTGGGTGATCGGTGGCATTGACGAGGAGGGCGACGACGCTCTCGACGATGACGCCGGCGTCGTAGGGTCCGTGAGCTTTGGTGCTCCCCGTAGAGGAGAGCCCGAGGAGGATCTTCGCGCGACGATTCAGCTGGATCGCCCCCTCTCTCGGGCAGAGATCGAAGCGACAACGGGACCGGTATTGGAAGGGAATGCGCCGGAGCCGGTTCAACCCTCCTGGAAGCCCGGTGGCGATGACGTTGATGCGGCCGATGATCTTGGAAAGACCGTCGATATCGATGCCGACCTCGCTCGCCTACGCTCGTTGCGCGCCGAATCGGCTCTGGATTTGAAGGAGCGACTGCGCCAGCGTATGAAGACCCGGACAACGCCGGTGCCCGGGCTGGCCGCAGCGGTCGAGGTGCCTGCTTCGGAGGTTCCTCAGGAGGCCGCACCACAACCCGAGCCTAACACCTCAGCGTTGGCCGGAGAGGTCGAGGTACGTAGTACGCCATCACGACGTAAGTCCGAGCCGACTCCAGAAGCCAAGGTGATGATTTCACCCGAGCTGATGGGCCTGGTTGATGACGACGAGAGTTAAGGGTTTGAACGAATCCATCCGCTGTTCAGGCGGGACCCAAGGCGCGAGCCACGCGCTCTAACACCAACTCCACGACGGCGCCATTGTATGGATACACGCACAATTCTTCAGATCGTATTGGGGGTGGTCATCGCGCTGATCCTCGTGGTTGGCGGGCTTATGGTCGTCGCGCTGACGGGGGATGCCGAGACGGTGATCGTCGAGCAGGCTGTGGCCGAGCAGCGCGAGGTCAGGGAGCGAAAGAATCCCTGGGCTGACCAGGGAGAGGCCGCGATTGCGCTGGTGCAGCGCTCACGTGTGAAAGGCGTGGAGCCCGGCGAAGATGGTGAAGAGGTCGCGGACACGGTCGGCAAGCTCGTCGCCAGCGATAGCTTTGTGAAAGAAAAACTTAAAATCACCGGCGCTGAGCCCGCGGGCTGGCAGGCGCAGTGGTGGGGCGAGACGAAGTTCGGACCTTCGTTTTTTCTGGTGCGCTACGCCTTTCAGGACGCCAACATCCGCATCGGACCGGCCTGGCTTGTGGATCTGAAAACGCAGAAAGTGGTGCCGAAGAACGTACTCGCGCAGGTCGCCAGCGACCCCGAAAAGGGCGAGGGCTCGAAGTACTACGACAAGGCCGCGCAGGTCGTCTCGGCGATGACCAACCACCGTTTCCCGGCCGGGATTAATCTGGGCGGCGCGCTGCTGCTCTACTTCGATCAGCGGGAGAGCTCTGGCGAGGGAGATACCGTGCTCGGATGGACCATCGACCACGATCGCGACAACCTCTTTCGCGCCTACTTTCAGTGGACGGAGGGCGGAGAGCAGACCTACGCAGAGTTCGAATTCGACTTCGATAAGCGGGCTCTTCGCGCGGTCAATCTTCAGGCGGCCCAGATCATGCGGGTGGGCGAGGAGTTTGAGCCTACGGACCGCGTCAGCATCATGCCGGGCACCTACGATCCGAAGCAGCGAGTCGCCTCCAACCGCTGGCTTGGGCCAGCGCGTACCCAGTGTGGTCAGCCCCGCCACCGCGATGGATGCAAGGCGCTGGCGACCCTGCTCGATCAGTCGGACCTGATCGAGACGCTCGAGTGGATGCTGACTGCGCAGGCGGACACTGCGGAGGCGTTTGAGACGTGTAAGGAAGAGCGCAAATGCCGCTGGATGCCGGAGGTGCGTGGCGAGGGCGTCTACCGCATCAAGTACGTCTACAACCTGGATGGAAACGAGCAGACGATCGCCTGGGACGTCAATCTGCGTAAAGACGAGGTAGATGCGGCCGATCGGGTCAGTCAGCTCTCGCAGCGGGCGGTGAATCCGCGTGGCTAATCCGAGTGAGATGGATCTTCCTGAGAGGCGTTTTGCGCAGCTGGAGCGACAGGTCTTAAAGGCGCTCTTTGCTGAGCCTCCAACCTCCGGCGACGCCGTCCGTGTGGCTGTCTTTGGTGAGGATGGCGAGCAGCCGGTTCGCTACTACATTTACGCCGATGTGCTCGCAGAGCTGACCAAAGCGGCGCGCTATCGAGAGCAACGTGCGGTGGCTATTTTGCTCGGCCATTTCGCGTTGGATGGTAACGGTGCTTTTGTCGAGGTGACGGCCTTTGAGGGGCTGGTGTACCTCTGGGAGAAGGGCGACGGTGGCGATGCGTTGAAGCGAGGCGTCACCGAGCAACTGGCGGCCTTGGTCCGACGGGAGGAGCCAGGGAGCCCCCGCAGGCACGTGGTCGGGATGTTCTGGTCGGAGCCTGGAAGCGACGCGCTACTTACGGAAGACGCGGCGCGGGAGCATCTCACCTATTTCAATCTTCCCTTTCAGGCGGTTCTTGTCTGTGATGGGGAGGGTGGACAGGTTGGCCTCTACGCGCGAGGACCGCGCCAGAAGTTTTTCAACGCGGCGATTCATCTGGTCAGCGCCCGGGAGCAGCCCGGCGAAGAAAGTGCCGCGCGGCACGAGGCCACCCCCGAAACTTCGAAGACGACGACCTATCTTGAGAGTGATGAGGGGGGCTCCGCAGGCGGGGCTATCCCGACGTACAACTTGGAGACTGAGGAACGACATGACTGATATTGTGGATATCGTAGCCCGTGAAATTCTCGACAGCCGCGGAAACCCCACGGTGGAGTGCGACGTCTATCTGGAAAGCGGAGCGATGGGGCGCGCCGCGGTGCCCAGTGGTGCGTCGACTGGCGAGCACGAGGCCATTGAGCTTCGTGATGGCGACCAGGATCGCTACCTGGGTAAGGGGGTTCAGCAGGCGGTGGAAAACATCCACGACGAGATCGCCCCGGAACTCATCGGGGAAGACAGCGCGAACCAGCGACGCATCGACGATATTTTGCTCGGTCTGGATGGCACTGAAAACAAAAGCCGCCTGGGAGCCAACGCCCTGCTGGCGGTGAGTCTGGCCTCGGCCTACGCCGCCTCCGACGCGCTGGGGTTGCCTCTGTATCGCTACATCGGTGGTCTGAAGGCCACGGTGATGCCGGTGCCGATGATGAACATCATCAACGGTGGCTCCCATGCGGATAACAGCGTTGATATTCAGGAGTTTATGGTCATGCCCGTGGGGGCCGGCTCGTTGACCGAGGCGGTACGTTGCGGTGCGGAGATTTTCCATGCGCTCAAGAGCGTGCTCAAGGGGCAGGGCTATTCGACCTCGGTGGGCGATGAGGGAGGGTTTGCCCCCAACCTCAAGAGCAACCGCGAGGCGCTCGATCGTATCATGGAAGCCATCGAGAAAGCTGGCTACAAAGCGGGCGAAGACGTGGTGCTGGCGCTGGACTGCGCTGCCAGCGAGTTTTTCGACAAGAGCTCCAAGACTTACAAGCTCGCCGGGGAGGGGCGGGAGCTCGATGTGGCGAAGATGATCGACTTCTACGAGGAACTCGTCAGCGCCTATCCCATCGTCAGCATCGAAGACGGTCTCGATGAGAATGACTGGGCGGGTTGGAAGGCGCTTACCGATCGTCTGGGCAAGAAGGTGCAGCTGGTCGGCGATGATCTTTTTGTGACCAACACCCAGACGCTTGCGCGCGGCATTGAGCAGGGCGTGGGGAACTCGATTCTGATCAAGGTCAATCAGATCGGCACGCTCAGCGAGACGCTTGATGCGGTGGAGCTTGCGCATCGCAACGGCTACACCGCCGTGATCAGCCACCGCTCCGGTGAGACCGAAGATACCACCATCGCGCACCTCGCGGTGGCTACGGCCAGCGGGCAGATCAAGACCGGGAGCCTTTCGCGCTCGGACAGGGTCGCCAAGTACAACGAGCTCATCCGCATCGAGGAGCAGCTCGGTGCGACGGCGAGCTACCCGGGAGCGTCGATCTTCGGCAAGTAAGCTCGGAGCTGCATGGATGTATCGCGAAGCGATGCACCAGCGAGCGCCGCCTGCGCCCGGAGCGCAGGCGGCGCTCGTGCGTTTTGCGGGGATGAACGTCGGGTGAAGCGTTGTTCTTGGACGGAATGTCCCGAGGCATGGGACGCCTGATTGACAGGTCGAAAGCCCGCGCGCTACAACCGCCCGGCCGCCGAAGGTGGCGAATTTTCGGGCGATGCGCCCCTTTTGATAACACACCTACCCACGCGCACTGCGCGTGGCGATATGGAGGTCATGCCATGACCCGTGAAGAGATCCGATCCAGTATCAGCGATCTTCGTCAACGGCTGGTTGAGCTCGGGAGGTATCTTTGACCTGGCTCAAAAGAAAGCCAGGATCGAAGAACTCGATGCGATAAGCCAGGACCCGGAGTTCTGGAACGATGCCGAGCGCGCTCAGACGACGATGAAGGAGCGCGGGGAGCTGGTTGATGTGATCGAGCGCTATGAGACGCAGCTCGAACGTCTGGATGAGGCGGAGCTCTACCTGGAGCTTGCGGCTGAGGCCGACGGTGATCCGCAGACCCTGGCGGATGCCGGTGAGCTGATCACCGAAACGCGAAGCGCGGTTCAGACTCTGGAGACGCGCCGGATGCTCAGCGGTGAGCACGACGACCACAACGCCTTTGTTTCGATCAACGCCGGAGCCGGGGGAACCGAGAGCCAGGACTGGGCCTCGATCCTCTTGCGGATGTACCTGCGCTACGTCGAGCAGAAAGGCTGGCAGGTGGAAGTCACCGACCAGCAGGCTGGCGATGAGGCCGGTATCAAGAGCGCCGACCTGCACGTCACGGGTGATTTTGCCTTCGGTCATCTGAAGGCCGAGGCCGGTGTGCACCGCCTGGTGCGCATCAGCCCCTTCGACAGCGCGAAACGTCGACATACGAGCTTTGCGGCGGTCTCGGTTGCCCCGGAGATCGATGACGACATTGAGATCGAGATTAACGATAGCGATCTGCGCATCGACACCTACCGTGCCTCCGGTGCGGGCGGTCAGCACGTTAACCGAACCGACTCGGCGGTGCGTTTTACGCACATTCCCACCGGCATTGTCGTGGCGTGTCAGAATGAGCGCTCGCAGCACAAAAACCGTGCTACCGCGATGAAGATGCTTCGCGCCAGGCTCTATGAGCGTGAGATGCAGGAGCGTCGCGATAAGGCCGCCGATGAGCACGCTGAGCAGAAGGATGTGGCCTTCGGTAGCCAGATTCGCTCCTATGTGCTGCACCCCTACAAGCAGATCAAAGATGTTCGCACCGGCTACACCGAGGGCAACGTCGACAGGGTGCTTGATGGCGGGCTCGATCCCTTTGTGGAGGCGTACCTGCTGAAAGCGGGCGGGCAGTCCGAGGGTGATGAAGGGGCCGAAGCATAAGAAGTGCCCGGGCGCAGCCGCGGAATCAACGCGGCTGCGCTCCGGTTGGAGCCGCTCGGGTGTGCTCTCCTCGTCGATGCCCGCAACGGGATGCTGATGTCTTATGAAAGCTTCGTCGGCCGTCGTTATCTGATGGCCAAACAGCGCAGCCGCGTCGTCTCGATCATTACTCTGATCGCGGTCAGCGGTGTGGCGTTGGGCGTGACGGCGCTGATCGTCGTGCTCAGTGTGATGGGCGGCTTTCGCGCCGACCTCACCAGTAAAATTGTGGGGGCGAAGGCCCACGTGGTCATTCAGCAGCCGGATTTCGGCCCGCTTGATGACGCCAACGCAGTGGCCGACCGTGCTCTGGAGGTTGAGGGCGTTGTGGGAGCCTCACCGTTCGTCGAGAGCGAGGTGATGGTCTCCTCGCCGACGAACTTAAGCGGCGTGGTGCTTCGCGGCATTGACGTCGATCGGGTGGGCACGGTCACCGACCTTCTGGAGACGTTGGAGAAGGGGGAACTCGCAAACCTGCGCGATTCCCGTGCGATGATGGAGCGCATTGAGAAGGAGCGCGACGAAGAGCTGGAGGTTCTGCTCGACCGTCTCGATAAAGAGACCAAGGAGCTGCGCGATAGCATCGATGAAAAGCGGGGCGCCACGGGCATCAGCGATGACTTCATGCCTGCGCCCGATGATGCGTTGCCTCCGCTCATTGACCTGGACAACCTCAGTGATGAAGCGCCGCAGGACGAGGTCGCAGGGGAGGGCTTTATGCCCCCGCTTTTCGATGACAGCGGAGCCGAAGACTGGGAGTTGCCGCCTTTGCCGGGAGAGGAGGGGGCGGAGAACGATGAAGGGATGCCGGGCCTCTTCGATGATGCCTCGCGGGATGAGGGGCGTCTTCCGGGGTTGATCATAGGTACGGAGCTTGCGACCTCGCTTCAGGTGCGTCTGGGCGATGAGGTCAATGTGGTCACGCCGCGTGGTGAGATGGGGCCTTCGGGGCCCATCCCACGCAGTCGGCCCTTCCGCATCGTGGGGGTCTTCTACAGCGGGATGTACGAGTACGACGCCAACGCGGCGTTCACCTCGCTCGCTGATGCCGCGCGCCTGCTCGATTTTGAGGGGGCCACCGGTGTGGAGCTTCGCACCGCTGATGTTGAGGAGGTCCTGGCGGTCGGTGAGCGTCTGCGCGAGGTGTTTTCGCCCGAGCTTCGTGTGATGGACTGGCAGCAGATGAACAGCAGCCTCTTTTTTGCGCTCAAGCTCGAGAAGATCGCGATGTTCCTCGTGCTGATCTTCATCATCCTGGTCGCGAGTTTCAGCATCGTGGCGATGCTGATCATGATCGTCATCGAGAAGGCCCGCGAGATCGCCATCCTCAAGTCGATGGGGGCCAGTGACGGCGGGATCATGAGGATTTTCATGTACCAGGGGGTGGTGATCGGAGCGGTGGGCGCGGCGGCTGGCCTGGGGATGGGGCTCTTGATCTGTTACCTGCTCCAGACCGTGGGGCTGCCGCTGGACTCCGAGGTTTATTATATCTCGACCCTTCCGGTTGAGGTCGATCGCCTGGAGGTTGTGGCGGTGGTGTTGAGCACCATCCTGATCAGCTTTCTGGCCACATTGTATCCATCGTACCAGGCCGCGAAGATGCGACCGGTAGAGGGGCTTCGTTATGACTGAGACGACGACCACCACACCGCTGATCGAGCTGAAGAGCATCAGCCGTCGCTTTGAGCACCGCGGCCAGCAGCTTGACGTGCTCCGGGACCTGAACTTTCGGATTTTCCCGGGCGATCAGGTCGCGATTATGGGTCCGAGTGGCGCGGGCAAGAGCACGCTTCTGCAGCTCCTGGGCACGCTTGATGCCCCGACCACCGGGACGATGCTTTTTGACGGGGAGGACGTGTTCGCGCGCAGCTCCAGCGGGCTTGCGCGTTTTCGCAACGAGCAAGTCGGCTTTGTGTTTCAGTTTCATCACCTGCTGCCCGAGTTCACGGCGCTGGAGAATGTGATGATGCCCGGACTTATCGGGCGGATGCGCAAGGGTGAGGCCGAAGCGCGGGCGATGGAGCTGTTGGAGAAGGTCGGGCTTAAAGATCGTGTGCAGCATCAGCCCGGCGAGCTCTCCGGTGGGGAGCAGCAGCGTGTGGCCATTGCGCGGGCGCTCTTTAAGAAACCCCGGCTCCTGCTGGCCGACGAGCCCACGGGCAACCTTGACCTTAAGACCGGCGCTGGGATACACGCCGTCTTGCGTGAGCTCAATGAGAGCACCGGCGTCACCGTGGTGGTGGTTACCCACGATCCGAACCTGGCCGAGACCATGCCCATTCGTGTTCTGGTGGACCAGGGGCAGCTCATCCCTCAGATCCCGGGTGATGGACGGCTTCAGGGGCGTGTCTCCGATGAGCTGATTGATCAGACGCCCCGAGACCCGCGCCAGGTTGCCGTGGTGGCGGACGCATCCGGCGGTGCCGATGGCGTCGCTTCTTCCGCACCGACGCCGCATGCGTAACGATGCGCGCCCACTTTGAAATGCTCTCAGGAACAGATGTGATGGTTGATGGAAAGCTAAGGGCTGCGCTGTTGCTCGGCGCGCTTGTGGGGCTGATCGGGATGCCGACGGCGCTGCACGCCCAGGGGATGCCGCAGCTTGAGCGCCCCGAGATTCTGGACAGCGCACCGGTGGCACCGCGTCTGAGCGCGCAGCTGCCGAGCGGCGAGGCCGCCGCCGAGGGGCAGGATATCGCGGAGGTGCGGGTTCAGGGCAATCGCCGCGTGGAGGCCGCCTCGATCCTCGACCGGGTGCGTCTGCGCGCCGGTATGGCGCTCTCTCGGGAACAGGTCAGCGAGGATATTCGGCGCATCTTTGCGCTCGGCTACTTCGATGATGTTCGGGTTGATGCAACCGCCACCGGTGAGGGTGTGGTGGTGACCTTCATCGTCGACGAGAAGCCGGCGATCGACGCGATCCGCTACCGTGGAAACGACGCACTCAGCACCGAAGATATCGAAGAGGTGGTGGAGCTGCAGCGCTTTTCCATCGCGAACTTCGCCGATATCAACCGCAGCGCGACCGCCATCCAGGAGCTCTACCGCGAGAAAGGCCACTATCTGGCGGAGGTCGACTACGAGATTGATGGCGTAGAAGGCCGCGACGATCTGGCCGTGGTAACCTTTGAGATTCGCGAATACTCCAAAGTGCGCGTCAAGCGCGTAACGCTGCTCGGTAACTCGGCCATTGAGGACGATGAACTCAAAAACATTATGGCCACCCGCGAGGGGCACTGGCTGTCGTTTTTGACCAAGTTTGGCAACTTCCGCGAGCAGGACTTTCAGGACGATCTGACGCGCCTGGTGGTGTATTACTACCACCAGGGGTACCTGCAGGTGCAGATCGATGAGCCGACGATTCGACTCTCTCGTGATAAGCGTGACCTTTACCTGACCATTCGTATCGATGAGGGGATCAAACATTACCTCAATGAGGTGACCATTCAGGGCGACCTGCTCGCCGATGAAGATCAGCTTCGTGCGATGATCGACCTTGAGCCCGGCGACGTGATGCTCTGGGGCGAGATGCTGACGGGTATCCAGCGCATCCAGCGCTTCTACCAGGACGCAGGTTATGCCAATGCCCGAGTGGTCCCGCAGCCGATTCCCACGCAGGAGGACCCCTCAAAGGTAAACCTGGCGTTGACCGTGACGCAGGGGCCTCTTGTTTCCATCGGGCGCATTGAGGTCGTGGGCAATGTTAAGACGCGTGATAAGGTCGTGCGTCGTGAGCTTGTCATTGAGGAGGGGCAGCTTTATTCGGCCAGCGCGATCGAGCAGTCGCGAGCGCGTGTGGAGCGCCTCGGGTATTTTGAGCAGGTCACCGTGACCAGCCAGCCCACGTCCTCGCCGGATGTGGTGGACCTGCGCATTGAGATCAAAGAACGTCCCACCGGGACCTTCCAGATTGGCGCGGGCCTCTCCAGCCAGGAGAGCTTCATCTTCCAGGGGCAGGTCTCGCAGGAGAACCTGCTGGGGCGTGGTCAGTCGCTGGCGTTGAGCATTCAAGCCTCGGGCATTCGGAGGCTCTTTAATCTGCGCTTCTCCGAGCCCTGGTTGCTGGGTACTCGCTGGCAGTTTGCGGTCGACCTTTATAACTTCGACTACCTCTACCAGGACTTCTCGCGCGTCTCGACGGGCGGAAACCTGACCTTCGGCTATCCTCTGGGTGAGTTGTTAGGGTTGGAGATTGGCGATGCGCTTTCAACTTCGCTGACCTACAAACTCGAAGATGTGCAGGTGAAACCCGGCGGCTACTCGGGCACCAACGTGCAGCCGGCGTCGCCCTTGTTCACCGGCGGTCTGACCAGCAGCGTGCGTCTGGGAGCATATCTGGATACGCGCGATAACCGCATCTTCCCCAAGCGAGGGATGTACCATTCGGCGCGCGTGGAGGTTGCGGACGGCACGCTGACCGCCAGTGAGAATGAGTTCATCAAGTATGATCTGGATGCGCGCTTCTACTTCCCGCTCTTCTGGAACATGGTGCTGCGCCTCAACGGAAATCTGGGCTTTGTGACCAGCACCTCGCCCGATCGTCCGGTGCCGATCTTCGAGCGTTATTTTGCGGGCGGGCCCGACACCATCCGCGGTTTTGACCGCTACACGCTGGGGCCGAGTCGTCGTGTGCCGGGATCGAGTGACGACCCTTCAGGTGGGCTCAGTGAGTTTCATTACGGTGGTAACAAGCGCCTGGTGCTGACGGCCGAAGTGGAGTTTCCGATCATCGCTGCGGGCAACGTGACCGGGGTGGTCTTCACGGACGTTGGGAATGCATTTGACGACGGCACTCCTTTCACCCTCAAGCTCGACCTGATGAGCGATGACGCCAACCGTTACGCCGATGCGTTGCGCACGACGGTGGGCTTCGGGGTGCGCTGGTTCAGCCCGATTGGACCGCTTCGCTTTGAATGGGGTGTTCCGCTGGAGCGTCTGTCTGGCGAGAAGCCGCTGGTATTTGATTTCAGCATTCAGAACGCATTTTAAGTTGAGACGGCCCGGCGGGGGTTCCCCGCGAAGGGTCGCCTGGTGACCAGGATGAAGGGAGACGTCATGAGTAACATGCAACTGAGTAAGTCGATGAGCCGCCTGATGGTGGCGTTGATGATGGCCGCTGCGGTGATCCTCGGAGGTTTGTCGACGGCCAGCGCCCAGGACGTGAAGATCGGCTATGTCGATATGCAAGAGGCGCTCAACTCCATTGAGGAAGGCAAGCGCGTGAAAGCGCGCCTGGAGCGCGAGTTTCAGCAGCGTCAGCAGCGCCTGGATGCCAAGCAGAATGAAGTTCTGCAGATGCGTCAGGAGCTTGAGCAGCAGGCGATGATGCTCTCGGAAGAAGCACGCCAGGAGCGCGTCATGGCCCTTCAGGGGCGGATGCAAGAGCTTCAGGAACTCTACCTGCAACTTCAGAATGAGCTCGCGCGGCAAGAGGCCGAGGCGACCAAGGGGATCTTCGACAAGATGCGCGCGATCATCCGCACGATCGCCCGTGAGCAGAGCTACACGCTGATCCTGGAGCGCACGGAGTCTTCGGTGCTCTACGCGGCCGACGGGATGAACCTGACCGACGAGCTCGTGCGCCGTTACAACACCGCTCACCCCTAAGTGAGCCCGATCTCCTTACTCCGGCCCTGCGTCGGCCGGTGAGGCAACGAGGACGATGATGCGAGCCCACCGCTATACTGCAGCAATTCTAAGTCTGGCGCTGGGCGTCTCAGGCTGTGATGTAGAGAGCAAGGTGCGCTCGCTGATGGGGAAGAGCGAAGACGAGCGGGTGATTCCGGCCGAGGCACGTCAGCAGACCACCGAGCTTCGCGAGACCGAGCCGAATGATAGCGCGGCGCAGGCCACCGCGATTGTGCTGGGCGTCGATATGCGTCCGACCCACGGAGCGATCGAGCCGGACGAGGACGTGGACTGGTTTGTCGTACAGCCCCCCACCGGGGAGACGTGGCTGGTCGATGTGAGCGTGACCCCGGTCGGTGAGACGCTCGATGCCGCGATCTATGTGGAGGTGGAGGGGCAGGGAGACTTCCCGGAGCTGCTCTATCAGGTGGCGGGAGCTGGCGAGGTCGAGGCTGTGCCGATGATGTCGGTGCCGGCCGAAGGGCGGCGCTTTTTTGTCAGCGGCGCCGACGGCACGACGGGGGACTACCGCGTGGACGTGAGCCGACGCTTGAGTGCGGGCGCGGTCGAGGTGGAGCCAAACGACTTCGCTCACATCGCCTCGCCGCTCTCGGTGCCCGGTGAGGTTCAGGGCGTGTATGACCGGCCTCAAGACCGCGATATTTACTTTGTGAAGACCGATGACCTCGACCCTGGCAAGGTGTACAGCCTGGAGGTCAGCTCGGTGGCCGGGATGTCTCAGACATTGCGGATTTACGGGGCGCCGGAGCTTGAGGCGGCGCTCCTGGAGTTGGTGGTGGCCGAAGATCGGCCTGCGATTATCCCCAACATCGCGCTGGCCAGTGGCGCGCAGGGCCTGTGGTTCGTGCTTACCGCCGGAGAGGCGTATGACCGTCAGCGCGGCTACCGGCTCAGGGTGATTGAGCACCCGCCTGAGCCTGAGTTTGTCGTGGAGCGCGAGCCAAACGATAACGCTGGGGGCGCGCAGGTTATTGATTTTGAGAACGTCGTTCGCGCGTACCTGCATGCACCGGGGGATGTGGATCGTTACCGTTTTATGATCACTCCTCCCGAGGCGGAAGAGGTCGAGTACGTGCTCGATGAGAGCGCGCCCGTGGCCGGGGATGAGGCTGTGCAGGGGGAGGAGAGCGATCCCTGGGCGGCGGTACCGGAGAAGGAGGCCCCGGAGGTTGTGGCGCAGCTCAACGTCAATCCTCTAAAAGAGGATCATCGCCTCGCGTTGCGCTGGATTCCCGATGTGGAGACCGGAGAGCGGGAGTTCTCGCTGGAGGCTCAGGAGCCTCGTGAGTCGCTGACGGTCTGCAATCACGTGCTCGGTCCGGGGGCGTATGATGTGGAGGTGCGGGCGGCCGAATCCAACTTCAGTCTCGTGAACCGCTCGTATGACTATGAGCTTCGCCTGCGCAATGTGGCGAAGACCCCGGGACTGGAGATTGAGCCGAACAATGCACCGGAAGAGGCCGATCGCCTTGTAGCGAACGCAGCTCGGGTCGGCTTTATATCGACCGAGGGCGACGTCGATTACTACGCGTTTCTGGTGGGGGCTGGTGAGTCCGAGGACCCGCACAAAGAGCATGTGAGGGAGCCTGAGGAGGGCGCACGCAGCGACGATGATGCCGCCGCGGAGCGAGCTGCTTCGGAAGCGACCGAGCCCGGTGCGATTCCTGAGGGGGACCCCGGGGCGGCGGCTCCCACGGCCGATTCGCTCGGCTGGCAGCCGCCTGAGACGGAGGCTGTTCGGGTGCGCGTGAAGGCCAATCGGCTTAACGTGCGTTTTGAGCTTCTCGATGATGAGCGGGCGCGCGTGGCACAGGTCAATCGTGCCGGTCCCGGTGCCGATGAGGAGTTATCGATTGACTTGCCCCATGGGCTCTACTATCTGGCCGTCAGCGCAAGCGGAGGCTCTTCCTGTGAGCCTTACGAGGTTACGGTGGAGCGGCCCTGAGCCTGTTTGCGCCTCCACCTTCAACGCGAGAAGCGGCAAACGAGGTCAGGCGTGAGCAGTGCAAGTCCTATTTTAGTCGGAATCGCCGGGGGCACCGGTTCAGGTAAGACCACGGTGGTGCGCCGTATTCTGGAGGCGTTCGACGAGGACGTGATCTGCCTGGATATGGACTCGTATTACCGTGATTTGAGCGAGATGCCCAAAGAGGAGCGTCGCAAGTTCAACTTCGATCACCCCGACGCGTTTGATACCGAACTCTTTATTCAGCATCTGCAAGATCTCTCGGCGGGGCAGGCGGTCAAGAAGCCTGTGTACAGCTTTGCCGAGTCGGTGCGTACGGAAAACGTGGTGGAGATTGAGCCCGCGCCGATCGTGATCGTTGAGGGGATTCTGGTACTTGCGGACGCGCGTGTGCGCGATCTTCTTGAGGTGAAGATCTTTGTCGACGCGGACGATGATATCCGTTTCATTCGTCGACTGGAGCGCGATGTGGCCGAGCGCGGCCGCACGCTGGAGTCGGTGATCTCGCAGTATCAGCGGACGGTGCGTCCGATGCACTACAGCTTTGTGGAGCCGAGCAAGCGCTACGCTGACGTGATTATCCCGCGCGGCGGTAAGAACGATATCGCCATCAATATGGTCGTGGCCGATATCACCTCGAGGTTGACGCATATCAAGGTGCGTAACCAGCTCAACTTGATCTGAGCGGTGGCCGTCAGGGAGCTAAGGGGGGGCCTGGCGGCGTGAGGTTTTAGAGCGGGAGCCGGCCGAGGGCGCCAAGGATCACGAGCGTGACCAGCACGACGATGAGCGTGAGCGCCAGCGCGATCTTCGCGCCTGCTCCGCCTCGTGGCGAACGCTCGTAGGGGGAGGCCAGCAGCTGGGAGCCGCTGGCGTCGGGGGTGGCGTCATCCGCCCAGGTCCATACATCATCTGGCGAGCTTGAGGGGGCCCGGGTAGGTTGGGCGTTGCCTGGTGTCTCGGGAGCGGTATGAGGCTCGGGCGTGGGCTGGCGTGAGCCTGTCGCAGTCGGGGTGGCGTGTTCTTTACGGCGGGTGAGTACGATCACGTCTTCACGAGGCGCGGGAGGCTCCAACACCGTGATGATCGATGAACTTGAAGAGCTTGCTCCCCGGGTGAACCCCGGAGGAGGCTCCTCCACGGGGTGGCGGCGCACATCCTCAAAGGGAACCGCGTCTTCAGCCCGGGTTTTGGTCGCGGTGGCACGCGAGGGGTGGGTTGCTCCGACATCACTCTGGCCGGCGAGGGGGGCAAAGCCCAGCGACCGTTCGCTGAGGTTGGGCCGGGCGAGGGCGTCGAGGAGCTCTGCGGTGTTCTGGAAGCGGTGCGCGCGATCTTTCTCCAGCGCCCGTCGGACGATGGACTCCATGCGGCTGTTGCGAAGTTTTATGTTGGTGAAGGCGGGGAGCGGCTCAAAGAGGTGAGCGCGCATCACTTTGACGGGGTTGGGATCGCTAAAGGGCGGGTGTCCGTTAAGCATCTCAAAAAGGATGATCCCGAGCGCGTAAATATCGGTCTGCGGATCGACCTCTTCGCCGGCGGCCTGCTCGGGCGACATGTAGGGAGGGGTTCCCACGGTGGACCCGCTCATCGTCAGCTTGCGCCCGCCGGGTTCGGAGCCCCCTTCAAGCCCGCCCTGTGCCATCTTCGCGATGCCAAAATCGAGGACTTTGACGAAGTTAGGGTCATCGCCGATCTGCGTCAGGAAGATGTTTTCGGGTTTGAGGTCGCGGTGGACGATGCCCTGATCATGGGCATCCTGAAGGCTACCCAGGGTCTGCCGGGCGATGTGCAGGGCCTCTTGGAGTTCGAGAGGGGAGGACGCATCGAGGTGGTCTGCCAGGTCACGGCCGCGCAGGAGCTCCATCACGATGAAGAACAGATCGTCCTGCTGGCCGTAGTCGTGGATTGTGATGGTGTTGGGGTGCTGAAGTCGGCTTGCCAGGCGGGCCTCGCGTCGAAAGCGTTCGACGACGTCGTCGACGGACGCAAAGCGTGGCGGGAGGATCTTAATGGCGACGTCTCGGTCGACATTGAGCTGACGGGCGCGGTAGACCATGCCGAAACCGCCTTCGCCGATAGCTTCGGTGAGTTCGTAGCGGTCGGCCAGGCGAGTGCCCGGTGTCGAGAGGGAGAGCGTGGTCATAGCGTGTGTGGTGGCTGAGAGGTGCCGTGGCCCGGATCAAGCGGGCCTGAGCTGCCAGAGAGGCCGTTAACAGGCTCTTCCGCAGCATAGGAAAGTGAAGAGCGTCGAGGCAAGGACGAGCCGTGAAAGGGGAGAAAAAAGTCAGCGAGGGGAGTGCGTCGGAGAACCCGTCTCGGCTGTGGTTGGCGCTGGCCGCAGAAGTGCGCGCGACGGCGGTGCGATGGGGCGCGGCTGTTGGCGAGGTGATCGATGCGATTGAGGGGGCGGTGGAAGGGGATGAGACAAGGGGGCTGCGCGCGATCGTCGAGACGAAGGGCAGGCGTGGGGGGGCGGAGCGGAACGGAAGGGAAGGTGGGGCGTGGGATGGGTATCTAAGCGACAAGGAGCGGCGCTCGTACGGCGTTCACTTTACGCCGGATCCTGTGGCGCAGCAACTGATCGGTCTTGTTGATGAGCTTGCCACGCCCGGGCCCATCGTCGATCCGGCGTGTGGCGCCGGAGCCTTGTTGCTCGCCGCAGACCGGCGCTGGCCCGGGCGGGCGCTGGTGGGAGTGGAGCGGGACCCGGCGCTGGCGCGAGTCGCCGCGCTGCGACTTCTCGATGCCCGCCGTGACCGGGCTTATAAAGGCGTGCGAATTCTGGTCGGCGATGGTCTGATGCCCTTGCCCGAAGGTATTGAGGGGGAGGTTGCGGCGGTCGTGATGAATCCGCCCTATGTGCCTGAGAAGGGGCATGGCGAGGTGCTCGCCGAGGTGCTTCGGGCGCATCCACGCTTTGAAGACGTGCGCGGGGTGCGGGCCGACCTTCTCTATTACTTTCTGGCGCGATCGGTAGAGATGACGGCCACCGGAGGCCAGTGTGCGTGGTTGACGCCGCCGCACTGGCTGCAGGCCGACGGGGCTGCTTTGCTGCGAGACTGGCTGGGAGAACGCGGCTCCATGGAGCGCTTCGAGTGGTTGCGAACCCAGACTGTATTCGATGCCGCCCCGGGCCAGGATGTTCTGCTCGCGGTCTTTCGCCGCGGCCCGGCTCTGCGAGAGCCGCGCTGGCGCGCGGCGCGGTCGACTCGGGGGGCGTCGGATGGCGGGGCGGCGGCATGGGAGAAGGTGCATCCTCGGACACTTTGTGGGAAGCGTTGGAACCCTCGAGCCGTCGATGAGGACTTGCGCTGGGGAGAGCTGCAGCGTGAGGTGGGCCGACCGTTGGGGGAGCTTGTACGCGACTTTCAGGGGGTGGTCAGCGGCGCTGACCGGGTGACGCGACGTCACATCACCACCTACGGAGATCAGGAGGGCTGGGAGGTCGGGGCACCGATTTTTTTGAGTGAGGGTGACACTCTGCCGCGAAACTGGGAGCCGCTCCTGGCCTATGCGCGGCCTGTATTGCGCTCGGGAAGGTTGGAAGCGGGGCGCATCTATGAGGGCGATGAGGTGCACGCCTGGATGCTCTATCTGGACGGCGAGGTGGATGCGGCGCATCGCTCTGCGGTGGGGGAGGTTCTGGGCCCGTTTCGGCCGATTCTTGAGGCGCGCCGTGAGGTTCGCACCGGCAAGATGCCCTGGTATCGCCTGCACTGGCCACGCGATGTCGGTGCGATGCAGGCGCCGAAGCTGGTTGTGCCCCGGCGAGCAAAATGCCCCTGCTTTGCGCTCGATTTAAGCGGTGCGGTGGTTTCCAGCGACTGCACCTTTCTGGTGGCGCCGGACCAGGTCGAGGATCCGGTGCGTTACCTGCACGCGTTGATGACGAAGCTCAACAGCGTCGAGGTTGAGCGCTATCTACGGGTCTTCGGCAAGCAGAAGGGGGAACTGTTGGAGTTCTACAGCTCCCCGCTTCGTGAGTTGCCCGTGGTCGGCTGGCGTGGAGGGGCATAGAAGGGGCTGTCAGCCGGGGTAGGGCATATCCAAATCGACGCCACCGGTGGCGTCGACGCCCTTGGAGGTGGCACCTCGAATCAGCGCTTTAAGTGGCCCAAGCGGCTCGACGCGTGGCGGCCGGTAGCTCGAAGCATCGGGCAGGTTGGTCTGGGCGCGTGGTGTCGACAGCGCGCGGCGGTTGATGCGATGGCGAGGTTGATGCGTACACATATGAACCTCCAACAGAGAAGCATCAGGTGGAATTGGCTGCGACCCACCGGCGGTGGTTTTGAAGCCAGAGTTCGGCTGCCAGAGTTCGCCAGATCTCCCAGGATCCGCGCCAGGGCGGTCCCGGGACGGGTCGCGCCAGATAGTCGGCCAGGGCGTTGTGGAAGTTGGCTTCATCGATCATCCGGTGTCTGGCGAGCTGCGAGTCGACCATCAGACGCAGCGCACGGTTGAGCTCCTTATCGGCCAGCCCGCGCTCGACGAGCACGTCGAAACTTCCGCGTTTTGGACGCCGCCTAACCTGCGTGGGCAGGCGTTGACCGAGGCGGCGAAGCGGTGCTTTCTGGCGTCCCCCCTCGACCAACTCGGCAGGGGTTAGTTCTAAAGATAAGTCCCATACCCGGGCATCAAGGAAAGGAGTCAGCAGGCGCAGGTTGGCCTGGCGAGCGATGCGGGCCAGGCTGCGCATGATCATCTCCCAGTTCCAGGTATGCAGTCGGGCGGCTCGAAAGCGCGAAAACCTGAGTGCGACCGGTTCGAGAGTCGCCGGGGAGGCGTAGGGCAGGGCGCGAAGCCAGGACGGTGAGACAGGGGCGATGGGGCGGTAGTGCTCGCGGTACGCGCGTAGCCCCAGGCGGTCGGTGAGCGCCCCCAGGGCGGCGCCGGCCAGGGGGGCCGCACCGAGGTGACGGGCGGCGTCGAGAAGATCAACGGTGGCACGGTGCTCAACGCGGTCACTGAGCCAGACCCGAGGCGGGATCCACAGGGCATCGTCGGCGCCGTGGCCTGTGACCAGGGTGGAGAGAGGCTCATCAAGCCGCGCGCGAAGTTCGCAGAGCGCCTCGAAGAACCACCCGAGGTCGGGGTGGGCATGCGGCCCCCAGCCGGCCGCGCTCAGGTGATGGGAGGGGTGTCGAAGGGGCCAGCGAGCTTCAATGGAAATTGGCTCCCAGCGCGCACCCAGGGACCTGGCGAGCGCCCCGGCGCGCTGGCGCTCCCCCGGGTCAAGATCCAGGGTCAGAGTACGGGTTCTCGATGGGTGCGGGCTTAAGCCCAGCAGGGTGGCAGAGTCCAGCCCACCGCTGAGTGCAAGCCAGCTGCCGGGCTCTGAGAGCACGCGAGCACCGCGCTCAAGGTGCCTGTGCAGCATGCTGGCCACCTCCGCACGGCGTTGCGGCGAGGGTGGCGCGCTCGCCAGCGCATCGGCGCGCGCGCGCCACCAGCTGCCCAGCGCGATGGCGCCATGACTTCTGATCCGGGCAACTTCTCCGGGACGGAGGCGCTCAACGTTCAGCGCGAAATCTGCGCGATCGTTGGCATGCCCGCCGGCCAGGAAGTCACTTACTCGCAGCGGGTTTAGCTCATCCCTACGACTCAGCGCTCCGATGACCTCGGGATCGGTGCTGGCTGCAAGGGCCGGCCGGGTGCGATGTTGCCAGGGAATGCGCCCGAAACGATCGCGCCACCAGATCGATGCGTGCGCACCCTCATGCCAGAAGATCCCGCTGTGTACCCCCGGGATGTTCGCGAGAGCGTTGGTGTGGCCCCGTCCAAGCGCTGCCATGACATCGTCCCAGCAGGCCTCAAGCGCGCAGCGCTCTCCCACGATCACCGCGCGCCAGTCTCGGACATGAATCAGTCGGTGCTCCCAGATCGGTGAAGGGCGCATCCAGATCTGCGCATCGAGCTGTGCGGCATCGCCGGGGAGCACAGCGCGGCAGCCCGGGCCCAGGTAGAGGTCTGTCAACGCTGGCTCCGTGGTGGGCGGTGTCGTGATTATGTTTAAAGGTAGTCTCAGGGATGACATCTTCATGCGCGGCATCGATTGGCCAGCAGGGCCGGGTGGGGCGCATGTGCACAGGGAGTGTGTATGCAGGGGGAGACGATCGAAGTGCAGCCCCAGCCCCAGCTGGCTGCTCTGGGGTTGATGATCTTTTTAATCGGTGCGCTGGCGCTTTCGCTCTGGCCGGCATCGGCGCCGGCGAGCGCTGTGAATCCACCGCCGGTTCAGGTCGCCGGAAGCGCGACGGATGGCGAACGGGCCTCGGTCGAGGCGATGTTTCAAGCGCGTTAGGGGGATAAGGGGTAGCGGGCAGGGCTTGACCGTAGAGCCCGCTGTGCGAATCTTGGCTTACGCTTTGAACTTCTCGCAGTGGGCCCATCTCGCCTGCGCTGACCCCCGAGTGATGCCATGTCCTCTCCCCCTGATCGCTCTGCTCTTCAGGTTCCTGGCCCCAGTGGACTGACGTTGGCCCTGACGTTGCGAGATTTTGCTCGCGGTCCCATTCCGATGATCGAGGGGCTTCAGGAGCGCTTCGGCGACGTCTCTCGCTTTCGTTTCGCCGGCAACACCATGTGGCAGTTCGGCGATCCGGAACTCATCGAAGTGGTGATGCTGCGAAAGGCCGGTGACTTCATCAAGGATCAGATCACGCACGAGCTCGATGATCTTGTCGGCCAGGGCTTGCTCACCAGTGACGGGGAGCTCTGGCGCCGGCAACGAAAACTCGCCGCGCCTACGCTTCAACGTCGTCACATCCAGGCCTACGCCGAGGCGATGGTGCGCCTTACGCGTGCGATGATCGAGACGTGGGGCGATCAGGCCGACCGCAAGTTCCATCACGACAGTATGGAGTTGACGCTGCGTATCGTGGTCAAAACCCTCTTCAATCTGGAGATGGAGCACGAGATCGACCGTATCGGCCGAGCTGTTGAAGACGGGATGGACGCTTTTCATGAGCGCGTCCATACGATGTGGCGCTTTATCAAAACTTACGTCGATCCCCCGCTGCAGCCGGTTCATGAGCGAGCGGTGGAGACGCTCGACGACGTGCTCGGGGATTTGATTCGTGAGCGTCAGCGGGACCAGAGCCCGGGCGATGACCTTTTGCTTCGCCTGATTCAGGCTCGCGATGATGAGGGCCATGCCATGAGCGATCGTCAGCTTCGCGATGAGGCGATGACGATCTTTCTGGCAGGCCATGAGACCACGGCACTGGCGATCACCTACGCGCTCTACCTGCTGGCCAACCACCCGGGCGCGCAACAACGCGTCCACGATGAGCTCGATCACCGGGGCGGCGCTCTCGGTGCCAACGCGGCCAATGACCTCCCCTACCTCAAGGGCGTCGCTCAGGAGGCATTGCGCCTCTACCCGCCGGCCTGGATCGTGGGGCGCGAGGCCGCCGTCGATGTGAGGGTCGGCCCCTGGCACGTCGAGAAGGGCGATCAGGTCATGATTCCCACCTTTGTCGTGCACCGAAACGAGCGCTTCTTCGATGATCCCCTGCGTTTTATGCCCTCGCGCTGGCTTGATGGGCTGGAGAAGCGCTTGCCCCGCTTTGCTTACTTACCTTTCGGCGGTGGGCCGCGAGTCTGCATCGGCAATCATTTTGCGATGATGGAGCTGGTGCTCGTGCTCGCCACCATCCTTGAGCGCTACCGCGTCGAGGATCTTTCGGAGTCCGTGGTGGGGCTCGACCCTTCCGTGACGCTTCGTCCGAAGGGGGATGTGCCGCTTCGTTTTATTCGGAGGTGGTAAGTGTCTGAGTTTTAGTGTGAATTTGTCTTTTTGGGTCGGTGTGTTACGGCGGTTGAACCCGATGCCTCCTTGGGGTTAACGTGCGCCGCCTCTGGCGCGCTTAATGGAAGCGCGCGGAGTGCGCACCTACCCTGGGGTTGAGCCGCCGGCATGAAACTACGTCGAATTGAGATTGTGGGGTTTAAGTCGTTTCGCGATCGCGTCACCGTCGATATCAGCGACGGAATGACCTGCATCGTCGGGCCCAACGGCTGCGGAAAGAGCAACGTGGTCGATGCCATCAAATGGGCGATGGGTGATATGTCGCCCAAAAGTCTGCGTGGCGACTCGATGCAGGACGTGATCTTTGCCGGCACCGAGAAGCATCGCCCCGGGGGGCTGGCCGAGGTCACCCTGGTGTTCGAGAACACCGCGCGGGTGATGGAGGCGGCTGAAGAAGAGCAGCTCGACGCAAGCGGCGACGCCCCTGAAGAGGTCGACACAGATAAGGATGTCGAGTCGCCGGTCGAGGTTCAGGAGCCTGCCGTTGAGGCTCCCCTGCAGGGCGCACTTGCGGTCGACGTGGAGGATGAAAGCGAGGAGAAGGAGGATACGTCTGCGCCCGGTTGGATCACCGGCGACGGCCTGCCGCGCGAACTTCGTCACGTGGCTGAGATCGCCATCACCCGACGCCTGCATCGCAGCGGTGAGAGCGAGTACCTCATCAACAAGATCCCCTGTCGCCTGATGGACATTCAGAACCTGCTGGCGGGAACAGGCCTTGGAAAACAGGGCTATTCCATCATTGAGCAGGGCCAGATCGGCTTTATCGTCAACGCCAAACCTCAGCAGCGTCGCCTGATCATCGAGGAAGCCAGCGGCATCACCCGATATAAGGGCCAGCGCGACCGCGCGGAGCGCAAACTTGAGCGTACGGAGCTCAACCTCCAGCGCACCCGTGATGTGCTCGACGAGATCACCAAGCAACTCGGCACACTGGAGCGACAGGCCCGAAAGGCCGAGGAGCATCAGCGTTTTAGCGAAGAGCTGCGTGCCCTTGAGATCGCACTTCTGCTCGATAAGCGTCGTGACGCGATGGCCCGCGCCACCGACGCGCGACGCCAGCTCGGCGAAGCAAAGCGCACCCAGCATCAATCCAAAATTGATTTTGAGGCTGGCGAGGAGCAGCTGCGCGTTGCCCGCGTTGATGCCCACCAGGCAGAACGTCGTCATGCCGATCTGACCGAGTCCTTTTATAAGCTCGATACGCGCCTTAATCTGACGCGCTCACAGCTTGAACACGCGACTGACGCTATCTCCCAGGCCGAAGAGCGCGCGCTCACCCTGGCCGACGAAAAACGAAGCCAGGAGGAGCGACGCGAGCATCTCAAGATTGAGCTTTTGCGGGTTAAAGAAGAGCTTGAATCTTTTGTAGCCCAACCCGAAGACGATGATGAGGCGGTGCTGCGCGTGCAGCAGGAGCTGGAGCGTCTTCGGGAGGAGCGCGACGGGCTCACCGGCCGTCGCGATACCGCGCTGAAGGAACTCAACGAGACGCGCAGTGATGCCAATCGGGTCAGTGACCGTCTGCAATGGGTCGGCAGCCAGCTCGGCGAGATGGGCGCGCGTGCCGAGGCGACGGGGCAGGCGTTGGGTGCGGCGCGAGAGGATGTCGACGACCTGACTCGTGCGCTAAGCCGTCTGACCATGGACCACGCCCGGGTCGCCGAGGAGGTGGAGCAGCTCAAGCGCAAGAGCGGCGACGCCCAGGCAGGCCACGCCGAGGCGCGCGAAGCCCTGAAAGAAGCCGAAGATGATGCCCGCGAGATCGCCAGCCAACTCGCCGTCACCCGCGCTCGCGTGCAGAGTCTGGAGGAGATGCGCGAGCGCGGTGAGGGGTATCAGGAAGGTGTGCGTCGGGTGCTGACCTGGGCCCGGGACGAAGGGCGTGAGGATGTGTTGGGTCCGGCCGGAGACTTTCTGGCGGTGCCCGAGGGCAGGGAGGCCGCCTACGCCGCGTACCTGGGTGACCGCCTGGGCGATATCGTCGTGAAGACGCGACAGGCAGCGTTTGATGCGCTGGCGATGCTGGCAAGCGAAGACGTCGGCCGGGTCGGGTGTTTTGTGCTCCCGAGCCCTGAGGATGATCCGCGCGGGGTGCTTGCCGGGTGGCTCAACGGGCTGGAGCTCGTTGATGATCTTTCGCTTGTCCCCTCGGGGAGCGATGCCGGGGAGACCCGCGCCTGGGCAACCGCCCGGGGCGATATTCTCTTTGCCGACGGTCGGGTCGTGGGCGGTGGCGTGGGTGAGCAGGCCGAGACCTTGCTCAAGCAGGCCCGCGACCTGGAAGCCGGAAAGGCCGCACTTGCAAACCTCATCGTTGCTGACGAAGAAGCTCAAGGATCACTTGAGGTGGCTCAGGAGGACCTCGTCATCGCCGAAGACGAGGTAGAGTCGGTTCGCGAGGCGCTGCAGGAGGCTGTGCACCGTGCACGTGGCTTGATGCAGGAGCGTGACAACGAAGAGCGCGAGCGCGCCCGCGCCACCGCTCGCGTTGAAAAGTTGCAGGCGGAGCTTGAGGAGCACGAAGAACTCCATCAGGGACTTCAGGCAGAACTTGAGGTTTTGAAGGAGCGTCAGCAGGAGTACATCGAGACGCTTCCCGGTATGGAAAGGGCGTTGCGTGAGCTGATGCAGCAGCTCAACGAGGTCAACACCCGGGTGGAGGCGAGAAACGCCGAGCTCACCGACGAGAAGGTGCGTGTGGCTCAGGTGCGCGAGCGTCGCCGCCACCTCGAAGAGAGTGCCGGCCGCCTGCGAGGCGCCATCGGTCATGCCGAGGGGCAGATCGCCCGTTTTGCCCGCGAGATTGAAGAGCAGGGCGAGCGTGCGCGCGATGCTACCATGCGCGTTGAAGAGCTCAGGAAAGAGCTCGCCGATGTTGAGCGCGATCACGGCATCCATCGCGCTGACGTCAAAAAGGCTAAAGAAGTTCTTGAGGTTGTTGCGCTGGCGGTCCAGGAGCAGGAACTCAGGGTGCGCGCGCTGCGCAAGGCGCTTGATGAAGTTCAGGAGGCACTTCAGGCTCTGGAGGTCGCCACCCGCGAGGCCGAGCTCGCGATGGAACATATCGACGAGCAGCTCGCCGAGCGTTTTGAGCTTACGTTGGCCGAGGCGCAGCCGCTGGTGCGCGATATCGCGCTGGGGCCGGAGGAACGCAAGTCGCGCGCGGAGTTTTTACGTAAGCGCATCGAGAGGCTGGGACCGGTCAACCCGCTGGCTATCGAGGAGTTTGCCGAGACCCAGGAGCGCCATCGTTTTCAGGCCGAGCAGCAGGCCGACCTTGAGCGTTCGGTCGCCGACCTTCGGGACGTGATTGCGCGCATGGATAACGAAAGCCGCAAGCGTTTCAAAGAAACATTTGAGGCGGTTAACGCCAAGTTTCAGGAGGTCTTCCCGCGCCTCTTCCGAGGAGGACGAGCCAGTCTTGTGCTCACCGACCCGACCAACATGCTGGAGACCGGGGTGGATATCGAGGTGCAGCCGCCGGGTAAGAAGTTGCAGAACGTCACGCTGCTCTCCGGTGGTGAGAAGGCGCTTACGGCGGTGAGCCTGATCTTCTCGATCTTCATGCTCAAGCCCACGCCTTTCTCGGTGCTTGATGAGGTCGACGCGCCGCTCGATGAGGCCAACGTGGGTCGCTTTGCCGAGATGGTGCGCGATCTGAGCACGACCAGTCAGATGATCGTCATCACCCATAATCGCCGCACCATGGAAGCCCCCCAGATGCTTTACGGAGTAACGATGGAAGACGCCGGGGTCTCCAAGATCGTCTCGGTGCGTCTCTCGGAGGTCGACGAGCCGATGGCCTCCTGAGGGCATATCCGCCGGGCGCGCCCGGTTGACGCCAGGCGCATCGGCGGGGCAAAAGAGGCCTGTACGATCAAACGCGCCGTCTAAACCGAACGTGGAGGCGCTTGTGCGAGCGTTTGCGGTGGGTAGACAGGCCAGGATCAACTCTAAGCATGGATGGACGGATGAGTGAGACGCTTTTGAGCAGCGCGACGACGTTGACGTTGATTGGACAGGCCGCCGAAGTTGAGGCGGTGAACTGGCTGCCGATCGTGCTGGTAGCCGTGGTGCTGATCGCGGTGGTGGCGCTGCTGCTCTTTTTGCGAAAAGGCGGCGAGAAGCCCGGCGATCGACCTCGGGCCGAGCCGCCGGAGCGTGGTCAGGCACCGACGGCTGATCTTCTCGAAGATCGCGACGAGGTCGACGCTCCGGTGGAGATCCACGAGGGGATGACCCTGGCCGAGATCAAGCGCGCCAAACGCGCGCGGGTCAAAGGTGAAGGCGCGCGTCGAGAGACAGCGGCTGAGGCCACTGAGCGTTCAGCACGTGATCACGCCGAGACCGAAGCGCCGGCCGAGGAGCCATCGGACGAGGTGAGCGAAGCGCCGGCCGAGGCATCTTCGGAAGAGGTGAGCGAAGCGCCGGCCGAGGCATCTTCGGAAGAGGTGAGCGAAGCGCCGGCCGAGGCATCTTCGGAAGAGGTGAGCGAAGCGCCGGCCGAGGCGCCCGCCGAGCATGCGCTGAAGAAGGCGCTCACCGGGCTTCCGCGCCCCAAAGCGAAGTCGCCTGAGCGCGAAGAGCCTGAGGAGGGCGCAGGGCTTGGTGAGGAAAGCTCCATCTCGCTTCCTAAACCTCGCCCCCAGGCTGAGCGTACGAAGAGCGGTGCGGGCACGTTGCCAAAGCCCAAACTTCCCAAACCGGCGCCGAAGCCGGCACCTGCCCCGAAGGCCGAAGAGGTGGCCGCCGACCTTGCGACCGAAGTAGAAGCGCCGGCGGCAAAGCCCTCCGAGCTTGAGAAGCCCTCGGCGCCCGAGCCCGCGTCGCTTCGCGACGGTCTGCAGAAGACCCGCACCGGATTTGTGGACCGCCTTGGCAAGCTCTTCAGCGCGGACACGATCCCCGATGACCTTATTGATGAGGTTGAGGAGATCCTCTTTACGGCCGATATCGGCGCGAAGATCGCCCAGCGCATCATCGACACCGTCGAGGACGAGCTCTCCGGTGACGAGAAGCGCGACCCGGCTGCGATCTGGGGCAAGATTCGCGCCTATTGCGAGGAGATCCTCAGCAAGCACGAGAGCGCCATCGACTTCGACGCGCACAAACCCTTTGTGATGCTTGTGATCGGCGTCAATGGCGTGGGGAAGACCACCACGATTGGCAAGATTGCCAGCAAGCTCAAGCGTGAAGGCAAGAGCGTGATGCTTGTCGCCGGCGACACCTTCCGTGCCGCCGCGGTGGAGCAGCTCGACGTGTGGGCCAAACGCACCAACATCCCCATCCACCGCGGTGAGGACAACGCGGATCCGGCCTCGGTGATCTACGCCGGCATCGAGAAAGGCATCGCCGAGAACGCCGATGTCATCATCTGTGACACCGCAGGTCGACTGCACACGAAGGTCAATCTGCTCGACGAGTTGGGCAAGATCGGGCGCGTGACCGGTAAGGCGCTCGACGGTGCACCGCATGAGACCATTCTGGTGCTCGACGCCAACACCGGTCAGAACGCCATCCAGCAGGCCTCGATGTTCAAGGAGGCCTGCGACATCAGCGGTGTGGTGCTCACCAAGCTCGACGGCACGGCCAAGGGCGGGGTGATCCTCGGTATCTGCGATGAGCTTGATGCGCCGGTGCGCTACATCGGCATCGGGGAGGGCGTCGAGGATCTGCGCGCCTTTAACTCCAGCGAGTTTGTTGAAGCACTCTTTATGTGATCGCCGCGTGCGACCCGGTGTGCGTCTTTTTACAAGTGCACGCCGGGCGCGATGAGCAACGCCCACAACGGCTTTGCGCACCCGGCGAACCCCCACATGGGGCAGAGGGGCTCTTGCCGCCCCAAAAATCCCTGTGATATACCTCGCCGCAGCGAATCGAAGGTAAACCCACGCGGGGATCACTCCCCGGTCGAGCTGTAGCGGGCCGCTGGCGCAAAGCGCTCAAGCCCCAGCCTCTGGAAGGACCATGCCGCACCGTAGTTTCGCCGCTCGCCATCTGCTCGCGTTGGCTGCCCTGGGCAGCGCCACAGTCTTGAGTTCGCCCGTGAGCGCTCAGGATAGCGTGCAGGAGTTCTCCGACACCATTCACGTCATCCAACGCCGGCCGGTGCTTCAGAAGAAGCGTCTGGATCTCTCGCCGCGCTTCGGTGTGAACGTCAATGACTCCATCTATCGGAACTTCCGTGTCGGAGCGAACCTCAACTTCCACTTCAGCGAGCGCTTCTACGCCGGGGCGCTCTTTGACTGGTATGACTTTGGAGAGGTGATCGGCGGGCCGACCCAGAGCTTCCGCGATGTGGACACCGAGGCGCGGGCGAGCACCGATGCGGCCTACCTGAATTGGGCGGGCGGCGCGGAGGTGGGTTTTGCGCCGCTGGTCGGGAAGTTCGCGCTCTTTAACCGCGGGCTTTTCTTTTACGATGTGTCGGTCTCGGCCGGGGTGCTCTTTGCGAACTCCGCGTCGATTGCGCGTCCCTCGGGCCAGAGCGGCCTGGCGGGCACCGCGGCGCTGACTACCCGGGTGTTTCTGAATGACTGGATGGCGCTGAACCTGGAGGTTCGCGACACCATCTACAACGCCCAGCTGCGTGGGTTGCCTGACGGAGCGCTGACCCACTCGGTGTCGGTCGGTGCGGGGTTGAGCCTGTACGTGCCCACCGCCTTTGAATACTCCGATAGCGAAGAGCCCGCGCAGCGCTGATGCGTGTGTGTGTTTCGAAATGACGCCTGTCTGGTTGAGAAGCTCATGATGAAGTCGAATCGACGCTGGCCCCTGGTCTTCGCCCTTGCGCTGTGCGCGTTTTATCTGCCGCACGCTCCTGCTGAAGCCGCTGAGGGCGAAGAGATCGCCGCAATTGACAGCGGCCCCATTGTTCGCCGCCAGCTCTTGCACCGCTCCGCGCGCTTTGAGTTGCAGCCGATGGCGACGTTCAGCATGAACGATGCCTACGTGCGCAACGTCATGGCCGGGGTCAGCGGGACCTACTACCTTAATAACGTGTTTGGGCTGGGGGCGTCGTTTCAGTACGGGGCGCTGCATCCGGCAACCAACCTGCGCGAGAACCTGGAGGCAACGCTTGCCGACAATGGAGAGCTCGGTCGCCTGGATTCGTTGAGCTACTCCTACCTGGGGTGGGCGGCAGACGTCGGCTTTAGCTACGTGCCGATCTTCGGAAAATTCTCGGTGATGAACTCGCTCTTCTCGCACTACGACCTGCACCTCTTCGGCGGTATGGTCATTGTGAATGAGGGCGTTGAGGGGAGCTCCGAAGGTGTGATCGTCGATGATGGAATCGCCGGTATTCGCCCGGGTGGCTACTTCGGAGGCGGGCTTCGTTTCTTTATGAGCGATATGTTCGCGCTTAACGTGCAGGTTCGAAACTACCTCTACAATCGCGCCGAGATCAGCAGCGGTAACGCCAACCCGCAGCTCTCAAACACCGTGATGCTCTCGGTGGGCCTGGGGATCTTCCTCCCGGGCGAGGTTAAGATCTCGCGCTGACGGGCGTCTGCCCCCTGTGGGCGGCCCGGACGCGTGTGCGCCATGGATTTTTTGCACCGAGCTAAAAAAGCCCTCGACCGTGGAGACGCGGTTCGAGGGCTTGTGCAGTTGGTGGAGGGGTTGCGCCGCAACCCCGAGCGCGACGACGCGCTTGATCTTCTGCTCTACGTCTACACCCGTCAGATCGATCATCCCGGGGTGGAGTCCGATGTGCTGCGCGCGCTGGAGGGGAATCCTGCGCGCGGCGAGCTTCTGGGCTTGCTGGAGGTGGAGCTGCGCGAGCGGGGGAAGGCCTCGATGGCGCGAGCGCTTGTGTTGCTTGCGCGCGAGCAGGGCGTTGAGGTGGTGGTCCCGCGCGAAGAGATCGCTGAGGCGGAGGTGCCGGGCGGGGAACCTGAGGAGCTGAACGACGAGGGGCTTGAGAGCGACACAGCGATGAAGCCCGATGGGCTCGCGGCGGAGGATGAGGCGTCTCAACGTCAGAAGCCTGCGAAGGAAGAGGGAGGGGCGGTCGGAGCGCGGGGGGGAGAAGCGAAGCGTCCCGATCCGGTCGATGTGCAACGCGCCCGGGTCATGCGTCGAGAGGTTGGCCTGCCGACGACCGATGAGATCGAGCGTCGGCATCCCCGCCGTGTTGGAAAGCGTCGCGTCGCGCTCATAGGTGTGTTGATTGTGGTGGTGGTCGTCGCCGGGATGAGCGCCTGGGCGGGCTGGGACCACGCCCGGCGCGCACGTCTTATTGCGGGGATTGACGGGGAGCTTGTCCGTTTGAACCACCTCGATGACGGTGCGCTCGACGAGGTGTTGGCGATGGCGCGACGCTCCGATCGTCAGGGCCGTGAGGTGGTGGAGCGCGAGGCATTTGCCCGCGCGTTGCGAGCGATCGAGTCGGACGATGATGGCAACGAGCGCGCGTCGTTGCGCGATCGTCTCGGGGAAGAGGTCTCCACGGAGTGGGGCATGGCGGCACGCTCGTTGTTGGCCAGCAGCTCGGCGCAGTGGGAGGAGGCGACCGAGTACGCGGTGCTTGCTGAGCGCACCCACCCGGGGCGACTGGCGACGCTTTACGCCCGCGGACGGCTCTGCGAGGCACGCAGGCAGTGGAGTTGTGCGCAGGGCGCCTATCAGCGCGTCCTGGGGGAGCATGAGCGTTTTGAGGCAGCGCGCACGGCGATGATGCGGCTCGCGGCGCATCGCTACGATCGGGAGCTGTGGAATCACCATCGTGCCGGGCTCTCCGGGGACCATTGCTACTCGACGCTCTCCTGGGTGAACCCCTTTGAGGAAGGCGAAGGGGCGCCTGCCGCTGATGCCACAGTGCCTGAGGGTGAGCTTGAAGAGCCGGAGGTGACTGAGAGCTTTTGTCGTGCGTTCGGTGCGCTGTCGAAAAGCGTGGAGATGCATCGGCGAGGTGGGGCGTGGAATGCGTCGCAGGTCGAGGTGGCGTTGGGGCGTGCCCCGGTGTTGGCCGTCGCTCAGGTGGTCGCTGGTCTTGCCAGCGTCGACGATTACGACCCGGAGGCGGCACGTGATTTCTTCTCGGGCGCGCTCTCTGATCCGAGCCTTCGCCCTGGATTCTACCGTCAGGTGCAGATCGTGGGGCCGGAGGCTCTTGTCGCTGTGGGGCGGCCTGACCTCGCGCTCAGCCTGACGGTAGCCGTGCGAGCAAACCCGGCATTGCTCGCCGATACAGATGGTGGTGAGGCGCAAGCCCGCGCTGCGGCCATCGAACGTCGGGAGGCGGCACGGCCGGAGCATTTGAGTTCGCCTCCGGAGGAGCGAGGTGAGCTTGAGGCGCGCGCGCTTCTGGCGCGCGCTCGTGTGCTTCGGGAATTGGGGGCCACTGAGCACGCGGTGCACACTCTGGAGGCGTTGCTCGGGCTTGAGGGTTGGGCCGATCGTGCCCGTCTGGAGCTTGTGCGCGTCCACGTTGTAGGCGGGCGCCAGCGCGTCGCAAAACTCACCGCCGGACACATTCAAGACGACGATCTGCAAGGGCGGGCCGACGCTGCGCTCGCGTTGGCCACCGGCGACTTTGAGCAGGTTGTGGAACATCGCTCAGAAGCTGCCCACTGGGATGATCGCCGCAGTCGAGCGCTTGGCTACCTGGCGTTGAAGCGGGGGCGAGATGCCGCCGCAGCGCTCAATGGTGAGCTTGCGTTGGAGCCTACGCGCCTGAGGGTTTACGCCCGCCTGGGTGAACTCCCGGAGAGCTTTGAGGCTAGCATGGAGCGGTGGAATCAAGTCGACCTACGAGGCGTTTCGCACCTGGTGGATCTGGGAGCGGCGGCGTTCTGGCGGCGCAATCTGGAGTTGGCCCGTGACTATTTTGAGCGGGCGTACGAGATCGCTCCTGATCATCCCGAGGTAAACTGGCATCTGGGTCTGATCGCTCGCCTGGAGGATTCGAGCGCGCGTGCGCGTAGCTACTTCCGTAAGTCCTGGCGAGGCGATGAGAACGACGCTTCACTGCTCATTGAGCTTGGGAGAGTTCATCTGGATTTTGAACGCTATGAGATGGCCCGCGAGGCGTTTTTGTTGGCGGTGCTCCGAGACCGGCGCAGTGTGGCGGCGGTTGCCGGGCTGGGGCGCGCCTACGATCTGGGCGATCCGGCACGGGGACGCCGCGACCTTCCGCAGCTCTTACGCGAGTACTCCAACTCGCCGCGTTACGCGCCGGCGGTGGCCGAGATGAACAAGTGGCTTGCGATCCTGCACGGTGCGCGCGTGGGCGATGAGGCTGCGGCGCCCTTCCTGGCACGTGCGCGCCAGGAGGTTGGCGATCGCGCCGACGTGCTCGCTGAGCTTGGTCTTTTCCACCTTGCGCGTGGCGAGGGATCGCTGGCGCGGGAGCATTTCGCGCTGGCGCTGCAGAAGAATCCCACACTCCCGGCCCCGCACTGGGGGCTTGCTCGCCTGGCGCTTGACGATGGCGAGCGAGAACGCGCCGCGACCCACCTGGACCGTCTTGAGGCGTTGGGGGCAAGTCCGCCCTGGACGCAACGTGCTGAAGAGTTACGCCGTGAGTTCGCGCTTGCGGGCGAAAGCGGCAGTGCGGAGGAGCGTGAGTGATAAGCGGGCTCAAGGCGCTGGCATCACTCATCGTCCTTCTCATGGCTCTCGGTGAAGGTGGGCCGACCCTTGTCGCTGCTGCGAATGCCTATGAGGTGCGTGTTCTCGGTAGCGCAGAGCTTGAGCTGGAGGCCGTGGGCGCGGGCACCAACCTCAATGTACGCGGGCAGCTCGTCGATGACCTGGGCCGGGGGTTGGCACAACGGCGGGTGGATCTTCTGGTGGAGAATGAGCGCCGCGCCACGGTCAATCAGGCGCGTGTGTATACCGACTTTCAGGGGCGATTTAGCTGGTCAAGTGACGAGGTGCCCGGGAGCTATGTGGTCACGGCGAGTTTCGCCGGCTCGGAGCATCTTCCGGCGTCGAGGTCGTCCGCAAGCGTGCGTCTGGTCGCAGAACCTGTCGTGCTTGAGGTTCAGGTTCCCTCCTTTGTGTACGGTGAGGCTGAAGTTTTCGCTGATTTTCAGGCGAGCAGCGCCGGCCAGGGGGTGGCGACCTTCGTGTCGGTGTATCGGGCGGGGGAGGCCGTGGCTGCGGCGCAGCTCGATACGTATGGCCGAACTCGGCTCGACCTTCAGCCCTTTGTGGAGCTGGGCGATAACGCCTTTGAGTTTGTGATCGAGGGCACGGCATACCGTGAGGCGGTTCGGGTCGCTCAAAACGTGCGTAGGGGAGACCAGATCGAGGTTGTCGGGCGGGTTGAACGGGTCTTTTTGCGTATGCGTCGCGGCTGGGAGATGCGCCTGCAGGTCGACGATGAGCGCGGTGGAGTGCCGGATCTAGACGTGCGCTGGAGGGTGAGACGCGAGGGCGAAGATCCCGTGGAGTTTGAGGGGAAGACTGACGCCAGTGGGATGGCGAGGTATTTCGTTGAGAGTCGAGCCGGCGCGCAGGGGATCTACGAGGTCGATGCCCGGGTGCTCCCCCCGGCCGGGGCGGAGCTCGTGTGGCCGGGAGAGCGCTGGGAGGTCGAGGAGGCCCCCGGAGAGAAGGCATTGCGCCTGGCAGCGATGGTCGCGGTGCTTCTGGCCCTTGTCTGGGTGGGGCGTGGTGTGGCGCGTCGCGCTGGCGTGATGATGCGGGCGTGGTGGGGGCGCCTACGCGCTCACCGTGCGCGGGCGCGTACGCCAGAGGATGCGATGGCGCGGGATATGGCGAGCGGGCTTGAAGAGCTTGAACTCGAAGAGCGCAGCGAGGCCCAGGACGAGAGCCTCGATCCCGCCCTGACGCTTGTCGTGGAGCTCTGGGATCGTTGGCGCGACCGCGGTATCGAAGGGGCCACTCTGAGTCTGACGGGCGCTGACGAGACGACCATCGCACACGCCCGGGAGCTGGGAGGCGGCGCGTACGCGCTTTCGCTCTCTCATAGTGCGACCTCCACATTGAGCGCCGCGGCCTCAGGATTTGTCGACGCGCGTGCCACACTGGAGCGCGGGCGATCGGGACGCCTGCGTCTGAAGATGAGTCCCGTCCCTCTGAAGATCCGCGAACTTTACCGCTGGCTTGTTCGGCGCGCGCATGGCGAAGACCTCTGGGGAACCCTCACGCCGGCGCAGATCGCCCGGGCGCTGGCGCGCCAACAGCCCGTCTCCGCCGAGGTCAGCCTCGGCTGGTCTGAGGCGTTGGAAGGTTGGACGCGGCTTCGCGCAGAGGAGCGTCCCGCAGAGCTTTTGCGACTTTTGACCGCTGCGGTTGAAGAGACGAACTTCAGCGGTCGTGACTACGATGTGGCGCTCTGGCATCGCGTGCGCGAGATCGTCCTGGAGTTGGACCGGCTTGTGGCCTTCGAGCGTGGCGCGTTGCCCCCGGGGGCCCCGTGATTCGCTGTGTGCGGCAACGTAGGGTGGCATGGGTGGCGGCTCTTCTGCTGGCCCTGAGTGCGATCACTTCGACGGCCGTGGCCCAGGACTATGAGCCCGGATCAACCGCGTGGCACGGGCTCTCCCGCTTCGTGGCTCTTGCCGAATCACGGGGGGCACATCTGCAGAGCACCGACACACTCGCCTGGGAGGAGGTTCAGGCCGAGGACGTCATCGTGGTGGTCTACCCCGAAGAGGCACTCAACCCGGAGTCCTTCGCTTCATTTGTGATTGATGGGGGGCGTCTGCTGCTCGCGGACGACTTTGGTGGAAGCGCGGCATTGATGGAGCGCCTCTCTCTGCGGCGCATGATGCCCGGGGTGGGGATGCTTCCCCATCAACGCTTTGTAGACGGTCAGTCTGACTGGCCACGCCACAGCGCGCGCGGGCGCCACCCGCTTCTCGAAGGGGTTCGTGAGGTTGTCTCAAATGTGCCCGCGGTCTTGCTCAATGAGGGGGGACCGGTCCTGAGCTTTGATGAGGGTGGGGGGCTGGTCTACGATATGACGCTGGGTGAGGGCAGGGCGATCGTCCTCTCGGACGCCAGTATGATGATCAACGGTATGCTGACGATCGCCGATAACGAGCGTCTGCTGTCCAATGCCCTCGACTACCTGTGTGAGTCAGCGAGCGATGCCTGTCGCGTCTGGCTGGTTCACGGCGCATTTGCGCAGCACGGCCGCTATAAAGCGCCTTCTTCGGAGGGGCTTAGCGATGAGGACCTGGTCTCTCGGGTCGATGCGTTTAACGAACGGGTGCGCGAGGTCCTGGATGAGCTTGCGAAGACCGAACTGCTCTACTTTCTGGGGCTGTTGCTTGCATTGGGGAGCGCGGCCTACCTGGCGACGGTGCTTCCCTGGCAGCGCTCGCGTCGTCTCAGTGAGTTTGTGCAGCGCGAGCGCAGTGAGCTTGCGCCGCCACAGACTGAATTTGATTGGAACCTTGCGCGTTTCTCCCGCGGCACGCGTGGCATGAACTACGCGCTGCCGGTTGCGATTCTAAAAGAGGTCTTTGAGGAGATCTTTCTCGACGCCCTGGGCCTGTGGCCTTCGACCAGCAAGCAGCGACCACCGATCGATGAGCTGGCACGGCGTTTTGAACAGCGCTTCTGCGCTCGCCAGGCCCCTGCCGAACGCGAGCGTCGGCGGCAGTCCGTCCAGGAGCTTTTGAGCCATCTGGCCATCGCGCCGACCCGCCACCGTGTCTTTTTAGAGAATGACGCCAATTACAGCGCCCGCGATCTGGCGCGACTTCACCGACATGCCCATGAGATCTTAGGTTGGATGGGCAAAGAGGCCGACTATGAGCGACGCACCCGCCAACACCGCCGCCCCCGCCACGAGCGCCCCACAGGCGGAGAGCCCCGCTGAGGGCCAACCTCTTCCACGCGTTCAAACGCCGGATGGCGCAGCGGCCTCCATTGCAGAGGAGCGGCTCAAAGAGGTTCGGGGGATCTGCGAGGCGATGCGACGCCAGGTCAGCGCCACCTTCATCGGCCCCCCGGAGGTGGTTGACGCCCTGCTCGTTGCGCTCTTTGCCCGCGGCCATATCCTGCTTGAAGGGGTGCCCGGGGTGGCCAAGACGACCTTATGCAGGACCTTCGCACGCACGATCGATGCGACCTTCCGACGCGTGCAGTTTACCCCGGATTTGCTTCCCTCGGATATCACCGGGACGTACGTGCCAAACTTAAATACGAACGCGTTTGAGCTGCGCAAGGGGCCGGTTTTCACCAACGTCCTTCTGGGCGATGAGATCAATCGCGCGCCTGCCAAAACGCAGTCAGCGATGCTCGAGGCGATGCAAGAGCGCCAGGTCACCATCGAGGGGGTCACCCACACGCTGCCCTCGCCCTTTGTGGTGCTGGCCACCCAGAACCCCATTGAGCAGGAGGGGGTCTATATGTTGCCGGAGGCGCAGCTGGACCGTTTTTTGCTGAAGCTGACCATCGGTTACCCCAGCGCCGATCAGGAGCTTGAGGTGCTCAAAACGCACCGGCAGAGCAGGGCGCCGGTGGAAGCTGTTCTCAGCGCTGAGCAGGCCGGGGCAATCATCGATCTGGTCGAGCAGGTCCATATCAGTCATGAGCTGATGCGCTACATTCTGGGTATTGTGCGCCAGACGCGGACTGATACCCGCGCGCTTCTGGGGGCCTCACCGCGCGCCTCGCTGGCGCTTCTGAAAGCCTCTCAGGCCCGCGCGTTGATCCGGGGGCGAGGTTACGTGCTGCCCGATGATATTCAGGCGATGGCCGTCGTGGTGCTTGCCCATCGCATTGTGCTTCACCCCGATGCCGAGCTCGACGGATCCCGTGGAGAGGATCTGGTGGAGAGCGCCCTGAAAGCCGTGCGGTACGGATAAGCCGATGAGCCCCTATCTGACACCATCGGGGAAGTGGCTTTTCGCCAGCGGTGCGCTCTTTACGATCTTTGGAGCGCTGGCACGCGAGCCGGTACTTGTGCTGCTGGGGCAGGTGCCCTGGTGGGTGCTGCTGGGGGCGATGATGTTGATCCTGACGCAATCCAGAGCGCTGCAACGCCGTCAGGTTGTGCTCGGAGTGGATGGGGCACCGGGGCCCCTTCGCATTCGCTACGGCCAGCGGTACAGGCTTCCTATCAGCGTTTCTAACGCCTCCACCGATCGTCTGGGGGCGCTGGCGCTGGAGCCTGTCACCAGCGGCGGCATCTGTGTGGAGAGCGGTCCGACACTGGGAGGGCTGGCACCGGGCCATAAGGTCAGCGTTCCGGTCGTGCTGGAGACACGCCATGTCGGACGCGCCAGCCTGCAGGGCTTTGAGGTGGTGCTCCGCGGGCGCCTGGGGCTTGTTGAGACACGTGACTACCTGCCCTGTGTGCAGGTCATTGAGATCTTTCCAAAACTGACACACGGCGCGCAGCGCCGCGCGCGTGCGCGCCTGGCGAGTGCGGCTCGGCCCCGGCGCGCGGTGGCCCGAGCTGCGGCCTCGGGCACCGATCTGCGCGAACTTCGCGACTACCAGCCAGGCGATCCGCTGCGCACCGTCGCCTGGAAGGCGACGGTGCGCCAGCGACGGCTGATCGCAAGGGAGTTCGATGACGAGCGCACCCATCGACGCCTCTTTGCCCTGGATATCTCCACATCCATGCTCTCGGGCACGCCCCCGGGCCGCAAATTCGATGAGGTGATTCATCACGTGGTCGAGCAGGCTCGTGATGCTCTGGAGCGCGGCGATGAGGTGGCGCTGTTGACCTTTGATCACGCCATCTTCGGTCGTGTCGAGACCGGCTCGGGCGCACCTCACTTGCAGCGGATGCTGCGCCATCTCGTCGGATTGCGCTCCATCGTCGATGCCCGGCGCACCGCCTGGGATGAGGCCGCAGTGGAGCGCTTTATTGCCGATTACCTGCTGATTCAGGAGCGCCTGGACTTTCGCAGACAGCAGGGGCTGGAGGCGGCCGTCGATACGCGTCTTTTAAGGCGCTGGCTTCGCGCCCAGTTGCCCTGGGAGTTGGCCCGCTGGGCCAGTGATGCCGAGTCGCACGGCGTCATCGACGCTCAGGTCAGTGATGCACGTCGCTTCGCCAGGCTCCGTGGCCTGGAGCTTCCGCCCCCCTCGGAGATGCGCGCCGGCACCAAGGTGGCCGGACTTCAGGCCGTCTTTGAGGAGGCGCTGCGCATGGGACGCGGTCCGCTTCAACTGGTGATCTACAGCGATCTTTGCGGGCTCAATGAGGTCGATGCGCTCGAGCGTTACGTGCGCCTGGCACGACGCCGTGGCGTTGATGCGCGCGTTGTAGCGCCCTTCACGCCGGCCTTTGGCGTCGAAGATATCCCCTTTGAGGCCCACCATGAGCGCATTCGCGAGATCTTTTCCATCGCGGAGGCCGATGATCGCGCCGGCACCGCCTCCCGGGTTGAGGCGCTCGGGGTGCCGGTCGCCCTGGTCGGGTCTGACGCGCTGCGAGGGGAGGGCGTGCTCTGATCGGTGGCGCGAGATGCATCCGATGATCTTAGATCGTGAGGTCTTTCGGATCGGCCGACGCGGCGTCATCACCACGGGTGCCGATGGCCTTTAAGAAGCCCCAGAAATACTCCCAGGCGCTCCAGAGGCTGAAGAAGACCGAGATGGCCAGAAGCCAGAAGCCGATGGCATGGAAGTTCAGAAGCACAGGCCCCATCCCGTAGTTCACCTCGTAGGAGAAGTGCAGGATCAAAAACACCAGCCCCAGCATCTGAAACGCTGTCTTAAACTTCCCGCCTTCTCCCGCCGCGATGATCAAGCCCTCGCCGGCGGCCAGGCTGCGCAGTGAAGAGATCGAGATCTCGCGCGCCACGATCACGATCACGATCCAGGCCGGAAGCCTGCCCAGCGGAATCAGCATCACCAGCGCCGTCATCACCAGAAGTTTGTCGGCCAGGGGATCGAGAAACTTCCCGGTCATGCTCACCAGATTGAGCTTGCGCGCCAGATAGCCGTCGACCCAGTCGGTAAACGAGGCAACCCCGAAGAGCACCACGGCGATCACGCAGCTGAGCGGGTCGCCGAAATAAATGAACATCGCCACGATCGGGATCAGTGCGACGCGCATCAACGTCAACACGTTGGGGATGTTGACGATGTCTTCACGGATGGTTGAGGCGCTCACGGCGTCTCCGCTTGGGCTGAGTAGACCTGATACCAGTAATAGACCGACGCGACATACTCGCGAGTCTGCGGGTAGGGGATGCCGTCATAGCGACGCACGGCCACATCGCCCGCGTTGTAGGCGGCGAGGATCAGGTTGATATCCCCATCGTAGCGCTCGATCAAGATGCGCAGGAACTTTGCGCCTCCAAAGACGTTCTGTCGAGCGTCAAAGGCGTTGCTCACGCCGAGCGACTCGGCGGTGCGCGGCATCAACTGCATCAAACCCATGGCGCCGGCGTGGCTGACCACGTGGGGTTGAAAGGCGCTCTCCACGCGAATGACCGCTTTAATGAAACCAAAGGGCAAGTCGTAGGCCAGGGCGGCTTCTTCGATCAGGTCGTCGAAGTAAGCCTCGCGCGCATTAAACGAGCCGGGAAGACCACGGCGGGCGTCCTCCCGGGCCCGGGAGAGCTGCGGGTCGGCCGTGGGCTGTGCGGTCGATGGTGTTGCACGTGATGAGGCGGAAGACGGCCGGGGCTGTGGTCGTGCGGAGGGCCCCTCACTGAGCACTTCGAGCAACTTATACTCCGGGTGACGTTCACTGGTGATCAGCACCTCGCCACTGGGAGTTTCGTAAGAGTAGAGCTGAGCGGCGGCCGTAGAGGCGCCGAACACCAGCATCGCTGCGGCGCTCATCGCTGCAAGATATCGACCGACCATTCTTTCACTCCGTAGCTAAGACCCGGGAAATCCCTTTGAAGCAGTCGCCGTGTCGCAAACCGATGCCCACGTACACGGCATGCATTAGAGGACAGCTTCTCCTCCCGGGCAAGAAAAGCCCGAGGCGCGCCAATCTCGCTGTGAACCGGGCGAAACCCGACGGACTCAAGCCTGCGAACGGGCGTGATTGACACCGCCTTGCGCGCTTCCCTACACTCCGCAGGCTTCGCGCCCGGCGAAAATGGGGGCGCTTCTTGCAATGCAAATCAGCGACGGACACACCGATGAGTGAGAGCGCCCCCGACGCCACCCCCGCCCGCATGTGGTGGCGAGAGCTCGATGGCTTTGTACAACGCCCGACCGACTTTTTGAAAACCCATGGCTGGGTCTTTCTTCTGGCCCTGGCCGTCGTGCTGCCCTTTGTCGGCAGCTTCGGACTCTGGGACCCCTGGGAGACGCACTACGGCGAAGTGGGCCGCCAGATCACCGAGCGCAACGACTGGATCAGCACCTGGTGGGGAAGCCACTGGGTCGACTCCAAGGGGGGCACCGAGGGCTCCTACTTCTACTCCAAGCCGATCCTCCTGATGTGGATGATGGCGATCGGTATGGAGATCTTCGGCGTCAACGCGTTTGCCGTGCGTCTGGGGGTGGCGCTGATCGGCGCGCTGGGCATCATGTCGGTCTATGCCTTCGGGGCGACGGTCTTTAAGCGCCGTGCCGGCGGGTTGATGGCGCTGGTGCTCGCAAGCTCCCCCTTCTGGTTTATGCTCGGGCGGCAGGCCCAGACCGACATGCCTTTTGTGGGCATGATGACGGTGGGCATGTGCTTCTTTATGATGGGGGCCTTTGGTAAAGATCGCGATATGCTGGCCAGCAAGTTCACCTATGCGCTGGGCCTGGGTTGGATCGGCGTGCTGACCATCCCGCAGATATCGCTTGTGCTCATCGGCCTCTCGCGTTGGCGAGGCCCGAAGAACGCGCTGATGGACGCGTTGGGCGATTCGGTCAACCTGGTGGTGATCGTCTTCGGTGTGATCTTCATCCTCAGCGCCCTCCTGATCGTCGCCGGGCTCGTCTGGAACCACACTCGCCGCAAGAAGATCGCGCTGGCCGGGGTGCTGCTGACCTGGGCGCCGCTCTTTGCGACTCTGCTCGGCGTGCTGATTACCGCTGCAGATCGCCCTCGCGCGTTGCTGGGATGGTTTGTCTGGGGCCCCACCCAGGCCGCCCTCTACGCCTCGTGCGTGCTCGGCGTTCTCTACCTGACGCTGGAGCGACCCACGGTGCATCGCGGTCGCATCTACATGCTCACCTTCTATGCCTTCATCGGGCTTGCGACGCTGGCCAAGGGGTTGCTGGGCTTTATGCTGCCCGGCGCGGTGCTCTTCCTCTACATTTTGATCACGCGGGAATGGTCGCTGATGAAGCGGGTAGAGTTCTGGCGCGGCGTGCTGGTGTTTATCGCGGTGGCTTTCCCCTGGTACGCCGCGATGCTGATTCGGCACCACCCGGGCTTCTGGAACCGCTTCTTTGTGCACGATCACTTTAAGCGCCTTACAAGTGGCGTACACCAGCTGACCACCGGCTCTTTTGAGCACTTTTTGCGTTGGCTGGGTTACGGGCTCTTTCCCTGGGTGGGCTTTGTGCCGGCGGCGATCGCCCGTTTCTTCGGCGGCCATAAGGTGCGGCTTAACAGCGACGAGGGCCGCGCAAGCCTGATGTTGCTGATGTGGGCGCTGGTGGCCTTTACGCTCTTTACGCTCTCGAGCACGAAGTTCCACCACTACATCTTTCCGGTGGTGCCGGCGCTGGCGATGCTGGTGGCGTTGGCGATCGATGATCTGCTCGACGGCGACCTTCCCCTGGGGGGGGCGCTCTTTGGAGTGGGCGCGGTGATCGCGGCGGTGATCGCTGTGGAGTTTGTGCTCGACCCGCAGCAGATCAAAAACCTCTTCTCCTACCGCTACGAGCGCGAATGGAACCACGGGGCGTGGGACCCGTACTTCCAGACCTGGCTCAAACCCATTGTGACCCTCTGCGTGCTGGGTGCGCTGGGGATGGGGCTTGCCCGCGGCGAACGCGTGCGCAGAGTGGCGCTGGGCGTTACCGGGGTCGGAGCACTTGCGATGGCGTTTTTCTGCCTGAACATCTACATGCCGACCATCAGCTCGACGATGAGCCAGAAGCAGCTATGGGACCGCTACTACGATCTCTGCACCGAGGTGGAAGCTCCACCCGGGGCCGATACCCGCAAGACGTACTGTGAGGAGCCGGTGATCGCCTATCGCCTCAACTGGCGTGGCGAGGTCTACCACACCCACAACCTGGTCATTCCCATTCGCAGCGATGAGGACTGGGAGAAGTATAAAAAAGAGCAGACGGAAGGACCGATCTACGCGATCATGCAGAACGTGCGCTACCGCGGGGAGTTTCAGCGAAAGCTCCCCGAACGCTGGAAAGGCCAGGCCTGCCTTGTGCACAACGAGAATCTGAAGTTTGTGCTGGCCAAGGTCCCCTGCGCGCCCGATGACCCGGCGCGCGTGGACGATGCCGAGAAGAAGAGTGACGCGGAGCGTTAAGTCGCCCGAATTTTCAAACGTGACGCGCGGCGTTAATCGCGGCGATGGTAATGTTCTCAACGGCTTAGGGCGCCTTCCCAATCGGGGGCATTGCTGTTACGCTCTGCGCGCCCTGGCGCACCCAAAATCGGTCCCTACCCTTGGGCCCGCGCAAGCAAGCATAACTGTTGGTTTTAGTGACAAAGTCTTCGACGGAGATAGTCAATGAGCACAGCGAAGTTGACCCTGAATGGCAACGAGTACGAACTTCCCACCTTCGTGGGCAGTGAAGGTGAGGTCGCGATCGAGATCGCCAAGCTGCGGGGCACCACCGGGGCAGTGACCCTGGACAGCGGCTACGGCAACACGGGTTCTTGCAAGAGCGAGATCACGTTTATCGATGGCGAGAAGGGCATCCTTCGCTACCGCGGCTACTCCATTGAGGAGCTTGCTGAGAAGGTCTCCTTTGAAGAGGTCGCCTATCTGGTGATCTGGGGTGAGCTTCCCACTGCCGACCAGCTCAAGAGCTTCACCGCGCGTCTGGAGGAGTACGCCATCGTCGATGAGGGCGTGAAGACGATCCTCTCGGGCTTCCCGCGCACCGCGCACCCGATGGCGATGCTGGGCGCTGTGATGGCTTCGTTCGGTTCCTTTGTGGAGACCACCGGCGACTCTGAGGAAGACATCCTGCGTATCATCGCCGGGATGAACTCGCTTGCAGCCTACATCTACCGCTACCGCCGTGGTCTTCCCTACGTTTACCCGGCCAGGGGCCTGAGCTACTCCGGTCAGTTCCTCCACCAGATGTGGGGCGAGCCCACCGGTGAGCCGAAGATCAACTCGGCGGTTGAGCAGGCGCTCAACAAGCTCTTGATCCTTCACGCCGACCACGAGCAGAACTGCAGCGCCTCGACGGTGCGCATGGTGGGCAGCGCCCACGCCTCGCTCTATGCCTCGATCTCGGCCGGTGTCGGCGCGCTCTCCGGCCCCTTGCACGGTGGTGCCAACCAGGCCGTGCTCGAGATGCTCGAAGAGATCCAGAACGACGGCGGCGACTTTGAGAAGTACGTCGGTCTGGCCAAAGACAAAGAGTCGGGCTTCCGCCTGATGGGCTTTGGCCACCGCGTCTACAAGAACTTCGACCCCCGCGCCAAGATCCTTAAGGCGGCTTGCGACGACGTGCTTGACTCGCTGGGCGTTGACGATCCCCTCCTCGACATCGCCAAGAAGCTCGAGAAGGTCGCGCTCGAAGACGAGTTCTTCGTCAAGCGTAAGCTCTACCCCAACGTCGACTTCTACAGCGGCATCATCTACCGCGCGCTGAACATCCCCACCGAGATGTTCACCGTGATGTTCGCCCTGGGTCGCGTGCCGGGCTGGATCGCGCAGTGGCACGAGATGCGCAATGACCCGACCGGTCGCATTCACCGCCCGCGTCAGATCTACACCGGCGCCACCGAGCGCGCCGTCACTCCGATCTCCGAGCGCTAAGTCGCCGGTGATTCAGGTGTAGAAACACACGAACGGGCCCCGAACCATCGGGGCCCGTTTTTTTCGGCCATGGATCGGGCGTTGTGCCGCCACATAGGAGCCTTCATCGCATGCCGAAAAATGGATGCGCCGAAGCCCGGCTCGTTTCATGGAGCAACAAAAAAAACCGCGACCCTGTGAAGAGTCGCGGCTTTGCTGATTGCCTGATGGAAAGGCTTAGAGCGGAATGTTGCCGTGCTTACGGGGCAGGTTCTCCGCGCGCTTGTTCTCAAGCATCTCCAGGGCTTGAATCAGGCGCGGACGGGTGTCGCGGGGGAAGATGATCTCGTCGATGTACCCGAGCTCCGCGGCCTTGAAGGGGTTGGCAAAGGTCTCGCGGTACTCGGCGACGAGCTCGTCTTTGCGGGCGACGGGGTCGTCGGCCTCAGCGAGCTCTTTGCGGAAGATAATGTTCACCGCGCCGTCCGGTCCCATCACGGCGATCTCGCCGGTGGGGTAGGCGAAGTTGATGTCGGCGCCGATATGCTTGGAGCTCATCACGTCGTAGGCGCCGCCGTAGGCCTTGCGGGTGATCAGCGTGACTTTGGGCACAGTGGCTTCCGCGTATGCGAAGAGGAGCTTCGCGCCGTGTTTGATGATGCCGCCGTACTCCTGGTCGACGCCGGGGAGGAAGCCTGGCACGTCCACCAGCGTCACGATGGGGATGTTAAAGGCGTCGCAGAAGCGCACAAAACGCGCGCCTTTGAGGCTGGCATTGATGTCCAGGCAGCCGGCCAGGTGAGCGGGCTGGTTGGCGACAATACCCACCGAACGGCCGCCCAGGCGGGCGAAGCCCACGACCATGTTGCGGGCAAAAGCCTCCTGAACTTCAAAGAAATAGCCGTCATCGACGACATGCCCGATGAGCTCTTTGATGTCGTAGGGCTTCGACGGATTCTCCGGCACCAGGGCGTCGAGTGCGGCGTCGCGGCGGTCAAACGCGTCATCGGTCGGCACGAAGGGCGCGTCTTCGGCGTTGTTGGAGGGCACAAAGGAGAGGAGCTCGCGGATCTTGGCGATGCACTCCTCCTCGGTCTGGGTCTCAAAGTGGGAGACGCCGCTGGTCTCACTGTGCACGTGTGCGCCGCCCAGCTCCTGCTTGGTAACCTCCTGGCTGGTGACCGTTTTCACGACCTCCGGGCCGGTGATGAACATGTAGGAGGTGTCCTGCACCATGAAGATAAAGTCGGTGATGGCCGGGCTGTAGACTGCGCCGCCGGCGCAGGGCCCCATAATCGCCGAGATCTGCGGGACGACGCCGCTGGCACGCACGTTGCGGTAGAAGATGTCGGCGTAACCAGCGAGGCTCGCCACACCCTCCTGGATGCGCGCCCCGCCGGAGTCGTTAAGCCCGATAACCGGTGCGCCACACTTTGTGGCGAGATCCATGACCTTGCAGATCTTCTCGGCGTAGGCGCCGCTTAAGCTTCCGCCAAAGACGGTGAAGTCCTGGGCGAAGACGTAGACCAGGCGACCGTCGACCTTACCGTAGCCTGTGACCACGCCGTCGCCGGGGATCTTCTGGTCGGCCATGCCGAAGTCGTTGCAGCGATTGGTGACGAACTTGTCGAGCTCCACGAAGGTGCCGGCGTCGAGGAGCAGGTCGATGCGCTCGCGCGCGGTGAGCTTGCCGGCTTCGTGCTGGCGATCGATGCGGGCCTGGCCGCCACCGAGCTCGGCGGCGTCGTTAAGCTCCTGGAGACGTTCGGCGTTGGACTTGGTGGTCATGGGCACAACCTCGGATCAGAGAGACGTGGACAGATGCCGCGAGTTGATTCGATGGGAGGGGGGGGCTCCGCTCGCGCTCAGACCGAAGAAGGGTTGAGCGAGAAGATGCTGGCGAGTCGGAGCCTGTAAATGACGTCAGTCGGCGTTGAGCGTGTCGAGGAAGAGTTCTTCGTAGCGAATTGCGGACTCCCGCCAGGAGAAGTCGCGAGCCATGTCGCGCACCATCAGGGGGCGCCACTTTCGGAAGTTTCGGTAGGCCGAGCCTGCGCGCTCGATGGCGCCGGCCAGCGCGTCGGCGCTGTGCTCGGTAAAGACAAAGCCGGTGCCGTTTTCAGGGTCTTCCCGAAGATCGGTGACCGTGTCGGCCAGTCCGCCGGTGGCGTGAACGACGGGCACGGTGCCATAGCGCATCGCGTAGATCTGCGTGAGCCCGCAGGGCTCAAAGCGGCTGGGCACGAGCAGCATGTCGGCGCTGGCTTGAATGCGGTGGGCCATCGCCTCGTCGTGACCGCCCAGGATGCGGGCACGGCGAGGGAACTCCTCTTCAAGTTGTTGGAGCTCTTTCAGAACCTTGTCAGGGCCATCGCCGAGAATCACGAGCTGGAAGCCGTCGCGCTCGTCTTTGAGCTCGGAGAGCAAGGAGCGAATGGCCGGCACCACAAGGTCGACACCCTTTTGCTCGGTGAGGCGGCTGACCATGCCGACCAGTGGCAGGGTGGGGCGTACGGGAAGGCCCAGGCTGTGCTGAAGGTGGGCTTTGTTCTGGCGTTTGCCGTTGAGGGTTTCAACGGTGTAGCGCACCTCAATGAATCGGTCGACGTCGGGCGACCAGACGCCGTAGTCGGCACCGTTAAGAACTCCGTGCACGTCTTCTTTGCGTGCCTGGAGTACGTCATGAAGCCCAAAGCCCGCCTTCGCGGACTGAATCTCGCGGGCGTAGGTGGGACTGACCGTGGTGATAAGGTCAGCGTAGCGGAGCGCGCCGGCCAGGTAGTTCAGATCACCGCTCGCATCGAGAAGTTCGCTCTCAGCGTTGTATTTACGAGGCAGGCCGGTGGCTTTGAACTGCGTCGCATCGAACTTACCCTGGAAGGCCAGGTTGTGAATGGTCATCACGTAGCGGGTCTGGGCGAGTTCATCGGCGTAGTAATGCTTGCCGTAGATGGGGACCAGGCCGGTGTGCCAGTCGTTGCAATGGATGACGTCGATGGCCATCGGAGAGCTGATGGCCAGCTCGACGACCGCACGGCTGAAGAAGGCAAAACGCTCGGCGTTGTCTTCAAAACCCTGGTCGTCGTAGCCGTAGAGGCCGTCGCGGTCGAAGTAGTCCGGGGCGTCGACAAAGAAGACGCGTACGCCGCTGTCGAGACGAGATTCCCAGATGGTGACTTCGAGTTTGGATTGGTTCTTGCTCTTGCGCGGAACTTCCAGCGGGTTGAGGCGGCGGCTTAGTCGCATCGCCTCCGGGTCGAGGTGCTTGTAGAGGGGGGTGACGATGGAGACGTTATGGCCGCGACGTGCCAGCGCCTGGGGCAGGCTGGCGGCGACATCGGCAAGGCCCCCGGTCTTGGAGAAGGGGGCGACTTCGCTGGAGGCGAAGAGCACATTGAGCCGACGTCGGCCCATCTGGGAGTTGGTGTCTTTGGTCTTGATGTAGCGGCTCAAATCCATCGTATTTTTCCGTCAGCTGTTCAGTTCGCGCAGGTGGCGCGCGGCCACCTCCGAGGCGGTGGCGTTGATGTAGGCGCCCGAGCCCCACTCAAACCCTCCGTGGGTGCTCAACCGGGGGAGCATTTCCAGGTGCCAGTGATAGTATGCTTTGTCGGCGAACGCAAAGGGGGCGCTGTGCAAGACGAGGTTATGGTCAACGCGGCCGATGGCCTGCTCCCAGAGCTGGAGGATACGTCGGGTGTGACGTGCGAGCGATGTGAGGTCCCGGTGTGAGGCATGAGCGAAGTCTGCGCTGTGGGCGCGGGGAGCAATCCAGACTTCGAAGGGCGATCGAGAAGCAAAGGGAGCCCAGGCGAGCATCGCGTCATCTTCGAGGATGATGCGTTCGCCGCTCTGTTCCTCGTGGTGGAGCGCGTCGCAGAGGGCGCAGCGGTGGTGCAGCTCGAAGTAGTGCTCACCGCGCTGCAGAAGCTGATGCTGGCGGGGGCTGACCAGGGGAAGTGCAATGATCTGGCTGTGGGCGTGTGCCAGGGTCGCGCCGGAGCGGGGGCCGATGTTTTTGAAGGGGATGATGTCCTTGAGGCGCTGGTCGTTTCGAAGGTCGCAGAGGCGCTCCTGCCAGGTCGCGAATATCTCGGCGATATGGCGGGCGTCGAGGTCGGTCCAGTGCTCGATGTGTTCGGGGGCCTCGATGATGACCTCGTGGGCGCCGACGCCTCCGAAGGCGTCATAGGGGCCCCGGGCGAACGCCTGCTCGGCGTCGGCGGGGGTGAGTGCCGGGTAGAGGTTGGGCACGACCGTGATGGCGTGCTCGTGGTCGGGGAAGCTGGCGCTTTTTCGGGTGCGGATAGGCTCGGGGATGCGCGTGGGCTCGGTCGGGCAGAAGGGGCAGCTTTCGGAGGTATGCGACGTGTCCGGCGGGACGAGCTTATGGTCTCGGGGGCGTCGGGCGCGCTCGGGGGCCAGAATGACGCGGTCGCCGGAGACAATGTTGGTGCGAATTGAAGAGGGCATCGGTCGGGCTCGGGGCTCGGGTAGGACTGTGGCCAGACGCTATCGAAGTGCGGCGATGGGAGCAATCGGGGAGGGGGAACAAAAAAAGCCGCCGTCCCCGGATGGAGACGGCGGCCTTTTTGAGCATCACCAGGTGTGGGGCTTAGTTGCCAACCGATCCTGCGTCATCTTCGACAAAGCGCTCCAGGAAGCTCTCGGTGATGCGGTGGTCGCTGGAGTTATGCACGTAGAGGATGAGGTTCTCCCACTGGTCCTTATCACTGCGACCCACGTCGATGTGGAAGCTTCCGTTGGGCACGCAGAGTTTGCCGTGGTCCTCGGGGTTGGTGGGGTTGTTAGCCGCGACACCGGCGGGAAAGCCCTGGCGGTGCACGCGGATGAGGTCTCCGGCGACAAAGGGATCGGCGTAGTCCACGACGATTTCGTCATCGAAGAGGATGACTTTATCTTCCCAGAGTGCCGGATCGCAGGCCAGATACTGGATCGCGTTGACCTTCGCCAGGGCTTCGGAGCTTTCTACACCGTCGACCGTGATGCGAGTCGGCGCGATGTAATAGGGGGCGCTGCTCACAGGCACGCGTTGCACAAAGAGCGCATCGACGGGCACGCTACCCGGGGTGTTCTGGCCGGTGGGGTACGCGGGGTTGTCCACGCGCAGGCGCACACGGTTGACACGTGCGGGCATCGGATCGGGACAGAGGAAGTCGAGGTTCTCGCTGAAGTCGCGGTAGAAGCAGAGGTTGCGCAGGAAGCTGCCTTCGGCCGCAGTGCACGTGTCGAAGAGCGTCCAGTCGATCGTGGTGTTGATGCCGATCAGGTCGCCGAGCCAGCCCGCGTCAGCCTCCAGCCCGACTTTGACAGCAGCACCGATGGAGAGTTCCAGAGTGCACTCCGACTCGCCGGTGGTGAGGTTTTGCTCAAATCCTGCATCAAGTTTGGCATACACGCTCGGCAGGGTGGCGGTAACCCCGGCAAAGTTCAGGACCAGTCCTGAGAACTTGAGGTCAGACGAGAGCTTCAATGAGGCGTTGACCTGCCCCAGAAGATCGGGGTCGTCGATGGCGTAGGGCTCCGAGAGCGGCTCTTGCTCGATTTCGTGAAAGTCTCCGCCGACGTATTCGATTCCGAACATCGTATCCATCTGGAAGCCGGGCGCGTTCTTGCCTGCCCAGGACGCGCTGAGCCCGCCGTCGGTGGTGGCAGTAAATTTGATGAGGAAGTCCACGTTGGCCGTCACCGGGATGGGACCGATGGCGAAAGGAATTTTAACGAGGTTCACCTCAAAGAGCGTTTTTTCGAACTCCAGCTCGTAGTAGAGCTCCAGTAAAAGGTCGGAGAGCGCGGTGATGAAGCTGGCGTTGACCAGGAAACGAAACTCCTTGAGTCGTCCGTTGCAGTCGCGTTTGTAGTCATCTTCCAGGCTCGCCGGAATGCCGCAGACACTGTAGTTGGGGTAATTGTCGGTAAAACACTCGCAGTCGTCCTCGTCGATGGTGGTGTCTTCTCCAAACCAGGAGGTGTCGATGTCGAGGGCTGCGTCCACATCATAGATATCGATCGTCAACGTTGGCGTCGTCTTCAAACGCCCGCCGATGGTGTTTGAGGGGCACTCCTCACCGGCACTCGCGCCAATGCCGGGCTCCACAGAGCCCAGAGTGCCTTCGATGGCATCGGCCGAAAGGTCCACCTCGACGGAGACACCGGAGTGGTTGTCGCAGACGCGGGCCTCAATGGTCGGGAAGCGAACCGTGGTCTGAATCGGCTCGAACTGCTCCTCGTCGACGCGCTGGCGACGCTGGCCTACGGGGCCTCCTTCCGGCAGCAGTCCTTGCGACCGACTGGAAGTATCCGAGGCATCGCCGGTGCCGTTGTCCACGTTGATCTTGGCGTTGATGATAAGATCGGTAAGCGGCGCGTCGGTTACGAAGAAGGTGATGATCTCCGGGGTATTCTCGATCGCCTCGACCCGGTAGATGAAGGGTTCGGGATCCACGCTGTCGAAGCTGTAAATGATGTCGGCGATGGCGACATCAAGCAGAACGTCATTGCCCTCCAGGGGGAAGGCGATCGAGCCATCTGCCAGGGTGGCCTGGGCCAGCAGTTCGCTGGAGATTTCATGGGACCAGGGGACCATGACCACGCCATCGTCGTCAGGTTCCAGGTTCCCTGTGTCGCCGCGGGGGCCCGCATCGGGGGAATCGCCGGGACCGGGGTTATCGTCGGGCGAGGACTGTCCGGGGGCGGTCTGTCCATCGATGGTTCCGCGACTTAGCTCGACTTCACCACAGGCCGTGGTCAGTGAAAGGGCGACCAGAAGAGCTAACCACACGGGGGGCCGGCCAGTGCGGGGAGAAGATGGTCGGACAAACATGGAGATCCTCCAGGGGAGTGCAAGCCAGGGGGTGCAGTCATTTTTAAGAATACCGGACGGGTTTAAGTAGGGGTCCGGGGGGGATTAAGCACATGTGCAAAGTTCAGGCCAGAGCTCAAAAAGTGGCCTTTGAGGAGGTTGACTAACCGATCGGTGTGTCAACATGTCCCGCTAAGGCGCAGGCGTTGCGGTCACAATGCTCCAGTGGCGGCATCATAGTGCGGTGGGGGTCGAAAATCCAGCGGCCAGCCCGCCCTGATGAGCTCCGGACAGGGGTGTGGCGGCGAGCTATAAACGGACAACGCCCGGTGAGCGCGTGCTCACCGGGCGTCGATGGTGTTGCGTTGAAGCAGCGACTCAGCCGTTGAGCTGGGTCTGCAGCAGGGTGAACGCCTTGATGGTGTTCTCCAGGCTGGCAATCTCGCGCTGGGTGCGCTCGATATCTTCTTCGATCTTGGCCTGGGACTCTTCAAGGTCGCGAAGTTTCTGTTCGGCGCTGGCCAGGGCGGCTTCGAGGATCTCGTTCGATTCGGTCATGATCATCATTCCTTAAAGTTGATAGCGTGGAGGCAGAGTGGATTAACCGTTCCACTTCCAGCGGCCACGGCCGATTTTTTCCATCAGACCTTCTTTCTCGAAGGTGTTGACGACGCTGTAGGTGTAGCTGCGAATGCCGTCAGTAACCTCACCTTCAATACGACCGAGAGCCTTGAGGACGTCGGCGGTACGAAACTGTTCGTGCTTGGTGCCGAGTTGACGGCAGATCTCGAGGATCTGCTGACGCCGGGCGCCGCGGGGCGGGCGCTGGGTTTCGGGGTCAACGGGCAACGAGCTGACGCCGCGGACTTTCTTGCGGCCACGACCACGTCCGGGAGGGGCTTCGCCGCGCAGAGCCGCGCGCAGATGTTCGATCGCGTTGCGGGCCTCGCTGGTCTGCAGGCTGTGCGTATCGCGCATTTTGCGAAGCTCTTCGAGCTCCTGGCGCTTCTCGGCCAGCGCGTTCTCAAACTTCGAAAGCTCGTCGCCAAAGTTTACACTCATTACAATCCTCGGGGGTCGAAGGTGATTTCATATGTCCAGAGAAGTTATCACTTCACAGCGTCTCTGGGGCGGAATGTGCATCCGATCAGACTATGTGTCAACCGCTTATGGTTCATATTTTGGGGTTTAATTCGCTTGTTTGACGTGGTTTTCGGTAGGTGAGAAGTCGTGTTTCTTACATATGGCTTTTCGGGCCCGTGTCGACGTTAACTCGAATAGGGTAGCGCCGAAGGGTTTTGCCTTCGGTCGCATGCAGGCAAAAAAACAGGCCGCTCTCCAAAGGAAGGCGGCCCGTGTCAGGATCTACACTGTCTGCATGACGCGTTTAGCTGAGGATGTCGCGTAGAAGCTCAGCGTGCTTGCGCTGGAAGCGTCCTCGTAGAAGCAGGAAGACTCGGTTGAAAGAGCGCATCTCTCCGAGGAGCTCCTCAAGGTCATAACGATCGAACTCGCGACGCATGCCGGCGCGCTCATTGAGTACAAACGCGCCGTCACCCTTCCCGAGCGAAATCTCGTCCCGCATTGCCAGATAGGGGTCGAAGGCCAGGCTGAGGTGGTGGTCACTGGCAAAAGCGCGGGTCGCTTCGACGTCCCAGATGCCCTCGGCCTGCCAGATGACGGGGCGACCGGCGTTGGCAGCCAACTCGTTACCGAGCGCTGCGATAAGCGCCCGGCTGGTGCTCCCCGGTCGAAACTCCAGAGGCGTTGAGAAGAGCAGCGCTTTGGCGGCCAGGGCATGGGCCTGCTCCGCGGCGCGGGTCCAGGCGTCGCGGAGGGTTACGCTGAGCTCCGGGTTGTCGCGCTCATAACCATCGACCAGTGCCTCCCCCACGACCGAAGGTGCATGCAGTACGAAGCCGAAGCCTTTTGGGGAATCGACGCGCCAGCGGTTCAATGTGGCGATCTTCGGGGCGTTCTCCAACCGCTCCAAATCGACTTCGGCGGCGTTGCAGAGGGCAAAGGTGTCTCCCCAGTTTCCCGGGGTTGGATCGCAGGCGTAATAAAACTTTGTCATAAGCCAGAAGTGCTCTGAGGATTCAGGGGAAGTAGAGGACGTCGTCCTGACCATGCTGGGCGACGAGCTGCTCGACGCGCTCCAGGAGGTCTTCACGTTGAGACCAGAGCACGTTGAGGCGTGCGCGATCGACGGGTCCGGCCTCGGGGAAGAGGACCGCCTCGAGCGTATCACGCTCCAGGAGACGGATCGTGGCGACCGTACTGCGGCTAAAGCGGGTCGTCCACTCAAAACGGCCTTGAACCCTCCGCGAGGCTCGCGGCTGGAAGGCATCGCCGTTATGGCGCGAGACGATGCTGTTGCCGATGACCGGGTTGTTGAGGCCGTAGGTTTCCGCGCGGGTGGAGAAGCGCTCCCAGTTGTTGGTCAGGTAATCAAAGAGCAACAGGCTGGAGACGTCGCGGGCAACCTCGGAGGTGGGCTGCTGACCGATGGCGTCGACCAGGGGTTGCTGGAACTTGCCGTCGGCCAGTGAGGCGATGCTGCTGAGTTCCTCCGAGAGCGGGCGCTCCAGGGGAGCCGGGGACGAGGTGGCCGTGAGCCAGTCGATCCACAGCGGTCGATACTCAATAGGGAAGGGGGCCCGCGACGAGGCTGGCAGGCGTTCCAGGCTTCCGCGGACGACACGCGAGGTGCCATCGCCTTCGCCGGCCTGCCAGCTGGCGAGCTCGCGAAGTTGTTGAGCCTGGGCGGTGTCAATGTCACCGGAGGCTGCGTCAAGCGCGGCGATCAGGGCGTCTTCATGAAGAAGCGCCGGGGTGGTCTTAATGATCTCGAAGTTGCAGGCGATGAGCTCGCAGAGTCGCCAGGAGGCGATCTCCATCTGCCAGCCATCTTCCCAGCCCTGACGCGAAGGCTTGAAGATAACCTCATCCTCGGAGCCCGGCAGTTTGAAGATCCAGCCGCGGTGGGTATCGACACTGTAGTTGCCCGCAAAGTTCAGCCCGGTCGCTGCGTCGAGCACCTGCGGCTGATAGGGGCCCATCTCCGGGTCTTGTTCGACGGCACGCTTGTGCGCGGTGTGAAAGCGCTCATCTTCGGGAGCGGTCGCAAGAGCTGCGAGGCTGGCCTGGCGCATGAGCGACCATTGTTGTCTGGCGCCAGCGATCTCAATGAGTTCGGCAAGTTCGTCGACGGAAGACTCGCCGGTACGCCAGCGCTGCTTCAGTTCAACAAGGCGTTCGTCGGGCGAGGGCGCAGGAGCAGCCTCGGGCGTTTGGGCCGCTTCTGGCTCCAGGGCCTCCGCCGGGGTGGGGCTTTCGGTTCCGGCGACTTCGGCCGTCTTCGTGGCTTGCTGTGCCCGGGGCGCAGGGGGCTCCTCGTTCGTGGTGGTGGTCCAGAGGGAGGAGGGATTCCAGCCTGTAGCGTCCTCGATCATCGCCTGGCCCGGGGGGGTGAGGCCGGCCCCGAGTACAGCGAGCAGACCTGCGCCGAGCGCGAGGCCGGCGATGCGTCCTCCTGCCGACTTTTTGCGGGTCGGTGCAGCATCCATTTCGGAGGAGAGGCTGGCCGGTGCCACGTCGGGCAAAATGGCATCCTCCGGGCGACGCTGATGGGGCGAGGAGGGGAGGGTTGCGGGCGGCTCGTTTGGCTTTGCTAATGGCGCGACGTCATCGTCATCGTCATCTTCGACGAGCTCGCTTGCGCCGGGCTCGGCCCCGTCGAGATCATCTTCGAGGAACTGACCGACGCTGACGTCGCCGGGCGCGTCGTCGTAGAGCGGCTCGCTCTCGGGCTCCCGGGTTTCCAGGGCCATGAAGGGATCGAGTTCGGGCGCGGAATGCTCGGAAGGGGAGGCGGCTTCGGCCGCAACCTCGGCGGACTCCCGTCCCTTTTGCTCGACATCGAGCAGGCTAAAGTCCAGGGAGTTGGAGGAGGCATCGACGGGGAGGGGCGGCGAGAAAGGCTCTTCCCTGGGCACCGGCGTTGCGGGCTCGCGGGCCGGCGCTTTACGACGGGGGGTTCCGATGCGTGAGAGGACGTCGTGGGCCTCGGCAGCCATCTTTCGACGAAGTTCGCCAAAGACGGGATGCTCGGAGACGGGCATCCAGTCGCCATCGGCCTCGGCGAGCTCTTCGGCCCCCAGGAGCACGCCACCTTTGATCAGCTGCGTGAGACCAGCTTCGTCGACCGGCTCGTAGATGATGTCTTCGATGCGCAGGCGATACTGGCCTCGACCGAGCACATCTTGAATCTCGGCGGTGGGCAGGCGGATATAGCCGCTCCCACGGCTCTCGCCGGCCGTGCCCAGCTCAATGGGGTCGACGTTTGGGCCGCGACGACGGGCCTGGAGTCTGGCAAGCATGGACTGGCTTGTAGCCTGACCCCGCTCGCGCGAGATGCCGGGGAGAGGCACCCGCCCCGGTGGCGAGGCGCCTTCGGGGGCGCCGAAGCCGTCGAAGAGGCCCGAGTGGTCTGGTGAGGACGCATCGCTGGAGTCGGGGGCGGTATCGTCGGATACATCCGATACGTCGCGCAGCAGCTCGGCGAGCTCACGGGCTTCGCTATCCTCCAGATCGATGCCCGGAGTTGCGGAATCGGTCTGCGCTTTGGACGGCGGTGCGGGCCTGGGCTGAGGTCGCGCAGGGCTTTCGCTTCGCGGTGCTGGCAGGTCCTCGGAAGAACCGATGCCAGGGCTGGTGCGCCGTTTCTGGGCCTTCTTGAAGAGATGGGCCAGTGAGGGTTTGCCGCTATCCTCGGAGTCGTCAGAGGACGCGTCATCCTCGGCGGTGGAGGCACCGGAGAGGGCCGGGCGAAGCTTGTCGAGTTTGAGTTTTCTGGCGCTGCTTACGCTGGTGGGGGCGCTGCCCGCGCTGCCGGCGCTGCCCGCGCTGGTGGCGGTGTCATCGCCGGGGCGGGCGACCATGCGTTTTTTCTTAATGCGCGCGAGCACCTGGCTTTTGAGTTCAGCGTCGGAGAGTCCGACTTCGCCCTCAAGGGTATCTTCGTCGGGGGCTTTTCCGGAGCGCAGGCCGATCATGGATCGGGGCACGCGTTTATTCTCAGCGGTCTCTCGGAGCTGGGCGAGGTCGGCGCGGTTCTGACGTGTGAGGTCGACGGTCTTGCGGGTCTGGGCCTCGTTGGCCGACTTCTCGGCAGCCAGGACATCGGAGACCTCGTCAAGCCCCGGGGAGGTTTGATGCTCGTGGGAGCGACGCCACGCGCCGGCGTCGGTGCTCTCGGCGAGCCCGTCTTCGGCCGGGGGATCGGGCACAGGCGGGTTGTCGAAGGGGCCCTTGGTTGTGTTGCCGTTCTGCTCGGCAATCGCGCTGAGCACCGAGGCGTCAATTGCGGCGGTCTTGTCGAGGTCGCCGTCGCGACTGAAGGGGTTGGTAAACCCACCCGGAAGCCCTGCCATCGTAGCCTTGGAGCCTCCCGGAAGGTCGCCGGCGAGTCGGGTCAGCCGCTCGATGGCGTCCTCGGACTCATCGTCGAGCGCATCTGCGGAGGGTCGCCTGGACATCACCCCGAAGCCCGGCGCAGAGCTGGTGCGTTGGGTGTCCTCGGAGGCCATATCGCTCATGTGGGAGCGATAGATCTTACGGCCATCCTCGACCGAGATCTCCGTAAAGCACTTCGGACAGGGAACATCCCCGGTGGGGAGGCGTCCTTTTTTGGGGGTGAGTCGGAAGTACGTCTCACAGCCCGGGCATTTGAGCTCAACGGCGTCGGGAGTGGTTTCTCCCATGAACGGTACCTGCTGCGCGGAGATTGGGATGGGGCGGGCGGGCCGGTAAAGGCCGATACCCGGGACTCGCGTACGGCTGGTGAGGACGAGCCGGGGTGCCTCACAGGCAGGCTGTGAGGCAGTCTGGGCTCAATCTCGTCGCTACTCTACACCACGTATAGGGTGTGCTCAATGAAATCGTCGGAAGGGTCGATGGGCTAGAGTCTGCCCCAGCGACGGCGCAGTGACCACTCCGCGGCGAGCAGCCCGAGTACGATGAGAAAGAGCAGGGCGCTGTCCCAGAGTTGGACCACCCTGCGCTGATGAATCTCAACGAAGCGGGGCGGGTTGAAGTCGAGCCTGGTGGGGTTGAGCTCGGGCAGGAGGGTGTGATGGCCCTCGGTGTGTTCGGCGATGCGCTCAAGCAGGGCGTTGCGGGGGACGATGTCGCGAAGCTGGGCGACGTTGGGAGTAACAAGCACCAGGTTCTCATCGCGGAGCGCGCCACCCGCCCCCTCCACCTCGACCTCCATGTGATAGATCCCGGGCTCTTCAAAACTCAGGTCAAGCGCGTGCTCGCCGGAGGCGTCGGTCTGAAAATCAAGAGTGCGGGTGGGCTGCGGGGGCGTGGTATCCTCGGAGCGTTGCTCCAGCGGGCGATGGCTAACGTGGACCTTGCCCGCGGCGTTTGCGGCCGGGCTGTAGTCGCTGTTGAAGACGCGCGCTGTAGCATCAATGGGGGTGTTGGGGGCGGCGATATCAGCGTGAACATCCAGCCGTACCAGCTTGAGTTCCGGGTCTTGGATGAGCCAGCGGATCGCGCTGTTCCAGAACATCTGGTACTCGCGCGGGGTGCCCCCATCGGCCAGATGTTCAAAGCCCCAGCGCCAGGTTGAGTCGCTGGTGACCGCCAGTACACGTCCCTCACCGCGCTCGGCCACGGCGATAACCGGCATGGGTTGGCCGCCGTAGGTCAGGGTGGGGTGGGTGGCCAAAACGGTGGCGCCCTCGGAGGGGCCGGTGACAATGTTGGTGCCCTGAAGTTGCGGGAGGGCCTCCCAGAGTTCGCGGTTCTGGGCCGGGTCGAATGCAAGTTGCGTGATGGGATGACGATCACCTGCCGCGGTCAGGTGTGGCGAGAAGTGCTCGCTGTGGGTGATCGTCTGGCCTGGACCTGCCGGAGGAAGTTCTACCGGGAGCAGGGATTCGATGGGGGTGCGGGCGTAGCCGCCGCTGGCAAAGGAGAGGTCTCCGCCGAGCATGGCGAAGGCGCCTCCCTGACGGACGTAATCGGCGATGGCCGGCAGGTAGCGCGCCATGTTGTAGGGGCCGAAGTTGAAGTTCTGAAAAATCACCAGGTCGAAACTTCCCAGCTCACTGTTAAAGAGTTCGTCGGTGGGGAAGGGAATCAGGCTCATCTCATCGCGCGGCACCAGCTGCGGGGTGTCGTCGGTGCGCAAAATGAAAAAACTGATGAGGTCGACGTTCGGGTTGCGCTTGAGAAGTTGGCGCAGAAAACGCTGATCCCAGCTGGGGCGGCCGACGACCTGAAGCACACGGACCTTGTCGCGAATGACCCGCAGCACAAAGTGTTCGGTGTTATTTTCCAGCAGCGCTTCATCTTCAAAATGAGGCACCTCGACGGTGTAGACCTCCTTGCCGATCTGGCGAGGCACAAACTCGAACTGCACCGTGTAGCGACGCTCCTCCGGGTCAATCTGGACGCTCTGGGACTGCAAGATCTCGCCATCTCGCCGCAGCGTCACCGGGACCGGCTGGGGCTCGATGCCGCTGAAGAAGAGGTCGACTTCGACGGTGATCGAGTTATGCACGAAGGCGAAGTCGTCGTGACGCACCCGGGAAATCGCCGCGTCGCGCATGCCGGCGTCGGCGTCAGCGGCCAGGGTGTGGACCGGTGCCCGGAGGCTGGACAGGATCTCTTTGGAGGCGTCATCAAGGTCTTCGCCTCGGCGCACGCGCCGGCCGATGGCCCCGGTGTCGATACCGTCGCTTAAGACGATGACGCCGCCGAGATCTTTGCCGCGGTAGTGGTCGGGAAGGGCCTGCAGGGCGGCGCTCAGGTCGGCCTGGGTGGCGTCTGCCTCGGTGGTCAGGGCTGCTTCGAGCGTGGTCGGGGTGAGGGTATCGCCGTAGGTGAAGATGTCGAAGTGATGATCTTCGTGGTGTGCTTCAAAGGTAGGACGCAGATCTTCGAGGGCTTTGCGCGCGCGGTCGATACGCCGTTGTTTTTCGCCGGCGACGTTGAGGCTCATCGTCTGGCTGGTGTCGACGAGCACGGCGACGTGGTTTTTGACGCGGGAGACCTGCTTGAGGTCGAGAGCAGGCTCCAGGAGCATGATCACAGCCAGGGAGAAGACGCTGGCGCGCAGCCCCAGAAGGGTAAGGCGTCGATGCAGACGCATGTCGCGCAGATCGTAGGCGCTGAAGAGCAGCACCGAAAGGCCCAGTAGCCCCAGGGCAATGACCCAGCCCAGGCTCCAGTCGCCGAGCCAGAGGAGGTCGCGGGTGTTGTAGTTGGAGAGTTCAAGCATACAGGCTTCCAGCCTTCGGGTGGCTCAGTCGACGCGCCATCGCCGTCGGCGCAGGATGAAGGGGATGTGTACCTGGTCGGCTTTGTAGTCGATGGTCAAGGCGTAGAGGACAATGTTGACGGCAAGGCGCTGTGCCATATCACGCTGGCGATCGCCGCCCGGGCTTACCTGGTGTTCCCAGCCACCGAAGGCATCGCGGGCCAGCGCACCGAGAAGATCGTTGGCGTTGACCAGCACACAGGCGCGTTCCTCATCGAAGATCCCTTCGAAGTTGCCCGCGATATCAAGGCGCCCCATGGGGCGGTCGATCAGATAGAAGGATTTATGCACGGTGTGCTCGCGTGGCACCGTGCGAAGCGGGCGGTCGGGGAACACGCGCTGAAGATCCCGTCGCACCGATGCCATAAAGGGGCCGTCGGTCAGGCCCTCGGCGGAGTCGACGTAGAGGAAGCCGCCCGAGCTCAGGTAGAGGCGTAGATTTTCGATCACGTCTTCAGACAGCGGTTCAAAGGCGCGGTCACCGGCGAGCACGATCATCGGATGGAGAAAGAGCTCCTCGCGTTCGCCCCAGATCGCGGCAACTTCCGGGTTGACCTCCACGCTGGTATGGCGACCGACTTCCTGTAGCATGCGACGCAGAGCACCGGGGCGCGGGTTGTCATTGCCGCCTCGGTAGCGCAGGCGCGCAAGGCCGACGCGATGCTGATCGTCCAGGGCCAGCGCCCTTGGAGCGATCGTCAGGCTCAGGCCTGCGGTGCCCAGAAGTTGAAGGAAGGTTCGACGGTTCATGCGATAGGTACCTGATGCGAACGAGGTGAGCGCGGTGTCTGGCGAGGACAACGTCAGAGGCTCACGGGGGCATTCCCCGCGGAGCCGACCACGTGTTATGCATTGTCTGAACCCGTCATAGCAGTGAAATAAAGCGTCTGCACGGCTCGGTTTTGCGCCAGATGAGAGCTGACCGGCGGCGATTGGAGAATTTGCCCGGGTGGCAGCATGCCACTCATCGACCTTTAAAGAGAGGGTACACATGCACAGTCAGGAATTTGGATATGATGGAACAAGCGGTGGGCCGGGTCTTGTCAGCCAGGCGCTTCCCGAGGAGCGTTTGAGCTTTTTGCGCCGCACCTACATGCACCTGGCCGGCGCGATCTTTGGGTGTGTGGCGTTTATCGCGCTCTTCTTGAAGTCGCCCTTCGCAGAGCCGGCGATTCAATTCATGATCTCCTCGAACTGGCTCATTGTGCTGGGGCTTTTCATTGGCGCGAGCTGGCTGGGGGACTGGATGGCGCTGAATGTGAAGTCGAAGGGGCTGCAGTATCTGGGGCTTGCGATCGGAGTGTCGGCCTACGGGATTTTGCTGACGCCGATGATTCTGATCGCGCAGTACCAGATCGGCGGGGCGATCCTGTTGCAGGCCGCCTTCTTAACCGCTGTGGTCTTCGCCGGAATGACGGCGGTGGTCTTTGTGACGGGCAAAGACTTTTCGATTCTGCGCGTGGGCCTTGCGGTGGGGAGTCTGGTGGCGCTGGGAGCGATTGTGGCCGGCACGATCTTTGATTTTAACCTGGGGCTGGGTTTTTCGATCGCGATGGTGGGTCTCTCGGCGGCTATGATCGTGTATCAGACGTCGAATATGGTGCACGTCTATCGGACCGATCAGCATGTGGCGGCCGCGCTGGCGCTCTTCAGCTCGATCGGGATGCTCTTCTGGTACATCCTGCGCATTCTGATGCTTTCGCGCGACTAGAGTTCTGAGCGTGGGAGCGTAGTGACGCGAAAGCCCCCCCGGCGCATCGAGCGCCGGGGGGGCTTTTTTGTGGGGCCTGGTAGACCGGAAAGGAAAAGAGCGTCAAAAGAAAGAAGGCGCCTCGCGTTGATGCGAGGCGCCTTCTTTTTGAATCTTTATGGAGCCGATGGGGATCGAACCCACGACCTCGTGACTGCCAGTCACGCGCTCTCCCAGCTGAGCTACGGCCCCGTTTTGAAACAGGTGTTAAATTGTATGGAGCCGATGGGGATCGAACCCACGACCTCGTGACTGCCAGTCACGCGCTCTCCCAGCTGAGCTACGGCCCCGGTTAGGGATGGTTGGCTCGGTGCGCCAACGGGGAGCATGTATACGGATGGGCGTTCGGGGTGTCAACGGGTTTTTGAGGAGTTTTTTCAGGTCGCCTCAATCCCGGTCAGTTCCCCCGAGTGCCATGGTGCATCCGGAGTGGATCAGGGCGTGCCTGGCGAGGTGGTGGAGCGGGCGGGGAGCCCGGCACTGCGACGGAGCTCGGTGAGGATGTCGCGGTAGCGTGCGGAGTCGGGATGCTCGCTTACCAGCTGCTGAAAGCGAGGGATGGCCTCTGCCGGGCTCCTGCCGTGAACGTCGAGGCGGGCATGGGCCAGGTTCACGTCGTAGTCGGGGATAATGGTGGAGACACGTGAGAGGAAACGGCGTCGGGTGCGCACGTCGAAGGCCTCGGCGTCTTCGATGCGCCAGCGCGTGAGCATTTCGTATTCGTAAGGAGCCAGCTGGAGTCGGGTGGGTTGAATGGTGTGTATGATCTCGGCGAAGCGGTAGCGCTGCAGGATGTCGAAGATCAGGGGGCTGGAGGGGGTTTGCCAGAGGGCGTTGTTCGTGATCAGGTTATGCTGGCGCAGCATTGGAATAACGTTGCCGCAGTGCTCACGGTACGAAGCGAATCGCGGCAGTGCGGGAGCGGTGGACGCTTCATCAAGGGTGATCGCGCCTCGTCGGAGTGCGGCGAGGAGTTCTTCAAGCGAGGTGGCGCAGGCCTCAAAGAGAGGGGAGCCAAGGGGGACAAAGCCACGCGGCCCGGTGGCGGGCACCAGCGCGGCGCTCACATCGTCGATGCGGGCCTGAAGGCTACGAGCGTCGATGGGCTCAGCGTCTGTGAATTGCGCCCGATTCGCCTCCTTGATGGCCTCGATAAGCGCCTGATGCTGCGCTCGAAGTTCCCGGGAGAGCTCTGGGGCTTCATCATGCACCTGGCGGGCACGTTGCAGCTCCTCGGCGTCGATGTTCAGGCTCGGGAAGTCTAAGCCGCTCTGAATCTGGGCAGCATCTTCATGCGCCCACTGTGGCTCGGGGGAAGGTCCGAAGTTTTTCCAGAGCAGGGCGCCGATGATGAGCAGCGCGCAGCCAGCCAGGGCAACGGCGATAGCCGGAGACATGGCGGGGGGGGCCGGCGGTCTGGGGGAATGCATGCAAACTCCACAAATGTGTTCGACAGCAGCAGGCGGGTGAATAAATCTTCACCCCTGCGGATTACGATCCGCGTTACACTATGGTATCCCGAGGCACCTTAGAGAAGAAAGCGTGTGCGGATCGTCTCCCTTGAAGAAGTCGCCCGGTGGCGTTGAGAGAGGACTATGTTAACCGAGATTTTGTTGGATTTCGCGCTGATCGGCGCGGAGTGGGTGCTGTGGCTGCTGATCCTGTTGAGCTTTGCCAACATCTACGTGGTGATCGAGAAGTTGCGCTTCTTCCATCAGCGAAAGGTCGATGTGCACGAGTTGCGCTTGAAGTTTGAGGAGCGTCTTCGAGCCGACGACTTCGACGCGGCTGCGAAGTTGCTTGAAGGTAACGACGCGATGGAAGCGCGCGTGGTGCTCTTCGGGATGCGAGGTCTGGACCGAGGGCCGGAGGCAGTCGAAGACCTTATGAACGGGGCGATGGCCTCGGAACGTACGCGTTATGAACGTTTGATAAGTCTGCTGGCGACTACGGGCAACAACGCTCCCTTCATCGGACTTTTTGGCACGGTGCTCGGGATCATCGGGGCCTTTGCCGCGCTGGGGGAGGCCTCCGAAGAGGCCAATCAACAGGTGATGGCGGCGATCTCTGAGGCTCTTGTTGCCACCGGGGTGGGGCTGCTGGTGGCGATCCCGGCCGTCATTATGTTCAACGTCTTTCGCCAGCGCGTGAAAAAGAGCGGGGCGCAGACCGAGTTGATGTCGCGAACCTTGTTGGCGCACCTGCGCCGCAATGACTGACGTTGAGGAGAGGTCATGGCAGGCATGTCTGGAGGCGATGACGACGACGTCATCTCCGCGATCAACATCACCCCCTTTGTCGATATCATTCTGGTCGTTTTGATCATCTTTATGGTCACGGCGACCTACATCGTGCAGTCGCAAATCCCGATCGATCTTCCCAAGGCCGCCTCGGGTCAGGCCGAGGTCAGCACCACGCTGGCATTTCAGGTCACGTCGGACGGGCAGTACGCGATGGACGGAGAGTTTTTGAGCCTGGAGGCGATCGCGGAGCAGGTGCGTGCTCAGTCCGGTGAGGATGCCGAGCTACGGGCGGTGATCGCCGCTGATAAAAAGGTGGAGTACGGCAAGGTGATTGACCTGGTGGATACGATCAAGCTGAACGGGATTGCGAAGTTCGCCCTCAACATCGACCGCAAAGAGCAGGCAGACGGTGAGCGCTGAGACGTCGAAGAAGCCGCGGCCGATGCATCACCTGGCAGATCCTCTCCAGGAGTCGAGGGTGGGGACCGGCCAGCGCACTCGTCGCATTGTAGTGGGCGTGCTCCTGACGCTGTTGACGCACGCGGCTGCCGGCTTCGGGCTGGTGACGTTTGCGCCTCTGCTTAACGTTAAACCCGCAGCAGAGGAGCCCGAGGACGAGCTCGTGGAAGTCGACTTTGATTACGTCGAGCCCGAACCTGAGCCCGAACCTGAGCCCGAGCCTGAGCCCGAGCCCGAACCCGAACCTGAATCCGAGCCTGAGCCCGAACCTGAGCCCGAACCTGAGCCCGAACCTGAGCCCGAGCCTGAGCCCGAGCCCGAGCCCGAACCCGAACCCGAACCTGAACCTGAACCCGAGCCTGAACCTGAACCCGAGCCTGAACCTGAACCTGAACCCGAGCCTGAACCTGAACCCGAGCCTGAACCTGAACCCGAGCCGCAGGCGGAGGCGGAGGAGGTGGATGACGAGGTCGCTGGCGCGATGGATCCGGTCCATCTGGATGGGTTGACGATGGAGTCGACGGTGGAAGGAGGGGACGGGCCTGCGATGAAGATTGGAGAGGGGATTGAATCAGGGCGGATCACCAACCGCTACGTGGATCCGAAGCGTTTTGGCGAGATCAAAACACGTCCAGGCGCCCGTGGGGATGGGCGTGGGACGGGGATGGGTGAGGGAAGCGCGTCGTCACCGGGGTGCGAGGACACTGAGGCCAAAGTGCTCAACCAGGTTGAGGCGGAGTACACCGTGCTTGCCAGGCGCCGAGGAGTGGAGGGGCAGGTTGTGTTTCTGGTGACCATCGGTCGAGACGGTCGCGCGTCATCTGTGGAGTTGGTCGACGGGCTGGGTTTTGGTCTGGATGAAGCCGCCGAGGCAGCGATCCGCCAGTGGAGATTTGAACCGGCGACGCGCAACTGCGAGCCTGTGAGCTCCCGACGTCGGGTAGCGTATGAGTTCGAGATCTCCGAGTACTGACGCGCCGTGGAAGGCAGGGCTGAAAGCGTTGCTTCCATGTGATCGGGCTGCTAAAGTCTCCTTATTCAAGAGGTTTCCGGGGTTGTGGGTAGCCGTTTCGTGTTCTGCGAACGCGGCTGCGCCGTTGTCGGGAGTGCGTCTCGGGCGCAGGTCTCGTCCTGCGCTTGAGCGACGCAAACAGGGAGGTTTTTGGCGTGTTGTGACGCTGTACGCCGCGATACCTGAACAAAAGTTCCACATTTTGTTTGACTCTGTGGATATGTGCAGTAATTCTTTGTTCAGTACTGAGCGAGTGAGCGGTATCTTCGTGAATCCACGGATGGAGGCGTCAAGATGCAGACCGAGAACCAAGAGCGAGCAGCCGAGAGCGGGCGACCGAAACGTTCGTTGGGGGCGATCCTGGAGCGTCATATGAAGCGAGAGGAGCGCAGAAAGTGGGAGTTTCCGCCGGACTACACCCACGGTGAGGTGAGTCTCGGTGAGGCGTACAGCACGCTTGGAGAGCGTTGGCTGGAGCAGGCCGTGTTCGTCAGCCGGGTGCGCGATGAGGTGCTCGGTGAAGTGGTTACGGTGGGGTGTTTTGAAGACTACTTCCTCACCGTGGAGCAGTGGGTTGAGGGCGACGTAGAGTCGTTGGAGGCCTGGTGGCAGTCGCGTTCGGCGGGGCGTTCGCGAAGTGTCGGGTTGAGTACGCTGGGCGATGGCGAACCTCTGGCTGAGCTGGCCATTGAGGTGAGCCCTGCGCGCCTGCAGGCCCTGGAGCAGGGCGTGCTGGGTGTCACGCGGGAGGGAGGGGTGGCTGATGAGTCGCGGGCCGGCCGGCAGCGTCGTGCTCGCGTGGATCTGTTGAGTCTGATCGCGTTGACTACGCGCCTGGCGGAGCGGGACGCGGTGGCCTGACGTTGGGGCCCAGGCACTGATTGGGGGCAGCGAAAACCTCCCCGGCTTGAGGGAGATGTGCCTCGCGTCTAGGATGCGCCCGGTCGCGGCAGGGAGCCGCGCCAGGTGATTTCAATGACGAGGTGAGGCGTTGACACGCGTTGATGAAGGTCAGGAGACGTTGCGGCGGGGTGGAGTGTGGTGGCCGCATCGTCAGGTGGAGCTTCCCGAGGAACTTCCGGCGATTGATGTGTTGATCCCGGTTCTTAACGAGGAGGAGAGCCTGCCGCTTGTGTTGGATGCCATCCCGAAGGCGTGGGTACGTCGGGTTGTGGTGGTGGATAACGGCAGTGAGGATCGCAGCGCGGCGCGTGCGCGAGAGCGGGGCGCCGAGGTTGTTCAGGAGCTTCAGCGTGGGTACGGCGCGGCATGTTTGCGCGGGCTTCGTCATCTTGCTGAGGACCCGCCTGATGTGGTGGTATTTCTGGATGGGGATTTCAGCGATTTCCCTTCTGAACTTCCAGGGGTGGTTGAACCGATTTTGAAGGGGGAGGCCGAGCTTGTGATCGGGAGTCGAACTCTGGGAGCGCAGGAGCAGGGGGCGCTGCTGGTGCAGGCGGTTGTCGGCAACAAGCTGGCGTGCGTGTTGATGGAGTTGATGTATGGCTACCGGTTTTCGGATCTGGGGCCTTTTCGTGCGATCACCTGGGAGGCGTTGCAGGGGCTGAGGATGCGCGATGAGGATTTTGGCTGGACGGTTGAGATGCAGATCAAGGCCGCTCGTCAGGGGATAGGGGCGGTGGAGGTTCCGGTGAGTTATCGCAAACGCGTTGGGGTCTCGAAGATCACCGGGACGCTCAAGGGTACGGCACTGGCGAGTTATAAGATCCTCTATACGCTCTTTGCCCAATATGCCCTGGAGGTCACGGAGGCCGGGCATAGAGGGGGCTCGGATGCTTGAGATGGCACACGATGAGATCGTGATCTTTGCGAAGGCACCCGAGGCCGGGCGGGTGAAGACGAGGTTGCAGCCCGAACTCAGTGCGGATGAGAGCGCCACGCTATACCGGGCGTTTGTGAACGACGTTCTCGAACTGGTGGGTGGTTGGGCCGGGCGAGAGCCGGGGCGTCGTGCGACGCTGGCCTGGAGTGGGCCGGATGATGGCGCGATGTTTCAGGCTACCGATCGACTCGACATCATTAAGGTGGAGCAGGGAGAGGGGGACCTGGGCACCCGGATGCGCCGGGCGATCGAGGGTGCGCGAGCGCGGGGAGCGGGACGCGTTGTGATTGTCGGCACGGATTCGCCGACGCTCTCAGAAGAGCATCTCGAACGGGCGTTTGAGGTGTTGCTGCAACACGATGTGGTCTGGGGGCCGTCGTTTGATGGAGGCTACTACCTTGTAGGTGTAGAGGCCCTGCGAGCACCGGAGGGCCTCGATGCTGAGAGCGTGATATTTGAAGATATCGCGTGGAGCACAGCGTCGGTGCTGACGCAGAGTTGGGAGCGCGCCAACGAGGCGGGTCTCTTGTCGGAATTGTTGGGCTTCTGGTACGATGTTGACACCTTCGAGGATGTCAAAATGCTCGAATTTCATCTCCTGGAGTACTTAGAGCGCCAGGGTTTTGAAGGGGCTCGACATACCCGAGAGGTGCTTTTAACGTGGCGTCATAGCGGTCGGTTAACGCGCTGAGGCGCGGGCCGGTACCTGCGAGTCAGCAGGCTTTTCAACTTCCTCCATCGGTCAGGATAGCTCGTGAGTGAAAAAGGTGTTCGTCAGTGCGCCGCAGGGACGGTCTTGTTCCGAGAAGGCGAGGAAGGCAATCGGATGTATGTGATCAAGTCCGGGAGCGTGCGTCTGACCAAACGGATTCATGACACCGAGATGGTGGTCGAAGATCTCGGCGCTGGCGAGTTCTGCGGGGAGCTGGCAATGCTCGGGGAGCCGCGCCGCCCGGTAAGCGCCGTTGTCACCGAGGATGCCTCGGTGATTCAGGTCGACACGGAACAGTTCGGGGAGATGATCCGGGAGAACTCCGACATCGCCCTGCGGATGCTCAAGAAGCTGACCCAGCGTCTGACCCGAGCGCAGTACCGGGTTACCAACCTTGTGCTGCGTACCAATAAGGCTCGTGTGTTGCATCAGCTTCGCGCAGAGACCCAGCGGGTTAAGCGCGTTGAGGGGGCCGGGGAGTCGGCGCCGATTCCGGCGAATCTGGCCGACGTGCTCGCGCTGGAGATCGGTGAGGTTAAGCAGATTCTCAACGACCTTGTGCGCGATGAGTTGATCCTCATCGATCGCCGGGGCTATTTCGAGATTCTGGATGGCGAGGCATATGATCGTTACCTGCGCTATCTGGAACTGCAAGACCGCTTCGCGTTCCATTGAGCGTGACAAAGAGCGATTTGCATCGTTGGGAGGGGATGAAACGTCGGCTTTTTGAGCAGAATCGTTTTACGATCAAGCTGGGTCTGGAGCGGATGCGCGCGGCGTTCAGAGCCGAGGGGCATCCGGAGCAGTGCGCGCCAGCGATTGTGGTTGCGGGCACCAACGGTAAGGGGACAGTGGCGTCTTCGTTGGGCGCGATTCTCGGGGCGCACGGCCTTCGGGTAGGGTTGTATACGAGTCCGCACCTGGTGGGGTTTGAGGAGCGTTTCCGGGTGGGCGGCGTGCCGTTGACGCCGGCGCAGGTGCTGCCGGTGCTGGAGGACGTGTATGCGCGTTATGGGGATGTGACACGTGTGGGGGAGGATGCGCTGACCTTTTTTGAACTCACAACGTTGATGGCCGCGCGCCTCTTTAAGGCGCAGCATGTGGATGTGGCGATTTATGAGGTTGGGTTGGGCGGGCGTCTCGACGCGGTCAATGCAATCGAGCCGGCGTTGAGCATCATTACGACCATCGATCGCGATCATGAGGCTTATCTGGGGGATACGCTGGCTGCGATTGCCGGAGAGAAGGCCGGAGTGATGCGGGCGGGGGTTCCGGTGGTGATTGGCGAACAAGAGCATCCCGAGGCGTTTGAGGTGCTGTGGGCGCGCGCTTCGGTGGGGCCGCGTTACGCGCCGACGTTGACGGACGAGGGGGAGACGGATTTGGAAGACGGTCGGTCGTGGGTGGCGCGAAGGCATCACGTTACGGCGCGCTGTGCAGCGCGTGTGTATCTGGGAGACGACTATGATGAGGATGCCGTGCAACGGGGATTGAAGTTCTGGCGTTGGCCGGGGCGTGTGGAGCGTCGGACGGTCGCCGGGGTGGACGGCGTTGTGACAGGCCTGCTTTTGGATGCAGCTCACAATCCGGCGGGGATTGCGGCGTTGCGTTCGGAGCTGCTTACCGGGCGCATCGGTGAGGTGGGAGGGGTTGTATGGGGGGCTCTCGAAGACAAGAGGCAAGAAGGGCTGGATGCGTTGCTCTCGGAGTTGGGAGTGGGCGTCTGGGCAGTGAGAATTAACACGTCTCGGGCGCTTAGTGAGGAAGGGTTGCGCGGATATGTGCCTGCATCGCTTTTGCGTGGTGTTGGGGATGCGGCGCAGTGTTTACGCCAGGCCATCGCTGCATGCGATGAGGGCAAGATCGTGCTGTGTTTTGGCTCGATTTACCTGCTGGGCGAACTCTATGAGGCGATGGGGCTGGGGGCGGCTGACATGGTCACGGAGCACGTGGACATGGCCGGTTGAGCTTTGTTGAATTTCGGGGGGCGGTGATTATCTTCGGCCATGTTCACAGTTGGAGTGCGGCCGAGACTGCGTGTCGTCTGCCGTGCTCGCCCTAAAGGAGTGTCCTATGGTTGAGCAGAACGAGTTTGAGTCGAACCCGGAGAAAACCGCCTACCATGACAACAAGCGCGAACTTCTGCGTCGTGGTCGTGAGAAAGGTGAGTTGACCTGGAGTGAGATTCTCGAGGCGCTTCCTCAGGAGCATCTCGGCGAGGTGGAGATGGAAGTCTTCTTGTTCACCTGCCGACAGATGGGGATTGAGGTGAAGGGCGCTCCGAGCTGAGCGCGAGCCCCCCATGTCTGGCACATCTCAAAGCAAAAAAGCCGGCCCGAATGGGCCGGCTTTTTTGCTGGGATCACAACCTCCCGAGAAGGGAGGTTGTGGGTGTGGTGCGTTCAGTTTCCGCTGTCGGAGCGGTTGCCGTAGAAGGTGCCGTCCAGAATGGAGGGCTGGCTCTCGGTGCTGAAGCGGAACTCAGCTTCCCACTTGCAGCGAAGCTCGGGGGTGCCCAGGGTCTGGATGAAGGGCAGCGGGTAACCAGGCCAGCCGCTGCTCGCCGAGGAGCCCGGCGGGTAGACCGCGGGCTGGTAGATCTCGCAGGGCTCGCCAGCAGGGCTGCCAATGCGGAAGTTGTCGCTGGAGTCGGCAACCAGGCTGTCGTTGACGTAGTCGCGGACGGTGTCAGCGGCCTCATCCTGAAGCAGTTCGCAGGCTTGTACGACGGCGCTGTAGAACGTATCGCCTGGATCGCCGACCCTTGCAGCCAGAGCTTCGCAGTCGATGAGTTCACTGAGCATCGCCTCAAGGGAGTCGATGGGGGTCGGAGCATCGGCGAAGAGACGGGGGAGGAGGACCTTCTCGATGACGGCGAGAATGAGGTTGCCGTACTGAAGGGTCAGCGGGTGTTTGTCGATTTCCAGAGCGGTGGCGCCGATCATGGTCGCGCCGAAGTTGCCGAAGACCGCGCTGCCGTTTTCGCCGACGTCGTAGGAACGAATGCGAACCTCGGAGCAGGAGGCAGGCTGGCCTTCGCAACCCGCACTCCAGGTCAGGACGATGTCGTTCCAGAGCTGGCGGTTGTTTTCGGGGAGAAGGACTGCGGTGGCCTGACCGCTGGCCAGGTCGATGGCAGGTTGCTCGTCGATGATGATGGAACCTTCGACAACGAAGGCTTCGAGCATGCTCGTGACATCACCAATGATATCGCGGCCTTCGTTGACCCAATCAGGCAGGAGTCCGTCCAGGGTGTCGTCCAAGAAGTCGAGCGCAAGTGCAAAAAGAGAGCTGTTTTGTAAGTCTCGAAGCGTGTCGCCAATCCCGCCGAGGGAATCGCCAGCGTAGTCGAGCAGGAAGTCGAGGAGTCCTCGAGTGCCATCGCCACAATAAGACTGCGTGGCCGGGCAGCCCAGGATGAAGCGCGCGGGGCTTTCGGCCAGCGTGGCGATGAGGTCGATCACGTCGACGACTGAAGGCGGAAGGCCACTGCGCAGGTCAAAGGCGTGGGTGACCTGGTAGGTGCCGGCGATGGTGGGGAAGTAGTCGAAGAGCTCGATCTCGACGACGGTGCTCACGCCGTTTTGTACGGGCGGGTTGTTCTCGGAGCAGCCGACGGCGACATTGACTTCGCGGGTGCCGACATTCTGAATCGCCGAGCCGATGATGGTGTAGGCGGTGTTGTTGGCGACCGAGGGCAGGATGACGTCGTTAATGGAGCCATCGGCGTTGACGGTAGCGTTGCGCACGAAGTCGGCGCTGGGCCACAGGCCGTCACGGTTGAAGGCTTCTTCGGCCGCGTCGCAGGTGACGGTGGGGGGGAGGAAGAGAGTCTCGACGGAGTCGAGTACGGCCGAACCGTTGTGCTCGTACTCCACGATGTAGGAGGCGGAGTCCTTGGCGTTGATGCCCATGTTGAATTCAACGGCATTGACGCCTTCCTGGTCCACGGTGGCTTCTACGCGGATGGTGCCGGTGGCGGTGTTGGGGTCGCCGCCGGTGCGGACGGTGGTCGAGGCAACGCCGTTGTCGTCGGTGATATCGTTCGCCGCCGAGAGGGTCGCGCCCTGGGCGCCGACCACGGTTTCAAGGGCAAAGCCGATCATCGCGTTGCGGATGGGGTTTCCGTCGGCATCGACCAGGCGCACCGAGATGGTGGCCGAGTCCTGGACCGCCAGGGTGCGGGTGCAGGCAAGCTGTGCGGGGTCGCAAGGCTCAACGTGCTCCAGGCGGCTGGTGCCGGGGATGTCGGGTTGCTGGTGATCGCGAGGGTCATCGTCGCCGGGGACGTTTACCGTGCTCTCACCGCAGGCCATCGTCAGCGAGAGGCCGCCGGCGGCCAGCAACGCGAGCAACTTTGTTGAATAGCTTCCCATCATTTCCTTCCTCCGCAACACGCCGAAAACGACGTGTTGTTCGTGGTGAATTGGCACGTCGGGAGACGTGCAAGCGTAAATCCAGGTGCAAGTGCAGCAGCGAAGCGTTGCGCGGGCAGAAAACATCGCTGCCTGCTGAGCTTATACTGTAGGTTAGCCGTGAGTATACCGAGGGGGTGTCGCCGGTCAAGGCGGCGATGAGGTTCGCGTAAAACCTTGTTGAGCCGGGGATCGCCCTAAAAATGAGGAAGTTAGAGGGGCTCGGTCTGCTGAAGCCAGGCCGGAGGGGAGGTGGCCTTTTGAAAGAGGGCTTCGGGCGAGATCGCCGGGCTGAAGTAGAAGCCCTGGCCGTAATGGCAGCCCATCGTGCGTAAGAGGCGCCACTGTTCCCGGGTCTCGATGCCCTCGGCCAGGGCGTGCATGGCAAAGCTCTGGGAGAGGGTGACGATGGAGCGCACGATGCTGGCATCGCGCTCGTCGCCGGGGAGGTCTTTGACGAAGGAGCGGTCGATCTTGAGGGTCTGGACCGGGAGTTGTTTGAGGCGCTCCAGCGAGGAGTAGCCAGTGCCGAAGTCGTCGATGGCAACGCGCAGGCCGTGATCGCGAAGCCGGCGCACGACGCGGGCGGTGTGCTCCGGATCGGCAAGGATGGCCGATTCTGTGAGTTCGAGGGCGAGGCGCTCCGCCGGGATGCGCGCATTGGAGAGCGCGGCGAGAATACGTTCGACGATGTCGCTGCGTAGAAATTGGAGTGGCGAGAGGTTGACGGCGACCGAGACGTCGAGGCCGTCGTGTTGCCACTGCGCGATTTGTTGGCAGACGCGCTCAAGGACCCAGTCGCCCAGCGGTACGATCAGGCCGGACTCTTCGGCCGCCGGGATGAACTCAGCCGGGGAGATGGTGTGGCCTTCGGCATTGGTCCAGCGCAGGAGGGCTTCGGCACCGGTAATACGGCCGCTATGAAGATCGATGATGGGCTGGTAGGCGACGCGAATCTCGCCGCGTTCCACGGCACCATGGAGTTGGGATTGCAGCGCGAGGCGGCGTTGCTGGCGCTCGGCGAGCTCACCGGCGTACAGGGAGAAGTTTGCCGGGCCGATGTCTTTGGCGTGAGAGAGGGCGCGATGGGCCTGTTTGAGCAGGGTGGTGGCGTCGGTGGCGTCGCGGGGGAAAGCGGCGATGCCGATGCTGGCGCTCAAAAAAGAGTCCTGGCCTTTGATGCTGAAGGGGCGACTGAATGCGCTCTGGATGGTGTGGGCGTGAGATTCCAGCGAGTCAATCTGAGGGGAGGGCATAAAGACGACAAACTCATCGGCGCCGATTCTGGCGAGGATGGCATCGGGGGGCATCAGGGATTGCAGGCGGTCGCGGGCGTCGAGGAGCAGGGCATCGCCAGCGTCATGGCCGAGGATGTCGTTGACCAGGTGGAAGCGGTCCAGGTCGACGTAGAAGAGAGCGGCGCTGGCATCGGGGTGTTGGAGGATATGGGCCTCGATGGCTTCGATGAGGCCGTGACGGTTGGGAAGTGTGGTGAGGCTGTCGTTGTAGGCCAGGAAGGTGAGGCGGTCCTGGGCGATCTTCTGAGCGGTGATATCTGAGATGACGCCGGTGATGGCCACCGGGGTGTGGTCGGCGTCGCGTTCGACGTGACCGCGGTCTTCGAACCAGCGGGTGCGTTCATCGTTGCGATGGATGCTGCGGTAGCGCACAACGTAGGTCTCATCACGCGCGATGGCGTGCTCGATGGTGCGGGTGATGACGTCACGATCGTCGGGGTGAATGCGGGAACGCCAGAGCTGGGTGTCTTCGTAGAAGGCGCGGGCGGGGTAGCCGAGCAGGCGCTCGGTGGCCGGGCTGATGAAGGTGGTGGCGAAGTCGGGAAGGCTTGTGCGGTAGAGGATGTCCGGCACGGTGTCGATGACATCGCGAAAGCGGGCCTCCGAGGTTCGCGCTTCCAGTAGGAGGGCGTGGCGGTGCAGCGCGACGCCGAGCTGGCGAGCCACGGCGTTGAGCATTGTGATGTGGCGCGGAGAGAGTTGGCGTTGAGCGTCGCGCGTGGCGATGATGAGCGCTCCGCAGGGCTTTTCGTCGCGCACGATGGGGACGCCGGCAACGCGGCCTACGCCCTGGTCACGGTAGTAATCGGAGATGTCGGGGAAGTGGCGAGAGGTCAGGGTGCCGCTCTCCACGAGATCCGCTGCGAAGTCGAGGTTTGCGGAGGCGTCGTCTTCGCGGGGCAAGCCGCGGTTCCATATGATGCTCAGGGTCGAAGCGTCGGGGGTGCAGAGGGCGATCTCGCCGAGCTCGAATTCGGTGAGTTCGGAGGCGGCACGAAGCGCTTTGTCGCCGAGTGTGGTGATGTCGCTCTCGCTGGCCAGCTCTTCAATGACGGCGCCGATGCCTTCGAGATGCGCCTCAGCGCGGCGGACGTCTCCGATGTTGAGGAAGTCGGCGACATAGCCGGTAAGTTGGCCATCATCATCAAAGAGGGGGGCGAGCGTGAGGTGGACTTCGACGTGATGCTCGTGATGGATGGGATAGGCGAGTTCGGCGGCGAAGCTGCCATTGGAGCGAGCCCGCGTAAGTGCGTGGTCCAGGGCCAGGGGCTCGCGGCTGTCAAGGTGGTTCAGTGGGCCCAGGGATGTGCCGAGGAGCGCGCTGGCGGGTTGGTGAAGCAGGCGGCAAAGGGCGGGGTTTACGTCGACGAGCGCGCCCTGAAGATCGATGAGCGCGACGCCGTTGGCCATTGTGTCGATGATGCGGCCAATATGAGCGTCGCGGGTCACAAGCTGACGTTCTACCGAGTAGAGTGCGGCGAGGTGATGGCGCAACAACACGTAGAGAAGCAGCCCGCTGGAGATGATAAAGAAGAGGCCTTTCAGGGTCTGTGCGAGTTCGCGGGAGGCGGGGGCGGTAAAGAGGGCGTTGACCAGCGAATCGCTTACGAGAATCCAGAGGGCCGCGAGCAGAATATAGGCAAGGGCCAGGCGGCGATTGAACCTTCGAGATGACTCACGAGGAGGGGGAGGGCTGACGAACTCGGTGGGCGAGGTCAGCGCGCTCAGGCGACCGGTAGCGCGCGGATCGCGTGAGGATCGCGGATCAGATGGGCGCGCGTGATCGTGGGCGTTCATCGGGGAGGGGCCTGTGAGGGTAGTTTCAAAAGACGACTTCAGCATAGCAAGAAGATCTGCTGTGCGGTCAACTTACAAGAGCAGCGTGGATGGAGGCTCGATCAAAAAAACCCGGCGAGGGCCGGGTTTACACAGTCAACACCATCGCAAATTAGAGCGGTCGGGAGCAATTCAGGTCATAGCGATGAGTGGTATCCCATCGAGTTTGGAAACAGCGGACCGCCGAGAGGTTCTTAGCGCTGAAGTGAGCGTGATGCAACTTTCTTTCGAGAGTTGGGAATAAAAAAGGCCGCGCGATGTATGCGCGGCCCTTTCGGGTAGGTTTAAGCTGTGGGTAGCACCGGCCCGCCTGATGGCGGGCCGGTGTGGTGTTCAGGGCAGGTAGGCCGTCCAGACGAGGTTGTCGATGGTGACCTGACCGCCGGCGATGGAGCGAATCTCCAGGTCGAAAGCGCCGGCGACGTTGATGTTTTCGACGAAGAACTCAACGATGGTCGGGTCGGCACCGCTGACGTTGCCAAAGACCTGGGAGGTTCCGATGGAGGCGCCGTTGACGAAGACCTCGACCTGACGGTTGGCACCGCCGGTGAAGGCTTTCTTCATATCGAAGCGAATCGAGCTGATGCCGCCTTCGATGCCCTGGGCGGTGAGCGACTTGTCGCCGCTGCCGCCGAACATCAGGCCGGTGCCGTCGATGGCATAATCAGATTGGGTGGAGTCATCGACCAGACGCCCACCGGTGTAGTTCCAGGTAAATCCGGCGTCGGCTGCAAAGCTACCGGAACCGTAGGTGTTGCCGGGTCCGTTGAAGTTGTCAAAAGACTCCGAGAGTTCGCTGGGGGCCTCGGCGATGGAGACCGGAACCATGAGGGTGTCGCCACCAAGGGAGACTTCCACGGTGTAGTCGCCAGCGCCTTCATCGAAGGTCAGTGAGAAGCTGGCGCTGCGTTCACCCTCGTTGACGGTGATGTTGGCCGGGAAGGTCAGCGTGGAGGTTTCGGGGAGCAGGTTAATGCTTACCGTCTCGCCAGCAGCGTCGGCCGGGATGTTGAGCGCGAGTTCAAATTGCACCTGGTCGCCGATGAAGGCCGTCTCGGTGGAGGCCGAGAAGGACTCGAGCTGGCGGGCGCTCGCGCTGTTGTAGGTGAAGAGCGAAGAGCTGAGGGTGACCTCATTAAGCGTTGCGCTAAGGGTCGTCTCGGCGTCGGGGGTCGAGGAGCTGAGTTCCACATCAACCGAGAGCTGGCCAGCCTCGATGACGACGCTGGGCGGGCCGGAGACAATGCCCGCCGGCGCGTAGCTCAGAGCGACGGTGGTGTCGGCCTCCGCGGCCCGGTTAAGCGAGATGGTCACCGTGGTGGTGACGCCAGCGTCGGCCGAGACGAAGAGGGGTGAGGGCTCAAGGGTGGCCAGGTAGGGCGGGCCGGAGATGACATCAAACTCGGAGCGAGGTTCGATCTTGGAGTTTTCGTTGGCCCAGCGAAGTACGCCGGTGATGCTGGCGAACTCCTCGCCGACCTCAGGCTTGGGATCGATCGTGTAGATGAGGTTGTTGACGCGGACCTGGCTGTCGATCACGAACTCAAAATCGTTGCTTCCCTGGCCGGGGCCTGCATCCGGAGCGTTGTCGGTGACGGTGACGTTCTCGACGCGGACGAGCACGCCTTCGAGGGCCTCTTGAAGCGAGCCATCGTTGGCGATATCGGCCGGGTTCACGACGACGGGAGCGGGAAGCGGGTAGTCGCTCTCGAGGACTTCGATAGTTGCGACGTTGGCGACCTGGACCTGGCCGAAGAAGAGCGAGGTGGAACCGGTAAGGTTGATGAGATCGCCAACCCGGGGCTGGACGCTGCCGCCGCGGTTGTAGACGTAGATGCCGCTGAACTCGGCACCTTCGTAGTCATTGGTGTTGTTGGGGTCGACCTGCACAAAGAAGCTCTCACCCTCGGCTACTGCCGTGACGATGACACCTTCGAAGGTAGCAAGGGCACCGGGGGCGGTGCTGCCGTCTTTGAGGTCGTAGATGGAGCCGGGGCAGGCTGCGCCGTCGCCAAGGAACGTGCCGGGGCAGGGGCTGCAGGCGTCGCCGAACTCATCGCCGGAGGTGTTCTCCTGGCCGGGGTTGTAGTGAACCGGGCAGTTGTCGGTGTCGTTGGCTTCGCCGTCGCCGTCGAGGTCGTTGGGGTCGACACCGGTGCAGCTCGGATCTTCGCTTAAGGGACAGGGGTCGCAGATGTCGCCGAGGCCGTTGCCGTTGGTATCGGCCTGGGTCGAGCCGTCCATGGGGCGTATGGGGTTGAAGAAGGCCGGGCAGTTGTCGACGGCGTCGGGGACGCCGTCGCCGGAGGTGTCGGTGGTATCGCTGAGCCCGGTGTATTCGTTGGGGCGGAAGGGCATGCAGCTGGGCTCGTCTTCGGGCTCGCCGCAGAAGAAAAGCTCGTAGGCGTTGGAGCTGACCGCCGAGCGGATGTCGCTCAAGGACTTACCGGCGTCGAGTTCGACGCAGAGGCGGCGGCCGCGTTCGCAGACGTCAAGCATCTCGCATCCGTCGAGTTCGGCGCTCTCGACGAGCTCTTCGATGAGCGCGGCGTCACCGTAGAGGGGCTCGCCACCGCGCATGACGAGCACGATGTCGGCGATTTCGGCGTCGATGACCGAGCGGTAGGGGAGGCGGTCGGTTCCGTCGAAGATGGTGATGTCGGCGATGTAGCCTTCCTGGAGGCGGCCGATCTGATCACCGGCGTTCATGGCGTCGGCGGCGTTGGCGGTGACCATCTCCCAGAGCTCTTGTTCGGTGAAGGTTTCATCGAAGTAGAGGCGGTTGAGGTAGTCGGCGCATTGCAGCTCGCGGAGCATGTTCATCGACCCGCTGGCGGACCAGTCAGTGCCCAGGGTGATGGGGACACCGAACTTCTTGAAGAGGGGGGCCTGGGCGGTGTTGCCGTAGAGGTCGATGTTGGTACGTGCTGACCAGACAAGGGTGGCGCCGCGCTGGGCCATCAGGGCGACGTCTCGGGTCGAGAGGCCGATGCCGTGAATGATGGCGGTGTTGTCCTGGATGAGATCGCTTCCGGAGGCACCGGAGAGGCAGCGGAACTCATTCTGGGCCTCCGGATCGATGCCTTCGGAGAGGTGCGGCAGGTAGGTGCCGGCGCTGAGGCGGCTCTCATTGTCGATGGAGGGGTAGTCGCAACCGGAGGCGCGCAGCGTGCCGTTGGAATCGCCCAGGGGGAAGGTGCGGTAGAGGACGTCCACACCGCTTAATCCCTCGGTGAAGCTGGTGTTGTCGAGGTTGCGCAACATGCCGTCGGCATTGCCGCTGCCCACCGACCCGACGATGCTGGTGGCGCCGCCGAAGAGCATGCGCAACTCGCCGTAGAGGATGCCCTCGTGGCTGTTGTCGGAGCCGGGGCTGGTGTTGATTTGATCGTGTCCGCGAAGTCCGCGGCGCCAGTCGTGGCGGTGATCGAAACGCTCTTCGCCGTGGGGCTGGGGGCGAGAGAGGGAGTAGGTGATGTGATCGTGGGGGTTGATAAGCCCGGGGGAGATGACGCCGGTGGGGCAGGAGATGATCGTGGCGTCTTGAGCTTCGGGCTCGTCGGCGCAGCCGCAGCCCGAACAGGTGATCTGGCGGTTGGGGCTCTGATCATCGAGGAGCAGGGAGCCCTCGTGGTAGATTTCGTCGCCGGCCAGGATGGTGCCGCGGATCAAGATGTTGTCGGAGCTTCCGGGGATGACGACGCAGCGCTCACCAGCAGGAGGAGCGGGCATGGGCTCGTCGCAGGCGATGGCGCCTTCGGGAGGATCGGTGGGGTCGACGTCTGGATCGACGTCGGCGTCAGGATCGGGCTCGACGTCAGCGTCCGGGCCGACATCGGCGTCGGGGCCTGCGTCGGTTTCGACGTCGGGGCGATCCTCGGGTTCGGGATCGTCGCCACAGGCACCAAGGGCCAGTGAGGCTGCGAGCAGCAGCGTGAGAGGAAAGAGCAGCGGTGAGCGTACGGACCGGGCATGCGACATGGGGAGATACCTCAAGTGAGTCATTCCGTAGGGCGACGCGTTTTGCTGATGTTAAAGTAGCGAAATCTCAGCTGGAGTTCATATCAGGGAGCGCGACTGGCTCGCAGGTGGACGGGGGGTGTGTAGCGCAAGCGGGGGGCTTTTGCTGTCACGGCTGTGTGAACTTTAGAGAAGGGTAAGGGGTGGGATGGAGGCCGGGGTACAGCCTGCGGAGTGCCTTTTAGCGAGTTGAAGTCGAAGGATCAAGGGGAGGGCGTCGGGGTTATTACGCCGGAAGCTATCGTTGATGTCGCTCTCAACGGAGCTGGCCAGAGGGCGACGATAGCTTGCCGCGAGGTAGGGCAGAGGCGATGCGATCAGTGGAAATCACGCGATCGGACTTTGGGAGGGCCGCTCTCCAGGCGAGGGCGCCAGAGCTGATCGGCGATCAGGTGGGTAACGCCCTGTTCGTGCTGAATGGTGCCGGAGATGCCGATAAAGGGAGTGGTTCTGGCGAGGACAGCGAAGCGCTCGAAGACGCGGGGATAGATGATGATGTTAGCCAGACCGGTCTCGTCTTCGAGGGTCATAAAGACGACGCCGGAGGCGGTGGAGGGGCGCTGACGGCAGATGACCAGGGCGGCAAAGTGGGTGCGCGTTTTGTGCGGCAGGTCGCTCAGTTGCTCGGCGCTGGGAAGGTTCTGGGCCGTGAGCAGGGGGCGTAGCTCCTGGAGGGGATGTCCGCGGGTGCTGTGAAAGGAGGAGCGGTGATCCCATTCAATGGCTTCCAGGCGGCTAAGCTGCTTGAAGGTGGGGGCGGGATCGCGAAGGTCGATCGGCAGTGAGAGGGTATCGAGTTCTGTGGGGCGGCCGGTGATCTCCCAGAGGGCCTGACGACGAGTGACCCCGATGGAGGAGAGGGCGCCGGCGCGGGCCAGGCGTTGGTGGTCGTTGGCGCTAAGGTCGGCGCGGCGCATCAGATCGTCGACGCTCTTAAAGTGCCGGTCACGTCGGGTCTCCATGAGGCGTTCGGCGGCCTGGCGAGAGAAGCCGCGCAGCTGGCGAAGTCCCATGCGCAGCGCAAAGTCGAAAGGCGGGGTGTCGGTGGGCTCCAGGGTGCAGTCCCATTCGGAGAGGTGAACATCGATGGGGCGAACCTCTACGCCGCGGCGGCGCGCGTCTTCGACGATGGTGGAGGGGCTGTAAAAGCCCATGGGCTGAGCGTTGAGCAGCGCGGCGGCGAAGACCACCGGGTGGTGGCAGCGCAGCCAGGAGGTTGCGTAGGCCAGAAGGGCGAAACTTGCGGCGTGGCTCTCGGGGAAGCCGTAGTCGGCAAAGCCCTGGATCTGGCTAAACACGCGTTCGGCGAAGTCGGGCTCAATGCCTTTTTGGATCATACGAGTGATGAGACGTTCGCGGTGGCGCTCGATGCGGCCATGTTGCTTCCAGGCGGCCATGTCGCGACGAAGCTGGTCCGCTTCGCCCGGGGTGTAGTCGGCGGCGGCGATGGCAAGTTTCATGACCTGTTCTTGAAAGAGGGGGATTCCGAGCGTGCGCTCGAGCACCGGCACCAGGCTTTCGTGGGGGTAGTCGACGGGCTCAAGTCCCTGGCGGCGACGCAGGTAGGGGTGGACCATATCACCGGTGATGGGGCCGGGGCGCACCAGGCTGATCTCGATCACAAGATCATAATAGGTGCGGGGTTTGAGGCGAGGGAGCATGGCCATCTGGGCGCGGCTCTCGATCTGGAAGACGCCCAGGGTGTCGCCGCGGCAGATCATGTCAAAGGTGGCCGGATCTTCGGTGGGGATCGAGGCCAGGTCGAGGTAGCGCTGGTGATAGTGCTCCAGAAGTTTGAAAGCGCGGTCGATCATGGTGAGCGCGCCCAGGCCCAGGAGGTCGACTTTAAAGAGCCCGAGGGCCTCCACATCGTATTTATCCCACTGGATGACGGTGCGGTCTTCCATGGAAGCGTTTTCGACCGGGACAAGATCGCTGACGAGCTCTTCGGCCAGGATAAAACCGCCGGGGTGGATGGAGAGATGGCGGGGGAAGTCGAGGATGGCGTTGGTGAGTGTTTCCAGGTGGCGGTGCAAAGGGAGGGTAGGGTCGAGCTCGGCCTGCTCCCAGGTCTCGGTGCCGAGCTGGCCGCGGTGGCCGAGGAGGCGGGCGAGCCTGTCGACGAGAGCCTCCGGCAGTCCGAGGGCTTTGCCAACATCGCGAACCGCCGAGCGGGGGCGGTAGCGAATGACGTTGGCGACCATCGCCGCGCGCTGGCGGCCGTAGCGGGTGTAGACGTGTTGGATGACTTCTTCGCGGCGCTCATGGGCGATATCCAGATCGATGTCGGGAGGCTCGGCGCGCTCCGGAGAGATGAAGCGCTCAAAGAGAAGGCCCATACGCACCGGGTCGACAGCGGTGATTCCCAGGCAGAAGCAGACCGCGGAGTTGGCTGCCGAACCGCGCCCCTGGCAGAGGATGTTGTGGGAGCGACAGAACTCGACGATCTCTTTCATCGTCAGAAAGTAACCGGCGTAGTGGAGCTGTGCGATGATGCCCAGCTCGCGCTCGACCTGGGTGAGGACCTCTTTAGGGATGATGCCATCGTAGCGCTGGCGCGCGCCTTTCAGCGTGAGCGCGCGCAGCCAGGAGTCGGGGGTGTGGTTTTCGGGGAGCTCTTCGATGGGATAGGAATAGCGCAGCTCGCCCATGCTGAAGGTGCAGCGGTGGGCGATCTCCAGGGTGCGCTCAAGGAGGTCGGGGCGGTCGGCGAAGCGCCGCGCCAGATCGGCCTGAGGGGTCAACGTGTAGAGAGCGTTGGGGCGTAAAAGGTTGCCGGCTCGGGAGAGCTCGGTGGTGTGACGGATGCAGGTCAGAATGTCCTGGAGGGGGCGGCGAACGGGGTGATGGTAGAGCACCTCGGTGGCACCAACGCAGCTCAGGCCGTAGCGTTCAGCCCGGGCGAGGATGAGGGGCTCGCGGGCCTGCTCATCTTCGGTCTGATGACGGGTGATCAGGGCGTAAAGGCGATCGCCAAAGGCCTCGCCGAGCAAGAAAGCTGTGGCGTCGGGCAGCTCGCTTTGCCAGAGCAGGCTTTCTGGGCCGCCCCACAGCGCGATGAGGTCTTCGGCGTGATCGGCGACCTCCTGCCAGCTGACCTGGCTCTTGCCTTTTTCGCAGCGGAGCCGTCCGCGGGTGATCAGCGCGCCGAGGTTGGCGTAGCCCCGACGCGTCTGGGCCAGGAGGACGATGGAGGTGCCGTCGTTGATGGTGACTTGCGATCCGACAATGAGCTTGAGGTTGAGCTGTTGGGCACGCTGAAACGCGCGCACCGCTCCGTAGACCCCGTCGCGGTCGCAGATCGCCAGGGCGCTCAGGCCGAACTCGGCGCATTGCTCAACGAGCTCCTCAGGGTGGCTTGCCCCTTCGAGAAAAGAGCTGTTGGATTTGTTGAAGAGGGGGATGTAGGTCATGGCGAAAGAGCGGGTTTAGAACTCGGCGTGCACGTACCAGCGGTGGCGTCGGTGATCGTAGAAGACCCAGAGCAAGCGATGATCGTGGGTGGCGATGAGGTGGTAGTCACGGTGGAGCTCGCGTACCCACCAGCCGCCACAGATGGTGTGGGGGCCTTCGCGCTTGCGGGCCTGTGGCAGGCCGCGGAGACGCAGTGGAGTGGGGTAGAAGCGACGTACCGCTTGAGAGACGCTAAGTGCCGAGGCGGTGGGCAGGGGCAGCGCATCAAAAGGTTCGAGAAGAAAGCGCCCCTCCGGCAGGTGGGCCTGCCGCAGCCGCACGCGCTGGACCGCCTCCACGCCAAACTGCGCGCGCAGGCGGGCCAGCGCGCGATTGGCAGCATCCATGTCACGCGCAGCCGGCTCGTCACTTCCCATAAAAAGACGAAGCTGCTCGCTGCGCGCCTTCTCGCTATGCGCGGTCAATGTGACCTGAGTCACCCCGGCGGGAAGCTCCAGCCGCTCAAGTTGAAGGCGAATCAGGTCCGATAGGGTCAGCGCGTCAAGGGTGGGTTGGGCGGGCTCAACCCGCTCGGTGAGCGCGGGGTGGCGCTCCAATTCAAAATGCAGCTCGAGCGCGACGAGCTTGTCGTTGGCTTGCTCCAGACGCTGCAGCAGCGGATGGAGATGCCCCTTGATCAAAAAAAGCAGGCGATGGGTGTCGCGCTCGGCGTAGTCGAGGTGTTGCGAGGCCCGGGTGGGCTCCTCGATGCGAAAGGGGCGGATGGGAAGCTCCCGATCGCCGCGAGCCTGGTGGTAGAGTTCCACCAGCGCAGGGCTTAAGCGCCGCTTCAGGCCACGTGCCGGCAAAGCAAGAAGGTCGGAGAGGGTGCGCAGGTTGAGATGCGCCAGAAGCTCGCGGTCGGAGCGGCTTAAGTCGAGCTCGCTCAACGGGGCCTCTCTCGCCGCCAGAATCTCGGCCTCCGGGGTGTCAAAAGCCCCGGAGCTTCGCGATGTCCGCGCAATCACGTAGGTCAGCGCTCTTCGAAACCCCACCACCAGGGTAACCCGGATCTCAAAACGTTCCTTCAAACGATTGCGCAGGGGCTCGGCCCACAGCCGCCAACTCGGATAGAGCTTGCTCAGTCCCGAAGCGTTGAGCCAGAAAAGACCGGCGATCTCCTCGTGGCGCTCCACCTGGGGGGCGTAGTCGCAAAGCACGCGGGCGATGGCGTCGGCTACCGCCTCGACCTCTTCGTGTGCGATGGTCCCGGCGCGCAGCGCAGGGAGCAGCGCCAGCGCCTCCCCGTAGCGCATCCCGGAGTGCAGCCCGGCCTGACGTGCGGCCATATTTAGCCCGACGAGCTTCCCCTGAGGATGGTCACGATCGAGAAGCGCGGCCGGCTCCTGGCGCCACTGTGGGTGCGTGCGCAACAAGACCTGCAGCGCAAAGTCGGCGGCGTTAATGCAGGCCCAGCGGTCCATGGTAATCCTCAAGATGCTGGTGGCCGGGGCCGCGTCGTTTGTCTTTGATGATGTCGAGCTGCGCGCGCAGCTGGCGCGCGTCAACACTGGCCCAGCTGGCCTGAGCGCGCAGCGCAATAAGCGAGCTTAAGGAATCCTCGGTGGAGGGCTTTTGCGTTAGAAAGAGCAGCGCGCTCCTGTGCGTTTCGGCCAGGTGCATCAGCCGGCCTAAAAGAGGAGCGGGCACAAAGGCGCGGGGGGGAAGATCGACGACGACCAGCCCGAACGCCCCGCTGCGCAGCAACTTATCGGCGGCCCGCGCCGCCTGCCTTGCGTCGCCCAGCCCGATGATCGGCAGGGCCTCCCAGTCGATGCCCCAGCCCACCGCATCCGGCGGATAAAAAAGACGAGAGGTCGAACCGATCCACGCCGCAGGCTCGCCGCCCCGTTGCGTCTGGGCGATCAGGCGCAGCGCTACCGAGACCCCGGCGGCACTTTGTCCGCTCAACTCGCTGAGTTTTCCCTTCAGCGTACTTAAATCCCAGCGCGCCTCAGACTCACGGCGCTCCAGCTCGGTGGCGCGTTGAATATGTGGAAGCGATATCAGGCTGGCCATCACACGACCTCATTCATTCCAGGTATTGCATCAGCGAAAAACACGGCAGCAAACATGCCGAAGAAGGCATACGTCCATCACCTGAAGGTGCGATACAGGTGTTCAGTAACTGTAGGTGCTTTCAGTTGCCTGGCAAAGTCTTTTCCGCAAAAAGATCGCGTCCCCCAGGCTCGCCCTTTGTTGCTGCGGCGATCGCCGGATCTCCCAAAAAGCCCCCGCTTTGGGCTTTGCTGGCGACGGCCGGGTTGGTAGGTAGGCGCTGGCGATTCACCCAGGAGCCTGTATGCGCGTTGCCATTGTCACCGGGCAGTTCCCGGCCTTAAGTCAGACCTTTGTACTCAACCAGATCACCGGCCTCATCGATCGAGGCTGCGATGTGACGATCCTGGCCGATCCCCCCGCCCGCGCCGAGAAGGTGCACCCGGATGTGGCGCGCTACGGCCTGATGGAACGCACCGTGTACTGGACGCGACACGGCCGCCCGGCTGCCGAACAGGCCCTCGACGGTGTGCGTGCGCTTTTGCGCACCAAAAAACGCCGCCTGCTCCCGGGGCTTTTCAAAGGGGTGGGGGCCGCGCGCCGCCACGACGAAAAACTCTCGGCCTCGCTGATGGTCAAGGCCGCGCACTTAAGCCGCCTTGAGCCTTTCGATGTGGTGCTCTGCCACTTCGGCAACCTGGGCCGCGAGTGCCAGATGTTGCGAGAGATGGGCGCTCTGCGAGGCAAACTGGCCGTCTTCTTTCACGGCTACGACATGAGCGTCTTCCCTATAGAGCGCGGCCCCGGCGTCTACCGCGAGCTTTTTCAAGGCGCGGAGCTTCTCCTGCCGATCAGCGAACACTGGCAAGAAAGGCTCATTGAGCTTGGCGCGCCCCCCGAGAAGATCGCCGTGCACCGGATGGGTATCGACACCACCCGTTTTGAGTTCAAGGTGCGCCGTCCCGGCGCCGATGGTGAGGTTCGCCTGCTGACCATCGGGCGCCTGGTCGAGAAGAAGGGCATCGCCTACGGGCTGGAGGCCTTCGCGCGAGTCCGCGAGCGCTTCCCGAGCGCGCGCTACCATATCGCCGGCGACGGGCCTTTAAGCGACGAGCTCCAGGCCCGGGCTCAGGAGCTGGGACTGGGCGACTCGGTTCAGTTTTTGGGCTGGAAACATCAGGATGAGATTATTGAGCTCCTCCTCGATCATCACATTCTGCTCACCCCCAGCGTCACCGCGAAAAACGGCGATAAAGAGGGGCTGCCGGTCGTGTTGATGGAGGGGCTGGCCACGGGCATGCCCGTCTTGAGCACGCGCCATAGCGGCATCCCGGAGCTTGTGCGCCATCAGGAGTCCGGCCTCATCGTCGAGGAGCGCGACGTGGAGGGTCTGGCTCAAAATCTTGAAGCGCTGCTTGAAGATCCCGACCTCTGGCAGGCGATCGGCCAGCAGGGGCGCGCGATCGTCGAGGCGGAGTTCTCGATCGAAAAGCTCAACGATCGCTTGAGGGATCGCCTCGAAGCCCTCACCGCCGGCTGACGTCGTGGGGAGGTGCGTGTCTGAGCAAAAAGCCCTCAGGCCCCCTCCCCACCCCAACGTCGCTCGTGTGTTCTGGTTGAAAAGATCAGGGGGAGGTTTTGGCTTCCCAGTCCAGGGCACTTTTGACGATCAGCTCCAGGTCGTCGTAGCGGGGCGTCCAGCCGGTGGCCTCTCGAAGCCGGGTGGGGTCGGAGATGAGCTCGGCGGGGTCTCCGGCGCGCCGAGCTTCTTCACGCACGTTGAGCGAGGTGCCGGCGACCTTCTCCACCGCCCCGATCACCTCGCGAACCGAGTAGCCGTGGCCATAACCGCAGTTGAAGATCGCGCTGGGGTGTCCTTCAGCCAGGTAGTCAAGCGCGCGCAGATGGGCATCGGCCAGATCGCTGACGTGGATGTAATCGCGGACGCAGGTGCCGTCGGCAGTGGGGTAGTCGGTGCCAAAGATGGCCATCGCGTCACGCTGGCCGCTGGCCAGCTGGCAGGTCACCTTGATCAGATGCGTGGCCTGGGGGGTGGACTGTCCGGTGCGCCCGGCCGGATCGGCCCCGGCCACATTGAAATAGCGCAGCGCCACGAAGTTCAAGGGGTGGGCTTCGCTGACGTCTTTGAGCATCCACTCCGTCATCAGCTTGGAGCGCCCGTAGGGGTTGATGGGCTGCGCCGGCGAGCTCTCGGTGACCGGGAGTTCGTCAGGGGATCCGTAGACCGCGGCGGTCGATGAGAAAATAAAGCGGGGTACCCTGGCGAGCACCGCCTCTTCGATCAGAGTGCGAGTGCGGGCGGTGTTGTTGTCATAATATTTGAGCGGGTTTTCGACCGACTCGGGCACCACGATGCTTCCGGCAAAATGCAGAACAGCCTCGATGGCGTGTTCCGAAAAGAGCCGCTTCAGCAGCGCCGCGTCGCCCACATCGCCCTCGATGAGCCTGGCCGAGGGCGGAATGTTCTCGCGCACACCGGTGGAGAGGTTGTCGAGGATGATGACCTGATGGCCAGCGTCGATAAGCGCCCAGGCCACGTGACTTCCGATATAGCCGGCGCCGCCGGTGACGAGCATGGTCATACAAGCTCCAGAGATTCCAGGGGGGCCAGCACGCGCTGATGATGTGCTTCTGCACGCGCCAGAGTCTGCGCAGCGCGGCCCAGGTTAGGGTAGAGGGGGGAGGCTTCCAGGGCGGCACGGCCCGCTGCAAGTACGGTGGCAAGGGGGCGGCGAGTCGCGCTTTTTAGCGAGAGAGAGGCCAGCGTTTCTGCGGGTCGAGCGGCGCGCGCCGGACGATGGTAAAAACGCGCTACCTGTTCCCAGAAGCGCTCCGGTGCGTCGCGCACATGCTCCAGCGCCCCTTCATCGTCGAGCTGCCACCAGGGTTCCTGTGCGATGCCCGTGACGCGGTTGGTGATCACGTGCGCGCCCAGAAAACGCGCCTCCAGGGGCAAACGCCCGGCGGCTTCAAACGCCTGGGGCAGGTAGACGAAGTTTTTGGAGTTCGCCAGCACCTCCAGCACCTCTTCGGGGCGGAGGTGGCGAATCACAAAGGGCTCCTCGCCATGCTCACGGCAAAACGCCCGTGCCTCTTCAAAGCCTTTGGACGCCGAGCCCGAATAGCAGACCGTGACCCGATGCTCGCGCTCCGTGTTACCCTCCGCCCTTCGGCGATCCACCTCGGCGAAAAACGATCGGTTCATCAGAGAGCTGCCCAGGACCGCGTAAGGGACACCCTTGTAGTAGGGGTTTTTGGCGTAGTGACGGCGCTGGCTCTCGGTCAAAAAGATCGCGCCCAGCGCGGAGTCAAAAAGGGTATGGGCCGCGGGATGGGGGCAGGTGCACGTCGCCCCGAGGCGGTGCATTCGGTCGGGAGCGGAGGGAAAATTGCCGCGCCAGCGGCAGAGTCTCAAATCATGCTCAAAGAGCACGTGGCGGCCGTGGGCGGCCAGCGCCTGCACCTGGGCCGCTCCCAGGGCCTCGGTGTTTCCTAAAATCAGAAGATCAAATGTGCGGACCTGCTCGGGCTTAAGCTCGGCGCTGCGCAGGCAGGTGACCGGCATCGGAGCGGCCTCCAGGGCCGCGGCGTCGGTGAGCTCAGCGCCCCCGGGATAGGGCTCATCAGGGGTGCGCGGGGCGTCGGCAAACTGGTCGGCCACAAAGGCCACCCGGGCTTCGGAGGGAAGCGCCATCGTCGAAGAAGATGTCATCGTCTAAAAAGCTCAGAAGGTGGAGGCCAGCAGGCGCTCATAGACCGCGGCGGTCTCTCGGGCGCAGCGCTCCCAGGAGAAATCCTGCGCGCGCTTTAGCCCGGCCTCGCGCAGCCTCTCGCGAAGTGGCGTGTCTTTCAAGAGCGCGCTCATCGACTCGCCCCACCCGTAGGCCGAGCCCGGGTTGGCCAGCAGCGCCGCATCGCCCACCACCTCCGGCAGGCTGGAGCGGTCGCTGGCGATCACCGGACAGCCACACGCCATCGCCTCCAGCGCCTGCAACCCGAACCCTTCGGCCAGGGAGGGGTACACAAAAAAGTCCGCCGCGCCGTAGAGCGCCGGGAGATCGCGATCGTCGACAAAGCCGAGCCAGCGCAGCCGGTGCGCCTGACCCAGTTTTTTCGCCAGCGCGTCGTGCGCCGCCCGCATCTGTGCGTCGACCCCGCCCGCCAACACCAGCGTGAGCTCGGTGGAGGAGGAAAGCTGCGCCAGCGCACGAATCAAAAGCTCAGTGTTTTTTCGAAAATCGTAGCCGCCGAGGTAGAGCGCAAAGGGGCTTTTTAAGTTAAAGCGTTGCTTGAGCTCATCGATGGCGACTGGCGAAGCTGGCTTGAAATGGCCGTGATCGATGCCATTGGGCACCACCGTGATACGCTCGTCAGGTACGTTAAAGCGTTGCTTGAGCTCAGTAGCCGTGGCCTCGCTGATGGCGATGATGTGGTCGAGTGCTCGCCAGCGATCTCGCAGCCCCATGTAGTGGTGATACACCTGCCAGTAGCGATGGCCCTTGCCCATATAATGTTCGGGGAACTGCAGCGGAATCAGATCGTGACAGGTGATCACCGTCTTAAAGCCCGGGCCCACCGGTGCCGACCACGGCTCGGTGGCGTGGTAGAGCTTCGCGCCACAGCGACGAAGCTCCCGGGCCAGTCGGAGCTCGTTGAGCAAAAAGCGCCCGAGGTGGGTGGTGCGGGGGCGGCGCAGCGTCCAGGTCGGAAAGGGGGAGTCGATGGCCGCGTCGGAGGGCCCCTGGGCCTTAACGTCGACCTTCCGGGGCAGGGGAGAGGCGTCGGGATGCAGCCTCAGAAGGGCGGCCTCTGGCGAGCGCTCCAACGCTCCCATGGCCTGAATCAGGCCGTGAACGTAGCGGCCAATGCCGCGGTCACGATGGCCGGTATCCAGCGCGGTGGCGTCGATAAGCACCTCGGCGGAGGTCGGCGCATCAAGGCCCAGAGGCATGCGTCGGCGCAGTTCCAGGGCAAGAGAAGCAGGAGAAGAGAGGGGCATGGCAACAACGCAGCAAAGGTCGTGAAGGAGGGGGCAAAAAAGAGCGCCACCCCCGACATCGGCAGGGGTGGCGCTCATCGTTAAAGTGTCACATCAGGGTTGGGGACGGGCCTCGGCCGGAGTCTCTTCCTCCGACGTATCTGGCGAGGAAGCCTCTCGGGCTTCTTCGCCCACCACCTCCTCCGTCTTACCCTCTTCCACGGCGCCTTTCTCCACGCCAAAGAGCTCACCGGGGACCGCCTCGGGATTGCCAACCACAGCAAACTGGTAGTCGGCCATGTAGGTCCGGGCCACACGCTGGATATCGGCCGGGGTTACCGCGTTGATGGCATCAAGGAAGGCGTCGGCTTCCTGCCAACCCCCACCGAGGAGTTCATGGTCGGCCAGCATGCCGGCCTGGCTCGCGTTGGTCTGCAGGCTCATGTAGTGGCTGGTCAGAAAGACGTTGCGGATCTTCTCAAGTGCCTCATCGCTGACCGGCTCGTTTTGCAGACGCTCCACCTCCGTAAACATCACCGGCAGGGTGGTCGCAGGGTCGGTGGCCGTCACGTAGAGGTAACCAAAATTCTCTTTGCGTGAGGCCATCCCGGCCGACACCGCGTAGGTGAGGTTGCGACGGGTGCGGACCTCCTCAAAGAGGCGATCTCGAAGGTAGCGGGTGGCCAGGAGCATCGCCGGGTAGTCCGCCTCGCTGAGCGCCGGTGCCTCGAAGTAGCCCATGATGTAGTTGGTGGGAAGCTCCTGCTCGATCACCTCCAGGGCGGGCTCGGTGTGTTCGATCTCGGCCACCCCCGGCGCTTCGCTGCCCGCGGGTGCCAGGCGCCCAAAGCTTTCAGCGACGCGCTCGACCAGGTGATCGTGGTCGATGTTGCCCACCACCACCAGCAGCATGCGCTCCGGCTCAAGCAGGCCGCGCTGCCAGGCCTTGAGCTCTTCGGCGGTCAGCGCGCTGACCGAGTCCACCGTACCGATCTGGCGATTTTCATACGCATGGTTGCGGAAATACAGGTCGCTCACCGCCTCGCCGACCAGCGCATCCGGATCGTCTTTGATGCTCTCAATCGACGCGATCTGACGGGTGCGCTGCAGCTCGACCTCCTCCTCGGGGAAGGCCGGCTCGAGCACCGCCTGGGTGAAGAGCTCCCAGGTCGTGTCAAAATGTTCGACCACCGAGCGCATCGACATCCCGGAGTAGTCCGCGCCGGCGAAGGAGCCCACCGAGGCGCCCACGCTATCGAGTCGGGCGTTGAAGGCGTCTTTGGGCGTCGACATCGTTCCGCCGCCGGCGGCCACACCCAGCGAGAGGCGCTCAATGCCGGCGATGCCCTCGGTGAGGCTGGCCTGCCCCCCCTCGGTGATCAGCCGAGCCACCACAACCTGGTTGGCCGGGGTGATACGGTGGATCACCTTGAGCGCGCCGATCTGCGTCACACGCACCGTCTCGCTGGACTCCAGCTCGGTGATCTCGGGGGTACCTTCGATGAAGCGCAGCTCACGCAGCGCGGGAATGGGGCGATCGGCGTCGGCGATGGAACGTGCCATCTCGCTCGGTGCCTTATCCGGGGTGGAGGCGCCGCCGGAGCAGGCCGCAAAGACGGTCGCCGCGCCAAGCGCGAGACACGAGCGCATCCAAAGGTTTGAAGTATTCAACATCACTGACCTCCTTCGCTCTTGGCAGCATCGCCGGCGTCGCTCGTTTGGTTTTCCAGCCGAGCGCGTGCGCTCTCGACGACCTCCTGGAGGCGCTCCTCGCTCAGCCCCAGGCTCTCGACCTGTGCCGGGCTTGCCAGCGCGCCGACGACCATGGGTTGATCCAGGATGTAGGTTCGTACGTAGTCGGCAATATCATCGCGGGTCACCGCCTCCAGGTCCCTGATGTAGCTGCGGTAATAGTCCAGCCCGGCCACCGCCCACCAGAAGGTCACGGTGTGGGCAAAGGAGCTGGTCTGCTCGCGACCGTAGATCTCCTGAACGGCCAGAATGGTCTTGGCCGCCTCCAGCTGCTCATCGGTGAAATAATCCGGGTCGGCAAAGCGCGACACCTCGATAAGCGCCGCCTCCATCGCCGCGTAGAAGTTCTCGGGAAGAGCCTGCGCCGTCAGGCTGATCGGACCGGTAAAGGCCTGGGTGTAATAGCTCTTTGAGGCTCCCAGGGTGAGCTGGCTGTCGACCAGCGCTTTATAAAAGCGGCTGGTGGGCTGGCTCAGGATATAGCTGAGCACGTCGGCGGCGTGTGTGCCCACCGGGTCCTCGCCCACCGAGGGGCCATGCCAGTTGAACTGGAAGACCGGCATCTGCACCTCGCGCTCCACCACCACGTAGCCATCGCCCTCAAGAGGAGGGTGGGGCGGGACGGGCTCAATCGTGAAGGGATCTTCGGCGCGCTCCCACTGGCCGAACACGGCCTCAACCGCCTCAAACGCCGCTTCGGGCTGCACATCGCCGGCGACCATCACCACCGAGTTGTTGGGCACATAGTAGAGCTCCTTCATGCGTCGCATCTGCGCGACGGTGGCGTTGACGATCGCCTCACGCGAGCCCAGCGGGTCTTTGCGCGCCGGGTAGGCGTGCCACAGGAGCTGCTCCACCCCGCGGTTGAGCCAGTAGTAGGGGCTCGACTCGGCCCGATCGGCCTCACCAAGCACGACCTGCTTCTCCCGCTCAAACTCCGCCTCATCAAAGTTCGGGGAGGTGGTGGCGTCGTACATAAACTGCAGACCGGGGGTGAGGTTGGCCGCCGGCAGCGTAAAGAAGTAGTTGACCCGCTCGCTGCTGGTCGTGCCGTTGAACACGATCCCCAGCTCGCGCATCCGCTCCAGATACGCCTCCTGGTTGGGAATGACCGCATTGCCCTTAAAGAACATATGCTCGTAGAGGTGGCTCAAACCGTTGAGCTCATCGGTCTCGGTGTACGCGCCGTTCTTTACCGTCAGCTCAATCGTAATGATCGGCAGGGTGGGGTCGGGGATCACGATCACATCCAGACCGTTCTCCAGAGTGCGACGCTCCATCAGGTCGCCGGCCTCAACCGTGCCCTGGGCTCCGGGGTTGGATGCGTCCTGCGCCAGGGCAGGGGAAGCCACCGGCGGAAGCACGCTCAGCGCCAGCGCGCCGGCCGCAACGAGCGCGGCGCGCCAGGGGGCAGAGGCCATCGAGTACGAGGTCATGCCATCTCCATCTTCGAGGTATTCGAATACGTTTACTCAATTCTCATGCGCCACCAGGGCGCACCATCGAGGCACTACCAACAGGGCTGCAGGTCTATCACCAGAAAAGGGAGGCTGCCAACCGGGCCGCCCTGCGGGCGAAGAACCCGCCAGAGCTTCGGCTCGCCAGGTCCTGCGGCAAGGGCGTTCTGACGATTCCCCGGCTCGAAACACAGGTGCAGGCCATCGTTCATCCCCCCGAACCCGCCAAAACACGACGCAAAAACATCGGGCGTCGTCTTCGACCCCCCATCGGATGTGGCATTCTGCGACATGCCATCGGAAAAGGGGGGGGCTGAGTGTGACAGATTGGCACGGTCAATGCCCTGACCCCCCATCCGGATGGGGTGGTTTTGACCGTGCATCGCCAGCGGGGGGGCTGAGTGTGACACGTTGGCACAGCCGATGCTCTGCCCCCCCATCCGGATGGGGGGTGGGGGACCGGGAATCGCCAGCAGGGGGGGCTGAGTGTGACACGTTGGCATAGTCGAGGCCTCAGGCTCGCGTAACATGAGAGCCGGAGGCCTCGGACACCGCCTCGACCCCCCATCGGATGGGTGTTTTCCGATAAGGCATCACCTTCGACCCCCCATCGGATGTGGTATTTTGCGACATGCCATCGGAAAAGGGGGGGCTGAGTGTGACATGTTGGCATAGTCGATGCTCTGGCCCCCCATCCGGATGGGGTGGTTTTGACCGGGCATCGCCAGCAGGGGGGGGCTGAGTGTGACAGGTTGGCGTGGTCGAGCCCTCAGGCTCGCATAAAATGAGAGATGGAGGCCTCGGACACCGCCTCGACCCCACTCTGAGTTACATGGCTCCCACCACCACCCACACCGCCGGATTGACACCCGAGCCCCCCAGCCAGTACAACCAAGCCCGCTTAACTGAGAGAAAATTCAGTCAAATCGCAATGGCGCTGAGGTTGATACGATGGTGATGATTTCCGCAAAGACGATGGGCAAGCGCGCGCTGGCAGGTGCGCTGGTGGGGGCGATGGCGTTGAGCGTGTGGGGCTGCGACAAGAAGCAGCCCACCACCGGCGGCCAGGGGCAGAGCAAAGGCGGTCAGGCCGAATTTGTGGCCGGCTCCGAGGCCGATATGTTCACCTTCGCGGTGGCCGCCGACCCCCAGACCCTTGATCCGGGCCGTATGAGCGGCGCGCCGGAGGGACGCATCGCCTTTAACCTCTTCGAAGGTCTGATGATGCCGGGACCGACCACCGAAGAGCTCGACGACGCCAGTGAGCTTGTGGTGCCGGGTGTGGCCGAGTCCTATGAACTGAGCGAAGACGGGCGTACCTACACCTTTAAGCTGCGCGAAGACGCCAAATGGTCCAACGGCAAGGCCGTGACCGCCGGCGACTTTGAGCGCTCCTGGCGTCGGGTGCTTACCCCCGACTTCCCCAGTGACTACCAGAGCTTTATGTGGGTGATTCAGAACGCCGAGGCCTTCTCCAAGGGTGAAATCACCGAATGGAGCGAGGTCGGCGTCAAGGTGATTGACGACCGCACCCTGGAGGTGACGCTGACTCAGCCCACCCCCTATTTCCCGGAGCTCGTGGCCTTCTACACCTTCTTCCCGGTCCCCATGGATCTCGTCGACGAGAAGGGCAACGACTGGACGCGTCCCGAGAACATCATCACCAACGGTCCCTACGAGCTGGAGAGCTACCGCGAGCAGCAGGATCTCTTGCTCAAGAAGAGCGAGAACTACTGGGATAAGGCCAACGTGGCGCTCGACCAGGCGCGCATTCGCATCATCCAGGACACCAACGCCGCGGTGAACGCCTACCGCACCGGCGAGTTGCACTGGAGCGGGACGAGCCTGCCTGTGGCGCAGATCACGGGGCTTCTGACCCACCCGGACTACCTGCAAGAGCCGATGCTGGGCACCTACTACTACCGCATCAACGTCACCGACGAGGAGAGCCCGCTGACCGACAACCGCGTGCGCCAGGCGCTGGCGATGTCGGTGGATAGTCGCTCGCTTGTCGAAGACACGATGAACAACCTCTTCACCGTGGCCAACCACTTCGTGCCGCAGGGGCTACCCGGCTATGAGGCTCCCGGCGAGGGCATCACCTATGATGTGGCCCGGGCCAAAGCGCTGCTGGCGGAGGCGGGTTACCCCGAGGGTGAAGGCTTCCCGCGCATTCAGCTCCTCTACAATGTCGACGAGAACCACAAGCTCATCGCCGAGGCGGTGCAGTCGATGTGGAAGCGCAACCTTGGCATCGACATTCAGCTCGTGAACAAGGAGTGGCGCACCTACCTGCAGGACGTCTCCTCGATGAACTACGAGATCGCCCGGGCCGGCTGGATCGGCGACTACAACGACCCGATGACCTTTCTGGACATGTGGGAGACGGGCAACGGCAACAACAACACCGGCTGGAGCGATGAGGAGTATGATGCGCTGCTGAACCAGGCTCGCGCCGAGCGCGACCCGGCCCAGCGTTTGAAACTTCTGGCACGGGCCGAGGCGATTGTGCTGGAGCGTGGCCCGGTGATTCCGGTCTACTACTACACGAACAACGTGCTGGTTTCGCGCTTCCTGGAAGGCTTCGAGCCCCATAACCGCGACATTCACCTCCTGAAGTATATGAGTCTGCCGGAGGCCCCGGCGGCTGAAGCCACCGAGTAACCCGTTTGCGGGGTGCGTTGCGCCCCGGAGATGCGGCCCGCTTTTTTGAGCGCCCGACCGTCCCGGTCGGGCGCTCCCCCCCTGGACGAACGCGGAGAGTGCAGTGACCCGCTTTATCATCCGGCGCCTCCTCAGCTCGGTGGTGGTGATTTTGATCATCATCACCCTCTCGCTGTGGATCACCCGCCAGGCCCCCAGTAATCCCTGTCTGCAGGAGCGCGAGGCTAACGCCTGCGCCTGCATCAAAGAGCACGCGCTCGATCGCCCGATCTTTCCGGTGCATAGCCCCCCGCCGCTCACTCCTCTGGAGGGCTGCCAGTACTGGGAGTCGGCCGGAAGTCTGGTGCTCGGCCCGATCGAGGTCTTGCCCCTCTCGGAGTGGAGCGAGACGCAGTACACGATCTACGTGGCCACGTTGCTCCAGGGCAGTCTGGGCGGCTCCATGGTCACGGACCGGACGGTGCTTGAGACGCTGGGAGCAGCGCTTCCTTACACGATTCAGCTGGGCATTCAGGCGCTCTTGATCGCGCTTCTGATCGGCGTTCCCGCCGGGCTGATTGCCGGGCTGCGCCAGAACACGCTCCCGGACTACGGGGTGATGACGGTGGCGATGGTCGGGGTGAGCATCCCGAACTTCGTGCTCGGGCCGCTTCTGATCATGCTCTTCTCGCTAAAACTGGGGTGGTTCACCGCGGTGGGCTGGGAGAGCTGGTCCGATAGCGTGCTGCCCTCGATCACACTGGGGCTTTTCTACGCGGCGTACATCGCGCGCCTGACCCGCGGGGGCATGCTGGAGGTGATCCGTAAGGACTACATCCGCACCGCCCGGGCCAAGGGGCTCACCGAGCAGATTGTGGTCCTTCGCCATGCGCTCAAGGGCGCGCTCTTGCCGGTGGTCAGCTACCTGGGACCGGCCTTTGCTGCGCTTCTGACGGGCTCGGTGGTGGTCGAGGAGATCTTTAACCTTCCCGGCGTAGGCACCCACTTTGTGCGCTCGGCGCTCAACCGCGACTACAACCTGGTGCTGGGTACGATCATCCTCTACTCCTCGCTGCTGGTGGTTTTGAACCTGGTCGTCGACATCCTCTACACGGTGCTCGACCCGCGGGTCAGCTACGACGACTGAGAGAGCAATTATGACGGCAAATCTTCCCCCCACAGGCAGTGATGGCGATGTGCGTCCTGCCTCCGCAGCCCCCAATCCCCGGCCGCCCACAGACGAGCTGGTGGAAGGCACAAGCCTCTGGAAAGACGCCTTTCGCCGGCTCAAGAAGAACCGCGCGGCGATGGGCGGGCTGGTTGTTGTGACGATCATGGCGAGCTTCGCCATCTTCTACCCTCTCTTTGTGAAGTACGGCACGCGCTTTACCCAGGAGGAGCAGCACAGCTACGTGGTGCCTCGCCCCCCGGGAGCCTACAGCGTGCCCTCGACCCACTACGGGCGGCTGAGCAAAGAGGTGTGGTCCTTTGAGAAGATCGACGCCAACGGCGATGGCCGCGTCGACGCCGATGAGATCGAGCTGGCGTACAAAACCTGGGAGTTTGAGCGTATCGACCGCGATGGCGACGGGGCGCTCAACTACGACGAATACGCCGCGGCTCCCTTCTCGATGCCATCGCCCACCGAGTTCATTCCGGCGTGCCGGCAGTGGTCCTCGATCAAGCGCAATATGGCGCCGATCGACCACCCCGATGTCTTCGCCTGTGATGCCGATGAGGCGGGCCTACTGCACTTTGAAGACGCCGGCCGCCTGGTCGACATCGTCAGCCGTGGGGAGGCCCGAGACATCCTGGCGCGCATGGATACGCAAGGGCAGGGCTATATCACCCCCGAGCAGTTCGAGGGGCTTCCCCGGCCGCAGCGCAACTGGCTGGGCACCGACCAGCTCGGGCGTGACTTGCTTAGCCGCATGCTCTTCGGGGCGCGCATCTCGCTGGCGGTGGGGCTTCTGGCGACCTTCGTCTCCTTTGTGATCGGCGTGAGCTACGGGGCGACCGCGGGCTTTGTCGGCGGCAAGGTCGACAACCTGATGATGCGCGTCGTCGACATCATGTACGGGCTGCCCTTTATGTTCCTGGTCATCCTCTTGATGGTGGTCTTTGGCCAGAACATCTTCCTGCTCTTCATCGCGCTGGGCGCGGTGCAGTGGCTGACCATGGCGCGCATTGTGCGCGGGCAGGTCATCAGCCTCAAAGGCCAGGAGTTTGTCGAGGCCGCCCAGACCATCGGGGTCTCCAAATTCAACATCATCTTCCGCCACCTGATCCCCAACGCACTGGGGCCGATCATCGTGTACGCCACGCTGACGGTGCCGGCGGTGATGCTCGAAGAGGCCTTCCTCTCCTTTCTGGGGCTGGGCGTGCAGGCGCCGATGACCTCCTGGGGGGCGTTGGCCAGCGAAGGCCGCCAGCTGATGGAGACGGCCCCCTGGCTGATCATTTATCCGGGGGCGGCGCTGGCGATCACCCTCTTGAGCTTGAACTTCGTAGGGGACGGGCTGCGTGATGCGCTCGACCCGCAGTTGCGCAAGGACTGACGTGAAGAGCGACGAGACCAGCCGGACCGAGCACGCCGACGACGTGCTCTTAAAGGTCCGCGACTTAAAGACCTACTTCGATACCGACGATGGCGAGGTTCGCGCCGTCGACGGGGTGAGCTTTGAGATCAAGCGCGGCGAATGCGTGGGCGTAGTCGGTGAGTCCGGCTCGGGCAAGTCCGTCTGCCAGATCTCGATTCTGGGGCTGATTCCCTCACCGCCGGGCCGCATCGCCGGCGGCGAGGTGACCTTTGACGGGCGCGACTTGCTCGGGGCGAGCAAAAAGCAGCTGCGGAGCATCCGGGGAAATGAGATCTCGATGATCTGGCAGGACCCGATGTCGAGCCTCAACCCCTTCCTTAAGATCTCGCGTCAGCTCATCGAGCCCCTCCAGACCCACCAGGGCTTGAGCAAGGAGGAGGCCCGCGAGAAGGCCATCGCCATGCTTGAGAAGGTGGGGATCCCCGGGCCGCGCGAGCGCATCGATCAGTATCCCCACCAGTTCTCCGGCGGGATGCGCCAGCGCGTGATGATCGCCATGGCGCTTCTATGTGAGCCGAAGCTGCTGATTGCTGACGAGCCCACCACCGCGCTCGACGTGACGATTCAGGCGCAGATTCTGGAGCTGATCAAAGACCTGCGCCGTGATCTGGGCACAAGCGTCATCGTCATCACCCACGACTTAGGCGTGGTGGCCGGGATGGCTGACCGCATCATCGTGATGTACGCCGGTCGTGTGATGGAGGTGACCGCCGCCGATAAGCTCTTTGATAGCCCGGGGCATCCCTACACCGTGGGGCTTTTGAAGAGCGTGCCGCGCCTGGACCGCGGCCACGAGGAGCGGCTGATTCCCATTGAGGGGCGTCCGCCGGATACCTCCAGGCCGATCCCCGGTTGCCCCTTTGCGCCACGTTGCGCCTGGGCGGTTTCCAAATGCAGCAGCGAGCGTCCGCCCCTCTTTGAAGTTGCCCCGGGCCATCGCTCCGCCTGCTGGCGCGCCTCCGAGGTCTACCAGGCTCGTCTGGGCTCGAAGGCCTCCACCGCCCGGGTTACCCGGGTCGAGGAGCTCGCCGGACGAGGCTCCATCAACGAATCCACGCTGGCCGAGCTCGACGCCGAAGGGAGGTCGTAATGGCAGAGAAGCTCTTAACGATCGAAAACCTCAAGATGCACTTTCCGGTCTACCGCGGCGCGCTTGTGCGCCGGGAGGTCAACCGGGTGCGTGCGGTCGACGGGCTCAACTTCGATATCTATGAGGGGGAAACCCTGGGGCTGGTTGGCGAGTCGGGGTGTGGGAAGTCGACCACCGGTCGCTCCATCATCCAGCTCTACCGGCCTACGGACGGTAAGGTCGTCTTCGACGGCAAGAATCTCTGTGAATTGCCCGAGGCGGAGCTTCACCCGCTGCGTCGCGACCTGCAGATGATTTTCCAGGACCCCTACGGCTCACTTAACCCGCGGATGACCGTGGGCGATATCATCGCCGAGCCGCTCAAGGTTCATAAGCTCGCCAGTGGCAAGGCTGCTCGGGAGCGGGTCCAGGAGCTGATGGAGATCGTCGGGCTCGATCCGCGCTTTATCCGTCGCTACCCCCATGAGTTCTCCGGCGGGCAGCGCCAGCGCATCGGTATTGCGCGCGCGCTGGCCTGTGAGCCGCGTTTTATCGTGTGCGACGAGCCCATCAGCGCGCTCGATGTCTCGATTCAGGCGCAGATCATGAATCTGATGGAAGATCTGCAGAAAGAGTTCAACCTGACCTACCTCTTCATCGCCCACGATCTGGCGGCGGTGCGCCATATCTCAGACCGCATCGCGGTGATGTACCTGGGCAAGATGGCGGAGTTGGCCGACGGTCGTGAGATCTACGATAACCCGCTCCATCCCTACACCGAGGCGCTGATCTCGGCGGTGCCCATTCCCGACCCGGAAGTGGAGAAGACCCGTCAGCGCATCGTGCTTCAGGGCGATGTGCCCAGCCCGCTCAATCCGCCCTCGGGGTGCGTGTTCCATACGCGCTGCCCCTACGCCTGGGAGCGTTGTGCGATGGAGGTTCCGCGCTTTGAGCAGGCCGAGCCGGGCCATTATGTGGCTTGCCACCTGATCGATGAGCCGATGCGCCGCGAGCGCGTGAAAGGGGCAATGACCAGGGGCCTTAAGGCTCAGCAGGCCAACGCGGTATCCAAACCGGCAGCCTCTGCGGCGACGGCCCCAGACACAGACCTCAAAGACGAGGTGTCGGCATGAACTGGCTTGCGCGCCTCTCACGCGCCGCGCTCTGTGGCGTGGTTGCGATCTCATTGCTCGGCGGCTGCCGTGATGTGGTGCGCGTGGAAGGGGACCTTGCGGCCGCCCCTTTTAAAGAGGCCACAGCTTCCCTGACCAAAGATCCGTCGGGGAGCTGGTTTGTGGTGGCGGCCCGGGGGCAGGCGTTGGCGCGCTATGCGCTGGTGACGCATCACGATGTGGTGCATGCCTTTGAGGTGGTCGCTGCTGGCGAGCGCAGCGCGGAGCTTTTGCCGCTGACCGAGGTGCCCGTCACCTGGTTCAACCTGGCGATGGTCGGCACGCCCGAGGTGCGCTTTGCTGACACGCTCGACGACGAACTTTTGGCGACGACCGTCGGGCTGTGGGCGGGAGGTCAGAGCGAAGAGATCCGCTGGGTAGGGCCGCTCCCCGAAGGGGTAGAGAGCGCGGTGGTCTTACGCGCGGCGGGCCATGCTCCGGAGGCCAGTCTGGCCGAGCGCATCGTGGGCAGCCTGGAGGTGGATGCTCGCGGAGTTCATAAGGCCACCCAACGCTTTGATGCCGGGCAGGGGCCGTATCTGGTGCTGATCGAAGGGCCGGTGAGCGACGCGTTGCCACGGGTGGCGACCTACACCGGGTTGGGCATCCCCACCGAGGGGCTGCTGGAGTCGGTGGAGAGCGGCGCTGCCCTCGACCTGAGCACGATGGCCGAGCTGCGTGAGGTCGGGGCAGGGCGCGGCGCGGAGCTTCTTATCGCGGATGCCGGCGAGGATCTCTTGCTCGGGCTGAGCTCGGGGGCGGTGGCACCGGGATTTGGACCCGCCTCCCAGCGTCCGGCCCTGGCGGAGTCCGGGTTTCGGCTCGGTGCCGATGCCACACTCGCCCATCGCCGACTGGCCTTGCAGGGGCTTGTGGCGATGTACCAGGGCCATCCGCTCAAGGCCGCGTATCTGCTGCGGCAGATCCCCGGGTTGAGCGTCGACGGGTCGGTGCGCGGCGCCGAGCTTCGTCTCCGTGACCTGGAGGCCGCCGCGGGCTACGGCGCGTGGGCTCGCCGCCAGACGGCTCTCGGAGCGGAGGGTTTCGGGGCGGATGCCGCGCTCGCTATCGCTCGCGCCTATGCCTACGAAGGGCAGTGGGACGCGGTGGTGAGCTATGCTGAGCGTGCCGCGTCGCTTTTCGGTCGTTGGCCCTCTCCCCAGCGCGAACTCGGTCGGGCGCGTGCCTACCAGCTGGGCGCGCTGGCCTCGATCTGGGCCGGGCGAGAGGGCGGGCTGGAGCGAGCACAGGCGCGTATGGCCCGTTCCTACGTCGAGGTCCAGCGCATTGAAGATCCTCTGCGGGCCGGTGAGGTCGCCCGCATCCGCGCGTTGATCGCGCTGAAAAATGGCCAGGTTCAGCAGGCCGAAGAGCTCATGGAGCTCGCGCGCCAGGGCTTTGCCAACGCGGGCAGCCGGCGTCTGGAGAGCAAACTGGCCCTTGATGCGGCGTATGCGTTTTATGTGAGCGGGGCCAGCGACGCCGCGCTCCGGGCGTTTCGCCGATGGGAGCGCGACCATCAGGAGCTCGGCCGACCTGAGCAGGAGATGATGGCCCACGCTCTGAAGATGGTCTTGAGGATCGAAGGGGCCCCGTCCCCGGGAGAGCGCGCCTGGGCGGACGTGCAGGCACGCGCCGGCGCGCTGCGTGCCTGGGATGCCCTGCTGCTCGCGGCTCTGGAGCGCTACCAGGCACGTCCCTACGGTGGGCAGGAGGTCGTGGAGCTTGGCGAGACGGTGCTGCGCGCCAGCGCCCGCAGCTCGCTGGCGCTGCTCGATGGCCGCATCGAAGGCGCGCTCTCGGGTATCTGCGCCGAGACCCTCTTCGCTGGCGAGGAGGGCGCGGCCTCGGAGCTCGCCCACCTCTGCGAAAGCGCCGCCGGGCGCTACTTTGCCGAGCCGGCCAGCGTAGAGCCCCTCTTTCGGGCCGCATACCGTTTTGTACAACGTGGCGAGCTCAGCCGCGCCCGGAAGGCCCTGACCTTTATCGAGACCCGCGCGCCGCGCAGCGGCCCCTGGCGCATCACGCATGCCCAGGTGTACCTGCTCGGCGCGGCTATCGCCGTGGAATCCGATCGCCCCGAAGAAGTCGCCGGGCAGCTCGATGAGGCCTTCACGCTGCTTAACGTCTCACTGGAGCGAGGCTACGCACCGGCGGTGCTCCTGGAACTCGCCGACTCCTTTGACCTTCGAGGCTTCGATCGCATCGCCATCTCGCTCTCCGAGAGCGCGCTGAGTGCGGCGCGTCAGCAGTACCAGCGCACCACCGGCTTTGCCGCCTCCCTGGCCCTGGCCGAGCGTCTCTACCAGGCGCGCCGCTTCGCTGAACTCTCGGAGGTGGAAGCGCCCGAGAGCCCGCTGCACGCCGCGCGTATTAACCTCTACCGCGCGCATGCCGAAATCATGCGCAATAACTCCGGTCGAGGCTCCGAGCTGCAGCTTCAGGCGCTTGAGCAGGCCAATGATTTTGGTGGGCTGCAACGTATCTCGGTGAAGCTGCTGGCCCTGGAGCTTGCGCTGGCCCGCGGGGAGTTCCTCGTGGCGCAGGAGCTTGGCGACCGCATCGGCCGGGAGCTGGACGCGTTACCCTCGACGCTCGCCAGCAGCGAGGGAGGCCGCGTATTGAACGCGCGGGCGCTGGCGCTCACCGCCCGCGCTCATCTGGGAGCGGGGGCGCCTGAGGAGGCGCGGCGCATGAGCGCCGGCGCGCTGGCGATCTTCAAGGAACTCTCCGAAGACGTGGCCCCGATGGTGCGCGCCGAGGTGCTGGAAGTCGCCGCGCGTCAGGCCGAGACCCTCGATGAACTCAAAGCGCACGTCGACCAGCTCGATGCGCTCTTCGCGCAGACCTCGCACAGAGACGAGAGGCGGGCCGCCCGGGAGAGCGCTCGCCGGCTCACCCCGCTTTTGCTCACCCTCGATGAAACCGGCCGCGCCATCGACGTGGTGCAACGCGTGCATGCCCGTGGCGACGCGCTCTTTGGCTACCGCGATCGCTCCCACTGCCTCACCGGTGAGGTCGCCGCCTACGCGGGCGATGCGGCCACGGCCCGCTACCACCTCGACCGCTGCGCGCAATCGGATGCGTTCGGAGCCCAGGCTGCGCGCGGCCAGCTTATCCTGGCGCTGAGCAACCCGGACGCCTCGCTGGCTTACCGCGCCAGCCTGGCCAATCATCTGCTGCAGCACCACAGCTCCGAACTCTCCGCGTTTGAGCAGGGGCGACTGCGCCTGATCAACGAGCTCGCCACCACCCTGGCGACGCCCGCCCCGGAGAAGGAAGCGGCGCTTCGCGAGGAGCTCGCTGCGGCCCTCGGCCCGGTGCAACGGGTGGAGGTGCTGGGCCGCCTGGGCGATTACCTGCTCAACGTGGGTCATTTCGAAGATCTGGATCGCCTTCTTCAGTCCGAGGCATCGGCGTTCTACCATGAGGAGGTCGTCGATGGGCCGGCTCTCCTTGTGCGCCTTCGGCTGCGCGCGCTCGTCACGCAGGCGCGCCCCTTTGAGGCGCTGGCCTATGCGTCGCGAGCCCTGGCCGAGGCTCCCTCGTTGGATCCGATGGAGCAGGCCCGCGCGAAGCTGCTGCTGGCCCATGCCCGCATCCAGCTTGGCCGCCCCCTTCAGGCACGTGTCGAACTCGATGAGGCCGCCGCTCTGGGCGGAGATTCAGAAGAACTGGCCCGCGAGCAAGCGGCGCTGGAATCTGTGACCGACTTGAGCCGTTAGCTCGCCCGTAGCAGCGCGCCGGTATGCCCGACGTGCCTCGTTAGCCCCCCCTTCCGTACCCGTGAGCGCAGTCTATGGACGCCGTCCGTCTTAAAGGTGTTCGCACCCATAACCTCAAGCACATCAGCTGTACCATCCCGCATAACTGCCTCACCGTGGTCACCGGGGTGAGCGGTTCGGGGAAGAGTAGTCTGGCCTTTGACACCCTCTACGCCGAGGGGCAACGCCGCTACACCGAGTCGCTCTCGACCTACGCGCGTCAGTTCTTGCAGCGGCTGCCGCGGCCGCCCATTGACGCCATCAGCAATGTGCCGCCGGCCATCGCGCTGCGTCAGAAAAACGAGGTCAGCAACGCCCGCTCCACCGTGGGAACCGTCACCGAGATCGATGATCACCTCCACCTGATTTACACCCACGTCGGCGTGACCAGCTGCCCGGATTGCGGCGTGGAGGTCAGCCGGGACAACCCGGCCGAAGTGGTCGACCGTCTGCTCAACGAGCTGGAGGAGGGGACGCGGCTTATTCTGGTGGCGAGCGTCGCGCCCGAAGAGGCATCCCAGCGGGCGCTCCTGCTCGAACACCTCGTGGGGCAGGGCTACCGCCGCCTCTACATCGACCATGAGACGATCGATGTGACCGAGAGCGGGGTAGAGAGCCTGCTCGATATGGAGGCCTTTCCGGTGGTCGTGGACCGGCTTGTGCTGCGTGCCGATGAGCGCATGCGCATCGCTGAGGCCGTCGAGGCCGCGATGGGGCTGGGCCGCGGCCGGGTGGAGATCTTTGAGCACCGCAAGCGCGAGGCGCCCCGGGTCTTTGACCAGGCGTTTCGCTGCAACAGCTGCGGCCGCGACATGGTCGAGCCCCAGCCGGCGCTCTTTAGCTTCAACAGCTCGGTGGGTGCCTGCCCGACCTGCACCGGATTCGGAAAAACGATGGGCGTGGATTACGCCCGCGTCATCCCCAACCCCCGGGTGACCCTGGAAGATGGAGCGGTGGCCTGTTTTCAGACCCCGAAGTACCGCGTCCAGCATAAAAAGATGATGGAAGCCTGCCGCGACGCGGGCATTCCCATCGATATCCCTTATGGCGATCTGGCCGAGGAGCATCGGCGCTTTGTGCGCTTTGGGGGCAAGGGCTACCCGGGCATCGCGAAGTTCTTCAAAGCTCTGCAGAAGAAGCAGCACCGCACCGACGTGCGCATCATGCTCGCGAGATACCGCGGCTACGACACCTGTGAGGACTGCGAGGGCACGCGCCTTCACCCCGACGCGCGCAACGTGCGCTTTGCCGGTCGCCTCATCAGCGATTTTTGGGAGATGCGCATTGAGCAGGCGCTGGCCTTCTTTGATGTGATGGAGCTCGCTCCCCATGTACGCGCACGCATTGAGCCTTTGCTGGCCGAGATCACCCACCGCCTGCTTTATTTGCATGAGGTGGGGCTGGGCTACCTGGAGCTCGGCCGGCAGTCGCGCACCTTGAGCGGCGGGGAGATGCAGCGCATTCACCTGACCTCAAGCCTGGGGCGCGCGCTCACCGACACGCTCTACGTGCTCGATGAGCCCACGGCCGGGTTGCACGCCCGCGATTCCGAGAAGTTGCTGGAGGTGCTCCGTGGCCTGCGCGACCTGGGCAACACCGTGGTCGTGGTCGAACACGACCCGGAGATCATCCTGGGCGCGGATCACGTGCTCGAAATTGGCCCGGTGGGCGGGGAGGGCGGCGGAGAGCTGACCTACGAGGGCCCGCTCTCCGGCTTTGATCTCGATGAGCGCGTGGACTTCTCGACCTGTGAAGCCATGGTGCCGCAGACCACCGCTGACATCCCCGGCTTTGTGCGCATTGTCGGTGCACGCCATCACAACCTCAAAGACCTCACCGTCGATATCCCCCACGAACGCATCACGGCCATCACAGGCGTGAGCGGCTCCGGCAAGAGCACCCTGATGGAAGACGTGCTCTTTAACGGCTGGCGGCGGCTGCGAGGGCAAGGCGGGGTAGAAGCCGGCCACTTCGACGCCCTGGAGGGGCTGGAGCGCTTCGCCGATGTGGAGATGATGGATCAGTCGGCCATCGGCCGCTCCTCGCGCTCCAACGCCATGAGTTACACCAAGGCCTACGACGACATCCGCAAAATCTTCAGCGGCACCCACGACGCGCGTCGTCTGGGGCTGACCATGGGCGATTTTTCCTTCAACACCTCGGGCGGCCGGTGCGAGATCTGCGAGGGGACCGGCACGGTCACCGTCGAGATGCATTTTATGGCCGATGTGGATGTGCCCTGTGATGACTGCGGCGGCAAACGTTTTGGCCCCAAAGTTCTCGGTGTGCGTTACCGGGGCAAAACCATCGACCAGATCTTTGAGATGACCGTGCTCGAAGCGGTCGACTTCTTCGAGGGCCACGCCGCGCTTCAGCGCAAGCTCAGGCCGCTTCTGGAGGTCGGGCTGGGGTATCTTCGCCTGGGCCAGACCACGGCCACCTACTCCGGCGGGGAGGCCCAGCGCCTGAAGCTCGCGACCTACATCGCCGATGGTCGAAAGCGTGGAGAGACCGACCCGGTACTCTTTATCTTCGATGAGCCTACCGTGGGTCTGCACCTCAAAGATGTGGCGGTGCTGCTGGTGGCGCTTCGCAAGCTCGTGGAGCTCGGCCACACCGTGATTGCGGTGGAGCATAACATCGACTTCATCGCCCGCTGCGACCATGTCGTCGACTTAGGCCCGGAAGCCGGCCCTCGCGGCGGGGAGCTCGTCGCCAGTGGCAGCCCCCGGGAGGTCGCCGGGGTCGAGAAGAGCGTGACCGGCCGCTACCTGCGTGAGCTTTTTAAAGGGATCGGCAAGAAGGCGGGCTGAGCGAGGAGTCTGGCGAGCGTCCCGAGTATGTGCGCGTGTGATGGTGGTTAGCTTCCCCCCTGAGCACGGTCACTTACGTCTTTGACGGCTCCGGTAGGGGCGTCCGGAGTCCGGGAGGTTCGCGATGTCGGTACTTCGGGTCATCTTTGCGGTTTTGCTTCCCCCGCTGGGCGTCTTTTTGACGGTCGGGCTGGGAGGCGCGTTCTGGATCAACATCCTGCTGACGCTGCTGGGCTATATCCCGGGCATCATTCACGCGATCTGGGTCATCGCCAAAGCCGACACCTGACGCGGTCCACACAAAAAAGCCGCCCCTTCTGAGCGAAGGAGGCGGCTTTTGAGTTCTCGGTGGTGCGTGTTCGGTGGTTCAGTTACGCAGCCAGTTATCATCCAGCCGCCCGATGAGCCGGGCGTTGGAGTAGGCCTGATCGAGGGTCAGGCAGGTGGCCACGCGGTAGTAGCCTTCGCGACGCTCCACCACCGCGGCCAGGTCCGCCTCCGAGGGCTGTCGCAGGCAGAGGGGCAAGAGGAGCTGAATGCGCCCGCGGTGAAACTGCGGCACGGCGATGCGGTAGTTGCGTCGCACACGCGCCAGCGCGTTCTCAAAGCCACCGGTGAGCAGCGTCTGAAGCTGGAAGTCACCCATGCCATCGAACTCTTCGGGGAGGCGCTCGCGGTTCTCGGCGATGATATGTTCAATATTCTTGCGCACTTCCATGCGCGGGTCGAAGACCACCTCGGTCGGGTCTTCGAAATAGCTGGCGATATCGGGCAGTGTGGGGAAGCGGTTCATGCGCGTATCTCCCTTGCGCACAAATCCCTGAAAGTACCAGGGCTGCCGATCCGGGATCTTGTTGTCGCCGAAGATCGCGTAGATGGGCTCCTGATGCTCGGTCACAAGGCCGGTATCAAAGCATGCGCCGGTGCCGTCATCGGTGGTGATGACTTTGCCTTCCTCCTCAATACGATTGAAGGTGTGAATGATGTAGGAGTAGAGGATGGGACGCGGGAAATCGCTGTCGGTGAAGCGGTACTCCCAATCTTCGGGCTCGGCCAGGTCCTCAAGTTCCGCCAGGTGGTCGGGAAAGTCGGGCAGAAAGGCAAATTGTTTGAGGGGAGGGAGAGTTGCGTCGTACATGCACGATCCGGGGAAGGGTAGGGGGGAGGGGACGCACTGAGGTTGCCCCCCGGCCAGCGCGCCGGTTTACGGTGGAATCAGAATCACTTCCGGCCCCGCGGCTCAGGTCCTGAGCCGGGAAGCTCGGGTGGCGAGGAACTCTCGGGGCCAGCGCGCTTCTTGTCAAGCAAAGCTCACAACGCAATCGGGCGCTCCCTGTGTGGGAGCGCCCGATTGCGTTTAGTAGGTGTCGATGAGCGCGTTGTTCATCATCACAAAACGTTGATGGGGGGTCAGCGTGGTCTGGAGACCTCCCTGGCTGAAGGAGGTCCAGAACATGGTGTTGTCCGCGCCGTTGTTTCGACACTCCTCCGGACTGACGAGCTCATCGCCGTCGAGATCACGGCTGGACGGGCATTGGGGCGTGTCATCGAGAGGATCATGCGACGAGCCATCACGTTCGGTGGTGTGGAAGAGCCCCAGGTAATGGCCGGCCTCATGGGCCACGGTCTCTCCAAAGATCTGGGGGGAGTAATTCAGGTAGGCGAGCGCGATGGCAGCGCCGGCGCGCGTGATGCCCGGGCGAGTGGGGGCACCGGGGAGGCCGCAGGAGATTCCGAGAATCCCCATGTCCGGGGCGTCATCGATCATAAAGAGGTTGATGCCCGAGAGGTTGGCCTCGGTGGCCACCTGACGGATGCCCTGGCAAAGCACGACTTCATCCTGGGGGACGGCGAGTTGGCGCCCCAGGGTGCCTTCGACATCGCGGTAGCGCACCGGGCCCAGCGCGATGCCGATGTCGGCGTAGATCTGACGAAAGACCTCCAGGCCTTGCTGGAACTCGGCGCTTCGCTGGGCCTGGGCCGCATCCATGTAGTCCTGCTCGGTAAACCAGAAGGTCACCGGCAGACTGCCGCCCTGGGGGCTGACCGGGCCGCGCTTGATCAACGCGTGAACCTTCACCCGGGAGGCGTTCTCGGAGACCAGGCGGACCGTATAGGTTCCCGGGCTCAGCGAGTACTGCGGGGAGTTCGGCAGCAGGATGCCCATCTGGCCGCCGCTGGTGACGGGGTAGACGTGCATCAAGGACTCGTCGGAGCGCTCAATGTCGTAGAGCAGGGTGTTCTGCGGGGTGGCCACCTTCCAGATATAGGCCGAGGCGGCAGGGTCCATCATCTCGACAATCAGCGAGACCGAGCGTACGTCGCCTCCTACATCGAAGGAGGAGTCCCACACATCCTGGGAGCTGGCCTGGAAGTCGGTCAGCGTCAGAAACTCGATCGACGAGGCCCCCTGGCTGCTTACGCACTGGCCGGTCGCATTGCAGACCCGTCCTTCGGTGCACTCGGCGTTGGAGTTGCAGTTGCGGCGGCCGTCGCGCGAGCCGCAGTCACTGCAGTCGGTGCCATAGGTGCAGACGTCGTATGCGGCGCCGGGGCCGCCGTCGTCGCATTCGCCGTCGTTGGCGTACTGACAGCTGTCAGAGCACACAGGCTCGGGCTCGGGCTCCGGTTCGGGGTCCGGCTCGTTGATGGCCGGTCGCGAGCCGCAGTCGGCGCAGTCGGTGCCGTAGGCGCAGCCATCAAAGAGGGCGCCGGTGCCGCCGTCGTCGCATTCACCGTCGCGGGCGCTGGCGCAGGTGTTGGTGCAGACCATGGCCGGCTCTTCTCCGGTGTCGGGTCGGCCGGAGGCGTCGTCATCACCGGTGTCGGTTTCGGTGGGGTCGGGATCGTCATCGATGATGATCAGCGGCTGCTCCTCGGCGGGCTCCTGAGGCACGCAGGCGCTCAGTGAGGCGGCCGAGGTCAGGGCAAGTAGCGCGATGAGTCTGGGGAGGTAGGCGCGATTCATCGGGGGGCCTCGCTCGTGCCGGCGGTGTCGAGGATACGCTTGATCTCAGCCTGCAAATCAGTCTCGGGCTCTTCACTCAGGTGGGCCTGAAGCAGCTCCAGCGAGCGCTCACTGCCGGTGAGCTCCAGCGCGGCGATGGCCGAGGCGCGGGTGTGGTAGTCGGGGTGCGTCAGAGCAAACCCGAGCAGCTCCAGGCCCTCGTCGCCAAAGGCGCTTCCGTAGGCCCGTACCGCCACGCGGCGCGCCTGGTCGGTGCTCTCCGGGCCCCGGATGACCGCCTCATAGGTGCGCGCCACCTCCGGGTGCTCCGGGTAGAAGTGCAGCGCGCGCAGCGCGTGGTGCTGCTGATGCGGGCTGACCTTCTCGGAGCGGTAAAGCGCGATGAGCACCGGCACCACCTCCTCAGCCGGGCCTACCCGGTGAAGGTCTTCAAGGGTGGGGACGTACTCGTAGCCTCCAAAAAGCGCGCGGAGCTCGGCGTGCACGTTGCGTGGCTCGGACTTCTCCAGGGCGGCCTGGCCGGGCTCTTCGCTGGCCGGCGCATTGGCGGTGGCCTGGTCGGGGCGCGTCTGCGAGTCCTGACACGCCGGAAACGCGAGAGCCAGCATGAGGAGAAGGGTAGGGGGAGAAAGGCGCCGAGACATGGTGTACCTCATGAGTCGGGATTCAGACCCGACGATAAATCAGCGTATCAACGATGAGCAGGTTCGGGCTCAGATTCTGCGGGGCGCTGGCAACGCCAGCGCGGCCGAAAGACTAGCGGATGGCCGCGCCGGCTAAAAGGGCGCAGGTGTGATTTCTCAGGCCAGGCGTCGGTCAGTCGTCAAAGATCGCCGAGCGCAACGCCGCCAGATAACGCATGTTCTGGTCTTCACGCTTCTCACTCAACGAGCTCGCCCCGGACGCACTGAGGGTCTTGAGCAGCTTGAGCGGAATCTCATCGAGGAAGCGGCTGGGCTCGCGCTCTTCTTTCTGGCCGAAGCGGGTGCGTTCATACGCCGAGGTCAGGTAGAGCACCTCTTTGGCGCGGGTGAGTCCGACGTAGGCCAGACGGCGCTCCTCGGCGATGCCATCCTCGCTGGTTTTGCTGCGCTCGTGGGGCATGTAGCCCTCTTCCAGCCCCACAAAAAAGACGACCTTGAACTCCAGACCTTTGGAGGAGTGAAGGGTCATCATCTTGACCCCGCGCGCCTTCTCCTCCTCCCCGTTGTCGTAGGTGCGGTCCAGCGAGATGCGGTTGAGATACCCTTCCAGGGTGCCCCCTTCGCGCTCCTCGAAGGTGGCGATGGAGCCCAGGAGGTCTTCGAGGTTGTCGACGCGGCGGCGAGCGATCTTGGGGTTTTTCTCGATGTTGCGCACATGCTCGATGAGTTTGGTGCGTTTGAGAAAGGCGCGGCCGACCTCGGTGAGCGAGGTGCCTTCTTTTTCGGCCTCGCGGAAGCGGGCGCGGTAGGTTTTGAGCATCTGCACAAGCTCGCTCAAATGCGAGGCGCTGCTCGGGCCGATGCCATGCACCAGATCCGGATCGCCGGCGACCTCTTCGAGCGCCCGGGCAAAGCCCCACTCGCGCTCGTGGGCCAGGTCGCTGATACGCTCCAGCAGGGTGGGGCCGATGCCCCGCGGCGGTACGTTGACGATGCGCCGCACGTTGATCTCGTCGTTGGGGTTGAGCGCCGCCTTCAGGTAGCCCAGAAAGTCTTTGACCTCCTTGCGGTCAAAGAACTCCGTGCCTCCCACCAGCGTGTAGGGAATGCGAAAGCCTCGCAGGGCTTCTTCAAAGAGGCGAGCCTGGGGATTGACGCGGTAGAGGATGGCAAAGTCGTCGTACTCAAGGCCCAGGTTGAGTTTGACGCGCTCAATCTCGGCGGCCACAAACTCGGCTTCCTCCCGCTCATGGGCACATTCCACATAGAGAATGGGCTCTCCGTCGCCGTTGGCGCTCCACAGCGCCTTCTCTTTGCGCACGGAGTTGTTGGCGATGAGCTCGTTGGCCGCCTTGAGGATGGTGTTGGTGGAGCGGTAGTTCTGCTCAAGCTTGATGACCCGGCACTTATTGAACTGGTACTCGAACTCCAGAATGTTCTCGGCGACCGCCCCGCGAAACCCGTAGATGGACTGGTCGTCGTCGCCCACCACCACGATGTTCTGGTGGTCGCGCACAAGCTCATCGAGAAAGAGGAGCTGGGTGTGGTTGGTGTCCTGGTACTCGTCGACCATCACGAAATGAAAACGTTGCGACCATTTTAGCCGCGTCTCCTCGCTGGCCTGAAAGACACGGACCGGCAGACAGATCAGGTCATCGAAGTCCACCGCGTTTAAGCCCCGGAGCGCGCTCTGGTAGCGGTGGAAGATGCGCTGCGCGAAGGGCAAAAGCGGGTTGGTGCGCAGCTCTTCGACCTCTTCCGGATCGCTAAACGCCATCTTCGCCCGGCTGATCAGCGCCAGCACGTTGCGCGGGTCGACCATTTTCGGATCGAGCTGAAGCTCGGCCATCGCGTCTTTGACCACGGCGAGCTGGTCGCCCTGGTCGAGGATGGTAAAGGGTTTTTTGTAGCCGATGACGTCGATGTCCTGGCGCAGGATATCGGCGCCCAGGCTGTGAAAGGTCGACAGGTAGATCTCCCGGGCGCCCGGGCCCACCAGGTGGGCGACGCGCTCCTGCATCTCCTGGGCGGCCTTGTTGGTAAAGCTCACCGCCAGGATGTGACCCGGGGCGATACCCTGCTGCAGCAAATACCCGATGCGGTGAATGATCACCCGGGTTTTGCCACTGCCCGCGCCGGCCAGAATGAGCAGCGGACCGCCGATATGCTCGACGGCCTGACGTTGTTGGGGGTTGAGAAGGTGGAGTTGCAGATCCATGATTCGGCTCACTTCAAAGGCGCACGTCGTGTCTGGCGGCAAGCTAAGTCAGCGCGGGGTTTTTTGTCCAACGTTCCCACAACTTTCGGCCAGGGGCGGACTTTCTGTGCGTTGCGAGTGGCCATCCAGGTCGCGAGACGCGCAGGTCAGGGGGCTGAGTTGACGATCTGGGTAGCGAGAACGCGAGGTCAGCGGGCCGAGTTGGCGATCTGGGTAGCGAGAAGCCGAGGTAAGGGGGCCGAGTCGGGGTTCTCGGGTGGTGAGAAGCCGAGGTAAGGGGGCCGAGTTGACGATCTGGGTAGCGAGAAGCCGAGGTCAGGAGGCTGAGTCGGGGTTCTCGGGTGGTGAGAGGCGCAGGTAAGGGGGCTGAGTTGGCGATCTGGGTAGCGAGAAGCCGAGGTAAGGGGACTGAGTTGGCGATCTGGGTAGCGAGAAGCCGAGGTCAGGGGGCTGAGTCGGGGTTCTCGGGTGGTGAGAGGCGCAGGTAAGGGGGCCGAGTTGGCGATCTGGGTAGCGAGAAGCCGAGGTCAGGGGGCTGAGTCGGGGTTCTCGGGTGGTGAGAGGCGCAGGTAAGGGGGCTGAGTTGGCGATCTGGGTAGCGAGAAGCCGAGGTCAGGCCCCTTATACTTAGAGTACTTAGAGGGTGGGGTTGGCCGAGTGGAGCCGGGCGACGTAGCCGGGAAGCGGTGCGCTTGTAGAAATGCCTGCGATTCCTTATAGGTTGGCCTGCTGGCCACCTGCGAAATCCTTGCGCGCCGGCGTCTGAACCGCCCCCTTTACGGAACGAGAGCACCCGATGTTAAAAAATCCCAAACGCTACGACGCGATTGTTATTGGCGGCGGTCACGCCGGCTCGGAGGCGGCGCACGCGCTGGCCAAACGCGGCCATGCCACGCTGCTGATCACGATGAACGTGGACACCATCGGGCAGATGAGCTGCAACCCGGCCATCGGCGGGGTGGCCAAGGGGCATCTGGCCCGGGAGGTCGATGCGCTGGGCGGAATTATGGGGGAGATCGCAGACGCGTCGGCGATTCATTACAAGCGGCTCAATACGAGCAAGGGGCCTGCTGTGCGCTCCAGCCGTGCGCAATGCGATATGGCGGCCTACCGCAAGCATATGCAGTGGAAGTTGATGAACACCGAGAACCTCGATATCAAGCAGGGCAGCGTTGAGGACCTTCAGGTGGTCGACGAGGGGGGCCGTCCGCGGGTGACCGGGGTGATCTCGAAGCTCAACGTGCTCTATGAAGCCGAGGCGGTCATCGTGACCACGGGCACCTTCCTCAAGGGGTTGTGCCATGTGGGCCTTGATAACTTTAAGGCGGGGCGCGCCGGCGATCAGGCCGCCTACGGGCTGAGCGAGACGCTGGGGCATCTCAACCTGGAGATGGGGCGGCTTAAAACCGGCACCTGCCCGCGCCTGGACGCCCGCACCATCGACTGGGCCTCGCTGGAGAAGCAGCCCGGCGATGCGGTGCCGCGACGTTTTAGCTTCTACCACGAGCGCGAGATGATGGAGCAGGTCGACTGCTACATCACCCAGACCAACGCCGAGACCCACCGGGTGATTGAGGCGGCCATCGACCGCTCTCCGCTCTTCACCGGGGTGATCGAAGGGGTGGGGCCGCGCTACTGCCCGAGCCTGGAAGACAAGGTGGTGCGTTTTGCCGACAAAACCTCCCACCAGGTGTTCCTGGAGCCGCAGGGCCTCGATACGGTCGAGGTCTACCCCAACGGGCTCTCCACCAGCCTGCCGCTCGATGTGCAGATGGCCTTCTTGAAGACAGTGCCGGGCCTGGAGCGCGCCGAGATCGTGCGCCCGGGCTACGCGGTGGAGTACGACTTTGTGAACCCGGTGCAGCTCGACCACACCCTGGAGCTGCGCGCGGTTGAGGGGCTCTTTTTGGCCGGGCAGATCAACGGAACCTCGGGCTATGAGGAGGCGGCCGCCCAGGGTCTGATGGCGGCGATCAACGCCTCGCGCAAGCTGCGCGGCGAAGGGCCCTTTGTGCTGGGTCGGGACGAGGCGTACATCGGGGTGCTGATCGACGATCTGGTCACCCGCGGGGTCGACGAGCCCTACCGGATGTTTACGAGCCGCGCGGAGTATCGCCTGCTTCTTCGGGAGGATAATGCAGACCTGCGTCTCTCGGGCCACGCCCGCGATCTGGGGCTTCTGGACGACGCGGCCTGGGCGAAGTTCTGCGCCAAACGCGACGCGATGGAGGCCAGCCTGGAGGGGATGAAGCGGCAGATGGTGGGCGCCTCGGCCGAGAACCAGCGCCTGGCCTCGGAGGTGGGCATCGGGAGTCTCGGAAACGGCGCGACGCTCGAAGAGTTGTTGCGTCGCCCCGACGTGACCCTGGAGATGGTCCAGCGCTTAAGCGCGCAGCTCGTCCCGCAGCTCACCGTCGAGCTGGAGCGCCTGGATGATATCGCCAGCGAGGCGCTTGAGATTCAGGTCAAATACCAGGGCTACATCGATCGCCAGCTCGAACAGGTCGCCCGCCATCGCGAGCTCGAGTCGCAGGAGCTGCCGGCGGAGCTCGATTACGAGGCGGTGCACGGGCTCTCCACCGAGGTGCGCGAGAAGCTCACCCAGGTGCGTCCGCGCAGTGTCGGGCAGGCCTCGCGCATCATCGGGGTGACCCCGGCGGCGATCTCCGCCTTGCTCGTGCACCTGCGCGCAGCGAGCTGAGGTCGACCCAAAGCTAAGTGAGCTTAAACAAAACGCCCCGGCACGAGAGTGCCGGGGCGTTTTGTGTTTCAAATCATTAAAACGCGTTCACGCCCCTCTGCCAGAAGAGCGCGACGCGGAGGTCTTTAGCGACGCTGTGCCCGGGCGCGACGGTAGTCGGGGGCGTCGACGTGAACGAAGTCGGCCATCTCATGAAGTCGGCTAAAGACCCGATCGCCCACACGCTCGGAGAGCGTCGCGGCGGTGGCCATCTTCCGAAAGTCGGGGCTTCCCACATCAAGGGTGTTCGAGGTGCTCTCGCGCACATCGTAGTTGGTCGTAAAGAGGGTGGTCAGCCCGGCGTTGTAGCGCTTGGAGATGATCTCGTCGATGATCGAGAGTTGCCACTCGGTGTTGCGCCCCTTGCCCAGCTCGTCGATGGCCAACACGGGGACTTCGGACAAGGGCCCCAGGATGCTGGTTTCACCGCGGCCCTGGTCGAAGCCCTCTTTGATGGCGCTCAAGAGGTGGGTGAACTCGATAAAGCGCGCGTTGATGCCTTTCTCCAGGGTGAGGTGGCGGATGGTGCCGGCAAGAAGGTGGGTTTTGCCGGTGCCGACGCTGCCGTGGAGCAGATATCCGCGCTCGCCAGGGGAGAAGTTTTTGGCCCAGTGAAAGAGCCGCAGGCGCACCCGGGGGAGGTTTCCGATGGCGTCGCCGGCACCCGCATCACCCTGGCGAGGACGATGCGTTTTAAAGCCTTCCAGGGTGGCCCGGCGGTGGAGGTAGGGAACGCGCGCGTCGTTGAAGGCCTGGATACGCCGCTTGAGCGCCCCACAGACCGTGCACTGGCGCGCGACCTCGTAGCCCTTCTCGTTGACCTCGTAGGTGTACTCCTGGCCCTGGCAGGCCGGGCAGACCCCGAAGCAATCCGTACAGATCTCGGCGAACGCCACTTCGCCGCGGGCACCAATGGTGTAGCGGGCGCGGTCGCATGCGGGGCAGGCGGCGGTGTAATCGTCGAGGTACTGGATCATGGGGAGGAGGGGGAAGGAGAGGTCTCAAGCATCGGGGTCATCAGCGCAAAGATGCGGCGCTCTTCAGCGCGCATTTCGGCTTCTTCCTCCGGCTCAGCGTGGTCGTGGCCGATGAGGTGAAGGAGGCCGTGTACGAAGAGAAAGGCAACCTCATCGACCAGGGTCCAGCGAAGCTCCTGCGGCTCGACACCGGCGGCTTCGGCCAGTCGTCGGCGGTGCTCTTCCGAGGCTACCAGACGCTCGGCGTAAGGAAGGCTGATGATGATATCCCCCAGGGCCAGCGGGTCCTCCGGGAGCTCATCGGCTTCATAGAGGGGAAAGGAGAGCACGTCGGTGGCGTGGTCTTCGCCTCGCCACTGGCGGTTGAGCTGGCGGATTTCCTCATCATCGGTGAGCACCACCGAGAGTTCGGGGTCACGAAGTTCCAAGGCGCGGTAGGTCGTCGCGAGGGCGCGAGTTATCGTCTGAGCGATCGCCTCGGCCTGGGGATGATCCTGTGCGCTTCCCATGGTCATGATTTCGACGGGCATCGTCGTCCTTTCCGTCCTGAGGCCGGGCGTCATCGTCGATCTCCCAGGCCTCGGAGCTAGCGTCAGCGGCCGGCGTCGGTGTTTTACTACGATCGGCCGGTCGGGCTTCGGTGGGGCGAGTGGTGCGGGTTTTACGACCGCGTTCGCCGGTGTCGGTGGATTTGTCGCTCTCGCGCTTGTTGCCGCCCGGATACTCGGGGCGGTGATGGTAGATTCCGGTAAGAATACGGGTGAACGCACGCGCGATCTTGTTGAGGTCCTGCAGCGTCAGGTCACATTCGTCAAGCTGCCCGTCGGTAAACGCCTTGTTGATCATCGTCTGCACAAGGCCTTTGAGACGCGCCGGGCTGGGGTTGGGCATGGCGCGACTGGCCGCCTCAATCCCGTCAGCGAGCAGGCAGATGGCCGTCTCGCGGCTCTGAGGGCGCGGTCCGGGATAGCGGAAATCCTTCTCATCGACTTCGGGGATATCCGGATCTTCGGCCTGCTTGGCCTTGTGGTAGAAGTAGGCGATGAGGCTGGTGCCGTGGTGCTGGACGATGAAGTCCTGAATCTCGACCGGCAGGCGATGCTGGCGAGCCATGTCGAGGCCGTCTTTGACGTGGGCCTTGATGATCAGCGCGCTCATATTGGGCTTGAGCTTATCGTGAGGGTTTTCGCCCAGTTTCTGGTTCTCGGCAAAGTACTGCGGATTCTTGGCCTTCCCGATGTCGTGGTAGGAGGCCCCCACACGGCAGAGCAGGGAGTTGGCGCCGATCTCTTCGGCAGCCGCCTCACAGAGCGATCCGACCATCATGCTGTGGTGGTAGGAGCCCGGCGCGCGAAGCACCAGCTCGCGCAGGAGCGGGTGGTTGAGGTTGGCCAGCTCCAGCAATTTGATGTCGGTGGTGTAGCCAAAGACCGCCTCGAAGAGCGGGAGCACCGCCGAGATGAAGAAGCCCGAGGCCACACCGCCGGCACATCCCAGCACGATATGCGAGATGGCCGAGACCTGCAGCAGTTCGCCCTGAAGGAGCAGGAAGGCGATGATGGCCGAAGCGTTCACCACACCCACCGCCAGCCCTGACCACATCAGGGCCATGCGGTGCTTGACCTGCTGCACGGTGGTCACCCCCACCAGGGTGCCCATGGCGGTAAAGGCCGCAAAGAAGAGGGAGTTGTCGGCGATGACGCCGACCAGGACGCTGAACAAAAGCGTGAAGATCACGGCGTGCTCGCTGTCGAGCACCAGGCGAATGAGCATGCCGCCGGCGGCCACCGGAAGGGCAAAATACCAGGCAGCAGCCGGAATCGCCGCGATCTGCTCGGCAAGCGCCGCGCTGAGCGCAACACCCACGCGCGTGATCAGGAGCATAACCAGCAGGGTGGTGCCCATAAATACGATATCGCGCGGCTGCGGGCGAAACTTGCGGATGTTACGTCGGCCGAACCCGTAAAATACCAGGAGCAGAAGCAAGCTGAAGATGGCCACGCCCGTGAGCACCTGCGTGGCCTGGAAGGAGTCGTCCCCTTCGAGCATCTCCTGAACGATGCGGTAATGACGCTCGGTGATGATGTGGCCGCGATCGATCAGGATCTGCCCGCGCCGAAACTCCTCGCTGATGACCTGATCCGCCACCGAGTCGCGGGCTGCCCGACGCTTCTCCAGCGTTTTGGCTTCGTTGTAGGAGGTGTTGGGCCGGACCAGAGCCGAAGCCGTCGTCAAAATAGCCTGGCGAAGCTCAGAATTGCTGATGCCGATCAGATCTCGCCGGGCGGCCTCCTCGACCTGCCGGGGGATGGCTTCCAGGCCGATAAAGCGACCATCGAGATCGGTGACGTGGTACTCGAGGATGAACTGTTCGCCACGAAGGCGACGCAGGTAAACGCCGTTATCCCGCTCCCTCTCAATGCGCAGCGGATTGTTTACGATCCAGCGCGACATCACCTCAGCGATGACGGCGGCGATGGCGTTCTCCGCATCAAGGAGGAAGCCCTGCCGGGCGAGAACCTCAAAGTCCTGCTCCGGAACGCGGGTGTTGAGGTGCGTTTCGAAGTGTTCGTCGCGGGCCTCGAAGGCTGCGCGGACGCGCTCGGAGGTCGAGAGGGTGCCGATCAGGCGACGCTCCAGGAGTGCCGGTGTTGAGGCGCTGCTCTGAAGCTGCTCAAGGCGACTGGGATCCTCACGGAGAAGGCGGGCACGGGCGACATCGGCCAGATGCGCGCGCGTCTCACGGAACGCCGTGCTGACCTGGTCGCGTAACGCGTCGCCCAGGCCTTCCTGCCAGTCGAAGACCGAGGGGACGGCCAGGGCCACCTCGTCACGAAGGCGCTCGGAGGCGGCGACGTCACGCTCCACAAAAGGAAAGTCACGCGTGGCCTGCACGGTGACCGGAGCCACCTGGCCGATCATATCTTCGGTGATGCTGCGGTCGCGGCTTTCCATGCCGCCGCTCATGATCGCGACAACGGCCGCCACAAAGATGGCAAAGGCGCCATACTGGAAGAGGGCGTTGTCGAAGAGTTTTCGCAACCGCTTTTCCCGAAGCGCGCGTGATGCCGGCGTCATAAACGACCGGGTTTGTCGACGTGACTCTTGGGCCATGATGGCTTCGTGATGGAGTAAGGTGAGGTGGTGAGCGGATGAATCGCCCCTCAGCATGCAGCCCACAGGCGGCTGGCGCAAGCGCGGGCGCTTGCCAGAGAACCCCTCGAGCGCAGATAACATGGGGGCATGTGCGTGAATTTCCCGCACCGAGCTTCGCGGCTCCGGGAACAAGTATGACATCGGGCGTGCTGTGTAAGCAGGCGTTCCCCGGACACGGGGCCGCGTCGGCGCTCGCGCGTTACGGCTTCGTTGTTGCCGGTCGTCGCGTGGGGCGGGTTTACCCCTTTATTCGTCATGCTCGCCATCGTGGCGGGCGGTTGACCCTCATTGAGGATGATGATGCGAATCTCTCTGGCAATGAGCGCGGCGGCGCTCACCCTTGTAGGCAGCGTGTGGTTGACGGGCTGTGAGTCGCAGCAAGCGGCGCCGCACTCGCCGGAACCCCTGGCCGGGGCGGCTGCGCAGGCGTCACCGGGCTCGCGGGCGCGGGCGTCCAACTACCGGGTGGAGTCTCCCTCCGAGGCGATCGTCGCCGGCGCCTCCACGGAGGTGGCCCTGGCGGTGGTGCCCGGCGCAAACCTCAAGATCAACCTGGAGTACCCCTGGAAGATCACGTTTGAAGAGGTTGAAGGTTTACAGCTTGGGACCACAGTTCTGAACCGCGAAGCGTTGCAGCTCAGCGAGGCTCGCGCCACGATTCCGCTGGAGGTTAGCGCCGAGCAACCCGGCGACTACACGCTCAACGCGGTGGGGAACTTCAGCGTGTGCAACGATGACCGATGTGACATCCTGCGTGACGAAGCGCTTCAATTTACTGTGAAGGTCCAGCAGGCCGACCAGGCCTCCTGACGCCGAGGTTCAGGGCGGCAGGGGCGGGTGGACGAGGGGCCAGATTATTGATCTGAGGCAAAGGACATCATGATGGCAAGCAAAGATCTGCTCGAGCGCGTGGCTTCCGAGGTCCAGGACGACTTTCAGGACAACCACCGCATCATGAGCTTCCCGCAGTTTATGGAAGCCTTTGCGCAACACCCTCGTCGCCACGCTCGCAGCAGCGCGCAGTATGTGCGCGATTGTTTTGAGTTTTTCGGTCGCGAGACAAAGCCGCAGTTCTGGGGGGAGGTCACCCATTTTGGCCTCTTCAACACCCCCTTTGATCAGGGGCGCAACCGCCTGGTCGGCCAAGAGCGCACCCAGGAGCAGGTCTTTAAGCTGCTTGAGAACTTCGTGCGCGAGGGCAAGGTCAATAAGTTGATCTTGCTGCATGGCCCCAACGGCAGCGCCAAGAGCACGTTTGTCGACACCGTGATGCGCGCCATGGAGCACTATTCTCACACCGAGGAAGGCGCGCTCTATCGCTTTAACTGGATCTTCCCCACCGAGAAGCTCGCGCGCGGCAGTTCCATCGGCTTCGGGGGGTACCAGACCCGCACCGTGGATGCCTCAACGCTGGAGAGTTTTGCGTTTCTGGATGAGGAGGATATCGACGCGAAGATCTCCAGCGATCTCAAAGATCATCCGCTGCTGCTGATCCCGCTCAAGCAGCGCCAGGTGCTGCTGCAGGAGTTTGTCGACGAATGGATCATCCCAAGCGACAGCAACGACAGCGATGCGCTGCGTGAGCGTCTCGACGGCGATGGCGATGAGGAAGGGAAGGCTCCCTTTACCTTCAGCGATACGATCCTTCGCGGTGATCTCAGCCACACCAACCGCCAGATTTTCGATGCGCTCCTGACCGCATACCGGGGGGATTTCGGCCGGGTCATGAAACACGTGCAGGTGGAGCGCTTTTATATCAGCCGCCGCTATCGTGCCGGAGCCGTGACGGTGGAGCCGCAAATGCGGGTGGACGCCGGACTCAGGCAGCTCACCGTCGATCGCAGCCTCTCGGCCCTTCCCGCCAGCCTGCAGAATCAGACGATCTTCGAGCCCTTCGGGGATCTCGTCGACGCCAACCGCGGGATCATCGAGTACGACGACCTCTTTAAGCGTCACCCCGACTTCAACAAATATCTTCTGGCCACCAGCGAGAAGGCCACGGTGTCCCTGGAGAATCGAATTCTCCACCTGGACACAGTGATGATGGCCACGGCCAACGAGGACTACCTCGACGCCTACAAGCAGACCGCAGACTACTCGTCCTTCAAAGGCCGGGTGGAGCTTGTGCGGGTGCCATACCTGCTCGATTACACGGTAGAAGAGATCATCTACCGCGAGCAGATCGCCAGCGTGAACTTCACCAAGCGCATCGCGCCGCACACGACCTTTGTGGCGGCGCTATGGGCGGTGCTCACGCGGCTGAAGCGCCCGCAGGCCGACCAGTACAGCGCCACGATTCGCGATATTGTCGGGAGGCTCTCTCCGCTGGAGAAGGCCGATCTCTATGCCCATGGTCGCGTCCCCTCCAACATCGGGCCGGAGCGCGCCCGCGAACTCAAGGCTATCGTTCCTCGCCTGATGGCCGAAGGTGAGGGGAGTGCCGACTACGAAGGGCGCTACGGGGCAAGCCCGCGCGAGATGAAGATGATCCTGCTCAACGCCAGTCAGAACGAGCGTTTCCCCACGCTCTCGCCGCTGGCGGTGTTCGAGGAGATGGGGAAACTTGTGCGCGACCCCAGCGTCTTCCCCTTTTTGCAGATGAAGCCCGACGGTCCTTACTACCGCCACGACCAATTCATCGACGTGGTGCGGGAGCGCTATCTGGACATCATCGATCTGGAGATCCGCAGCGCGATGGGCCTAGTTGAAGAAAAACAGTATGGCGAGTTCTTTACGCGCTACATCGACCATGTCAGCCAGTGGCTGAAGGGCGAGAAGGTCTATAACCGCATCACCGGCACGTATGAGAAGCCCGATGAGGAGTTGATGGCGGAGATGGAGGAGACCATTAACCACGAGGAAGACCCGGAAGACTTCCGTCGCGGGCTGATTACCTCGATTGCGGCTTTCTCGATCGATAACCCGGGTATGAAGGTCGACTATCAGCAGGTCTTTCCGATGTTCTTTGAGGCGTTGCAAGAGGCCTTCTTCGAAGAGCGACAGCGCCAGATTCAGCGTATCGAAGAGAACCTGCTCACCTACTTTGAGAGCGAAGACGGCGCGCTCAGCAGTTCCGAGCGTCAGAGTGTCGAGACGACGCTTACTAACCTGAAGTCGCGTTACGGTTACTGCGATGAGAGCGCCCGTGAGGCGGTGGCCTTCTTGCTGTCGAATCGGTATAAGAGCTGACGGATAACGGAATCCCAACGACACGACGTGTACGAGGAGAGCGAGATGAGAGCAGTGGGGCAGAAGATGCTCTGGGTGGCCGTTCTTGCGGCGGTGACACTGGTTGCCCAACTCGGGTTTGCAAATAGCCCGGAGCGCAGCCGTCAGCAGATCGGGGAGTTTCGCGCGCAGCTCGAAGAGCTTGAGTCCAGCGATCGCAAGGAGGTCGCCTCGCGCGACGTCGAGATGATCGAAGGCTGGCTTCAGGAAGCCGAAGTTCTACTGGCTAATGGCCAGCAGGAAGCGGTGACGATGCGCATGCGGCGGGTAGAGTACGGGCTGGATATGGTGCGCGCGCTGGTTCAGGCCGGCAATATCGACGCCAGTGCCGAGAGCCAGGAAGAGCGCTACCACCAGGCGCGTGCCGAGATCGAAGAGCTGCAGTCGGAGATCAGCGCGCTGGAGCGGCGTAAGGCGGAGCTTCAGGAAGAGCTCAACCGCGTCTCGCAGCAGTAGAGCAAGCCCCTTCGACGTACGAAACGACCCGAACGGTACAGCCCGGGAGAAGTCAGATGTCAGGCAGTTTTAAGAACAGGTTTGGGAAGATGATCGCGCTGGGAGCGGCGGGTGCAGCGAGTGTCGTGCTGGCCACAGGGTGCTCCCCCAGCCCGAAGTCCGATGAGCTCGTGGAGCTCGAACGCATGCTTCAGGATCCGGCCGCTCAGGAGCTGCGCGAGATCCCCAATGCAGCGCGTTACCATCAGGAGGCCCGTCAGCTACGGCGCGTCGCCGAAGAGGCCCGTGAGGAGCGTCGCGATGAGCTCTCCCGAGAGTACGCCATCCTGGGCACGCTGCGTTACCGCACCGCTGTGGCTGTAGCGTCTCAGTTTGAGGCTGCTGAGCGCCTCAAAGCCGCCAACGCGAAGATCGAGGAGGTAAACCCGGATCTGCGTGCGACCAACGAGAGTCGCAACGCGTTGGCGCGAGAGATTCAACAGCTCGATAGCGATATTCGCGCCGCGGTGCGGGAGCAGGAAGCTCGCCGACGGGCAGACGCTTCCCGGCGTGAAAGCACCTTTGAGGCCGCGCAGTCTACCAGCACAGACACCACCTCGGAGAATCTTCAGCAGGTCAACGCTCGGATTCAGGCTGCCGAAGCCGCACGTGCTGCCGCGCTGGAGTACAAGGCAGACGAGTACGAGCGCAGCCGTGCTGTCTTTAACCGGGCTGAGTCGCAGCTGAGTAACGCGCGCTCGCTCCTTCAGAGCCAGCCCGGTGCGGCTGGCACCATCCTGCAGCAGGTCAACTTCGCGGTGCAGCTCTTTGAAGAGGCCGAATCCACCGCGCGCCCCATCCACGAGGAGATGGTCGAGAAGATGCGCCCGGAGAACCGCATCTCGGTCTTGCGGCAGAAGGCTCGCGATAACTTTGGCGGGCCGTATACCGAAGAGGAATATCAGGGCATCCGCATCGTCATGGCGCGGATGTTTGTGCCGCAGGAGGCCAACTTCCGTCCGAACACGGACGCGATGCTCGATGTGCTCGCGCGCCTGACGAATGAGTACGGGGAGTTCTCCATTCAGATCGAGGGCTACACCCAGCGTCGGGGCAACGTTACCGAGAACCTGGCGACCTCCCAGCTGCGTGCTCATCGTGTACGCGACTTCCTGGTAGAGCGTGGGGTCGATACTTCTCGGATCTCCACGGAAGGTTTTGGTCAGGAGCGCGTGCGTTTCAGTGATGATGCCGAGAATAATGATCGTGTTGAGATCATCCTGAGGCATAGCGGCAACTGATTGTGGTTATGTCGTGTCGTCTCAGCCTGAGCACGTCCCCACTCGACCTTGCGCGCGCATTGCTCGCCAGTGTCGAAGGGGACGTGCTTTTTTTTGATTCGCAGATCAGGTCCGGGGCGTACGCGCGTTGGTCGATGCTGATGTGGGAGCCTCGCCGCTGGCTTGAGGAGTCCCCGGTTGGCTCGGGCCGTGTCGTGGAGCAGCCCTCCGGGGAGAGGGTGGACGATGTGCCGGCGTGGATGCGTCAGGCGCACCGACGTTGCTCAGCTCCGACGGAGTCCAGGGGGCTTCCGTTTTGCGGAGGGCTGGCGGGATTCTGGGCTTATGAATGCGGCGCCTATCTCGACGATCTTCGGGCCGAGTTGCCGCGCGAGGACTCACCACTGCTATGGGTCGGTGAGTTTGAGGGGGCGTTGATCTTCGACCATCAGCACGGCACCTGGTGGGCAAGTGGGAACGAGGCCTGGGTCGAGGAGGCGATGGCGTGGATCGACGCACATGGGGCAGGGGATGTGTCGGATCGGTTTGAGAGCGATGGGACCGGAACGCCTCGTGTTGCCATCCGCGAGGTTGAGGGGGAGGTGTATCGGCGTGGGGTGCAGGCGGGCGTTGAGGCGATCTTCGAGGGGGAGCTTTTTGAGGTGAACTACAGTGAGCGGTGGGAAGCGAGCTGGCAGGCCGGGGGCTGGGAGCTCTACCGACGTTTGCGCGCCGCTGCCCCCGGGCCTTTTGGGGGTCTGGTGCGTGTTGGGGCGACCACCCTCGCGTCGGTGAGTCCGGAGCAGTTCATTGAGGTGGGAGAGGATGGAGTGGTGCGGACGCGGCCGATTAAAGGTACGCGCCCCCGTGGTGCGTCGCCTGAGGAGGACGGGCGGCTGGCCGCAGAGTTGAGCGCCAGCGCCAAGGATCGCGCCGAAAACGTGATGATTGTCGATCTGATGCGCAATGATCTTACACGGGTGTGTGTGCCTGGAAGCGTGGAAGTCAGCGAACTCTGTGGGTTGCACCATTTTGCATCGGTGCATCATTTGATTTCGACGGTGGAGGGGCAGCTCTCGGCATGCGCCGATGCTCTGGACGTGTATACCGCGTGCTTTCCCGCCGGAAGTATCACCGGCGCGCCGCGCCTTCGGGCCATGGAGTGGATCGCAGAACATGAGGCGAGCGCGCGCGGAGCGTACACCGGTTCGATGTTCTACTGGTCGGCTACCGGCAACTTCGACAGCAACGTGTTGATTCGTACCGCTACGCTGACCGGCAGCCGTGTGCGCTATGGCGCTGGCGGGGCGGTGGTCGCCGACTCAGACCCGGCTGGCGAATGGGAGGAGGCTCGCTGGAAAGCGCGTCCTTTCTTCAGTGCCCTGGGCGTCGGCGTCGAGCAAGGGATTCGACGAGAAGACGCGGCACCATGTGGCGAGGAGGTTGACGATGGAGGATGACCGCAGCTTCCTCTACGGCGACGGCCTCTTTGAGACGGTGCGCGTGGAGGGGGGGCGTGTACGCTTTCTGGAGCGTCATCGCTCCAGGCTTCGACGATCGGGCGTAGCGCTGGGGTTTGATGAGGCTCATATCGAGCAGGGATGCGCGATGCTCGGTGAGCCTGATGGGCAAGATGGCCTCTGGCGGGTCACAGTGAGCCGACGTGACCGTGAGATTGCGTTTGGTGGGAGCGGCCGAGTCTGTGGGCGATGGCGTCCAGGGCTGCCGCTTGCCGAGCCCCTGGCGTTGGTCACGATGCCCGGTTTTTACCTGCCCGGTGACAGCCTGGCCGAACACAAGACGACAAGCTGGATGCGCTCGGTCGAGCTACGTCGACGCGCCCGGATCCTTGGCGCCGATGATGGTGTGAGCGTCAGCGAGGACGGACGCGTGGGGGAATGCAGCGCGGCAAACCTTCTGGTGTTGCTTGAAGAACGGTGGATCACGCCGCCGGTTAAGGGCATCTTGCCGGGAATTACCCGGGAGGTGCTACTGGAGCGCGGGTCACAAAAGGGGCGCTTGATTGAGGAAGTTGAAGTGACGCAAGAGGTTCTTGCGCGGGCCAGGGCGCTTGCGCTCGTATCGACGGGCGTCGGCGTGCAGGAGGCACGTTCACTCGACGGGCGAGCGCTGGAGTTGGGGCGTACCTCCGGGCTTAAAGTGATTCTTGAGGGTTTATGAGGCGATGGACGCAACGCGACCCGAATGACTGGGCCATACGGCAACCCGGTCAGGTGGTGATCCTGGATAACCGGGACTCGTTTGTCTTCAATCTGGCCGATCGTCTGGTGCGCGCCGGGGTGTCTCCGGCGGTGGTTCGCAGCGATGCGATAGCGCTCTCGACGTTGCTGGAGAGCAGGCCCTCAGCGCTTGTGGTGTCTCCCGGCCCGGGCCATCCGCGAGACGCTGGCATCAGTGAGGCGGCGATTGAGGCCCTCTCCGGCCAGGTGCCTGTTCTGGGGGTGTGTCTGGGCCATCAGGCCATCGCGCGCGTCTTTGGTACACCGGTGGTACGCAGCGAGCAGCCTCGCCACGGCATGGCCAGTGCGATTACCCACGATGGAAGTGGCATCTTTAAAGGGATGGATGAGGTTTTTCCAATGGCGCGCTACCACAGTCTGGTTGCCCGCGCTCCGCTGATTGCGCCGCTTGTCGCGAACGCCTGGGCGGAGGGTTTTGTGATGGGAGTGCGTCACGAAACCCACCCGACACATGGGGTGCAATTTCATCCCGAGTCGATCTTAAGTCCGGGCGGGTTGGGCATGCTTCACAACTTTTTGGCGCTGATTTCCGACTGAACCCATCGGTCCACGTTAAGACTCACCAAAGGTTCCGGGCTCCACGAGCAGCGCCTTCCCGCCGGCGCTGTGCAGCACATCCTTGAAGGAGAGCGCTCGCTCTCGCGAGAGTCCCCAGGCGATGACGCAGGGAGCGCTTTCAGCGAGCCGCTCGGCGGCGGCGTAGTCGATCGAGAGCAGGATGGTCAGCACCTGGTTGATGCGCCGATCGGAGTAGCCAGGGTGGCGTAATACGAGGTCAACCAGGGCGGTCTGAGCGTCATCGCGTTTGAGGCGGCTGTCGGAGAAGTCACCCTGCACGAGCTCTCGAGCGGTCGAGGCGCTGGCGCTACTTAAGTCGAAGACAACGCCACTGCCTGAGCCCTCGGATGCTCCGTAGTGTGAGTAGGAGGGCGCCGCATCAGGTAGCGACGCGGAGCGGGATGGCGCAGGGGAGGGAGAGTCCTGTCGCGGTGAGGGAAGCACCACGTCATTCGTGCCCAGATAGTCCTGAAGGTCGCCACCGGCGTCGATGTAGTCGCCCAGGCGCTTGCAGAAGCGCTCCAGATCGCTGGCGAGCTCCTGCCTGCTGCCCAGGTAGCGCTCCGGCTCAACGGTCAGCGAGAGCGTGTGGGGGGAGGAGCGATCCGCGGCGTGATGGGCCTGAACGTCGTAGCGAGCGTGCAGGTAATGCGAGAGCGCGTGGGCGAGGCGTTGGGACTCGGAGCCGCCCAGAACGTTGCTGAGATGAACATTCAACATCAGGGGGCCTGCGCCGCCGTCGACCACTTCGAGGCGCGGGGCATGCGTCGCCGAGGCATCGGTGTCCTGGTGAGGGCTGTCGCGCTGACCAATGGTTTCAAATGGGGAGTTGGCCCTTGCTCCAGACGCCGGCGTCGGGGTGGCGGACGTGGTTGGGCCGTCGCCGGAAGAGCCGAAGAACGTCAGCCATCCCTCGGCGGTGTCCACCTCGGAGGCACGCGCCATAAACGCGAGCAGCGCGTCGAGGGAGGCGTAGAGTGCTTCGGCATTTGGCAGCGTGGCGCTCAGGTTCGCTGGCATCGCCGCCGACACGAGTTCCCAGCTCGCCGGTGTCGCCCGGTTGAGCCACTGACAGGCGGCATTCGCCAGGCTGGTTTCCTGCCCCTCGGGAGGACCGGCGGCAAGTTCGACGAAGACGGTCGCTTCGCTGGCCTCTTCCCTGATGAGAAGTCGAATAAAGCTATGCTTCTCAAAGGCGGTCAGGCCCTGGTGCCAGGGCGTGCCAGGCTTTGAGCCCGGAGGGGCAGGTGCCGGGTGGAGTGTCATCCCACGGCTCTGAAAGACTTCGGTCCAGGTGGCGCTGATCGACTCTCCCATTTCTTCCTCGTGGCGCATGCGGTGTTGGTCTCGTCATTATGTATGCGTCGCGATCGGGTGTGGGGCAAGCCGGGGCTTTAAACTTTTGTCGGAAGAGGGGGGGCGTCACAAAAAAAGCCCCACCGAAAACTCGGAGGGGCTTCTATACATCGGCGGAGCGCGCCGGCGCCCTCGGTCGAGGCGTCCGGTTTAAGGAAGCTCCTCAAGCGCGTTCAAGTCATGATGCTGTAGCCATCATTCATATCGATGATCACCACGCCGCGCGAGGACTCGTCGGCCTCGTCTTCGTCATGCTCATCAGGGGTATCGTGGTGCTGGGGGATGTAGAGGGGCAGTCGGAGGGCTTCCGGCTGCCAGCTGGCGTCATGTTCGCGTTGGCGTTTGAGTTCGTCGTAGATGATCTGATCCGACAGCATGGCGCGACTCCTTCGGTGCTCGATACGGTTGCCCTGGCCGGCGGGCCGGGCGGTACTGAAAAGCCACCTCTTCTCTTGCCTTTCTGCAGACTTAACGAGCGAGAGACTTCCAGTCTTCCTGAATCATTTTAAGGAGACTGTAATAAAAGTCCAACCCTCCCGGGGAGAAAAGTGCGCGAAGAGGCACCGGGCCTTGTTTGATGCGGGATTGAGCATAGAAGGAGACTCGCCCGCATCCAAATAATTCGATGCGGGCGCGAAGAGAACGCGAGAAAAGGGGGTAGAAGAGCGTCGGAGAGAGGAAAGCTCGCCGGTTACCAGGCGGAGTGCTCCCGGCCGGGGCGTTGCGGCATCCTTCGTCGGAGACGCTTTGCGGAGCGTTAGAGAAGGAGGGAAGCTGTCGATCACTCGGGGTCTTGCGGGTCTTCGTCCCTGTTGATGTCGTGACGCGAGGTGTCCCGGGTGGCCCGAGGCGGCTCGTTGTCGGGCGCGGCGCTATCCTCATTCTCCCCGGTGCGAGGGCTTTCGGCTTCGGCACCGTCAGGCAGCGTCGAGGGTTCGGCGGGGAGAAGATCATCGATGGCAAAGCGATGCGGGGCGTCGTCGGGAAGAAGTTCGGCCAGCGTCACGCCCTCGCGAAAGGTGGGTTCGGTCGGGCTGTTCGGCGATTGCGGGGTGCCGGGCGTGGGGGAGGCACCGCTGCGGCGTTCTTCGTCCTCAACGAACTGATCGTCCTTGCGGTAAAACGCGAACACCGCCCCGTAGAAAAGAACGCCAAGCACGCTAATAGAGGCCCACATCAGCACTTCGCCCGCGAAACGTAAGAGCGCAAGAGGGGCGGTGAGCGCCGGCCAGGTGATGGCGAAGTTCTGAACCATTAAGACGATCCAGTAGAGCCCCAGGGGGACCAGCAAGAGCCCCAGCGCGTAGATGAAGAGACGGTACATCGCCCAGAAGTTCTCCAGGACGAAGGCAGCCGCTTCGAGCACGGCTTCGCCCAGCCCCAGATCGTCAATGATCATCGGGGCACCGATGACTTCGAGTACCAGGCGAGTGAGGGCGAACCAGCTGATCATAAAACTGATGGGGAGCGCGACGATCAGGGCTTTCCCAATCGTTCCCAGGGCGGCGAACTCCGTAGATGAGAAGGCGTTAGCCAGACCAATCGCCACGGCGGCGGCGATGCAGATCGTCACCAGGCGCACGGCAAAGCGGAGCAGAAAAAGGGCAAAGACGTCGGGGAAACGGCGCAGTGCGACGCGACCGAAGGTGCGCAGCTTCTCGATGGGCTCATCGCGAAGGCCGGCTGCAAGCATGCCCCAGATGCCGCCCGTGACCAGGGCTTCGAGCGCGGCACCAATGATGGCGACACAAAAAATCGCGCCGGTCAGCCCGGCGATAAAGGCCGGGCTGGATGCGATGGTTGCGAAACGCGTCAGCCATTGCGAAAGCGCCCCGCCGCCGGCAGCGAAGTGCTGAAGGTCGAGCGCGACGACCATCGCAACGACAGCCAGGAGCGCAACGTTTGCGGCGCGCCCCAGGAGGTCAGCGAGCATCTTCCATGCAAAGACCCAGGGGTCATGCTTGAGGATCTCCCAGGCGCGTCGGTAAAAGGGAAGGGGGTTGAAGGTCTTGCGTTTGACCCACTCCCAGGAGCGCGCGGAGGCGTCTTTGACGGTCTGGCGAGGATCGGTGACCATGGCGCTTCTCGATGAACAAGGTGTGTGGCGCTTTAGGGCGCGCAGCAGAGGCAGAGTTTTAACGCGTCAACGCGTAGAACAAAAGGATGCGATGATGGCAGAGAACTTCAGAAATAAAGTCGTGTGGATCACAGGTGGTGGCAGCGGCATCGGTGCGGCGCTGGCTCATGAGTTTGGCCAGCAGGGAGCGCGAGTGGTGGTGAGCGGACGTCGTCTGGAGCCGCTGGCGGAGGTGGTTGCTGAATTGAAGGGGAAGGGCGCTGAGGCGATGGCGCTCGGTTGCGATGTAACAAAGGTCGGTGAGCTCGAGTTGGCAGTGGAGGCGGTCGTCGAGCGCTTTGGTGGCCTGGATGTAGCGGTAGCCAATGCCGGGTTTTCGGTGGGAGGGCGACTCGAAGAGCTCCATGCCAGCGAGTGGCGCCGTCAGTTTGATACCAATGTGACCGGCGCGGCGATGACGTTGCGCTACGCCCTGCCGCATCTCTACGCGAGCAAGGGGCGCGCGGTGGTGATGGGCAGCGTGGCGGGCACGCTAGGGGTGCCGGGTAACTCCGCCTATTGCGCATCAAAATTCGCCGTGCGGGGCATGGCACAGGCGCTCAGCGCCGAGCTTGCCGGAAGCGGTGTCAGCTGTACCCTTTTGCAGCCGGGGTTTGTGCATAGCGACATCAACCGCGTTGATAATCAGAACCAGGTTCATGAGGACTGGGAGGATCGTCGACCGGCGCAACTTATGTGGCCTGCCGATAAAGCCGCTCGTCAGATGCTCAAAGCGATCGCCGCGCGCAAACGCGAGGCTGTGATCACCGGTCATGGCAAAGTCGCTACGTTTCTGGCCTACCATACCCCCGGCCTCACGCAGGCAGTGCTGGCGAGGGCCGGGGAGAGGCTGCGACCGAAACATCATCACGAAGCGTGAGAAAACTCAGGGATGCCCCGGATCGTGGGGGACACTGCCGCGGGGGGCGCGGAAAAACATAAAGGGTGAGTAGCGCAAGAGGTTGGAGACGCGGGAGGTGTAGATATCGGCGTAGCGTTCGACCTGTCGGGTGAGGTGGCTCTTATCGTTGCCGGTTCGCATCAGGTAGCCCCAGGTGGGGTTCGACGCGACGCCGTCTTCAATCACCAGGGGGGCGAGCTTGCTGTCGAGAGCGACGAGCTGCTCGCGAATGCGCGACATTTCTGCTTGAAGGACCTCCGGGTCGGCGTCGGTCTGGGGGCCGTAGCCCTGACGCAGGCGCTGAAGGTTGAGGCGGCGAGTGGAGAACTCGTCTTCGAGTTTGACCTTCTCGAGCATCATGCGGCGGATCTCGACCTGATTTTCTGCAGCGACCTCAATGGCGCAGAGCTCCTGCTCGAGCTCGCGCATCACCAGGGCTGTACGCCAGCGCAGCACGCTTTTGGTGACGTTGACGTCGGCGAAGAGGTGGTCGCCAACATAGAGGATCTCGTCGCCGGACATACCCAGTGCGCCTTCGATATCGGACGCGCTTCCGCCGAGGTAGGCGCGGCCCTCTTCGAGTTTGCCAACCCAGGGCTTGAGCAGCCCTTCGTCGTCAACGACCTCGAAGATCGGCGCGGAGCCGGAGAAGAACGCGGGTTTGCGCGCTGAAACCACCACCAGATCGAAAATCTCGCGCCAGGTCATCCCGTCGGGGAGAAAGGGGTCGATGGTGTAGTTGAGCATGAAGAGGGTGTAGGCCCACTCGGAGTTGGTGATGAGCACGAGCTTTTTGCCGGCGTTTCGCTGGTCAAGCAGCGTCAGAGGAACCTCGGGGTCGGGGTCGACATAGACCTCCGGGTTGGCCATGATCTCCGCCTTCAACTCGCCCTCAATGTGAGCGGCGTCCAGGACCTCCTGGACGCGCGAGTAGAGGTCGGAGTAGCCGAGCACTTCCGGGAGTACGCCGCGGTCGAGCAGGTCGACGAGCTGGGCGTACATCACGCCGGCGGAGATCGAGAAGAAGGTGTTGAGAAAGACCCAGCGCGAGTGGTCATTGAGGTCGACCAGGGTGCGGGTGTAGGCCTCGCGCATCTCGGCGTAGGGGATGATTTCGGTGCCGTGTGCCGCGCGCCAGACATAGCCAAAGCGGTTGGCTTTGACGATGTTGCCAAGTTTCAGGTCGATGACCAGGCCGCGGCTGACCCAGTGTGAGTCGAAATGAAGGTCTTCGACGGGCCATCCGGCTGCGAGCAGGCGCAACTTGATGTGTTCGTAGGCACGGCCCTCCCAGGCGTCGACGTGATAATGGACCAGGGTGTAGTCCATGTCGTAGCCAATGGCCTTGATCGAACGCATGTTCAGCGTGCGGTTGCAGAAGACGCCGCGCTGTGGCTCGACGTCGGGGTAGGCTTCAAAGATTCCAAAAGTCATGGGGTTACTCCCGGGAGGCGCTTGCCTGCGACGGTCAGCGTTTCAGCCCGTTAAAGAGGGTTGTCATAATCTTGTTTATCAAAGAACTCGCAGTCAGCCATCGACATCTCTTCGAGGCAGTGGTCATCGGAGATTGCCTGGCCGCCTGTAGCGAGGAACCACCCCACCTGATTGGTGAGGAAGGTATGGATGTCAAACGCGGCATCGGGGTTTGGGGCGTTAAAGGTGTGTGTGCCCCGGTGGTCCAGGTAGCCCAGGCGCAACGCGCTTATGCCGGAATTGGTTTGCAATGTGGCGCGAAGGGGAGCGTCGGCGACGGGCTTGGGATTATCGTTCTCCGGCTGGTCGGCGCGGCGCCACTTACCCTCGTCGAGATTGTCCGGGTCGAAGAGGGTGCCGGGGTGAGAGGGGAAGCGGTTCAGGCTGGCGATTCCCTCGTAGACAAAGTTCTCAATGAGGAACTGATTCTCCGGCATCCCGTAGCGGGGATCTTCCGCGAGAAGCTCGAGCACACCATTGGCGCGAGCGATGGCGAGCGCGGCGTTGATGGGCACGACCTGGTCCCCCAGGGTGCCGATGGTCAGGAAGTTGGTTGCTCCAGCCTTAAAGGCATCACGCTCGTAGGGGTAGCGCAGCGGCGTGTGGGCAAAGTGGGATGCGTAGACCGCCGGGTCGGCCTGCTCCAGGAGCATCTGTGAGAGCCCCATGAAGCTGCGGAAACGCGGGGTCTGACGACGAAGTCCCCAGCCTTCGGCCGGAGCGGCAAGGGGCGCGTCCGCCGGGAAGTAGAGGTTCTGGGAGGTGTAGGTGTAGCCGAGTTTATCGACTCGATGCTTGAGTTCGCCGTCGTCGCCGTAGATCTCGATGACGATCGGGTCGCCCAGGCGAGTGGGGTCGTGAACGATGCGATGCTCAAAGCGTGCGGCACGCTCCGGGTCGCTCTCGGCGATGCGCTCCAGATCGAAGGCGGAGAAGCAAGCGGAGATAGGCTCGCAACTTCCGGCGTCGCTGCAGTAGTGATCGGCGTCGCAGTTGTTGCGTCCGCAGGTCTGAACTTCTTTGCAACCCATCAGATCTTCGTAGACGTCGATCTGGTTATCGAAGCCGATGAGCGCGCGGCGAGCCGAGGCGCTGAGGGCGTCGGCGGCGATGCCAACCCGAAACGTTCCCTGACGCACATAGGTCTGAGCGTAGGCTTCGTCTTCGGGGACGTTGGGGTTGGCTTCGCGGGTGAGGTTTCGGACGACCACGCGGTCGCCGTCCTCCAGCGCCGGGAGCAGCGCGATGGGCGACGAGACGGAGCTGTCACCCTGGGGGAAAAGCCAGTCGAGGCGCGTGCGTGCGCCGTTTTCGACCGGGCGACCGATGACAAGAGGCCCCATCATGCGCAGGATGACGCCGTTGCGAACGTTACCAATGGTGGTACGGGTGGCGATGTCGAGAAGTCCTCCGCCACCGGCGTTGGACGCCCCGGCCACGATGGTGGGCTCAATGCCCGAAAGTACCGTGGCCTGAATGCCTCCCAGCGAGGTGCCCCAGGCGGCATAAGGACGATCACCCCCGAAGTCGACGGTGCCGTCGCCGTTAAAGTCTCCCAGAAGTTCCACTTCACCGTCGCCGTCCTGGTCGGGGCTGGCGAGTAGTTCGGGAAGGCGGTGAGCGAAGTCGCTGCCGGTGTCGACGGCCTTAAAGCGGCGCTGGCCATCGAAGGTCCGCAGGATGCGGATGAGTTGCATTTGATCGATGGTCGTCTGGCGGATCATATCCCGGGAGTGCAGCACATCTGCCGAGAAATAGTCGGCGCCTGAGTCGGTTGCGCCATCATTGTTGATGTCGCGTGCGCGGTGCAGGCCGACGACGCTGGCGAGGTTGTCGAGCCCTTCGCTTTCGCCAACGCCTTCGAGCAGGTCCCGAAACTCAGCGGGAACTTCCAACCCGTGTCCGGCGGCGTCGATGGTGCAGGTCGCGAAGCCAAATTTGGCCATCGCGCCGGCAAAGGCCAGCATCTCAAAGCGGGTCGATCCGATGGCGTGGCTGTAGACGATCACCGGGAAGGGGGCCTGCCGGGACCCCTCCGAGGTCGGCACCGTGCAGATGACATGAACCTCGGCGGGACGAACCTCGGCGCGTCCCCGGGCCAGGTCGATTTGAAAGAGCGCGTCGTCATTGGCCTCATTGCCCTGGCGGGCGAGTCCTTTCGGATCGATGAGGAAGTGGGGGGAGAGGTAGGTTCCGCTGACGACGTAGTCGACGTCCTCAAACGCCTCCTCGATGGCACGGGTGCCAGCCGGCCCGAGCTGTTCGCTGGCCAGGGGCACGATAAAAGAGAGCAGCGCGTCGAGCTTAAAGGTCATCGGCTCGGCGGCGTCGGGGGATTTGACGTTGTGGACCGCTAAAAACTCCGCGGGGAAGCGCTCCGAAAGCCAGGCCAGGGGGCCGTGCCCGTAGAGGCCCGCACGTACTCCTTCCAAGACCTCGGTGGGTACCTGGGTGGTGAAGCTCCAGGCGAATCGAAGTTGGGAGAGATCCTGGTCGAAGCGCCCGGGGAAGCGCTCGGGAAGAAGCTCGCGCAGAGGTTCAAGCGCCTCGCTCTGGTCGAGATGGTTGATGCTCTCGAAGGGGCTGTCGATCGCACGGCCGTCTTCGCCGATGAGCGCGTCGGTCAGTACGACAGCGTATGTGGTGCCGGGCTCCAGCGGGTTGACCGGACGCAGGATCAGGGTGTTGGTCTCGCGCTCGTAAAAATCGAGGACCTGGCGGAACTCCGTCGGGTCGGCCTCGGGGGCACGGGTGTTGGGATGATCAACCACACCGTCGTCGTCGGTATCATCCTGCCAGCTAAACTCGCCGCCGGGGCCAGTGGCCTGCTCGGTGGTCTCTTCAAAGAGGAGATTGCGATCGTCTGCGCGGGGGTCGAGTGCAAAGTAGTTGTTCGCGCGCTCCAGTGTGATGGGGAAGTTGCCCAGGCCCATATCCAGAAGCACGACTTCGCCGTAGGTGTCGCTGGCGGGATCGACGTTGACCAGATAGACGGCGTCGTCGCCGAAATCAGGGGTGAGCTGCTGATGCCGTGCGATGAGGTTGTCGATATCCAGCGGGGCATCAAAGGAGACGTGCATCGGAGCAAAGACGGCAAAGCCGGTCTGCTCGTTGATGGCGTTGCGGACCCTGGCCTCGGCCGCGCTGGCAGCCAGGGTGGACACGTTGACGCGCTTGCCGGTGGGGCTTGTCGCGTCAGCTCGGGTGGCCAGGTCGTTGGGGAAGGGAATGTCGGGAAAGGGCCGCTCGTCGAGGTCAAAGTCGACCCGGGGGCCTCCCGAGGGGCTGGCCTCACCCAGCCCCAGGACAGGGGCGTTGGTGGGCCAGCAGGCCGCGCTCAGGCTGAGCGCGGCCAGTGCGAGTAGCGTCGATGGGGTGCGAAGCACGTCTCTCTCCCGAGTGTCGCGTCGGGAGCGTCCCGGCGCTTACTTGCCAAAGTGTTCCTGGTAGTCGGCCATGGCTGCACGCACCAGCTTCTGGGCGTGATCGGCGCCGTAGATGGTATCGACCTGGACGTTGGATGTCGTTTCACCAGGCACCATCTTGTAGGTCAGGAAATAATGGCGCAAGCGCTCGATGAGAACTTCTGGAACATCGCTGATGTCGCGAGCGCCAGCCCAGACGGTGTCGTTCTCGAGCACGGCCACGATTTTGTCGTCAGCCTCCCCGTGGTCCACCATGTGCAGCCCCCCGATGACGCGGCAGCTGACCAGGAGCTCGGCACGGGTGATGGGCCGCTCGCTGAGAACACAGATGTCCAGCGGGTCAAGGTCGCCTTCATCGGTGGTCAACGAAAGCTCGCCGACGCGATCGGCGCAGTAGGTGCGCGGGACGAAGCCGTAGAGGGTAGGGGGCTGCGAGGAGAAGCGCTGGGGGCGGTCGACGCGCAGGTAGCCGGTCTCTTTGTCGATCTCGTATTTGACCGAGTCAAAGGGGGTCATCTCAATGTAGGCGTTGACGACCTCGGGGGCGTTGTCACCTACGGTGAGACCGTGCCAGGGGTGGGGACGAAACTGTTGAAAATCGGGGTGCTTGCTCATTCTTCTATCCTAGAGTCAGGTTGCGTCGCCATTTCGAGCGCGGCGATGGTGGACGCCTCCCTTGAAGGTGTCAAGGTCTGAGGCGCGGAAGTTCGCATTGGTTCAGGCGTTGATGGTTGCCAGGTAGCTGGCGACGATGGGGAGCGAGCAGTTGCCCAGGGTCAGCGGTACAACGATCTTGCGAAAGCGGTAGCCGGCCATGGCCAGTGGGGCGGTGAGCAGGTTGTTGGCAAAGGGGGAGAAGCCGACGTAGAGGAAGATGAAGATCTGCAGGAAGAGTTCAGGCTTGGTTTGCAGCCACAGCCAGACACGCTCCATCCAGTTCTCCAGCCACTGTGGCATCACACTCTGGGCGGTCACGCCGAAGTAGAAGAAGAGGGCGTCGCCCACGGTCAGCCCAACGGCCACCAGGGGAATGAGGATGATCAGGTTCACCTCGGTGGTCGCCATGGCATAGACCGCCGGGTAGGTGGAGAAGGGGGTTACGGATCCCAGCGCGCCAAATACTGAGATTAAAAAGCCAACCAGATAGCTGTTCTCAACGCCCATCCACTCAATGACGGCCTCGGGCTCGGTGTAGAGAAAGAAGAACGTCCACCCCACGACGAGAAGAAGCGCGACGAGAAAGATCGCGACCTGCTTCCGTGTGCGTTCGGGACGCGACAAACTCGCCGAATCGGTTTCTTCTCTGCCGGGTTCGGGCTGAGGAGCGGGCTCAGGCATACATCGTCATCGGAATCGGTGGGTCAGGTGGGGAGGAGACTCAGCGGGGCGTGTTCTGGCGAGCGATGGTCTGGAGAGCCTTGAGCGCGTCTGTCCAGCGAGAGCGGGCTGATTCCCGAGCATCCGCGTCGGGGAGGTTCTCATGGGTAAATCCGATCGTTCCTTTTCCCGAAGGGCTTGTTTCTACCCGGGCGATGACCACCTCTGTGGTCGCTCGCGTGGAAGGGATCCAGCCGAGTCGAATGCTATCGCCGGGGCGAATGCCACGCACGTCAACGCGCAGGCCCTCTTCGAGGTCGAAGTTTGTTCCCTCCTGCAGCGTCTGAGGTGCGCCTGCGCCCAGCCATGCGCCGAGCCCTTCGGCAGAGGTCAGTAATGTCCATGCTTCGGACGCGTCTGGCAGAAAGGTCTTCTGTTTGCTGATCTGAAAGCCGCGGGAGGTTTCGCCGATCTCTCGCATTCCTCGGGCACGCTCATAGGCCACGGTGATGGATTGCGCCCACCAGCCTGACACGCCTTCGCGGGTGTGCAGGTGGTGGGCGATGTCCTTATGGCTCATGCTTTCGGCACCGAGCGCGTCGAGTCGATCAAACCAGTGGCGCCAGGGGTGGCCAGTGGCCTTCTGGACTGCATCATCGCTCATCTTCGGTGGGGTCATGGCGACTCTCCGGGCGTTGACGTCTCAGGAGCAGGGGGCGATCACTTCAGAAGGCGAAGCACATCTTCGGGTGGGCGGCCGATCGCCGCGTCGGTGTCGGTCATGACGACCGGGCGTTCGATGAGTTTGGGGTGGGCGGCCATTGCGTTGATGAGTGCATCGTCCCCGGCATCGGAGAGGTCGAGTTCTTTGAAGAGAGATTCCTTCTTACGCACGAGGCCGTCGGCCTTGATTCCCAGTTTGCCCAGCACGTCACGAATCTCTTCGACGGTCGGCGTGTCGTCGAGGTAGCGGCGCACGTTCAGGGAGATTCCGTGCTCTTCGAGAAGTGCCAGAGTCTGGCGCGACTTGCTGCATCGGGGGTTGTGCCAGATGGTCATCGTTGAGGTCATTATGTACTCCAGTAGCGATCGTTTGGTCTTCGTTCAGGCAGGCCGATCGATACCCGAGAAGCGGTCCGAGGAGCAAGGATGGGCGCCGATTGCATTTCGCGCGGAAGGTGTTGTTGCTCGTCGGTGGGTGATGGAGCGTGCGAGCACTCCGAGCGCCCGGGGGGGAGATGGCTATCTCGGAGGATGTGACGCTCGTGTGCCGTGGTTCCACCGGCGTTGTTGGAGACAGGTGTCGCGCGAGAACGAAGGCTGAGCTCGGGCGTCGTGTCAGGGAGGACGCGGCTGCTTTGTTATCGCAACATGGTCGTCCCGGAAGGCATCTCCGGGGTGCTTTCGGTGACAGGGGTATTGGTTGTGGAGCGTGTTCGCGCAGTATGGAGTGTCTGAGGTGAAATCATGCCAGGGGGACTCGCGAGATAGGTGTATTCGTCAGGCTCGAAGTGTCAGGTGTGTGGGTGGTTGGGCCTTGAAAAAGGGCGTCGTTCCAGCGAGCCTGTGGCCCACTTATGTTAAGATGGACGTTAGAAGTCTCCAGAATAAACCTCATTGAAGGAGAAAGGATATGTGTCTTCAAACGTTGCGTGGAGCTATCTACGCGCCGCTACTGGCCGTACTTGTAATGAGTTGTGGTACCTCGGCGAGCACCTCGGAGCATTGGACGCCGGATGTTGACCCGGGTGATGTTGATGAGCAGGTCGAAGATGCGGGGGATGTTGGGACGCCGCCGGACGTGGGTAACGACGATGTCGATGACGGCGAGGAGTTGCCGGAGCTAGCGTTCTGCAATCAGGCTGCCCCACCGGAGTTTAGCGATACGGTGGATTGGGAGAGTTTTGGCAGTGGGGCGATTGCGGCTCTTGATCCGTGGCATAGTGCGCAGGACGTCATCACTCATCCCGAACGCGAGGCGCTTGTCACCGGTAAGTTCACGTATGGGCCGACGAGCAAAGACCTTCAGGGGGAGCGAATTGAAGTATGGATGGACGATTGCTCCGGGTCGTATGTGCGCCTTGGGGAGGCCGAGACCGATAGCGACGGACGTTCGGTGCTGACGCTCGCTCCGGGGGCATTGCCGCCGGTCGGGACCTACGCGTTGTTGCAGCGGGTGATGGGAGACAACACCGTGGTTCGCTCCTACCTTCGGGTGTTTCCTCGGGAGACGCGACTGATCGTGTTCGATATCGATGCGACGCTCACGACATCGGACACGGAACTCTTTCAGGACATCTTCAACGACCTGTTTGAGCCTTTGTTAGACGGGGACTTCGTACCGGAGGCGCGTGTTGGAGCGGTGGATATCACGAAGGTGCGCAACGAAGTGCACGGGTATCAGCTGGTCTACATCACCGGTCGGCCATATTGGCTGACCGAGCAAAGTCGCGGGTGGCTTGATGATCAGGGCGTGGCGCACGGGCATTTGCGCTTGACGGGCTCCAACGCCGAGTCGCTTCCGACGACCAGCGGAGTGGGAGCGTACAAGGCGGCGTACCTGGAGTTTTTGAAGGAGTTGGGTTTTGAGATCGTCATGGCTTACGGCAACGCCACTACGGATATCTTTGCGTATGCCGAGGCTGGTGTTCCGGCGGATCGGACGTTCATCCTCGGGCAACACGGTGGTGAAGAGGGAACGGTGGCGCTGGGCGAAGATTACGTCGAGCATCTGGAGGCCGTGCGCAGCGACGTGCCAGCTGACCAACCCTTTGCCTGGACACCCTAAAGGTCAGGGGCGGGAGCGCAGGAGAGAGATGATGATGTGGCATGTGTGTTTGAATCGCCGAGGCGTGCCTTCGGTGCTGCTCATAGCAATGTTGTTCGCGGGATGCGGCTCGCCGCAGGGGAGCGATATACCTACCTATATTCCCGACGATGCGGGAGGCAGCGAGGATCGTGATAGTGGTGCGGAGCCGGATGGGGGCGACGATCCTGAAGACGACGTGGAGGGTGATGTCGGTAGTGAGGCCGATGCTGCAGATGATGAGCCCGACAGTGGCGAAGATGCGCCGATCGAGCTTTTCTTTGAAGATTTCCACCGAGTGGCGCTGACGCTTCCGGTCGGGACGACGCTGCGTACGCCTTTCGAGCTCGATGAACTCTCCACCCCGGTGGAGTTGTTGGTGGTGCGAGAGCTCCGCGGCTACAACGAGGTGCAGAACACCGAGAACGAGCGGGTGGTGATGACCGTTAATGACGCCAGCTTCGTGGGGCCGGAGGCGGGCTGGGATCGCGAGGAGCTTCCGCGCGGGCGCTATGATGCCTATCTGGAGAACCTCGGTGGGGCGTCAGGCACCGATGTGAACAACTATCTCGCGGTGAAGATCGCCGCGACGCCGCGCATGCTGGCGTCGGTGGCTGATCATGAGGGGACGATCGGTGATTTTACGGGCTTTCTGGGGCCGGGGCAGGCCAGCGGTACGACCTTTGAGGCGCGTGAGGGCTACGCGTACGTCTTGCGCGGGGTGCGGGGTAAGAACACCGTGTTTGTGATCTCGACGGACCAGCTGCCGAAGATCGAAAATCAAGAACCCTTTGCGTTCATTCACACCTGGGACGCGTCCGACCCGGAGCTTGCGCCGGAGCCTACCGTGCTCGACCTGGATCCGGGCGAATACATGGTGCTTGTGGCGAATAACGCCGGTGATGAGCGCGATCACGGCTCGGTGATGCTCATTGATGAGTGGTTGCTAAAGTGAGCGCGCCGCGTATCGCGTGAGGGGCGCATCCTTAAGGATGCCGCCAGATACAAGCGCCGGCGTCCCCTGAGGGGGGCGCCGGCGTTTTTTCGTGGTGGACTATGCGTGACGCATTTACTCGGGGCAGTAGGTGCGCATCACGAAGCGGTAGTAGTCGGGGTCGCCGTCATTGTCCTGGCCGATGCCAACGTTCCAGACAACCAGTGCGCGTTCACCGTCCCAGGCGGAGGCGGGATACCAGGGGAAATAGCCATTGTTCATCAGTTCAACGGAGGCGTCGTATTCTACGCCGAGTTCGCTGAAGCGTTGCGCCCTGATGGTATGCACATGTTTCCAGAAGAAGAGGTAGTCCTGACCGCTCCAGAGCGCATTGAGCCCGTGAACTTCGTGCCCCACAAATGAGATTTCTTCGGTCTCACGCACGGGTTGGCCGTTGGCATCGTAGGTGGCCTGGAAGAGTTTCGTAGCGTGGTAGAAGTTGTCACTGGCGGTGATTGCGAAGTGCTCGTCGGTCGCGAGTAGTGTGGGCGAGTGCAACCGCCCGTCCGCAACCTGAATTGGAGCGGGGTCAAGCGGGTTGATGTTCGCGTCGAAGCGCTGAAAGAAGGTCCGTGGGGAGTAGCCCAAAGGATCAATGTTCTGTCGCCAAACCACCCCGAGTGAGGAGCCGCTCCAGGCCAGGGTGGCCCAGCCTGAGGGCGTGTCGGTCGCGATGTTGACCGGGGGGCCGTCGAGCTCGCCATCGGAGGTGATCTTTGCGAGCTTCACGGCCGATTCGGCGTCGGAGAGGTGGGTCCAGAGTGCGATGAAATGGCTGCCGGTCCAGGTCAGCGCGATACGGTCGGCCCAGATGCCATCGGTCAATGCGAGGGGAGAGCCGACGGGTTGGCCAGCGTTGTCGAGACGCTGGAAGTACGCGTCGTTGCGGTCGGGGCCACCGCGGCCATCTCGCCAAATGAGGCCGTAGCCATCGTTGGCCTTGACCAGACTGGTCGTGGAGATGTGGGAGCCTCCGGGGGTGGAGGTCAGCTGGAGCTCCTGGCCAAGTGGGTTGCCCTCACGATCAAAACGCGCGGCGTAGATTCTGGGAGATTGATTGGAGGATGCACGGTCGTCGCTCCAGACGATGAGGTAGGCGTCGTCGGCCCAGACGACCGAGGCTTCGACATCCTGTCGGCTGGCCTGTGCGCCGGAGAACGCCACGACCGGCCCGGGTCCGGGAGACTCGCAGGCAAAGGGTACGCAGACGTCAAGGCTCTCGACGTGTCCTTCATCGCAGCTGCATACGGCGTCCTGGCCCTCGACGGTGCAGACCGTGCGACCGGGTTCGGTGCAGGGGTTCGGGTTGCAGGGGGAGGTGTCGGCGTCATCGTCGTTGTCGACGTCCGGGATTTCAGTGCCGCTGTCGTTGCCGGAGTCGACCGGGTCGGGGTCGGAGGTATCGGTGTCGTCCCCCGTGTCGGGTGTGCCCGAGGTGTCGGGCGTGTGGGCGTCGGCGTCGGGTTGCTCGTCGCCAGCGTCGGGCTCAGTGAGGGTGCGCGCACAGATGTTCTGCACGCAGATTTCGCCCTCAAAGCAGTCGCGCTCGTCGGTGCAGCTGTTCTGGGAAGGAGCGGTGCAGGCACCGAGGAGCGAGACTGCGGCGATGGCCACGAGGCACGGTGCCGGTGGTGTGCAGTGGGATCGGAAGAGCGACATATCCATTCTCGGGCAAGGAGATCGAAGCAAAGGTGGCGGGCAATTGTTTCAGGACGCTAGCGCGAAGCCCGAGCGTTTGCCAGAGTCTGGGGGACGCGGTTAGTCGGGTCGAGCGAGCGAGGTTCCAGCAACACTGTACGATGAGGGTGGTGTGGTGATTCATTATGAGTCAGGCAACGAGGCCCCGATCGGGTTGCCGTCGGCGGTTTTTCTGCACGGGTTTATGGGGAGTGGTCGGGATTTTGGACAGTTATGCGAGAGGCTGGGCGCGCACCGTCATTGCGTGCGTGTGGATCTTCCCGGTCACGGTCGAAGTGTCGGATTGCTCAGGCAGACCCCAATGTCGATTCGTGCGATGGTCGAGGAGGTAGTGGGCCTGCTTGATCATCTCGAGTTCGAGGCGGTGGATGTGGTGGGGTATTCGATGGGGGGACGTGTGGCGATGTTGCTGGCGCTGCAGCACCCGGAGCGGGTGCGTACGCTGGTGTTGGAGTCGGCCAGTCCGGGGATTGAAGGGAAGGAAGAGCGCGCGGAGCGCGCGCGTCTCGATGGGGCTCGTGCTCGAGAGATGCGTGAGGAGGGCCTGGAGCATTTTCTGGAACGCTGGTACCAGCTGGAGCTCTTTGAGAGTTTAAGGGCGCACCCGGGGTTTGAGGGGATGGTGCGTGAGCGCAGCCGGGGTGATGTGCAAGCGCTATCGCGTGTTGTCGCGGAGGCAAGCCCGGGGCTTCAGGAGAGTCTATGGTCGCGGCTCTCGGAGTTGGCGATTCCCTCGCTGTGGCTGGCGGGTGAGTTGGACGCGCGTTATGCGGCGATGTCTGAGCGTGCGGCGCATCGAAGTGGCGGAGAGGTGCGGATCATCGAGGGGGCCGGGCATAGCGCTCACCTGGAGGCACCTGACGCGGTCGCAGATGCGATCTCCGGGTTTTGGACTACGGCGTAGCGTGCGAAGGGGCGGGACTTTTGTTTGTTTGAAGAGGAGGCACGCGCTGGCGGGTAGGGAGCACCATAGCCGTCTGACCTGTCAACGCACGTGCGGCCTGGTGCACGGGCGCGCGAAACGGCTCGGACGCCCGCACGGACCCCATAATCACCAAAAAATCACCCTTGCACGTGCGTAGAGCGTCGATGTGAGGCTGCAAGGTTAGTGCTGCACGTGCGCTCGACGTGTGCCAGAGGCCGAGAAGCACGGCTGCCTCGGTTGAGATCTCCGGGTCGCTCTGCAAAGAGCAATGAGCGCCCGGTGGGAGATGGTGCCGTGGTGGCGACAACGAGGTCACCAGCGCGTCAGGGAGCAAGAAGGGGGCGTTCGACGGTGAAGCGCTTGAGGTGGGCCATAAGTTCGTCGAAGAGTTCCGGGGTCAGGGCCTGATCGGCGTCGCAGCGCGCCTCGGAGGGTTCGGGATGCACTTCGACCATGAGGCCGTCGAGACCGGCAGCCAGGGTTGCCGCGGCGGCGCGCTTAAGGAGCCGGGGCAGGCCGATGGCGTGGGAGGGGTCGACGATGACGGGAAGGCGGCTTTCATCTTGTGCCCACATGGCGCCAGCAAGATCCAGGGTAAAGCGGGTCTCATCGCCGAAGGAGCGGATGCCCCTTTCGCAGAGGATGATCTGGTCGGAACCAGCGCGCGCGACGTGTTCTGCCGCCAGAAGCCATTCGGTGGGAGTCGCACCGAAGTTTCGCTTCAGAACAACCGGGCGTCCGGTGCGACCGACGGCTTCAAGAAGGGCAAAGTTTTGCATGTTGCGCGCGCCGATTTGGAAGGCATCCACGCACTCGGCCATCTGCTCCACATCGGACTCTGAGAGAACCTCGGTGACAAAGGGCAAGCCGTGGGTGCGGGATGCCTTCTGCAAGAGTTCAATTCCGGGCATGCCTAAGCCCTGGAAGCTGTAGGGGGACGTGCGAGGTTTGAACGCCCCACCGCGAAGCACGTTGGCCCCCAGCTTACCGACGCATTCTGCGGCGTGTGAGATCATTTCGGCGGATTCCACGGCGCAAGGGCCTGCAATGACGACGAAAGGTTCTGCGCCGAAGGGGACGTCCCCGATATGAACGACGTGGCGGGAGCGGTCCATACGGCGACCGGTGCGGGGCAGGCGTGGATCGACGGAGGTGGGGTCGGTCGAGGATGGGATAGCGGGGGTGAAATCGGCGGTGCTCATGAGGTAGACCTCAGGGGAAAGACGACAAGGGGGGATTTACTGACCGACACGCGTAGCCAGCTCGGCGAGCCGGTGGCGGCGCACCTTCTGGCTGGGCGTGCGGGGGATGGCGTCGGTGAGAAACCAGCGCCGGGGGATTTTGAAAGGTGCGAGACGAGTGCGACAGTGCTCGTTGAGGCTTTGCAGGAGTTTTGTGTCCGAAAACTCAGCCAGCGTGGCGAGTTGGTCATCCTTCTGTGATGCCGGAAGGGAGGAGAGCACCAGTGCGCAGCAGAGTTGCTGGCCCCACTCCGGATGGTCCAGGGCGAATACAGCGAGGTCAGTCACATGAGGATGCGCGCGTAACGCGCGTTCAACCTCAGTGGGGTCGATGTTTTCGCCGCCGGAGACGATACGTTCGGAAGCGCGGTGATGGATGTAAAGAAAACCACGTTCATCAAGGTGCCCGACGTCGCCGGTGCGCATCCAACCCTCGTTATCATAGAGAGCGTCAGCGTTCTTGTTGAGGTAGCCGCGGGTGAGCGTGGGGCCACGCACCTTGATGGCACCGGGTTGGCCTGGCGCGGCGGTTGAACCATCGTCAAGGGTGATGCGGAGCTCGGTGCCAGGGAGCGGCGAGCCGGAGCTCTCCAGCATATCGAGGGGGGCGTCGAGGGGGAGCGTGGTGATCTGGCTGGCGGCTTCGCTCATCCCGTAGGTAGGCAGAAGAGGAAGGCCGATCTTACGGGCGGCACGGAGATCGTGGGCATCAACGGGACCGCCTCCTACGAGGACTGCGCGCAACGACGTCGTCAGGGGGGTGGAGTGCGCCGTGAGCAGTCGATGTACCTGTGTGGGGACCAGGCTCAAGCGGGTGATGGGACGGGTGGTCACCAGGGTTGCGATGGTGCCCATGTCGGTGTGTTCGGCGAGCTCCAGGGTGGTGGCGTAGATCAGGCTGCGAAGCATCGTGGCGAGCCCGCCCATATGGCAGAGGGGCAGGCAGCAGAGCCAGCGGTCGTCATTCTCAAGGCCCAGGCGCTCGGCGGAGGCCATCGCGCTCGCATGGATGTTGGCGGCGCTCAGGGGAACGGCTCTCGGGGTGCCGGTTGTGCCGGAGGTGAAGAGGACCACCAGGGTATCATCGCTGTCAGCCGTGGAGGTTTCGCCGATTGATGGGAGCGCATCGCCAGAAGGCCCTGCGATGCAGGAGGATGCGGCGTCGTTGAGGTGCTCAAGCGTGAGCTCGGACGCACCGAGTTCCGAGGGGATATTTGCAGACGCGTCGCGGATGATAAGATCGACGGGAACGATGCTCAGTTGCGTGCGCAGGTCTTCCGCGGTGGCCAGGTGGTGCAGGGGGACGAGGGTTGCGCCAGTCATGAGAATGGCGTGAGCGGCCAGCAGCCAGCCTACGCTGTTCTCGGCGATGATGGCGACACGGCTTCCCGACCTGATGTCCATTGCGGCCAGGTGCTTTGCACGTTGCGCGACAAGGGAGTGAAGTTGCGCGTAAGAAAGCTCCACGTCTCCTGCGACGATGGCGAGACGGTCAGGGTGGAGCCTGGCGGCGATGTTGAGCCAGTGCAGAGCAGGGGGTGGCGAGGTCATGTTGCCTCCCAGCCAGGGGCGAAGGGGGTGGGCACAAAGCCCAGCCCTGGCGCGTCGTCGAGGCGCAGGGTGCCGCCGAGGTTTTTGTCTCGTTCGGGCGCCAGATCTTGTTTGAGCCAGTTGCCGGTGATGAGGCCGTGGCTGCCGTCCAGGGCGATGAGCTGAGGGTTGCCCGCGACAAGATGGGCGGCAGCGCGGCGGCCGATGGCGCTCTCGATGAGGTTGCTGATGACGATGCGTAGGCCGGCGTTCTCTGCCAGTTTAATAAGGGTCAGAGTAGGAAGGAGTCCGCCCAGGCTCATTGGCTTGAGGACGAGTGCGCGGACCGCGCGGGCTGCGATGAGCTCACGAGCGAAGGAGGGGGGAGAGCAGGATTCATCGGCGGCGATAGGCACCGCGCTCTTCTGGCTCAGTTCAGCAAACTCCTCGACGGACTCACAGGCGACGGGTTCTTCAAGGAAGTCGATATTGAAGGGAGCGACTGCCTCGGCGAAGGTGAGCGCTTGTTCCATGGAGAAAGCGCGGTTGGCGTCGAGGCGGATAGCGGCGTTGGGGCATTTCTCGCGCACCAGGCGGATGCGCTCAACGTCCGTTTCCAGTGGATCGAGGCCGACCTTAAGCTTGGCGGCACGCGTACTTTCTCCGATGGAGACGCGAACGCGGCCGGCGGTAATGGCCGGCGGGTCCAGGGCGTGAGTCGACTGGAGGCGGACCCCGTAGGTCAGATCGATCGGGGCTTCGTCTGCGAAGAGTTTGGCCAGGGGTACTGACTTCTGGCGAGCGAGAGCGTCGAGCATCGCGAGCTCAAGGCCAAAACGAAGTGTGGGCATACTGGCGAGGTTGCCCAGGGCGGCGTTGAGATGCTCGGGAGCGAGGCAGAGCCCCTTCTGGGCGGGGAGATTGCGGGCCAGCCCGCGCAGTGCGAGTTCCACCTCCGAGATCGTTTCCGTTGACCAGCCGGGCAATGGCGAGCATTCGCCAAAACCCTCGACCGGTACCCCGGCGACGATGGCGCGCAGACGCAGCGCGAGAACCTCGCGAGATTCGTAGGTGGCGGCGCTTGTGCGAATTGGCACCATAAGGGGAAGCTCGGCCCTCTCCCACGAAAGCTGCGGACACTCGAACAGGGCTGTAAGGATGGCGTCGTTCATAGCGCAAACCCGATGGCGTAGAGCACGCCGAAGACGGTGAGCAGGCCGGCGGTTCTGGCGAGGAGGGCGTTAAGTGCGCTGCCCTCAAGTGCGCCGAGCGCACGGATGCATTTGATCGCCAGTGGCAGGCTCAGAAGGGGCAGGAGCACCCAGATCTGGGAGAGCCCGGCAGCGATCTGAATCACAGGCACCAGGTATGCAGCGAGTACGACACCCGCGTATTGCTTGCGTGTGACGGCCTTTCCAAGTCGCACCGCCAGGGTGTTTTTTCCAGCGACGCGGTCGGTGTCGACGTCCCGGTAGTTGTTGACGATGAGAATTGCCGTCGACAGAAGTCCGATGGGGATGGAGGCGACGAGGGCCTCCGGGGAGAAGCTAAGCGCCTGCACATAGTGCGTGGCGGTGACCGCGATCAGGCCGAAGAAGAGGAAGACGAAAAGGTCTCCAAGGCCGTTGTAGCCCAGCGGGTAAGGCCCGCCGGTGTAGGCGATGCCCGAGAGGATGGAGGCGATGCCGATGATGAGGATGGGCCAGCCGCCCACGCCGATGAGGTAGAGGCCGACGAGTGCGGCGGCCAGAAAGGTCAGGGCGGTGGCCCATTTCATGGCGTTGGGGGTGAGCAGCCCAGCCTGAACGGCGCGGGTGGGGCCGAGGCGGTTTTCGTTGTCGGCACCGCTTTTGGCGTCGAAGTAGTCGTTGGCGAAGTTCGTGCCGATCTGAATGAGGCCAGCACCCACCAGCGCGGCGATGGCCGGGCCGGGCGCGAAGACATCCTGTCCGTAGGCCACTGCGCTTCCCACCAGTACGGGTACAGCTGCTGCCGCGAGCGTCTTGGGGCGAGAGGCCAGGATCCAGGATTGCAGTCGGGAGGGGGAAGAGGAGGTCATGGGAGGTCTCCCTGAAAACCGTGATCGATGAGGGTTGCAGCGTCGGCGCGAAGGGCGGCGCGCAGGTCGCGGTCCACCTCGCGGTTGCTGCGCGCGACGAGCACCTGAAAGCCCGGATCGTGCGTAAACGCCTTCAGGGCGCTGGCGAGCGTTTGAGGTGAGGTTGCTTCATGAAGGCGCGTGGTCGAGGGGGCGCTACGGGTGATGTCTGCGCGCGCCGACGTGAGGAAATGTCGCGTATGAACGTCGGGAAAGTCAGCGATCGGGAGTTCATCGAAGATCGCGCCGCCCTCGTTGTCCAGAACGAGCACAAGCAGGGGAAGATCGAGTTCCCGAGCCAGGGCCAGAGCGGAGAGGTCATGGCGAAGGGCCACGTCGCCCAGGGCGATGATGGTGGGCGCCTGATGGCCGGCTTCGCGGCGAGCCAGGGCCAGCCCGAGTCCGGTGGCGACGATGCCATCGATGCCGTTGACGCCGCGGTTAAAAAAGATCTGCAGTGGGGCGCGGCGGCGACCCATGAACGCATCCACGTCACGGATAGGCATGCTGTTGGAGATCATCAACGCGCTGCCTTCCGGGAGCAGTTCTCCGAGGGAGTTCCAGATCTCCGGGGCGGTGAGAGGTGCGTCGGGTTGAGCGAGGCGGAAACGCTCCAGTGAGGCTCGGAGAGAGTCTTCGGCACGGGCTTCGGCCATCTGGAAGGCGTTGAGCCACGGGGATTCTGGCGCCGAATTTCGTTCGGTGGCGAGGCTAAGTCGACGACTTAAAGCCTGCAGCGTTTCGCGAGGGTTGGCCCGGAGATGCCAGCCTGCCAGGTGGTCGGGGTCTGGGGGGGCTACGTCTGGCGAGAGAAGGATTGTGGTGGTGTGAGCCCAGGACCGCACAGCGCGGGCAGCCGCCCAGCTTAAGGGGGCTTTGCCGGTGCGCAGCACGAGGTCAGGTTGGCCGCAGCGTGCGAGAAGGCTGCTGCCGAAGACGGCGTCACCAAAGTGCAGGGGTGGCTTTTGAAGCTCGGCGTGGCGAGTTACCCCGGAGGTGGGTTCGGCGATGAGCGGTGCGCCCAGGCGTTGCGCAAGTTCGAAGAGCGCGGTGGCGTAGGTGTTACCCCGGTGGTCGGCGCCAGCCAGAATGAGAGGACGTTCCGCGTTGGCGAGAAGGTCCGCGATGGTATCGAGGGTAGACTCATCAAGTACGGCATGGGTCGGCGGGGTTTGCAGGTAGGGCTTGTTGTCGGGGCGTCCCATCATCGCCATCGGGTCGCCTGTGCCAAGCGTTGGGGGCACGGCGTCGCGGTGTCCCTCCGGGAGCGCAGTGGGCTCCAGGGGCTTTCGGAAGGGGAGATTGAGATGCACCGGTCCCGCATTTGGACCGCTCGCACGCTGGAAGGCACGGCAGGCCAGCGCGCGCAGGTAGCGCAGCTTCTCGGCGGTGGGTTCGGGCTCGGCGACCTGGTGGAACCAGCGCACATGCGTGCCGAAAAATCGAGTCTGGTCGAGGGCCTGAGGAGCACCGGCATCGTGAAGGTTCGGGGGGCGATCTGCGGTAAGCACGATCAGGGGCACACCGGAGCTCGAAGCCTCGCAGATGGCCGGATAGTAATGCGCCGCAGCGGTGCCGGAGGTACACACAAGCGCGACGGGCTTTTGGCTTGCGAGGCTCAACCCCAACGCAACGAAAGCGGCTTGCCGCTCATCAATGATGGAGATGTCCTCGATGTCCGGGTGGTTGGCAAAGGCCACCACCAGCGGGGTGGAGCGCGAGCCTGGGCTGATGCAGACGTGTTTAAGCCCGCAGCGCACCAACTCGTCGACCAGGGCGTGTGCCCATAGCGTGTTGATGTTCGGCCAGGAAGGTGGCGAGGGGGTCATGGTAGGTCCTCTGCCGTGAGTGCGTTCTGGAGTGCGGCGAGCTTTTGATGCGTCTCGGCCCACTCAACGTGGGGGTCGCTGTCGGCAGTGATTCCTGCGCCGGCGAAGAGCAGTGCCTGATCGTGATGCACAAGGCCGCAGCGCAGAGCCACAAAGATCTGGCCCTCACCTTCTGGCGACATCGCTCCGATGGGGCCGGCATAGAGGCCGCGATCAAAGCCTTCGTCGCGAGCGATGGCCTGGCGAGCGGCCTGGCGAGGTTGGCCGCAGACGGCAGGCGTCGGGTGCAAGGCGTCGATGGCTTCGAGTAGTCCGAACGTATCTGTGATTTCGGCGCGGATGGGTGTCTCCAGGTGGGAGACGTTGGTCAGGCGACGGATGCCCGGGGTGTCGTTGTAGGAGGGGCTGGCACCATGGTGTTTAAGGCTGGAGGTGATCATCTCGACGACGACTTGATGCTCGTGGCGATCTTTGGCGCTGTGCAGAAGGTTGTCTTCTGCCGCGGCACGTTCCGGGCTCTGCGGGGGACTGCCTCCCCGGGTGGTGCCGGCGAGCGCCATGGTCTGGAGTTGATTGTGGTGGGCGCTGACAAGCGTCTCGGGAGTCGCGCCGACAAAGGTCGGAGCGCCGGGGTGGGGACTAAGCGCGAAGGTGGCACAGCCAGAAAAGTCGGCGTTGAGCGCGGCTATGACCCGGTCAAGTTTAAAGTGCGATGAGCGCTCTGCGGTCGCGCGGCGGGCGTAGACGATCTTCTCTACCGGAGCCGAGGTGCCAGCGGATGCCACGACGCTCGCGACGTTGGCGGTAAAGCGCGTCTCTTCGTTACGAAGGTCGAGTGATGTGCATGCTCCGTCTGTTGCCGGAGGCTGTGCAGGGTGTTGCGCATCGTTGACGCGTGCCAACCATTCGCTCATGGCCGTGGGTGACGCGTGATCGAGGTGTGCAATGACGGCGAAGAGCTGCGCGTCGCGGCGCATGAGCAAAAGTTCGGGGAGGTAGAGGGCACGACGCTCAAAGGCGTTCCAGGTAACATCGTCGCCAGGCGCGTACGAGGGATCGAACGCCGCATAGGCGAAGAGGCGCACGTCTTCGGTATCGCCCGCACTGTGGCGAAATGCGCGCAAGACTGCGTTGGCGGAGGCAAACCCGGTGTCGTTGCCGGTGTCACCGAAGGTCGCCTCCCACGCGCAGCCCAGCCCCACAAGTTCTTCGCCGCACGCTGCTCCGTGCTGCGGTAGACGCAGGTAGGAGGCGCGGGTGAAAGAGCGGGCACGCTCAAAGATTTCCGCGAGGCAGAGGTCTTCCTTAAGCGCCTGAACAGTAAAGTGCAGGCGCGTCGCGGAGCGGTCAGCCGGTTGCTGTGGTCGGGGGGGGGACATCGGGTACACCTGGGCTCACTGAGCCTACAGCAGCGGGCGCGCAAGGGCGCCCGCGAACCTCAGAAGTGCCAGGGAAACTTCGAATAATCCTGGGGACGCTTCTCCAAAAACGCATCTCGTCCCTCCTGCGCCTCTTCGGTGCCGTAGGCGAGTCGGGTGGCTTCGCCGGCGAAGAGCTGCTGTCCGACGAGGCCTTCGTCGGGGAGGTTGAAGGCGTACTTGAGCATGCGCATGGCAGTGGGGCTCTTGGAGTTGATGAGCTTTCCGTACTCCAGGGCGCGTTTTTCCAGGTCGGCATGGGGCACGACTTCGTTGACCATGCCCATCTGGAAGGCTTCATCGGCGCTGTAGTTGAGGCCGAGGAAGAAGATCTCACGAGCGCGCTTCTGGCCGATCTGGCGCGCAAGGAGTGCGGAGCCGTAACCACCGTCGAAGCTGGCGACGTCCGGGTCGGTCTGCTTGAAAAGGGCGTGCTCTTTGCTGGCGATGGTCATGTCGCAGACGACATGCAGGCTGTGGCCGCCGCCGACCGCCCAGCCGGGCACCACAGCGATGACGACTTTGGGCATGAAGCGAATCAGACGCTGCACTTCCAGGATATGCAGACGCCCCAATCTTGCGCGGGCGACGGGGTCATCGGCGAGTTCGCGGCCGGCGTACTGGTAGCCATCTTTGCCGCGTACGGCCTGATCGCCGCCGGAGCAAAACGCCCAGCCGCCGTCTTTTGGCGAGGGACCGTTTCCGGTGATGAGCACGCAGCCAACATCGGCCGACTGACGGGCGTGTTCGAGGGCAGTAAAGAGTTCATCGACGGTCTGGGGCCGAAATGCGTTGCGGATCTCCGGTCGGTTGAAGGCCACACGCACCGTGCCCTGGTCGAGGGCGCGGTGGTAGGTGATGTCCTGAAAATCAAAGCCCTCTACGGGGGCCCATGCGTCGGGATCGAAGATGTCGGAGATCATGGCAACAGCTCCATTGGCAACGTCAATGTGTAGAAGAGGCCGAGCGCATCTGTCGGGTCTCGGCGTCGTATCGGGGGGCACGCAAGCGTGCCCGGATCGAGGAGGGATTACCACGATCTCGGTCGTGTTCAAAACGGTTTGAACACCTCGGCATTCCCCGATGCTCCGGACGCTCGCGGGCGGTGTGGCGTACGTCTCATGGACGACGAGCCGCTCACACAGGTGTGGCGGCTCGTCGCGTTTTGTAGGGAGTTCATGGGGCTATGGCACGAGGCTACCAGCTGGAGCCGGCTCCGCCGCCTCCGGACTTGCCGCCGCCGAAGGATCCCGAGCTCTTCTTGCGCCTGCTGCTGCCCGATGAACTTCCGCTGGAGGACGAGTTTCCGGCGCTCCACGATGAGCTGTCACTTGAGGAGGAGTTGCTATCGCTCCATGAAGAGCTGCTGCTTGAAGACGAAGAGCTAAAGAAGCCGCCGCGGTCGTCATCGTCATCATCGTCGTCACGGATGATGACCGTGCGGGAGGTTGAGGACGTAGTTTTAGGCACGCGGGGAGTCGTCTCGTCGTGATGGGACTTGTGGTTGCAGTTAAGGCAATTTTCAAAGAGTCGCCGGCGTCCGGGTGAGGAGGTTGTGGCGGTGACGAGGGTCTCGACGCGTATCTCGAGCGTTCGGCGATCACATTGCGGGCAGGTGTTGAAGTTGCGCAGGTCCTGGTAGATGACTTTGGAGTGCTGGCACCCCGGACACTCCAAAAAGGTGAAGCGGCGCGATCCGATGGCGCGCTCAAGGCGCTGGGCATTGGTGAGTATCGTTTCGACCTTGCTGTCGGGCATTGGCACGAGCCTGGTCTCGCAGTGCGGGCATCGTGTCGCGCGTTTTCGGCGCCCGATGGACCACACGAGAAGTAGAACGAGTATCCCGCAACAGCACCAGGCGCCGGATGTGGGCGGATCCTCTTCGCTTCTCGTTGCGCCGTCGGAGTTGCTGTCCGCAAGCCTGACCAGGGTGGACTTCGGGCGCGCCTCGCCCGCTGTTTGAGGAAGTTCCTCGGCGTAAGCGCGCAGCCGTTCGATGACTGCGTTGACGCCGCTTACAAGTCCCGGGCCGAAGTTCTCCTGCTTGAAGTGCGGCACCATCTTCTCGGCCTGCATGGTGGCGAGCCAGCCGTCGGTGAGTACGGACTCCAGCCCGTAGCCCGTCTCCATCTCCAGGCGTCGCTCGCCCATGACTAACACGATGAGCAGGCCGTTATTGGCGTCAGATTTCCCCACGCCCCACAGGTTAAAGAGGCCGGTGGTGAAGTCTTTGGTGGAGGGCGCTGTGACCTGATCGACGGTCACGAGCGCGATCTCGACGCCGGTCTCTTCCTCGATCGCGTCGATGGCGACGTTGATGGTCTCTTCGTCCGCGTCGCTCAATACGTCAGCCAGGTCTGTGACCCAGGCTCCGCTGTCCCGGGGATTAGGGACGTCGAGGATCGTCGTGGCATGGGCAGGGGCAGCCCATATGAGGGCGAAGGCGAAAAGGAGCCATGAGGAGAGTGTACGCATCATCAGCCGTTACAGTCGCAGAGAATGAGGGGAAGCAGGTGAGGGCAGTGTCGGGAAAGTTTGACTGCCTGTAAACGGCATTTCCATACGGTGAGCGCACCGAGGTGGAGCATTGCTTGCGTGATGATGCTCTTGCACGAAGGCTCTCGACGTGCGTCCCCGCGCCTGAAGTACAGATGAACGCTGTCGTGCTGCGCGCATAAACCCTTTCGTGCCGAATCTGGATCAGGGGCAATGTGGTCGCGTCTGGCGCTCACGCTCTAAGGCGATACCTTAGTTTTCGCTGTGGTGTATCGTCATCGTGGTCCAGGTGGTTTCGTTCTTCTTTAGGCCATGTAAAGGGAGCGCGGGGGATGCGAGTGGAGCGCTGCGGCTGAGCAGGGTAGGTTCGCGGTTCCTTATGAATTCCATGGTGGTGGTCAGGTTCTCATTCGCAGGGCGACAGGAGGTCGAAGGATGACGAGAGAAAAGGAGTCGGGAAGGCTGGAAGAGCTGGCCGTGGAGGCCCGAGATGTGCTGCGTGGCGCGCGTCACGGCGTGCTTGCGACGTTGAGCGCAGAGAAGGGGTTTCCCTACGCGTCGGTGGTGGATGTGGCCGGGCTTGAGGGCGGTGACCTACTCTTGTTATTGAGCGATCTGGCCGAGCATACACGCAACCTGCGCGCGGACAGTCGGGCCTCCCTGGTTGTGGCCGCGAGCGAGGGGGAGGGCGAACTTCTGGAGCGCGGTCGTGCCAGTTTTCAGGGGAAGGTCGAGGCCGTGGGGGGCGGAGAGATTGACGACCTCCGTGCGCGCTATCTGGAGGTGCATCCGCAGGCGAAAGGCTATGTGGGGTTTGCCGACTTTCATTTCTTCAGGTTGCGCGTAGAGCGCGTGCGCTTCATTGCGGGGTTCGGGCGGATGGGGTGGGTTGAGGGCGCTTTATGGCGTCAGATCAGCGCATCGACAGCGGGTTGAGATGCGTGCCTGCAGGATGGTGCAATGATGTGCGCGGAAAGCGTGGCGGCTGTCGTGCTTTCTCCAACGCGCAGGACGCGGCATCACCTGTGGTGTACAGCCGGCTCGAGCGCATCACTGGCCTCGACCGCTCGTTGCGGTCGCTTTCGCCTGCTGCGTTGGGAGCATCGATCGCTATCACCATCCGCTGATGACGAGATACGAGCATCGCGCGGGTTCCAAACGCTGGTTCGCCAGTTTCTCAGGCTTCGACGAACTCAAAACACGCGAGCTCGGGGCGGCAGCCCAGGCGAATCGGCAGGGTGCTCAGGCCGATACCGCGGCTGACGTAGGTCAGACCAGCCTCAGTCTGGTAGGTGCCGCTGACAAAGCGTCCGCTTCCGGGCGGGCGCACCGGAGCGATGCCAAACATACGCACCTGGCCGCCGTGGGTGTGGCCGGCAAGCGTCAGGTCAAATCGCGGCGCACCCAAAGGGTAGGGCTCCAGAATGCCCGGGGCGTGGGTAAGGAGGAGGCGAAGCGCGCCGTCGGGCAGGTTTCGGCAGGTTTTGAGGATGTCGCCCTGACCAAAGCTCGAGTCATCGGTGCAGGCGAGCACGACGCCCTCGGGAAGGGTGAGGTGCTCGTTGACGTAGAGCTCGATGCGATGTCGCCGGTACATCTGTGCGATCGCCTCCACCCCGAACTTCGCCCGATGCTCCCAGTTTCCGAGTGTGGCCACCACGCGGCGACCCGTACGCATGAGATGGTCGCAGAGGGTGTCGAAATCTTCGAGGTTGCTGTCGCGCTCAATGATGTCACCTGTGAGCGCGATGAGATTGGGGTCGAAGCGGTCGATGGCCTGGAGCATCGCCTCGTGCAGCTCCCCGAATCGCGCCATATGGACGTCGCTCACCTGCACGACGCGGTAGCCGTGCAGGTGCCTGGCGAGGTTGGGTACGCGCACGCGGTGGCCGGTGACCTCCAGCCAGCCGGGCTCGACGCATAGAAGATCGGCTGCGCCTACAGTGCCGGTCGCGAGCGCCAGCGTACCGAGTTGTTTGAGGAAGGTGCGACGAGTGAGCGGCATAAAGGGAGAGGACCAGAAGGTGCGTGGTGAGGGGAGAGGGCAGGGGGCTTCGGGCCGGAAGCAGGTTACGTGCGGCGCTGTCGTTTGGCGAGGGGGCTCGGTGGTCAGTTGTCATAATGATAGTTATCGAGTGGGTGCCGCCAGGGGGAGCCTCAGTCCTTTCGCTTCCACTCCCCCTCCGACTTCTTGTAGGTCGTCTTCACCGCCGACCACGCCACCTTATGGGCGCGCTTCTCCTCGTCGTGCTGCTCGCTGGCGCTGTTAAAGGCCTTTCGATAAATCTCCTGCCCATGCTTCGGGAGGTTATCGCGCACGTTTTTGGGAAGGTCTGCGTTTCGCTGGTAGGGCATCGCGTTCTCCTCGTCTGGAGGTTGCGGAAACTGGCGAGTTCTATGGGCGAAAGCTAGACGCGAGCGGGAAGGTCGCAACGGTTGGAGATGGTGTGGCGAGGCTCGGTCAGCCTGAGTTTGGAGGGCTGAGTTGGCGATCTGGCCGGCTACATCGGCCGGTAAGCCTTCTCAGTAGACGAACTCACCACGACAGAGCGGCAGGTCAGCCTCCTTCGTCGCCGCTCTAGCCATCCAGATCCGGAGCTAAGCACTCTTAGCTGGCGTTCTTGAGATGTCAGTCTGGCAGGTAAGGCATCTGAGTTGGCGATCTCGACAGCCAGATCGGCAGTTAAGCCTCCTGAGGTGGCGCTCTCGAGACGTCAGTCTGGCAGGTAGGGCATCTGAGTTGGCGATCTCGACAGCCAGATCGGCAGGTAAGCGCTCCGAGTCGCTCACGCCTCAACCGCCGGCACTCCCGAACCCACCACAATCTCGGGCCCCCCCGAGCATCCCTTCTTCGTGCCGGCGCGCGGCGAGTATGTGGCGATGGGGGAGCTGGAGGCCGGGACGGTGCTGCGCACCACCGACGGCAGCCTGGCCCGCGTGGCGGGCTCGGAGCGGCGCCAGGGCAGCTTCGAGGTTTTTAATTTTGAGGTCGAGGGTGCCACAACTACTATGTGAGCTCGCCGCGGGGAAGTCCCGGGGTGTTGGTGCATAATCAGTGTTTTCCACTTTCAGACCGTTATTCTGCAGACAACTATCTTGACAAACTAGACCGTTCGCATTTGGAGGCGGTAGCCCGTGAGTCACGTGGGGAGGTTGTGGCACGTCGGCCTGACGGTCAACCATTCGATCACATTCAGGAAGTTGCCGACGCTCGACAAGGTATTGGAAATACGATTAGGGATGTTAACGCTAGATTAGCATGTCCGGGGACTAGCGTTGACGAGCGTGCAGCGCTTGAGGTTGCATTATCTCGAGCCAGTTCTATTCGCGATAATGTGGATAACTATTTGCGCAATTCAGGCGCGTTAAATTCAGTGCTTGAAAAAACGAGATAATGATCCCGCGAGTATGGATATGGCTTACGAAGTACAGGACTTGGTAAATAGGCTCAAGTGGGACGGTGCTGCTTTGTCCTCAGAAGAGGTAGATTGGGTTGCTTGTAGGTTATTGAATAGCCCTTCGTCTCTTGAGGTTAGTAATGGGTTGTACATTCTTGCTATTGAGAAGGCGTTTAGGCATCGAGCTGTCATGGATGAGTTTCTGTTTTCTAAAAATGTTGTGTTTGTTGAGCGCGCGCTTTCGATGGTGTGGCGGTATTGGAAGGATTATGATCGTTATCGGCAGTTCACGTTGGAGCTAATTAAAGGCGTTGTATGGGATGAGGTCGAGCGAGTTAGAGCCACGGCGATCACTGTTGTGGGGGGATACTTGCGCGAGTCTGTTGACGTCGAGCTTGTATGTGAAATCTTTCAAGCGTACCTAGCCTCTGACAGTAGATTGGTGCAAGTTGCTGCGTATAGAGTGCTGTCATCTTTGCTGTCTATTTCCCCGGAAGAGCTTGAAGGCCCTCCGCGAAAGCCGATAGTTCGACCTGAAGTTGTCGATAGAATCGAAGAGTTCGTAAAGAGCTTAAAAAACGGTGATGATGTTTTATAGTAATTTGTTTCGTTTGCCAGAACCCGATTGACGCCTTAATTATAACATGACGTCATTCTGGCCTTGTTGAAAAAGCCCGACCCCCTCACAGGGATCGGGCTTATTTACTTCAATAGACCGCTGTCACTCACAGCTTTTCCGAACTTCTACAGTCACTCACGGCTTTTCCGAAGGGTGTGGATCTCGCATATATCAACGCCGAGCTGTAGTCTCATGATCCCCCACATCTCCTAAACCCCGCATAAACACTCACGCTCACAGTCCTCCCAACGATCCTCCCAGCCCCACCTTGCGCAATCGTTCTCGATTTGATCGATTGGCCGCCGACGACAGCGATGAGACCCGATGAGAAAGGCGAGGGCGATGAAACCGACCACGATGATGGCAGATCTGACGTTGAGCGATGAACTCCAGGACGTAGATCTGGGCGATAAACGGCGCAACGAGCGTTTTGTTAAAATCGCCGGACGACTGGCCGCGCAGCCCGATAAATCGGTTCCTGATGCGATGGAAAATCACGCTGAGGTTGAGGCGTACTATCGCCTGATGAGCAACGATGCGGCCGAGCACCAAACCCTTCTTGAGCCGCATTTTGAAAAGACTTCGCGGCGCAGCGAGGCGTCGCAAATCGTGCTGGTCGCACACGATACCACCGAGTTTGCGTATGCCATTCACGACGAGCCATCTCGGGAGAATCTTGCGCGCCTGCGGGCGAATCAGCAGGGCTTTCTCTGGCACGCTTCGCTGGCGGTGAGCGCCGATGGAACCCGCGCGCCGCTTGGCCTTGTGGCCAGTCGCCCCTACGTGCACGCCTCGCAAATTAAAGACCAGGAGACGCTTGATTTCTGGCGCGCGCAGAACGGTCTTCTGGATAATGAACAGACCCGATGGCTTGACGCCGTCGAGGCCTCCGAGGCCCGTCTCGAAGACGTCGACGAGGTGATTCACGTCATGGATCGCGAGGGCGATGACTTCAACACGCTCTTTCCGATGGTGTTCTCCGGCTACGGTTTTGTGGTGCGTATGACTGGCGATCGCAGCGTCTCCACCGGCCCAAAACGCAGCGAGAAAGCGCCGCTTGAGGCGGTTCTCGAGGAGGTCGAATGGTCGAAATCGATCCGCACCGTAGAGCTCTCCGCCCGGCCCAAACGCAAGGCCAGCAAGTCGCACCGCGCGCGTCGTTTCCGCAGCGCTCGTCTCAAGATCCGCGCCACCCGGGTGGAGCTTCGTCGCCCCGACAATCTGCCAGCGGCCAACTCTCCCGCGCGCTTCGGTGTGAACGTCGTCGAGGTCAGCGAGATCCGCGCACCTAAAGGCGAAGATCCGGTGCGCTGGCTGCTCGTCACCGACCGCCCGATCGACACCGACGAGGACTGCTGGCAAATCGTCGATTGGTACCGCGCCCGCTGGCAGATTGAGGAGTATTTTAAAGCACTTAAGACCGGCGCGGCCTACTCCAAGTTGCAGCATCGAAGCGCTCAAACGCTGCTTGCCGCGTTGAGCGTCAAGGCGATGGTCGCCTGGAATCTTCTCGTGATCCGCTACCTCGGCCGCAACCACGAAGACGTCGAAGCCAGCGGCTGGATCACCTCCGCACAGCTTGCGATTTTGAGGATGAAACGCCCCAAGATCATGAAGCGAAAAGCCACCGCCGGACGCATCATGGCGGCGGTTGCCTCGCTTGGCGGCCACATCAAAAACAATGGCCCTGCGGGCTGGCAGGTGCTGGGCCGAGGCTGGGCTCAACTGCTGGAGTTGGAGCAGGGATTTTTGATCGCGAGGCAGATGATGGATGAGATGTGATCAATCATGAGAGCTGTAGTGCCCCCCATAAATCAAGCCACCAACTCGCCAAACTGAGCACCATACTCAGCCGGTGATTTATACCCGAGCGCCTGGTGGGGGCGCTGGGTGTTGTAGAACTCGACCCAGCTTTCAATCGCCTTTTGTGCCTGCGCAAAGGTCTTGAAGTTAGTCATCCAGATGCACTCGTCTTTCAGCGAACGGAAGAAACGCTCAATCAGCCCGTTCTGCTGCGGCGTATACGGCGTGATGAACTCCTGAGTCAGGCCATACTGCTTGCAACTTCCAGTAAACGACTTCGACGTGAAGACCTTGCCATTGTCGCTGCGCAGCACCGGCCGCGACTCACCGTTCGGGTAAATTAGGCCAAAACGCTTTAAACAGGCGCTCTCCAGGGCTCGCTGCGCCTCTACGGCACGACCTCGGCGAGCGACGTCGATGCCAACAATCTCGCGGGTGCAGCAGTCAATCACGGCCATTACGCCAATCCAGCCGTCCTGCTCGCAATACAAACTCGTTGCGTCCATCGCCCAGCGTTCGTCAGGTTGTGAGGCCTGAGAGATGGACTGAGTCACACCCGGGCGAGGCGTATTTACGATGCAGCGGGCCTGCCAGCCATTCTCGCACATCAGGCGTTCCACGCGTTTTTTGTTGATGCAAAGCAGGTCTCGAAAACGCAGCCACGCCCAGATTCGGCGGTAGCCCCAGGTCGGGTACGTTTTGACGAGCTCCTGCATACGCTCCACGAGCTCCCGCTTCTCGCGCTCCTTCTCAAGATTGACGACCCGGCGGCTCACACCCTTTTTCTGCCGCCAGACCGTCGAGCGGTTCAGCGCCAAAAGTCCGCACAACCTGCGCTCGCTCACGGCCGGGTGACGTTCCATCAATCCTCGGAGCTCCACCCTGAGCCAAAAGGGTCCAGCTTGGCCATGTGGTGGACCTCCTTGATGATGTCGATGTCCGTCACCAGCTCGCCAATCTTCTGCTGCAGCTTCGCGATTTGGGCATCTTTGCGCTCAATCTCTTCCTTCGGGCGGCTCTTCAACCCATTCTCACCCGCATCCAGGAAAGTCTCGTACCACTGCTCAATCTCGCTGGGCTTTAGGTCGTACTGGCGCGCAGCCTAGTTCACCGTCGTCTCCCCGCGGATAATCTGCAGCACCAATGCGGTACGGCGCTTCGAGGTCCATCGCTTGATATCTTCCGGCAACTCTTCGCTCATCTCACCCTCGTCAACTGACGTCCTGGCCAACACCCAACCCGATTCTGACAGGTTTGGTCTGGCCAGGCACCATTGTCGTAAGGGTGGCTTGATTGTCAGGGGGGCAGAATATCGGGGGCGTCGAGGCCGGACAGGAGCTGAACCGATCCGTCCCCTAAGTGAGGGTGATCACCTTCGGTTTCCCCTGAACACGAGACCGCTGGGCTTACCGACCTCCGAGTCGCTCACGCCTCCACCGCCGGCACTCCCGAACCCACCACAATCTCGGGCACCCCCGAACATCCCTTCTTCGTGCCGGCGCGCGGCGAGTATGTGGCGATGGGGGAGCTTGAGGCCGGGGTGATGCTGCGTACCACCGACGGCAGCCCGGCCCGCGTGGTGGGTTCGGAGCGGCGTCAGGGCAGCTTCGAGGTTTTTAATTTTGAGGTCGAGGATGCCCACAACTACTATGTGAGCTCGCCGCGGGGAAGTCCCGGGGTGTTGGTGCATAATACGTGTTTTCGCGGGATGGATAGTGCTCCTGGTTGGCGTGGTAAACTCAATTAGGGTTATACGTTCGAACGTCATGGCGCTGGCTCAAAGAAAACCAACAAATTGGTCGTTCAAGCCGCATCAGAAAACGAGCCGCAGGGCCAATGGTTAAACAACAACTCAGCGGCCGAACGTATTTTTGAACAGGCACAATTTATCGACCTTATAGAACCGACGTATGTTTCAATTCCAGATGGACTGGGGCAAGTCGTGATGCCTGGCGGTTCTGTCGTTTTAACTACGAGGGCGATAGTCGTTCCAAATGGTAGAGGAACGGTCCGTAGTGTATATCCCACTACGGATAAGCAATGTGGAGAGAGGTGTATATGTTTCAAATGTCGTTAGAAGGGGCTGTGCCTATTAGCCTTCAAAATCAGAGGATGCGTATTATGGATCCTCATCTCGACAACCATTTGTCAATACTTAGTGAAATTTGCGATGCGCTACATGACGCAGGCACTGTTTCATTTTGCGTTCAAGGATTCGGGGAGGCTCGGTGGCGTGTAGACGTTGGTACCGACCTTCTAGTAGTTATGGAGCAACTCCCCTCACTATACAGTTGGATTGTTGACAGCGGTCAGGGGGATTTTGTCTTAGATTTTTACGAGCAAGGTGTTGAGCGAACGCTTGTGTTTAGCAAATTCGAAAGTCGGTTAAAGATTACCGGAAGGCGATTAGCCTCATTAAGTCCACTGTGGAATCCTACTGTCGCCGAGGAGTATGTCGACATAGGAAATTTTAGAGGCCTAGCCAGAAGGCTAATGTGCAAGTTTCTCGAGCTGGCGGAAGATTTATATCCTGAAATCTCCTCTCACCCTTGGATGGTCTCGCACTTCGAGCGGATAATGCCATGTTGACGCGACAGCGACGTGTTTTAATATTTTATGCGGTACTTGTGTTGGCTAACGGTGTCTCAGCATAGTATTACGAAAAAGCCCGCCCCTCTCACAAGGGTAGGTTTTTTTTACTTCAATAGACCGCCCTCACTCACAGCCTTTCCCAAATTCTACAATCACTCGCAGTCTTTTTGCCTTAAGCATACAATTCCCCCACCACTCGCCTTCTCAACCAAACCCTCCCCCACCACACGCCTTCATGCGGCAGGGGAGGGCACCACCTTCAGTTCACCGTCGCCGAGATCTCGAACTGACCGCTAACGCCTTCGATCCACGTATCCGTCACCAGGTCGTAGGTAAGCGCCGGCTTCGGTGGCCGTGAACGTCACGCTCTCCGCGCCTTCGCCGGGCAGGTCGGAGGCTGCCTGGTAGGAGGCGCGCTCATCACCACAATCGCTGACGAGGTAGAGGGCCATGTCGTTAGTGGCGTCGGCGAGGTTGCTCACTGTCGCGGTGAGAATTTTGCCGCCAGCCAGCACCACGGAGAAGATGGCGTCGGCGTCGGGGCCGGGGGCGTCGAGGCCGGATAGGAGCTGAACCGATCCGTCATCTAAGTGAGGGTGATCACCTTCGATTTCCCCTGAACACGAGACCGCTGGGCTTACCGACCTCCGAGTTGCTCACGCCTCCACCGCCGGCACTTCCGAAACCAACACCATCTCGGGCACCCCCGAGCATCCCTTCTTCGTGCCGGCGCGCGGCGAGTATGTGGCGATGGGGGAGCTGGAGGCCGGGACGGTGCTGCGCACCACCGACGGCAGCCTGGCCCGCGTGGTGGGTTCGGAGCGGCGCCAGGGCAGCTTCGAGGTTTTTAATTTTGAGGTCGAGGGTGCCCACAACTACTATGTGAGCTCGTCGCGGGGACGTCCCGGGGTGTTGGTGCATAATACGTGCACTTTTACACCTCGAAATTCGCGAACCGGTGTTGCTACTGGTCTTCGCGATACTACACTGAACGGTCGGAATTGCTCAGTAAGTTCTGTTCATGCGTGGGATCGCGGGCACAAATCAGGGATAATGCCATCATCGACTGGTGTTTCACAAAACAGTTTGGAGTCGGCGATCGTGCAAGAACTGGATTCTTTTGTGGAAGCAGGTGGGTGGGCCCAAGCCCCACGAATTTTGATCGCACCATTAATGTTGATGGAAATCCATTCGGCTATAGAACTGTGTCTTTGGCCAATGGCGAGACTCGGGTTGTTACGCATTGGGTGGATCCGTAGTTGCATTTAGAGCCGCAGCGAAAAAACATAACCTCCATCAAGCAAGGGGCGAGGATTGCGTAAACGTCACAGCGTTAACCCAATGGATGAACTTCGAAACGTGTATATTGATGACGGGCCCGAGTGCGCGTCAGAAGTTGTGTCGGGACTTTTTGTTACTGAGTTCAAACAGCTTGAGTGGTTGCCTCTTGATGGAGCTAGGTTTGCGCTCGCCTGCGTGAGCCTTGCTATACCAACATTAACGTTGCTTAGTTCGGTTTGTGTGTATTTATCTATGTATTTTCAAGAGCTCGACGAGGATATCTCACGGTGTCGCGAGCTTATTGAGGAGGGTTCAATAGACTCTCTCCTGCAAGCGAGAAGGCTATTAATGGCAAGCATCCTTAGGCTCGATGGCTTGGTTGACTTGTAGATTATGTGGCCTGGGTCTGCGGTTTTATATGTCTGCATATAAGGTAAGCATTTTCCGCTATGAGCATGGCGTGTCGCGACACAAAGTGTAAAGAGCTCGACCCTCTTACAGGGGTAGGGCTTTTTTGCTTCAATAGACCGCCCTCACTCACAGTCTTTCCCAACTTCTACAGTCACTCGCAGTCTTTTTGCCTCAAACATACAATTCCTCCACCACTCGCCTTCTCCACCAAACCTCCCCCACCACACGCCTTCATGCGGCGGGGGAGGGCACCACCTTCAGTTCACCGTCGCCGAGATCTTGAACTGACCCGTGACGCCTTCCGTCCAGAAATCCGTCACCAGGTCGTAGGTAAGCGCCGGCTTCGGTGGCCGTGAACGTCACGCTCTCCGCGCCTTCGCCGGGCAGGTCGGGGCCGGCCCGGCAGGAGGCGCGCTCATCACCACAATCGCTGATGAGGTAGAGGGCCATGTCGTTAGTGGCGTCGGCGAGGTTGTTCACTGTCGCGGTGAGAATTTTGCCGGCAGCCAGCACCACGGAGAAGATGGCGTCGGCGTCGGGGCCGGGGGCGTCGAGGCCGGATAGGAGCTGAACCGATCCGTCCTCTAAGTGAGGGTGATCACCTTCGGTTTCCCCTGAACACGAGACCGCTGGGTTTACCGACCTCCGAGTCGCTCACGCCCCCACCGCCGGCACTTCCGAAACCAACACCATCTCGGGCACCCCCGAGCATCCCTTCTTCGTACCGGCGCGCGGCGAGTATGTGGCGATGGGGGAGCTTGAGGCCGGGACGGCGCTGCGCACCACCGACGGTAGCCTGGCCCGCGTGGTGGGCTCGGAGCGGCGCCAGGGCAGCTTCGAGGTTTTTAACTTTGAGGTCGAGGGTGCCCACAACTACTATGTGAGCTCGCCGCGGGGAAGTCCCGGGGTGTTGGTGCATAATACTTGCCGATTCCCAGGCGACCAAAGCCAAATTAAACATATCTTTCGTAATGATCCCGGACATCTCGCCGACACGCCCGCGAATCGTCGTTTATTGATTGATGTGGCTGATGACCCTTCTACAACTTTAGGAACGGACCGATTTGGCAACCTGTGGTCAGCTCGCACGTTGGATGACAATACTCAGGTTTGGGTATCGTCTCGAAACGGTGTAGTCCAAAACGGTGGTAGAAATGACACGCCTAGAACTTTTAACCCCGAGACCGGGCTATCAAGGAGCTCCAGATGACTGCCACAAATCTTACCTCAAAGCAGGCTTATAAAGCGATGTATGTGTTTCTTGATGACATTTACCAACGGACTCGATCTGACACTCTTGGCGCCTTACTCGGAAGTATGAGCCTCTTGGCGGACGGGGAAACAGCAGATCCGGCCATCTGGCGTGATTGGGAAAATGCAGTCGCGACGGTTCTCGATAGCCCCGAAAACGTAAACATTGATTTGAAATTCATCAAACCACCCCAATGACGAAACGGCTGCGCTTAATATATAAACTTTTGAGCAAAAGGCGCTAAATCGCCAGAGTGCATTCGTGCAAGTGTTGCGTGCACGTAACCGCAAGCCAACAAAGATGGCCTGGCATCCTATTCGCGTGACACGTCACATATCAGCCTCGCACTCTTTCACTAAGACAACAAAAAGCCCGACCCCCTCACAGGGATCGGGCTTTTTTACTTCAATAGACCGCTGTCACTCACAATCTTGCTACACCACACGTTAACACTCAAAACCTCCCCCACCACACGCCTTCATGCGGCAGGGGAGGGTACCAACCTTTAGTTCACCGTCGCGGTGATCTCGAACTGACCCGTGACGCCTTCCGTCCAGGAATCCGTCACCAGGTAGTAGGTGCCGGCTTCGGTGGCCGTGAACGTCACGCTCTCCGCGCCTTCGCCGGGCAGGTCGGAGCCGGCCTGGCAGGAGGCGCGCTCATCGCCACAATCGCTGATGAGGTAGAGGGCCATGTCGTTGGTGGCGTTGGCGACGTTGCTCACCGTCGCGGTCACCGTTTCACCGGCGGCCAGGGCGATGGAGAAGGCGGCGTCGGGGCCGGGGGCGTCGAAGCCCGTGCAGCCTTCGTAGCCCGGGTCGAAGTGGTTGGTGTAGTTGGCGAAATCACCGACGTACGCCACGCCGCTGGTCAGCGGTACGGCGTCGGGGCAGACGTTGCCCACCGGCGGGGTGCAGGCCCCGTCGGCGCAGCCGGAAGCGCAGGTCTGGGTGATGAAGCCAGAGCCGTCGGCCGCGCAGAAGTTGAGGTTGCCATCCACGTCGCAGAAGCCTTCGGTGGGCAGGCAAGCCGCGCGTTCAACGCTGATGGCGATGTCGGCCGTGCCCGTGACCTCATTGAACGTCGAGTCGTAGGAATCCATCACGATGAAGTAACGACCGGCCGTGGGGACGCGGTAGGTCAATGTGGCGGTGTCGCTGTAGGAGCTGGCGACCGTGCCGGCCACGCATGCATTGGCCATCGTTGCGCTCTCGGAGCAGTCCGTGGTGATCCACACCAACTTCTCGAACTCGTCGGTGGTCATCGAGGCGGTGATGACATCGTTCTTCACCGCGTCGACGTAATAGATCATGTCGGGGCCGGTGCCCTGACGTCTGGCGCAGGAGAGGCCGCTGCCCAGGTCGGGGTCGTAGTCACGGGTGAAGTCATCCATATCCACGGTGATTTCGATGCCCTCGTTCACATCGAGCGCGCCCTCACAGGTGTTGTTGGCCGGACGGTTGCACGCGTCACTCGCGCAACCCAGGGGGCAGTCGAAGGTCTCGTAGACGCCCGTCTCGGTGCAGAACTGCAGCGTCGTCTCATCGAGACAGACCTGCTCGCCAGGCACACATTCGGCCACATCGAAGTCGAACTCGACGATGTACATCTCCTGCGTGCTCGAAGACCCGTCGACCACGGCGTAGTAGATGCCGCCGGTGGCCGAGAAGAACTCGACGAACGCGTCGGGCTCGTTGCGATCGTTGGCAAGGCACGCCTCCATATTCTCGCAATCTTCGACGATCGAGACTTGCGGCTCGTTCGTGTTGCGCGTCGAGCGAGCCCGCACACGCACGATCTGACCCGGGTCCATCTCCAAGCGGTAGACCGCATCGCGACCAAAGGCCGAGGAGCTGCCGCAGCGGTTGGTGGAGCTGCCGTAGTCATTCTCGAACTCGCTGAAGTCATCGTAAATGACCGTCGGACCGCTGATAAGCAGGGCGTCGGCGCAGGTGTTGTTGGGCTGGGCCGGGCCCGCGCAGAAGTCACGCTCGCAGCCAAACTCACAGGTGGCCTGGGTATCAAAGCCGGTGCCTTGAGCGTTGCAGATGCTCACGGTGCCACCCTCACAACGCGACTCTCCGGGCAGGCAGACCTCGCCATTTTGCGCCGGCGTTACGTTGAAGGTCAGCGTACGCGAGGTGGACGAGGGGCTGGAGCGCAGCTCATCGACGACCACGTAGTAGGTCTGCGACTGGTCGGCGACAAAGGAGAGATCCCAGTTGCCAAAGGCCGCGGTGCGGCAGGTGGCGTCGACCTGACCGGTGCAGCTATCGAGCACGTACATCAGGATGTTGTCGGCGTTGAAGGACGAGGAGGTCTCAAAGTCCACGTCCAGACGGTCGCCGGCGGTGAGCTCGATGCTGTAGACGCGGTCCGGGCCAATCGGCGCATAACGCTCCGAGAGGTAGCAGCTTGAGTTCGCGCTAAACTCAAAGGAGTTGGAGGCTCCGGCAAGCTCATGAGCCACAGTCTCGCCGCTGGTCACCGGGATGGCGTCGAAGCAGAGGTCGCCTTCCGGCGGCGAGCACTGCCCGGCGACGCAACCCTCGGCGCAGGCGTAGGAGCGAAGGATGCCGCGATCGTCGCAGTACTCAATCGCGCTTCCGTCGGCCGAGCAGCTCGTCGCGCCCGGGGTGCAGGAGTTGAGCGCGGTGAGCTCCACGCTGAGCTCGTAGGTGCTCGTGCTCAGGCTCGTGGCGCGGCGGTCGACGACGATGAAGACGGTCTTGTCTTCTTCGGCGATGTACTCAAAGCCGCGTGGGGTGCTGGACGTACCCGACGAGACGCCCTGCGCAAGGCAGGTGCCGATGTCGCGGCAGTCTTCGACCAGGTAGGCCATGCCTTCGGAGGCGTTGGAGGTGAAGTTCACCAGCATCACGTCGCCGGCGCGCAGGCTGACCTCGTAGAAGGTGTCCGCACCGTGGGTTTCGTTGGACGAGGAGAACTCACAGACCCCGGTGCTCGCCGTGTTGTAGGCGCCCAGGTTGTTCTGGCCGTTGAAGTCTCCGGTGTAGACCTGGCCGGGGACCACGGCAATGGCATCACCACAGGTTCCGCCCATGGGGACTTCGCAGCGGTCGTTGACGCACTGGCCCTGGCAGTCGGTGACTTCGAGCACTCCGTACGCGTTGCAGTACTCAACGCCGGTTCCGTCCGGGGTGCAGCGGGTGATGCCGGTGGCGATGCAGTCGGGCTGCATGACCTCAACCTCAAGGGTGTAGTTGGTGCTCGTCGAGGAGGACTGACGGTCGGCCACGATGTAATAGGTGCCGTCTTCGGTGATGGGAATGAAGACGTCTTTCGCACCGGCGCGGAAGTGACCGTTGGCCATGCAGCTCTCGATCTGGCCGCACTCGCTGAGCACGTAGAAGAAGCTCGAGGTGTCGGTGGTGCTGTAGTTCACCCTCAGCACATCGCCGCCCGAGGCCTGGACCGAATAGATACGGTCGTAGCCGCTGGTGGCACTGTGGTCGAAGGTGCAGGCACCATAAGCGCCGGAGCTAAAGCCAATCTCGTTGGAGAGGCCGGAGACGTTGTCGCTTACCGCCACGCCGTCACCGGGCAGCGGAATCGCGTCGAAGCAGCGGTCCCCCTTCGGAGGATTGCAGGTCAGGTCGGCGTTGCAGGACCCGTCGCACTGGTAGTCGTCCTCAAAGATGCCATCCTCACTGCAGAGCTGGATGTTGCCGCTCTCCGCGTGGCAGCGACGCTCGCCAGGGGTGCACTCAGCGGGAGTGACGGTGGCGAAGATGGTCTGCTCTCCAAAGCTGCCGTCATCATCCAGCACCACATAAACGCGGCGGGCCTGATCGGCGACGTAGCGCAGATTTTTGTTCCCGTAGGTAGGGTTCGAAGAGCCATTAAGGGACTCGCTTACCTGGCAGCTTGCCATTGTAAAGCAGTCTTCCAGTACCATCAGCTCACTGCCGTAAACGGTGCCTTTCTCGACGAAAACATTGAGCACATCTCCCTCTTCAAGGTCGACGTAACGGTAGGCCTCGCCATAATTATCGTTGCCCGAGATGGAGCATTCTCCGGACTCATCCGAGCCCGCGTTGATCCAGCTCACCGAGCCCTGAGTAAGCGTGCTCTCCTGACCGAGAACAAGGGGCAGGGCATCCTGGCAGCTCTGACCGTTGGGAGTTTCGCAACGCCCCGCGGAGCAGGAGCCACTGTTGCAGGCGTAGGTCTCGAAGAAGTTGTACTCGTTGCAGATCTGCAACGAGGTGCCGTCCGCGCTGCAGCGTTGTTGGCCCGGGGTGCACTCGGGGGTCTGGTAGTCGGCAGTGAGGGTGAACTCACGTTCATCAATGGAGCCACCGCTCTTGTCGACGACCACGTAGATGGTGCGGTCGCGGTCCGCCACAAAGGTTGTAGTGCTCTGGCGATCGGTGCGCGCCAGGGCCACGCAGGAGTTGGCCTCACCACACTCACCCAGAAGGTAGACGTAGGCGCCGAAGACCGGGGTATCCAACTCGACGGAGAGGGCCTGACCGGCAGGCACGAAGATGCTGTAGATGGTCTCCGGACCGGCGAAGGTGTTGGCGAACTCACAGTTTCCAGCCTGACCTTCGGCGGGCTCAATCTGGTTGGTGCCCATGAAGGTGCCCGTGGTGGGCTGGCCGGTGACCAGGGGGATGGCGTCGAAGCAGGCATCACCCACCGGCTGGTCGCAGGCAGCGCCTGAGCAGGTGCCGTCGCAGGGGTAGATGTCGTAGACGCCCTCATCGTTGCAGCGCCCCAGAGTGCGACCGTCGGCCAGGCACTGCAAGGTACCCGGCGAGCAACCCGGGGTCTGGGTGGCGACATCGAGGAGGTAGTAGCGGCTGCTGGAGTCGTTGGCACGGGAGACGACCACATAGACCGTCTCATCCTGGTCGGCCAGGTAGCTCACCTCGGGGCTGTAGCCCGTAGCGGAGAGCGCTTCGCAGGTCGCGGAGCCCTGACCGCACTCGCCGGTGATGTACATGAAGAAGTCGGAGGCGCCGCTGCGCAGTTTCGCGGTGAGCAGCTCGCCCTGACGGACGTCGACAGCGTGCACGCGGGTGATCCAGTCGCCGTAGTCTTCGGCTTCGCCGACCAGCGAGGTGAAGTCGCACTGGCCCTGAGCAGCAAGGTCGAGCGGCACCGACGCGCTGCCCTGGAAATCGCCGCGGTAGGTCTGACCGGCGGTGAGCATCACAGCATCTTCGCAGATGCGCGCATCGGGGGTGCCACAGCGCCCGTCGGTGCAACCATCGGTGCAGCGGTAGGCGTTGTAGTCGCCCTTGCTGTCGCATACGGCCAGGGTCTCGCCATCGGCCATGCAGTAGGCGTCGCCTGTTGCGCAGCCCGCATTGGTCTCGGTGATGGCGAAGTAGATATCGTACTCGCCACCGCTCGTTGAGAACTGAGTATCCACCACGACAAAGAGTGTTTCGTCTTGCGTCGCGACGTGCTCCAGCGTGTTCGTAGACTCAGTTGAGTCACCGGCGCTGGCTATGCAGCTGTCATAAACACCGCACGCGTCCTGCATGTAGAGGAAGTGATTAGACCCGGAGCTCTCGACGTGGAGGCGCTCCCCGGCGCTCAGACGCACTTCGTAGAAGGCGTCGGGGCCTTCGGTGTCGCGCGCGCTTGAGGAGGCGCCCGCAAAGCAGCCGTTGATTTGCGCGGAGGGCGGGACCTCGAGCGCGTTGCTCATCTGACGAAGATCGCCCGAGAAGGAGCTCGTCTCGGTGACAAGCTGTGATGTTCCGCAGGTGTCGGCCGGGGCGCTGGCGCACGTGCCGTCATTGCAACCTGTGAGGCATTCGTAGCTCTTCCACTCTCCGGCTGCGGTGCAGTACTCAGCCGTGAGGCTATCCATGCAACGGCGCTCACCGCGGGTGCAGGTCACATCGACGACGTTGAACTCAAGCACGTAGCCTTCGGATGCGGTAGTCGTTGCGTTGTAACGGGAGGCCACGACAAAGACGGTTTCGTCTTGCTCGGCAAAGTGCACCAGGCTGAGGTTTTCGTCACCGCGCAGGGTGTTGTCGGAGCAGCTTTCGGCGGCGCCACATTCGGTGAGAATGTAGTAGACGCCGCTGTACGCGCTGCTGACGCCGGAAACTTCCAGCGCCTGGCCGGCGCGAAGGTCAACCGAGTAGATGGCGTCGGGACCCAGCACCGGATCACCCGCCTGGTAGCCGCCAAGGGGGTTGGAGAAGTCGCAGGCACCGAGGACTTCGCCGGGGATTTCCAGGGTGTTGGAGCGGCCGTTGAACGAGCCGGCAAATACGTCACCGTCGACCGCCGGGATGGCATCGAAGCAGGCTTCGCCGCGCGGTGAGTTGCAGGTGGAGCCGGTGCAACCCCCGGCGCATTCGAAGTTGGCCGGGGCGCCTTCGGGGCCGCAGTAGGCCAGGGTGTCGGTGTCGACGCAGCCCAGAAGGGTGCCAGGGGTGCAGGTGGGCAGGGCCAGGGAAACGTCGAGTTCGAAGGTGCCGGCCTGGTCTTCATCGGAATCGACGATGATGAAGTAGCGGCCATCTCGGGGGACGGTGAGCTGAATGAACTCGTCAACCGCAACGCCGGAGTCGGTGCCAGCGAGGCAACGCTCGGCGGCGCGGCTGCAATCGGTGGTGATCCACAACGCGGCGTCGAACTCCGTGCTGAGTTGCGCGGTGATCACATCACCGGCGGAGGCGTCCACAAAGAAGGTCGCGTCGCCACCTCGAGCTCGCCCGCCGGTGCAGCCTTTGGGGTTGGCGCTGCTGTCCGGGTCGAGGTCGTTGGTGTAGTCGAGAATCTCGCCCTGGAAGCTGCCGCCTTCATTGAGAATGTCGATGGCGTTGCGGCAGACCTGGTTGGTGCCCAGGTTGCAGGCGGGACCACGTTCTTCGGGTTCGGTTTCGGTGGCTTCCTTGAGGAGGGCGTCCGGGTTGCAGCCGAAGTTGCATTCGCGCACGGTTTCCAGTTGGGTGCCGGAAGCGTTGCAGCGCATAAATGCGTCGCCATCACATGCGGTGGCTTCAGGCGTGCACACAACCTCACCCGAGGTGATGCGAATCTCCGCATCGCCGGTGGGCGTGGTCGACGACGAGGCGACGACCAGCAGGTTCTGAGGGCCGGTGGTCTCGTTGGTGTAGACCAGCTCTTGCTCAAAACGGCCGTCGAAAAGCTCGGTGGCGGTGGTCTGGGCCTCAAGGCAGCTCAGGTCGGCGTCGGCGCAGTCGTCGAGGACGAGCAGGGCGGCGTGGTCGCTGGTGGTGATGAGGTTGGCCTGCAGCGCGTGCCCGGCCGGGAGGGTCACCGAGTAGACGACCTCCGGACCAAAGGTGCGCGAGCTCTCCGAGACACTGAGGCAGCTCTCGCCGGCCTGGACATCGCCGCCATCCAGGCTGACTTCGTCCTCGTAGACACCCCAGTCAATGATGCCGGAGAAGTCGCCGGAGGCGTCGATGGGGTTGAGGCAGGTGTCGCCGTCGGGACGCTCGCACAGACCGCTCTCGGCCACACAGCCGTCGAGGCAGGTTTCTTCTTCAAAGCCGGTGCCCTGGGCGTTGCACACCCGGGAGACGCCTTCGGTCAGGCAGACAGCGACGCCGGGGGAGCAGATGAGCGGGTCGATGCTCAGGTCGATGTTGAAGTTGCCGCCGGTGTTGTTGGCCGGGCCCTTGACCACGGCGAAGTAGGTGCCGGGGGCGAGCGTCTGGCGGATGCGCTGGATGACGCCGGCGCCGGGGGTGAACTGGCAGGCCTGCTCGCTGAACGCGGACTCGCAGGTTGTGCGCAGCGAGAGGGTCAGTTCGACCTCGGAGGAGGGGCGAAGGTTGAGCTCGACGCGGCTGCGCTCTTCGACCTCGAAGGTGAAGACGCGCTCGCCAGCGGTGCTGCCGTCTTCGGCGCAGCTGGGCTGGATCTGGAAGCTGGTGCTGTCGGAGGTGTCGCCGCTGGCGGTGTCGCCGTCTTCGAGCAGGACGGCGGCCGCGCAGACGTTGGCGACGGCTTCGGGCACCACATCGGCCACGATCTCGTAGCGAACACCCGGATCGCGGACCTCGCCGGCGTCGCGAACTTCGATGCGGTGCACGCCCATCTGGGCGGCGTTGCGCAGGCGAGCGAAGGAGGCCACGCCGACCTCATTGGTGGTCTGGCGGCTGAGCTCAGCGCCGTCGACGCCGAAGATGGCGACTTCGAGCTGGCCCAGGCCGCGATCTTCGGAGACGGTGCGCACATCCACCACGAGCGTGCCACGCACGAGGCCGCGTCCCAGGGTGTTGAAGGTAAAGACGTCGACATCGGCCGGGCAGATGCCGGCGGAGGTCATACCCTCTTCGGTCTGGGCCAGCTCGGTGGCGCTGGCGGCGTCGTCGTTCGGCTCAAAGGCGTCGGGCACGCAGGCCACCGGGTCGACACAGACGCCGCCCTGGCAGGCGCGGTCACCGGCGCAGTCAAAGGCGCTGGAGCAGCCGGCCGGGTTCTCTTCGCAGCTCACGCTGAGCGCGTCAGCGTCGTAGTTGCAGATCTGGTTGCCTTCGCAGGCAGCACAGGCGTCGGCTTCGGGCTGGCAGCTGCCCGCCACGCAGTAGGAGCCGTCGGTGCAGTCATTGATCTCGGCGCAGACTTCCGGGTCGACGCATTGGCCGCTGGCGGGGTCACAGACGCCGCGGGCACACTCGTCGTTGTCATCACAGAGGTTGGCCTGGCAGGTGTTGTCGGCGGCGCAGAAGAACCCGTCGGCGCACTTCTGGTCGGAGCCTTCACAGTTCTCGGCGTTCACGCAGGCGCGCTCATCGACCGAGCAGACCCCGCGGCCATCGTCACAGGCGAGTTCGTCGCAGAAGGCTTCTTCGGTGATGCAGATGTTTTCGGCGCAGACGAAGCCCTCAAGGCAGTCTTCTCCCTGGGTGGAGATGGCACAGGCCGGGGCGTTTTCGCAGCGGCCGGTGGCCTCGGAGCACTGACCGCGATCGCAGGTCACGTCCTCGCAGCTGGCTTCCTGGCAGACGCTGTCGTCGCCACAGAAAAAGCCATCGACGCAGTCTTCGTCGATGGCGCATTCGCCGGCGTTGACACACTCCCCGGCCTCGCAGACGCCCCGCTCACAGGTCACGTCTTCGCAGAGGTTGGTCACCGGAGGATCGTCATCGGGGCCGCAGGCCGCCGCAAAGAGCGTCAAACTGCTCAACATCACGATCGTGAACCACCGGCGCAGATCCTGCGCATCCGGGGTCCAGTTTCGAAGGGGGGGCCGCTGCATGATGACTCCTCACGTCTAGGGTGCGCCTGTGACCACATAATGGGGAGCAATGTCGAGATTGCTCGCCAGTGAGCCTGTGAAACACTTAACTTTCGCTATGTTAGCGGGAATATGTCGCATCGAGTACGATGGGGAAATTGAATATCCCTGTCAAGAGCATTGCAGGATGACTGCAATTTTACAGAAATAGCGCAATCGCCGGACCGAGAGAGAGCTCTGCCACTTCACCCAACGCGGGGGCGGTGAAGCGACGGGTTGGAGAGGTGTGACGTTGTGTGAATTCAGGCCAAAAAAATGCGCCGGCGAAGGATCGCCGGCGCATGAAGACCATTGGAAAAACGTGTGATCGATTAAAAGATAAGAACCTCCAACTCGAAGCGTCCGGCGAGTTCTGCGTCGTAGCTGTCGACGACCAGGATGTAGGAAGCGCTCTCAGGCGCAGTGAAGCTCAGGGTCTCGTCGACGGGGCCGAAGGCGTCTTGTCCGGCCAGGCAACTTTCGGCGTCTCCGCATCGCTCAAGCATATAGAGCGCGAGGTCGGCCTGAGCGCCCTCGATGTTTCGGACGACGGCGTCGATGCGCTCGCCAGCGTCCAACGTCAGCTCAAAGAGGGCCTCGGGGCCGGGGGTGTCGAAGCCGGTGCAGCTGGGGTAGGCGAGGTTGAGGGAGTTGGTCAGAGAGGCCAGATCGCCGGTGGTGGTGCCGGAGGTGGCCAGAGCGATCACGTCATTGCAGATATCACCGCGCGGCAAGGTGCAGGCGCCATCAAGGCATCCGCCATCGCAGGGGTAGTCGATAAAGCCGCTGCGCTCCTCGTTGCAGACGCCCAGGGTCTGCGGGTCGACGCAGGTCGTCGAACCCGGCTGGCACTGCGGGCTCTCCACCCAGATATCCACGCTAAACTCGCCAGTGGCAGCCGGAGCGCCGGCGTCGGCGTAGATGTAGTATCGGCCGGCATCCCTTGCCAGGAACTCAATGACCTGGACCTCGCCAGCGACCGAGCCGCGCACGCCGGCAACACACTCACCGCCCCCGTCGCCTTCGACCGCGCAGCCCCGGCTGATCCACAGCGAGCGGTCCGCCTGATCGGAGAGCATCGCCACGATGATGCGCTCATAGGCCAGGGCATCCACCGAGAAGACCGCCTCCGGACCGAGCTCTTCGCTGCCGGTGCAGCTCGATGCGGCCTGCGGAGAGTAAAGTGGCGTATACGCGCTGAGATCCGCCTCAAAACTGATGCCCGCGGTCGCGTCCATGGCCTGGGCGCAGGTGTCATTGGGAGGCGGCAGGCAGGCCCCCGACGCGCAGCCGAAGTAGCAGGATTGCGTATCGAACCGTCCGAGCCCATCGCAGATTTTGAGGGTGTCTCCGTTTTCGCAGACGTTCTGGCCGGGCACACATTCAGCCTGCCCGATCTCGAAATCCAGGGTGTAGAGCACCGAGGAGTAGAAGGTCGTATCAACCCCGACGTAGACGGTGCGCGCGCTCTCGGCGGCGTATTCGACGGTGTTTTGCGTGCCCATCGGGCTGCCCGACTGGCAGGAGGCCTCGGCGTTGGCGCACTCCTCAAAGAGGTAGAGCATCGCCGAGCCACTGGCCACGTTCATCGCGACCCTCAAGACCTCACCGGCCTCCAGGGGAATCGCGTAGAAGGCGTCGGCGCCGTAGCTATTTACGCCGATGCAACTCGACGAGGGCAAGGTGAGGTCGTTGCTAAAACGCGTGAGGGTGTCGCTGACGCGTTGGGAGCGCTCGATGACCATGGCCGCCTCGCAGGTGTCGTTGAGCTCTGCGGCGGGCGGTGGGGCGCAGCGATCGCGGTCGCAGCCGTACTCACAGGTCACCAGCGCGTCGATCTGGGTGCCGTGGTCGTTGCATCGGGCCAGGGTCTGGCCGTCGGGCTGGCAGTAGGGCTGGCCGGGCTGGCAGATGCCACCTCCACTGACGATCCGGGTGCGAAGCGTGAACGCGCCGCTCGACCAGGTATTGGGCGTATCGACGACCAGATGGTAGACGCCGCTCTCCACGATGGTGAAGGACTCGCGGGAGGTGCGCGTGCGCCCGACGACGCAGGCCTCATCGACGGATTGCTGGCAGTCGTTGAGCAGGTAGAGGCTCAGGCCGCTCACCGGGCTGACGACGCTGGCCTCCAGGATGTCGCCGGCGCTCAGGTTCAGCGCGAAGACCGCGTCGCGACCGGCGCCGCCGGCGGGCTGCGCGTACAGGCAGTCCGCATCGCGCGGGTCGATCTGAGGGCTGAAGTCGATGAACTCGCCAGTGAACTCATCGCCCGGACTCAGAGCGATGGCGTCCAGGCAGATATCGCCCGAGGGCAGCTCGCAGAAGCCGCCCAGGCAGCTTCCCTCGCAGTCAAAAGACTCCCAGACGCCAAACGCGTTGCAGTACGCCACCGAGCCTGCGTCGGCGCTGCACTGACGAGCGCCGTACGTGCAGCCGGGAAGCTCGGTGGCGATGGTCAGCTGGTAGGTTGCGCTGCTCGACCAGCTGCTGGTGGTGTCGACCACAAGTACCGCTTCCATCGCCTCCGGGGCGACGAAGAAGAGCTCATCATCGCGCGGATTGGGCTCGGCGAAGAGACAGCTCTCGATCTGAGCGCAGCTCTCCAGCAGGTAGAGCAGGGCGGAGGCGTTGGTTGTGGTCATCTTCGCGCGCAACACCTCCCCGGCTTGCAGCGAGACGCGGTAGTAGGTGTCTCGGCCGCGCGGGGGGCGGCTCTCGAAGTTGCAGAACCCCACCTGACTCTCCTGCGTGCTGATGTCGACGGTGCCAGCCCAACCGCCGCTGAAGGTGCCGCCGGAGGTGGCGTCGATCATATCGATGCAGCGATCGCCGGTGGGGTTGACGCATGCGCCCTCCACACAGCCCCCGTCGCAGTGGATGTAGTCGTAGACGCCCAGCGCGTTGCAGACCGCCAGATTCTGGTCGTTGTCGGCGCAGGCGGTGCTGCCGGGCTGGCAGCTTCCGGGCGACTGGACATCCACTGCCAGGGTGTAGTCAGCGATGCTGGAGGCGTAGCGACTGTCGACGACCAGCGTGTAGCTGCCCGTGTGTGGGGCCTGAAAGTAGAGCGTGCCGGGCCCGGCGTCGGTCAGTTTGCTCAGGCAGGTTGAGCTCTCGTAGCAGTCGTCGAGCACATAGAGCAGGGCACTGGTGAGCGTGGTGGAGAGCTCGGCTCGCAACACCTCGCCAGCGCTCAGCGCCACGGTGTAGACCCCCTCGGGGCCCGCTCCCGGACTGAAGCCAAAGTCGCACTGGCCCACCTCACCGCTTCCCGGGGTGATGGCCGAGGTTCCGGCGAAAGACGCGTTCACAATCTGGCCGCTGGACAGCGCGATGGCCTCGGCGCAGCTTCCGCCATCGGGTGCGCTACAGCGGTCGTTGAGGCAGCCTCCCGAGCAGGGGTAGCTTCCCCAGAGACGATTGGCACCGCAGCGCTCCAGCGCACTGGCGTCTGCGGAGCATTGTTCCTGACCCGGGGTGCATTGCGGGTCGAGCACCTCAACTTCAAGACCAAAGCTCAGCGTGGAGGTGGAGCTCGAGGTGCGATCGACCACCACGAAGTAGCGGCCGGTGTTCGGGGCCACAAACTCGAGGCTCGGCTCCGATCCGCTCTCAAAGCGCAGGCAGGCGTTGGCGCCCGGGTCGCAGCTCTCAAGCACCGAGAGCGTTTCGCCATAGGCCGATGAGGACAGCGAGGCGCGAAGCACCTGGGAGGCCTCCAGCTCAATGGCGAAGATCGTATCGACGCCCGAAGTTCCGGTGGTTCCGACGTTGCATTGGCCAGCCTGCTCCTCGGGGGGATCGATGTGATTGCTGCCCGAGAAGTCGCCGCTCAGCGTGGTGTTGGCGCCGATCGGGATCGCGTCCTGGCAGATATCTCCGCCGGGCACCGCGCAGGCACCATCGCTGCAACCGTTTTCGCAGGCGACGGCCCGCAGGCGACGCTCCTGCGCGTCGCAATAGGCCAGCACATCATCGCCCACGCACACTGGTGCTCCGTTCGCACAGGTGCCGGTCTCAACGGTATAATAGAACGTGAAGGGCGCGCTCCCGCTCGGGAAGGTGGAGGTGCGGTCCAGCGCCACCACGATCGTCTCGTCCTGCTCCGCCGTCAGACGCAATTCGCCGCGGCGGCCGTTGGTCTGGCTGCGGGCGCGGCAGCCAGCCGGGCTGCGGCAATCATCGAGCACGTAGAGGGTGGCGTCGGCCGAGGGGCTCTCGAAGTACGCGGTCATCGTCTGGCCGCCGCGAAGGCTTATCTCCCAGAAGCGGTCGGCCCCCGGGGTTGCCCGGCTGTACCCACCTCCGATGCAGGCGGCGGGCGGATTATCCCCGAGATTGAAGTCGCTATCGCCTGTGAGGTCCCCGCGGGCGACCGATCCGTCGGCCAGGGGCACAGGTTCCCAGCACGACTCCCCGGTGGGGAAGGTGCAGGCGCTCTCCTCGCAGCCCACCCCGCAGCGGTACTCGTCGTAGGTGCCATACTGATTGCAATAGGCCAGGGTCGCGCCATCCGGGCGGCAGGTCTGGGTGCCTGGCGAGCACACCTGCGGCTCCACACTCACCCTGAGCTCAAAGCTCTGCGTGAGCGGGCTTGCCACCGTGCGGTCGACCACCAGGTAGACGCGCTCGGGATCGTCGGCGACGTAGTATAAGACGTCATCGTCGGGAGACGCCGCGCTCACACACCGCGAGGTGTCGGTGCAGTCGTCGACCAGGTAGAGCAGGGCGGTGGTGGCCGTTGTGTCGAGCTCGGCGCGCAACACATCGCCTGCCTGCAGGTCGACGGCGTAGAGGGTGTCCACCCCCACGGCCTCGCCGGCCACCTCGTCACAGCCCTCGGTGGGGTTGAGGCTGTCGCTGCCCATCCAGGTGCCGGTGGCCGATTGGCCATCTGTCAGCACGATGGCGTCCCGGCAGATGTCGCCACGTGGTGTCCCACAGACACCGGCGGCACAGCCTCCCTCACAGCGGTAGGGCTCGTAGAAGTTTGAAGGATCGCAGACCCCCAGCGTGGCGTCGTCGATGCAGGCCACCGGGCCCATCGCGCAGCCCGGGGATTGCAGCGAGGTCGTCAGCTCAAACTCCGAGGAGCTCGGCGCCCCGATCACCCGGTCGACTACCACGAAGATGCGCTCATCACTGCCGCCGGCGACGTACGAGAGCGTGTGGTCGCGGCCCTGTCCGCTGCCGTCCTTGCAGCTCGCGGCGACCTCGCAGTTGGTCATCAGGTAGGCCAGGGTGAAGGCGTTTTCAGACGCGACCTCCACATCCAGGCGTTGGCCCGCAGGCACGTCGATGGCGAAGATCGTCTCGGGACCGGCCCCGGAGGCGTCGAGCTGGCAACTTCCCACCGCATCGGTGCCCAGATCGAGGGCATTGATGCCGCGGAAGTCACCTGTGACGCGTTCGCCCACCGCGATGACACGGGCGTCGGCGCAGATATCACCGGAGGGCTCGGCACACGCGCCTTGATCGCATCCTCCAGTGCACGTGTAGCTCTGCGGCTGGCCGAACCCGTCGCAGTAGCCGAGCTCGGTGGCGCTGATGCAACCCAGAAGCTCACCGGGCGTACAGCTCGGGGAGAGCACCGCAGCGCTCAAGGTGAACGCTCCGGCGGCCGCCGCCTGCTGCGCACCAACTCGGATGAAATAGCGGCCGGAGCTCGGTGCCACAACGCGCAGCTCCTGGTCGCCGGGCATCGCGTTGAGCTGGGAGGCGGTGCAACTTCCGGCAAAATCATCACAGCGTGTGGCAAGCTCGATCGCCGCCTCAAATTGCGCGTCGAGGTGAAGGTCGAGCACCTCTTCGGCCAGCACGTCGACATAGAAGAGCGCGCCGGGGCCAGCGAGAGCATCATCACAGCCTTCGCCGCCAGCATGTCCGGCGTAGTCGTCGATATGAGCCTCAAAGACCTCTCCATCTCGCAATGCCACAGCCCCTTTGCACACGTCATTCTGCACCGGCGTGCACCGGTGGAGCTCATCTGGCGAAGCCGCCTCCTGGCAGCCGAAGGGGCAGCTTCGCTCGCTCAGGTAGGCTACCCCCGCGGGACTGCAGACCTGCAGGGCGTCCCCGTCGCAGCGGGTTGTGCCCGGCTCGCAGATTACGTCGCCGGCGAGGACGCGCAGCGGGGCTTCTTCGGCGATCTGGGCCTCGCCACTGTCGGCGACCACAAAGACGGTGCGCTCCACGGCGGAGGCGTTGGTGTAGACGACGCTCTGCTCAAAACGCCCGTTACGCTCGGGCTGGCGGCTGTCCGCGCCGGCCAGGCAGCTTGTGGCGGGCTGCAGGCAGTTCTCCATGATGTAGAGGGCGGTGTTGGCGATGTTGCTGCTGAGCCAGCCCTCTACGGCCTGCCCGGGGCCGAGCGTGACGCGGTAGACCGCATCTGCCTGGGAGGTCGAGCGGGACTCGGTGTTGGCGGGAAGGCAGCTCGCGCTACCCGGGTCGTAGTCCGGCGAGAGCTCTCGCCAGCTGACACCCCCCTCAAATCCACCGGTGGCGTCGATGGCTGCCGAGCAGCGGTCGCCCTCACGGACCACACAGGAGCCGGTCTGCGCGGAGCAGCCCTGCTCACAGCTTTGCGGCGCGAAGGCCGTGCCATCTTCAAGGCAGACCTCGGCCTGCTCATCGCCCACACAACGGCTTTGACCCGGTGTGCAGCTCAAATCCCTGATGGCCAGCGTCAGGTCGTAGGCGCCGCGCTCGGTGGCCGTCTCTCCCTGGACAATGGCGTGATAGACACCTTCGCGGAGCGTCATCTCCAGCGCCTCTCCAGCCACCACCTCTTCGGCCAACGCACACGCCAGTACGCCGCTCGGGCGGTCGCATCCCTCCCGAAGCACCAGGCCCAGCGCCGAGCTGGAGTTGGAGCGCAGGCTCAAGCTCACGCGCCCCGGACGCTCCAGCACAAAGCGATACGCCCGGGCCGGCGAGCTCGCGTCGAGGCAGGCGCCGGCCTCGATGCCCTGGGTGGCGTCGGTGGTGTCGCCCGGGTGGATGCCCGGCTCAATCGTCTCGGCCCCGGCACAAAACGCGGCGGTGCGCTCCTCAACGAAACGCCCAAAGAGGCTATAGCGAAGCCCGGAGGTCGGCGCGTCCGGGGCCGGGCGAACCTCCACAGTGTAGACGCCCAGCTCAAAGGCCCGCACCTCTTTTTCCAGCCGCACAACGCCCTGCGCGTCGCTCTGGCCGCCGGCAACCTCCTCGCCGCCGGGGGCGAAGAGACGCACGTCGAGACGTCCGGCCCCCAGGTCTTCCGTCGCAAGGCGCAGCTCGACGATCGCCACGCCCCGGATCAAACCCTGGCCCTGCACATTGTACGTGAAATGGTCCACATCGCCTTCGCACACCGAGGCCCATAGTTCACCATCACCGGATAGCGCGGCGTTGAGGTCGGTGGCTTCACTGGCGAGGTCGTTGGGCTCGTAGCTGTCCTGGCGACAGCTCACCATGTCGACGGCCGCGCACTGCCCGGAGCGGCAGACGCGTCCGTCCAGACAGTCGACTGAGCGCTCGCAGCCGAGGACGTTCTCGCGACAGAGCACCGTGGTTGTCGGTCCGTCCACATCGCAACTCTGGTTGCCCTGGCAGCTCCGGCAGGCGTCTTCGGGGGCCTCGCAGCTGCCCTCGACGCACCACAGCCCGTCGAGGCATTCCGATTGCCCCCGGCACACCTCAGCGCTGACGCATTCCCCGGACGAGGGCTCGCAGACGCCTCGCCCACACGTGACCCCGTGTTCGTCACAGACGTTGGGCTGGCAGGTGGCATCGTCGGCGCAGTAGAACCCTGCGAGGCAGCGGGCATCGTCGCCGTCGCAGCGCTCGGCGTTAACGCACGCGCGCTCCTCCACCGAGCAGGTGCCGCGCCCGCAGCCCAAATCGGCGCAGAAACCAGCCTCGCTCACACAGCCTCCCTCCACGCAGAGATGCTCCGCCAGGCAGGCCGTCGCCTCGTTCAGGGAGCTGCACGCCACGTCGTTGACGCACTGCCCGCTGGCCGGGTTGCAGATGCCGCGCGCGCAGCTGACGCCTTCGCAGAGCCCTGCCTCCGCGTCGGTGCATGCGCCGTCGATGCAGTTGAACCCCGCCAGGCAATCCTCCGGTTGCGCGCAGCTCGGCGCGTTCTCGCAGACGTTCTCGGAGGAGCATGCCCCCCGCTCGCAGGGAGCGCTGTCGCTGCATTCCAGCCGCGGCTCTTCGCCCCCACAGGCCACGAACCCCATCCACACGACAAGAGAGACAAAGAGACGCGAGACACGCATGGCACAGGCCTTGGAAGCGACGGGCAGGGTGCCCGGGTGAACGACTTAGATAAGCGTCACCACCGTCGCGAAAAGGCGCTCTGGGGTCAAGGAGCTGACCGGCCGGTCATCGTCGATTGCATGATACGTTTTGCTGACGGGGCGTCGCGTCACCTTGATCTCACCCCGGCTCGGACTGGTGCCGGATACCCTTCAGCGCGCTAAAAGTGCGCCGGAGCCGGTGCTGTGTCGCAACAGACCACGTTCCGGTGGGGATGTAGGGCATCGGCCAGGCCACTTTGTCGCGTCTTGGGAGATTTGGGACGATGCTCAATGCGCTCAGTCGACGTCAGAGCTGCCCGGGGAGTCTGGCGTATTGGCCAGTTCCGCCGAGTCGGCCGACTCGGCTGTACCGCCATCGATCTGCGCCTGATCCGCCCGGCTCGGTGCGTCGACTCCAGGGGCGTCAGCTCCCCGAGCGTCGGGCGCGGCGACCTGCACATCCTCGGCGGTCAGCGACTCGACAAAGGCCGTCGTCCCGGTGCCGATGACATCTTTAAACGAGAGCAGCGCGACCAGCATGAGCGTCAACACGGCGATCTGAATCGCGGCAGCGCGCCAGTTTGGCGCTCGTCGTTGAGGGCGGCGGTAACGAGGCATAGAGGATACCGGGGTGATTCTTCAGGGAGTGAGCACGCGGTCGGGACAGTGCTCGTCAGCGCGCCGAAGACCGCGGATATGCATCTCAAGGCGCGTCCGTCCGCGGAAGGTGGCGAAGCGGGGAACAAAGGCTACGGCGACCGGAACGTTGAGCAGCGCAGCCTCCTCTGCCATAGAGAACCCGATGCCGTCGAGGGCATTTCCGCCGCCCCGAAACTTCGCCTTGAGGTGATTGTTGCCGACCACGCGCACATGCGAGGCCTGACTCTGGCGGCAGAGCAGCACCGGCTCACGGTTACCTGTGCCGAAGGGGCCCAGGCGCCTTAAATCATGGCCGAAACGCTCATCGAGCTCCCCCAGACAAACCTCACAGTCGATCGCGAGTTTGCGCTGGGGCAGGACGCGTCCCTCCAGCCCCCGGCAGAGCCCGTCGTCGAGGCGATCGCGAAGCGCGTCGACGTTGTGCTCCAGCAGCGAGAGGCCCGCCGCTGCCGTGTGGCCTCCGAAGGTCTCCAGTAAATCGGCCGAGAAGCGCAGCACCTCGATGACGTTGATGCCTTCAATGCTGCGCACGCTTCCTTTGCCCACCCCCTCGTCGTCGATGCCCACCATGGCCACCGGGCGGTGAAAGCGCTCGACGAGCCGGCTGGCGACAATCCCCAGGACGCCACGATGCCAGCCGCGACCGGCGACCACCAGCATCTGCCGGCCCAGGGCCACCTCCCGCTCGGCCTGGGGAATGGCCCACTCAAGCAGTTCCCGCTCCAGCCCCTGGCGAGCTATATTTTGAGCCTCAAGCTCCCGGGCCAGCGCTATGGCCCGGGCGTAGCTCTCGGTGGTCAGCAGCTCCACGCAGATCGAAGCATCGCCCATGCGCCCGGCGGCGTTGAGGCGAGGAGCCAGTCGAAAGCTGATGGTCTGGGGGGAGATCGGTCCCTGATCGACGCGAGCCCGCTCCATCAACGCCGAGATGCCCGCGCGTCGGCGCCCGGCCAAGACCTCCAACCCGTGACGTACGAAGATGCGGTTAAGGTCGATCAGCGGGACCACATCGGCCACCGTACCCAGCGCGACCAGATCCAGATACTCGCGGATATCCGGCTCCGGGATGTGCTTAAAGACCCCGTGATCGCGCAGCGTGGCGCGCAGCGCCACCACAAGACAGAAGGTCACCCCGACCGCCGCCAGCTGTTTGAAGGCAAATCCGCAGCCGGGCTGAAGGGGATTTAAGATCGCGTTGGCCGGCGGAAGCACCGGCGGCACGGTGTGGTGATCGACGACCACCACTTTAAGCCCCAGCTCCCGGGCCAGCCCGATCTCCTCGACGTTGGAGACGCCGCAGTCGGTCGTGATGACCAGCGAGACACCTTGTTCGGCAAAACGTCGCACGCTGCGCGCGTTGAGGCCGTAGCCATCCTGGTCGCGCTGCGGAATCGTGTACTCCACCTGGGCGCCCAGCTGACGCAAGAACTGGTAGAGCAGGGCAACGCTGCAGACCCCGTCGACGTCGTAGTCGCCGTGGATCATGATGCGTTCACCGCGATCGATGGCGGTGAGCACTTCGACGACGGCCTCTTCCATGCCCTTCATGCCGAAGGGGTCAGCCATTTGCTTGAGCGAGGGGTTCAAGAAGCGCGCGGCCTGGTCGACATCGCCAATGCCGCGCTGCAAGAGGATGCGTGCGGTCAGCGGGTGTACGCCCAGCTCTCCGGCCAGCGCCTCGGCGCTGACATCGTGAGCCTGGGTGACAACCCATTCGGGTGAGGTCTGTTCCATGGTCGTTGGGCCTGCGGCTTGCGCAATAAAAGGGCGCGCGGGGTCGATCGTCAAAAGGCGCACCGGGCGACGCTGAGCCTAACAAAGTTTCCCCCCAACGTCATTCATCGCGCAGATCTCAAGGGGGCAGTCCGGGGCTAAAAAAAAGAGCCCCGCGGCAGCTGCCGTGGGGCTCCTGGGGCGAATTCAACCCGCGTAGAGGGGGACCCCTCAGACGCTGGCACCCTGGTCGGCGTCGGCCTTATCGAGCAGCACCTGCGCCTTGCGACGTTCCTTGAGGTAGCCGTCCATACGGACCATCAAAGGCGCGGCGATGAAGATCGAGGAGTAGGTACCAATCACGATGCCGATAATCAGCGCGACGGCGAAATCCTGAATCAAACCGGTACCGATGATCGCGATCATCGTCACCGCAAGCAGCGTCGTCAGCGAGGTGATCAGCGTACGGCTGAGCGTCTCGTTCATCGCTTCATTGACCACCTCGATCAGCGGCTTGGTGCCGGCGCGGTCGAGGTCTTCGCGGATACGGTCGAAGAGCACGATCGTATCGTTGAGTGAGTAACCGATGATGGTGAGCACCGCAGCGATGATCGGCAGGCTGATCTCAATCTGAAGCACCACGAACAGACCCAGCGCAATGGTGACGTCGTGTGCCAGCGCGCCGACCGCACCGGGGGAGTAACGAATGTCGAAGCGGAACCAGATGTAGACGAGAATGGCAAGCAGGGCGACGATGATCGAGACCAGACCGCTGTTGCGCAGCTGCTCGCCGGCACGCGGGCCGACCGTCTCCAGGCGCTCCAGGCCACCGGCTTCGGTGAACTTCTCACCGAAGGCCTGGGCGAAGCCCTCGCGGATGATGTTCTGCAGATCTTGGAAGCGCACGGTGTAGAAGGCCTCCTCGGCCTGGCCGGCCGTCTCGACGCTCACCCGAGTGAGGCCGGTGGCGACGATGGCCTCTTCGATCTGCGCGGTGTCTTTCTGGGCGCTGAAGCGAAGGTCCATACGGTCGGGCTGCTCCTCATCCCAGATGGCCGCGTCCAGATCACCCAGCGCGTCGAGCGCGCCGCGGATCTCTTCGACCTTGACCTCATCGACCACCGAGACTTCCTGAGTCTGGATCATAAAGCGACCCTCGCTCTCCGCGCCGTAGCGCTGCACCGAGGCATCGGTCAGCCCGATGCTCGCTGCCGCCTCACGCACCTCGTCATCGGTGACGCTGGGGTCAACCTTGATGATCAGCTCGGTACCGCCGCGAAAGTCGATGCCCCATTTCGGGCCGATGGTCGCCAGGAGCACGACGCTGGCGATCATCAGCACGATCGAGATGATCCCGGTGATTTTGCGCTTCCCGATGATGTCGTTCTGCGCATCGTAGGGGTAAATTTGAAACATCTTCATGAAAGGTCTCACTGCTATTCGAGGGCGCCGCCCTCAGGACGAAAGAAGTCTTCAGGCGGCGCGTTCGCGCGTTCGGGTAAAAGGGCCTCGCTCAGATGCTCAGCGTGTCTTTCTTGCTGCGCTGCATCCAGTCGTCAAAAAGGATGCGCGTGACGTAGACGGCGGTAAAGAGCGTCGAGACGATCCCGATGAGCAGGGTAATGGCAAAACCCCGAATCGGGCCGGTGCCGTACTGCAACAGAACCAGCGCGGCGATACCGGTGGTGATGTTGGCGTCGAGCACCGCGGAGAACGCCTTATCAAAGCCCTCTTTGACCGCCACACGAACGGGTTTCTTACCCACCACGAGCTCCTCACGAATACGCTCGTAGATGATGACGTTGGCGTCCACCGCCATACCGACGGTGAGGATGATGCCGGCGATACCGGGCAGCGTCAGCGTGGCGCCAATGGCGGCCAGGCCGGCCATAATCAGCACCAGGTTGAGCGTCAGCGCGATCGTCGAGATGAAGCCGCTTCGGCGGTAGTAGATGAGCATGAAGAGAATGACCAGGATGCTGCCGACCAGGAGCGCGCGCATCGAGGAGTCGATCGAGTCCTGGCCGAGCGTGGGGCCGACGATCGTCTCAAACTGGCGCTCGATCGGAGCGGGCAGGGCGCCGTGGCGGAGCACGATGACCAGGTCCTGCGCTTCTTTCTGAATCTCGGTGTAGGACTGCATCGAGCCGAGCGTGATCTGAGCGCGGCCGCCGAGGATCGGCTCATTGATGACCGGCGCGCTGTTGACCTCGTCGTCCATCATGATGGCAAAACGCTGTCCGGTGTACTCGGTGGTGGTCGCACCGAAGAGTTCGGCACCCTTGGCGTCGAAGTTCAGCGAGACGTAGGGACGGTTGAACTGCTGGTCGACCGCCACGCGCGCATCCTGGATGTAGTCGCCGGTGAGCTCCGCCTCACGGTAGACCAGGTAGGTCTTCCAGTAGGACTGCTGCTCGTCGATGATGCCGTTCTCCCGGTCGATGTAAACCGGGTGGAACTGGTAGCCGATGGCACGGTTGTCGGGGGCACGGCCGGCGAAAAACTCCTTGAGCGCGTCCTTGCTCTGGTGGGTTACCGAGAAGTAGCCGCCATCGATGCTGCGCAGCGCAAAGCCCTCGGGGAGCTGGCCGCGGAACTGGCCGAAGAACTGGTTGGTGCCATCGTCATCGACCATCTGGAAGCGAAGCTGAGCGGTCTGACCGATGAGTTCCTTGGCGCGCTCGATGTTCTCTTCCTGGATGCCAGGGAGCTGAATGACGATATCGCTCATGCCCTGGCGGGTGATGGAAGGCTCGGCCACACCCAGCGCGTCAATACGCGAGCGGATGGTCTCAATGGCCTGGGTGACCGCAAAGCCTTTGGTCTCCTCAATGTAGTTCGGGTCCATCTCCAGGCGCAGCGTGTTGCTGCCGCTGTCCATCTTCAGCAGGCTGGGGAAGAAGGTCATGAAGTCGTCGGTGAAGAGCGCCTTGTCGGCGGCATCTCCCAACGTCACATCGATATACGTCTGCCCCGGGGGGTGGACCGCTTCGACCTCGATGCCTTCCTTCTCCTGGGCCAGACGTTCTTCAAGGTCCGACGCCATACGGGTGAGGCGGTCCTGAACGGCGCGGTCGACGTAGACATGGTACTGCAAAAGCAGGCCGCCCTGCAGGTCCAGGCCCAGCGTCAAGGGCTGGATGCCCTCCCAGGTCACCTGACCGGTGGCCTCATTGGTCTTGAGAAACATCGAGGCGACGCCATCGGTCGAGCCGGGCGCGCCGTCGAGTTTGCCATCGGACCAGTCGATGATCGTGGGGGTCAGCACGTAGAGCGCGGCCAGAAAGGCCACGACAACAACTCCCCAGCGGTACAGTGAGCTCTTCATAAAACCGAAACTCCGTTCGAGCGCGCCGCCGCTCCGAGGCCTTCCTGGCCCGGGCGGCAATGCGCGCTCTGTCGTCAATTCGCGAGCCGTGCCCCACAACCATCGGGGCCCGGACACATTCTCGGGGCAGGCGTCCGGGGACGCCGCCACTTAATTAATCGTCTTTCTTCGTCTTCCCGGCGTCTTTCTTCGCCTTCTCAGCATCAACGCTTTCGCTGACGATGGCCCCACCGGCAATCGGGTGCAGCTTGTTGCGGTCAAAACGGACCTTCGTCCCCCGGGAGAGCTCGACGTGGGCGATGGCGCCGTCGATGCTCACCACCTTGCCGTAGAGCCCGCCGGCGGAGATCACCTCATCGCCGGCTTTGAGCCCGGAGACAAAGTCACGGTGGGCTTTGGCCTCTCGGGCCTGAGGGCGGAGCACGATGAACCAGAAAATCAGCACCATCAGGCCGATAAAGACCAGGTTCAGCATCGGGTTCGCCGCGCCGGCTGCCTGCGCGAGTATCAAAAATTCGGGGTTTTGCATGATGGGCGAGGTCTCCAGACCGCAGAGAGCGATGAAAGGTTCAGGTTAGAATGCATGGCGAGGCCATAGCCCGGCGCCGCAAGGGTTTTATTTCCCGGCAGCAGCAAAAGGGCAATTTCTCCGGCTCGCAAGGACGCTGTGAATTAGCAGCCTTCCGAAGGCGGGTCAAGCGCACGCCGGTGCCGGCCTGCGCCCCCAGAAAGCGCATCTGCGCATCACACGCAGGCCGGATTCAGCGTGAGCCACCCTCGGCCTGAAGGGTGTGAAAGCGTTTGCGGAAGGCTTCAAACCGACCCTCGACAATCGCCTCGCGCGCCTGGCCTACCAGCGTCAGAAAGTAGCGCAGGTTGTGCAGGGTACAGAGTTGGGGCCCGAGCATCTCCCCGCTTTTCAGCAGGTGCCGCAGGTAGGAGCGCGAGAAGTTCTGGCAGGTGTAGCAATCACAGTCCGGATCGAGCGGGCGCAGATCTTCTTTATGCACGGCGTTTCGCACGACCACGACTCCGCGGCTGGTAAAACAATGGCCGTTGCGGGCGTTCCGCGTGGGGATCACGCAATCAAACATATCGACGCCGCGGGCGATGCACTCGACGAGGTCTTCGGGCTTGCCCACGCCCATCAGGTATTTGGGCTTCTCATCGGGCATCATCGGCGTGGTGAATTCGACGGTGTCGTACATCGCCTGGGTCTCCTCACCCACGCTCAACCCCCCGATAGCCATCCCTTCAAAGGGGAGGGGGGCGAGTTCTTCGAGGTGCTCGCGTCGAAGCTGCTCGCTTGTGCCTCCCTGGCCGATGCCGAAGAGTGCGCAATCATGGCGGGTGCGCGCCTCCAGGCAGCGCTTCTCCCAGCGGGTGGTGCGCGCCATGCTATCACGCATGTAGCGCTCCTCGGCGCCGGCGGGCGGGCACTCGTCAAAGGCCATCATAATGTCGCTACCCAGCGTCTCCTGGATCTCGATGACCTTCTCCGGGGTGAAGAGGTGGTAGGAGCCGGAGATATGATCCTGAAATTCCACGCCCTCCTCGCGGATCTTGCGCAGGTCTTTAAGGCTGAAGACCTGGTAGCCCCCCGAGTCGGTGAGGATCGGCCGGTCCCAGCCCATCATCGTGTGGAGCCCACCGTGAGCGCGCACCACGTCAAGCCCGGGGCGGAGGTAGAGGTGGTAGGTATTGCCCAGAATGATCTGGGCTTCCACCTGTGTGGCGAGCTCATCGGGGCGCATCGCTTTGACCGTGCCCACGGTACCCACCGGCATGAAAATCGGCGTCTGAACCGTGCCATGGGTTAGCTTCAACTCGCCGGCGCGTGCCGCGCCGTCTCGAGCTACCTCGCGAAACGAGAACGTCTCGCAACGCACCGTGTTGGAGATCGATGTCATAAGATCAGGTCCTTGGAGCCCCGTGGGGCAGGGGCTCAGAGCAGCAGCGAGCTGTCGCCGTAGCTGTAGAATCGATAGGCACCCGCGACCGCTTCGTTGTAGATGCGACGAATCGCCGGGTAGCCGACAAAAGCCGTCACCAGTGCGAGCAGCGTGGAGCGGGGGAGGTGGAAATTCGTGACCAGCCCGTCACACATCTTCAACGGGTCACCGGGGCGTAAAAAGATCGAGGTCTGGCGCCAGCCAGGCAAAAGGGGCTCCTCACGCCGCGCCTCGGCCTCCAGGGCACGCGCGGAGGTTGTACCCACCGCGATCACCCGTCCCCCCCGGGCCTTGCATGCTTCAACCTTTGCTTTAAGTCCTTCGGGGATGCGGTACGCCTCCGCATGCATCGGGTGATCGTCGAGGGTCTCGGTGGTCACCGGTTTAAACGTCCCCGGGCCCACAGTCAGCGTGAGCGTGGCTCGTTCCACCCCTCGCTGCTCAAGTTCTTCAAGCAATGCTCTAGAGAAATGAAGTCCCGCCGTCGGCGCGGCGACCGCGCCGGGCTCACTGGCGAGCACCGTCTGGTAGCGCACACGGTCATCAACGGCCACCGCCTCCTGCGACTCGCGGCGACGCTGTTCGATGTAAGGAGGAAGCGGGATGCGTCCAAAACGCTCCAGAAACGCCAGGGCACTGCCGGGCCACGCGATCGTAACCAGGGCGCGACCGGGCGACACCTCCAGGAGTTCCACCGGATGGGCGTCATCGCCGGACTTCACCGTCAGCGTCGTGCCTTCGCGCAGGGGCTTGGAGCTGCGGGTCATGCAGCGCAGATGCAGCAGCCCTCCGTCGGCCGGCGAACTCCAGCGGTGCTCGCCAGCGGGCTGCTCCACCTCCAGCGCCAGGAGCTCGACACGCCCCCCGGTCTCCTTAAACGCCTCCATCCGTGCGGGAACCACCTGCGTATCGTTGAAGATCAGAAGATCGCCCGGGCGAAGATGATCGACAATCGTGTCAAAACGGGTATGCGTAAGCGCTTCGCCATCGCGCTCGTAGACCAGAAGGCGAGCGTGTTCGCGATGGGCCGCCGGCGTCTCGGCGATAAGTTCGGGGGGCAGGGCGTAATCGTAGGCTTCCACATCCCCCAGCGACACATCCCCTGCCGGACGGTTCCAGATGTCGGGGGGGGCGCACAATTTTTTTACGTCGATGCTCATCGTTCTCCCTGCCACAACCTTTGTGCCGCGCGCTCTTCCTGATACACTCGCCAGCGACGACTTTTCCGGACTCAAAACACACTTCCGTCCAGATTAAAAGTGCATTTTCATGGGTAATCCCGACGAGAGCGATGACCGCGCCAGCCGCCTGGGCCGCATCCAGACGATTGTGCATGAGGACTTCGAGCGCATTCAGAGCACGGCCGATCCTTATGTCGTGCTCAACCTGGCGCCGGGTTCCGACATCGACGAGGTGCGCAGCCGCTACGAGCGCTACGAACGCTTCTACCGCGCCGAGAACTTCCAGCGTCTGGGAGATATGGACCTGACGCGTAAGGCGCTGGACATTCGTCGGGCCATCGGCCGCGCGGTCGTCGAGATTCAGTCGCGTCAGCAACCCGCGCTGCAACAGAATCAAAAGGCTGCCTCGCCCTCCAGAGCGGAGGTCCCCGGCGTTGAACCGGACGCCGCCGCCATGGGCGACATCTACTTTCGCGACGGCCTGACCTACCTGCGCCTGGGCGACTTCAACGCCGCCAACGATGTCCTCACTCGTGCGGTCACCTACGACCCCTCTCGGGGCATCATCCTGGCCAACCTGGCGTACACGCGCTTTAAGCTCGATCCGACCAGTCGGGAGATGGTCGACGAGACCGCCAGGCTGCTGACTCAGGCGATGAGCATGGAGCCGGATAATCCGGAAGTTTTTGTGATCTGCGCGCGCTTTGCGATCAACACGCAGAACCATGCGATGAGCCGCCGTGCCATCGATCGGCTGGAAGCTCTCAAGCCGGATCATCCACGGCTGGAGCGCCTGCGTCGACGCGCTCGCCACTGACTTTAGAGAAGCGAAAAGCCGACATAGCCCGCCCACCTTCCGGCCGCCGGCCAGGCCGCAGCGTTCGCGCTGAGCGCCCAGCCGAGCTCCGGCCATCCGTAGCGCAGGCTGAATTCGCCGCCACGCTCGGTCAGGGTCTGTACGTCTCCGTGAAGTCGCAGCTCCGCGCCCCAGCGCCGCCAGGTCGCAAAGACGGCCGAGGTGTAGAAGGTCGACGCGTCGACGCGGGCGAGCTCGGGTTGCCAGCCCTGCGCATAACCGGTGCGTAAGCGCGAATCAAAAAGGGGCGAAGCTGGCTGGTATCCGTACCCTCGCCAGAACACGTGGCGGGAGCGAAGGGTGCCGAACCAGGCGATCTCCATCCGCGCGCCGAAGCTCGGCTGCTCGCAGCGCCCGTGACACATGGCATCGACGCTGACAATGAGTCGACGCAACGCCGGTGCCACAAGGCGCAGCGAGCCCTGGTAGGTTGTCTGCCAGTGTTGCGCACGTCCGTTATCGGTAAGCATCACGCCCAGGGGCAAGCTCAGTGCCCAACCTTTACCGAAGTGCAGAGCCTGGTCCACCACCGCTCCGGCCAGATTGAAGTCACCATCACGTTGTGCAAGTCGAAGGCGAGGCGCATCCGGGGCATGAGCCATTCCCTGAGCATCCAGGCGTTCGCCGACGTGAGACCGTCGCCCAACGACCAGGCGCGGCGCGAGCGCATGGGCGACCGGTCCGAGTTGAGCGCGTAGCGAGATGCCCGCATCGACGATTGCGTCCGCTGTGGCGCGACTGGCCGGGCCCGTCGGTGGCTCTGTCGCCTCGCCGGGCATCCCATCGGCCCAGCCCAGATGAAGGTTGAGGCGAGGCCGCACCCAGGCGCGGCCAGCGTCGCCATAACTTCGGTGGACGCCCAGAAAAGCCTCGCCGAAGCGACCCTTCATAAGGGCATCACGTCGCTCGCTGTGATGAAGTCGAAGTTCGGCGTGTGCAGCACCGAACCTCATCCTGCCGCCGTAGAAAAGATCGACGGCCGAGGCTCCCGGCATCTCAACGCTGGCATCGCTGCCGACGTAGGGGAGGTCGGCGTGGGCGGCGCTGATCTGCAAGACTGAGGCATCTCCCGCCCAGCTCACGCCGGCGCGCTGCAGGCGCCAATCGCGGAAGAGGGCATTGCGTTCCAGGCGACGCCTGTGCCACGAAGTCGCTTCCGGCTCACCCCAGACCTGCCATGTTTCCAGGGCGACTCCCAGGTGCCGGCGCGCATCCCCCACGCTGAGTTCGCCATCGAGGCTCACCGCCGTCTGCGCGTCACGTCCGAAAGCCGCATCGAGATGAAACGCCTGCAAGCGGCAACGACCCGACGCGCAGGTTACCGGCCGGGTCACCCGGCTTACTCCGACGCCCGCGATGTGAGCGCTGTCCAGCGAGGCGCGCATAAGCAGGGAAGGGGCCGCCCAAAAGTAGCCCAGTTCAAGCTGTGCGCCTCCCGGGGTCACCCGGAGCGCCGGGGGCACCAGCCCACTGACGCGCTCTCCCGGCGGCAGACGCCTGGCCACGGGGAGACGCCCGGCCACGTCAGCTCCGCTTAAGCTCCAGCCTTCATTGCCCGCAAAGCGAACCTCATCCAGACGAAGACCGGAGGAATCCGGCCAGCTCGGGTCCAGGGCGTCCACACTCCTGGCATCACACAACGGCAGCTCGCTGCGCTCAACACCTCTGAGCCCGTGCTGCCAGCGGACCGTGTGAGCCTCCAGCAGAAACTGACTCCAGTCAGCGAACGCGCGTTCCGCACGGAAGATCGTCGGATCGTGCGCGCCCCGCCAGCGAAGTTCGCCCAGCGTCGCTCGTGGGCGGCTTCCGGGGCCGCGCTCCAAAACCACGTCACGCGCCACCCACAACGCCTGCGGCGAACGCACTCGCAACTCGGCGACGCGCAGCTCACTGCCACGGGCGTCGACTTCAACCAGGCTCACCTGCTCGCCGTCGGTATCGAGTGATACACAGGGGCAGATCGCCTCCGACGCTCCGGCGCAACGCCAGAGCGCTGAACGCGTGCGGTTGTGGGCGCGCTCCAGCGTCTCAAGAAACGCGAAAGCCGGCGGGAGCTCAAGCCCGCCGGCACCCTGGTCTGAATCGGGCTGCTCAGCTGTCGCCACAGATGCGAGGCTTAAACACAACGCCAGCGCTGCGGTTCCGATCCCTGCCCGTCGTCGCGTCATCGTGTCGAACCCGGCCCAGGTACTATTTCACACTCGACAGATCGCTCTCCGACCCCTGGTGGGGGAAGTCGACGTAGAGGTACTCCCCCTGGGCGTTGACCTGCGGCTCGACCTGCTCTCGCAACAGAATGGTCACCTCAACATCCCCGCCTACTTCACGCGCGTCGATACGGGTGACTGCGCGGCCAAAGTAGCTCGCGTCGATAAAACGGCTGAAGTTACGGGTCGAGATCTCCGCATGTTCAAACACCAGGACAAGAGAAGGACTCTCTCCCACACCGCGATTGACGCGGTAGCTCATCGGCCGCGGGCTCTGGAAGAAGACCCGAGTACGTGACGCTTCGGGCTGGAAACCCACCCAGGTCAACTGGTTAGGACGGTCCGCTCGGGCGCCTTCGCGACGAGCGTCCGAAAGATGCGGCAGCTCATCGCGAGTGCCCGGGATCACCCCTCGGTAGAGCTCACCGATGGGGCGATTGGCGAGTTGGGCGGTCTCCGCCCGACGCATGGCGTCGCTGCGGGTTCCGTAAAGCGAGATCTGGTACGAACCTTCACCTGCGCCTTCCTCGCCGGCCTCTTCCTGAGTCTCACCGCCGCCTTCACCACCGCTGGCCGGTTGGGCGGGCTGCGGCACGGGCATCCCCGGAATATAAATCTGCGACTGACTGCCGTCGCCGGCGTCATCGTAGCGCTTGATCGTCTGCGCCTGGGCATCCACCGATGCTGCGCTCAGAGCGAGCGCGGCGGCGATCATCAGCATCCTGGGCGTTTTCATCCTGACCTCGAAGTACAGGGCACATCATTGAACCGGTGGGGAAGACGTCACGTCAAACTAACATCCTACTAAAAGGGGGAGCAAGTAATCTGCCCATCACATCATCCTTGCAGGGACCGACACGAGGAGCGAGAGCCTCCCCGGCAGCGATAGCGCGTCGGCCAAAGCCTCCTCGGTCCAAGGCTAGATTGACAAGCGAAAAGCCCGGTTGCTACCGTCTCCGCGCCTTACATTTGAATTTCTGGCCACTTCGGCCATCCAAACCTATGACGAGCAGGTACGTGCCTGACTCGCCAGAACAGGAGCCAGACCTATGTCGGATATCTCCATCAAGCGCCCGCACGGCATGAACCCCGAAGAAGCCAAAACCAAAGTCCACGGTATCGTCACCGATATCGAGGGCGAGTTCCCCGCGCTGGTCAACAAAATCAGCTGGAACGACGATAAGTCGCAGGCCAAAATCAAAGGCAAGGGCTTTACCGGGCAGTTTCAGGTGACCGAATCCGATGTGATGATCGACATCGACCTGAGCCTTATTACCCGCCCCTTCAAGGGCAAGGTTGAGGAGCGAATCCTCTCCCGCATGTCCGAATACTTCGGCTAAGGCCCCCTCTGTGCCGGCCAATGACGCCGACCTTAGCGGGTCGGCGCTTTTGTCTGGGCGCACTTTTTGGAAAGGACGCAGCGATGAAGTGGAAACACGCTCTGACCGCCATGACGGCGACCGCGATTGTAGCGCCAGCACCGGCGAGCTACGCCGCCGAACTCGGGGATGAGGCCCGCGAGCTTGCGCAGCAGCTTGAGGAAGATGCCAACCCCCAGGTGCGCGTCGCCGCGCTGCTCACCCTCGGTGAGACTGCCGACCGCGCTCAGCGTCGGGAGCTGGAAGCTAAAAAGGGGGCTGAAGCTGAGCGCGAGAAGCTGGCAGTGGGGCTTGCGCTGATGCTCGCCGGCGATCGCAGCGCGACCGCTTATAGTGCGTCCCTCCTCAAAGAGAGCACCACGACATATGCGCATCTACGCGAGTTGGTTTTTGCCCTGCCTGCGTCGGTTCAGCAAACCCTGCTCGCCGCCACACTGAACGGTGCAGATGCCGCCACGCGCCGCGATGTCTTCCGCTATCTGGCGCAGCAGAGCGGTGATCTTTACGGCCTGCTCCAGGACTCGCTCACGAGCACCAGTGCCGAGTTGCGCGAGGATGCCCGCGTGGCCACCGTGTACACGGCACACCCCGAAGCTCTGAACTTTGCAGAATCCATGCTGCGCAGCCGCGACGCGGGCGTCCGCAAAGATGCCACCGCCATCACCGCCGCGTTTCTCGACAAACCTGACGCCCGCGTTGAGCTGATCAATGTGCTGGAAAAGGCCCTCGAGAATCGCGATGAAGCGGTCAAACTCGAAGCGGCTCGCCAGCTGGTGCGTCTTGGCGAAGATAAAGGCGCAGCGCCGCTCTTCAAGCACGCCTCGGCGCTTGAACCGGCGGAGCGCGCCGAGATTTTTGGCTTCTTGATCGAGCATCGTGCTCGCGTGCGCCTCGATGAGGTTCGCCCCCTTATCGAAGCTACCGAAGATCAGCGCGACCGCGAGCTGCTTTACCAGCTCGCCGCCATCACCGGTGATGATGCTGTCTACCAGGAACTCGTCGCAATGTTCCGCAGCGACACGTTCAATGAGCGTCTCGTCGGCGTCCAGGCGCTCGGCCTGACCCGTCGGGCCGAGGCCCTGGAGCACCTGGGACGCGGGCTCTTTGAAGGACAGCGCGAGATTCGCCTCTACAGCGCACGCGGGCTCGGCCAGATCGCAAACCCCGAGGCGCTCACCGGCCTTCGTCGCGCCGTGACCAACGAGCGCGACAAAGAGGTTCGCCTGGCGGCCGTTGAGGCGCTCGGGAACATCAAAGATCGCGGCTCGGTCCAGGTGATGCGCTTCCTGACCACCGACCAGGATCCGGAGGTCAAACGCCAGCTCGTCGCATCGTTGATCAACACCGGGGTTCCCGAGGCCGCCCAGGCACTCGAGATGCTTCTTCGCGACCGCAACCTCGACGTGCAATGGGACGCCTTTGTCGGGCTGCTGAAGCTCGCGCCTGAATCGGCACAACGCCATATCAGCACCGCGCTTCGTAACCCGCCGGAGCAGTTCACCGACGCGCTAAACCCGCAGCAGCTCAGCGCGCAGATGCGCGAGGCGCTCTATACGGCGATGTTCAACCACAGCTCGTCCCGGGTGCGCCAGGCCGCGATCTCCCAGTTGGAGCGCTACCGCGAGACGTTGTTGCCGCTCGCGCAGAAGTTGGCGACCTCCGCGGGGCTCAATCCGGAGGTGCGGGCCGAGCTTGTCTATCAGCTTGCCAGCGCCGCTGACTCGAAGAACACCGCGACGCTTGAGAGCGTGGTCCGCCTCTTCGGTGAGGAGCCTGCAGCCATTGTTGCCGCCTGGGCCCTTGCGAGGGAAGGGCAGGCCGACATGGAGGCCTCCTTCCGTGGTTATCTCGGCCGCGATAACCCGCTGATGCGCGCGATTGCAGCGTACGGCCTGGCGCGCATCGACTGAGCCACGGTTCATCGTGCTTTATAAAAAACGCCCGCCTCGCACATGTGCGAGGCGGGCGTTTTTTTATTCGGAATGCTCTTCGACGCTTCGGTGGCAAGCGCTCTGCAGGCCGAGCAAAGCGGGTTAGAAGTCCAGACGTACGCTGGCTCCCACACTGTCTGCGCCCACGCCGACATCCCAGCTCAGCGCGTTGCGCTCCGCCTCTTCGGCCCCCATCGCACGCACGATCAAGTACCCTCCGGCGGCCAACGCAAGTCCACCGGCCGAAAAGCCGATGATGCGCATGGTATGCGCACGGTCCATCTGCGACTGGAGCTCCTCCGCCCGCGATACATCTCCCGGAGCAAGCGCCCGACGCCCGTTCACCAGCGCTTCAGCGTCGGTCTCAAGGCCTCCCAGCTGCGACTGGCCCACGACCCCCACGACCACTCCAGCCACGCCCAGGGCAGCAAGCCCCACACCCGGCAACAGCGAAGCACGCGATGCGACGGCCGGCGCCTCATCGATCGCATTCTCAAAGGTGAAATACACCGCCGGATTCTCGCCACGACGAAGAATGACGCGTTCGATGCGTTGTTCGCCGTCTTGAGATTGCGCGCTGATGACCGCCTCGCCCGGCGCCACCCCGTCAAGGGATTGCGAGCCCTGGCCGACCACCTGGCCATCGAGTCTCACCTCGACTTCAACGCCTCCGCTGACCTGCACCTGAACCTCGGCGCTCTCCCCCCAGACGAAGTGCTCGACCACGGCCGGTATCCCGCGGGACACCCAGGCGTCATCGCCCCTCAACGTCTTCTCCTCGATGCGCTCCAGGAACGTGCCCGTCTTAAAGTCGAAGAGGTAGATCGAGAACATGTGCACATCTTCACTGCGCTGGATCGAGCCGTAGACGAGCCGCTCTCCAGCCACAAAATCCTGCAGACCGGCCAGACACGCCTCATCCGGCGTACTGCATCCGCCCATCATCACAAGATCATCGATGGTGACTTCGCCGCCGGGGGCCAGCGTCATCTCCTCGGTCGCCTCCAGTGCATCATGAAGCTCGGTGTAGAAGCGATCCATCACCGCTTGATCCACCTCGGAGTTGGCAAAGCGTAGCACCACCACCTGCGCTGAATCTGAAGGCGCCTCCTGCGCGTGTGCCGAGGGCAGGGCGGTGCACATCACCATGGCGAAGATGCCAGAGAACCATCGTTTCATCGTTGTTCCTGGGCGTAAAAGATCCGGTCGGAATGCGTCTGATGCCGCCTTCGGACCCCGGATGTGATCATCCTGAAGGTACCAGGGACGATAGCAGTGGCTGGAAAAGGGTGTCAATTTGCGGGGGGCATCCCGCGCCTGCAACGTTGCCCGGACGACGCGTCATCGGTATACCTCGCGGGAACTTCCTCGCGGAGATGCACCTTATGATTCGTCTCGACACCATCAGCAAAGCCTACGGCAACGACGAGCTCTTCCGAAACCTCAACTGGCAGCTCTCACCGGGTCAGAAAATCGGCCTGGTTGGTCCCAACGGCGCCGGGAAAACGACCCTCTTCCGAGTTATCGTCGGCCAGGAGGAGGCCGACCGCGGCGAGGTCATCCAGCCGCGCGGTGTGCGCGTGGGCTACCTGCCTCAGGAGCTCGCTGTCGAAGAGCAGGGCAGTGTGCTCGACCTCGTGCTGGGAGGGCGCCAGGATCTGCTCGACATGGAGCGTGACCTGCAGCGGGCCGAGGAGGCGCTCGCCAGGGGCGAGAGCAGCGAACAGGCCAGCGCGGCCTACGCCGACCTTCAGGAGCAGTTTCGGGTGCGCGGCGGCTACGAATTTCGCAGCCGTGCCCGTGAGATTGCCGCCGGCATGGGCTTTAGCAACGAGGAGATGGACGCCCCCATTCAGACCTTCTCCGGGGGATGGCAGATGCGCGCACTTCTCTCGCGTCTGCTCCTCTTTCGGCCCGAGGTGCTCCTTCTCGATGAGCCCACAAACCACCTTGATCTGGAGAGCATCGAATGGCTCGAGAAGTTCTTGAGTGGCTACGAGGGCACCATCATCGTCATCAGCCACGACCGCTACTTCTTGAACCGCCTCGTCGACACCATCGCCGAACTCAGCGGCGGCCAGGTTCAGCTGTATAAGGGCAATTACGACAACTTCATCAAGGAGCGCCGCGAACGACGCGAGCGTATCGTCACCCAGGCAGCCGAGCAGGCCAAAGAGATCGCGCAGATCGAAGAATTCATCGAGCGCTTTCGTTATAAAGCCTCCAAGGCCCGCCAGGCCCAGAGCCGCATCAAGCAACTCGAGAAGATCGAACGTATCGTGGTCCCGCCCGACTACGAGGCGACCATCGGATTTGAGTTCCCGGCCCCTCCGCGCATCGGCAAAGTCGCTCTGGAGGCCCGGCAGGTTTCCAAACGCTTCGACGACAACATCATCTACGAAGGCGTCGACTTTGTGCTTGAGCGCGGCGACCACGTCGCGCTCGTTGGCCCTAACGGCGCCGGAAAGACCACGCTCCTCAAGATGCTCGCCGGACGCCTTCAGCCCGATGAGGGCGAGGTTGTTGAAGGGCATAATGTGCAGCTCCGCTACTTCGCGCAGCACTCGGTCGATCAGCTGGATCTTCGGCGCACAGTTCTCCAGGAGATGGAGGCCAGCGCCACCATGGAGTCGGCCAGTCGCGTGCGCTCGATCCTGGGGGCCTTTCTCTTCAGCGGCGACGACGTTCACAAACCCATCTCGGTGTTATCCGGAGGGGAGAAGGGCCGCCTGGCGCTGGCGAAAATGCTGCTGGAGCCCGCCGGCGTGTTGCTCCTGGATGAGCCCACCAACCACCTCGACATCTCGTCTCGCCAGGTGCTGGAGCACGCGCTCAAGCACTTCGAGGGGGCTTTCTGCGTCATCAGCCACGACCGCTACTTCCTCAATGAGGTCGTCAATAAAGTCGTGCTTGTCGAGGACGGCCAGCTCAAGCTCTACCCGGGCACCTACGAGGAGTTTCGCTGGCGACGCGAACGCGAGCTGGAGTCCGAAGACCAGGGGCAGGGGACCGTGAGCGCTGCCAGCCCGTCCTCGTCGGTGTCGGATGGCCCCCTGGTGTCCCGCAAAGACCAACGACGGGCCCTGGCCGAAATCCGCAAGCGCCGCGACGCCGAGACGCGCACGCTTCGCGCGCAACTCAAAAAGCTCGAAGCGAAGATCGAGGCGCTGGAAACCGAACATAGCGAACTCCAGACAAAACTCGCTGATCCGGCGACCTACGATGCCGGCGATGAGGTCGCCGGCATCAACCAGCGCTTCCATGCGGTGGAGGAAGAACTCACTGAGGTGCTCATGGCCTGGGAGGAGCAAGGCGCTGCCGTCGAAGCCATCGAGCAACGCTACGCCGAGGAAGAAGCGGCGGTTCGGGAGAGCTGAGCATCGCCAGCGCATCGTGCAAAACGCAAAGAAGGCCGCCTCCCGGATGGGGAGGCGGCCTTCTTTGGTACTGACGGCTTTTCAGCTTCGTTCAGCGTGAGGCAACAGCCTCATCGATAGTTCGACGACGCTCACTGGCGAGCTGATAGTAACGGCGCAGACCTTCACTGGCGCCCTGCGGCCCCACAAGGTGCCAGGCCGGATCGTTGGCCATCAGACCGGCCACGGCCACACCACGATCGCCTTCCCATTCTTTATGACGGGCAAAGCCAACGAACCAGGTGAACCGTAGGAAGGGCTCCTGGTTGGAGAGCGTGCCGGTCTTGCCGCTGACCTCCACCGAGCGCGGGAAAAGGCGGTTCTGACCGAAATAGCGACGCGCCGTACCACGCTCGGCCGTGGTCACCATCATCTCACTGAGCTTACGCGCGGTCTGCGGCGTCATCACCTCACGGAAAACCGTCGGCTCAAACTCATAGAGCGTCGTGCCGTCGGGTGCTTCATAGCGGTCGATCAGGGTGGGGCGCATCATCACCCCCTCATTTGCCATCGCCGCGCCGATCATCGCGCCGTGAATCGGGCTCAGGTGCGAGTGCCAGAAGCCGGCTGCCGCCCGTGCACGCTCATGCGGATCTTCAACCCGGTAGGCTTCGCTGACCTGCACCGGGAGCTCAAAGGGAATCTCCTGGTTGTAGCCAAAGCGCTCCGCCCAGGCCAACAACTCGTCGGCAGAGAGGTTGTTGAAAGCCTGCTTGGCGATCAGCGAGTTGATCGACCAGGCCAGGGCGCCTTCAAGATCGTTGCAGCGGTTATCAAGCCCGGGGCTTCCCTCGATGTTGCGTACGGTCAGCCCCCGGGTGCCCCCGTGGTAGCAAACCTCCTGGTGAGGATCGACGCCTTCGCCCTCAAGGAGTGCCGCGGCCGTCACGATCTTGAAAACCGACGCCGAGGGGGCCTGCGCCTGGCGGGTAAAATGATCAAACTCCTGCCCGCGACGGGAGTTCTCGGCCATGGCGAGCACACGGCCGGTGTGCGGCTCCATGAGCACCACGCCGCCGTGGGGCACGAGATTGGCCTGAAGCATCTGATCGAGGTAGGACTGCAACTCCGGATCCAGGGTGAGCACCACACGCGCACCGCTGGGAAGTGTCTGGATGAGTTTATCGCCCACGACCTCCGCTTTGGAGATATCAAGACCGGCAGCCACCCAGTTGTCGGGAAGAGCCGGGAATACCACCGGCTCAAAGCTGCTCGCCACACCCACCAGGCGCTCCGCGCGCTGGCGAGCCTGCGCCTGTGCTTCCTCGCGCGCCGCGCTCAGGCGCAACGTGCGCACGGCGCCGTCGGTGGCCGCAGCCCGCTCGGCGACCTGCTGGGCGCGTTCAACCTCTTGCACCGGGGGGCTGGCCCCGGCAGTCATCACGGTCGCTCCTACGACCCCGAAAGTTAACGCGGCGGTGGTGACCATCGTGGTCCAGACGCGATCTCGTCCTGAGATTGGCTTTTTCATAAAGCGTCGCCGATTCGGTGTGAATGAAGTTCATGTGTAATTTTCTGTGCCCAGACGGGGACTTCCGTTGTACCCGGGAACAACCGAGTGTCAAATTCCTCCCGCGAATTTCTGGCCGGCTTGCGAAAAATTGCACCAAGACTGAAAAACAGTCTTGACGCCCCCCCCAAAAGGGCCTAATTATCTGCGCCACGTCGGCGGTAAAAACACCGCAGACACTCCCAAGGCTACGTAGCTCAGCTGGTTAGAGCGAGCGGCTCATATCCGCTAGGTCCGGGGTTCAAGTCCCTGCGTAGCCACTTTAGAAAAGCCCCTGCAGCCCCCGCGCTGCAGGGGCTTTTCTTTTGGTCTTTTGGCGCCCGACATGACGCGTTGTCACTGCACACACGATTCAGTAGACTTCGGGCGCTTGAATTCGCCGTCAGACCGCCAGTTTTGGCGGACGTTTCCCCTGAGGAGCCCCCAGCATGAGTCAAGATACCGAAGCCGTACGCCACGAGATTCGGCAGATGCATCAGAGCCTGGCCGAGACCAGCTATTACGATCTTCTGGGACTCGCGAGTGGACTCGATGACGCGATCATCAAGCAGCAGGCCACCAAAGAGTTTCGCCAGCTCGCCAAGAAGTGGCACGTCGACCGCTTCAGCGCGCATGATCTGGGGGATGATAAAAAGCTCGTCCAGGAGATCTTCGCCACCATCAACACCGCCCACCAGGTGCTCACAGACCCGGAGAAGCGCGCCGAATACGATCTTCAACTCACCGGTGCCAACACCGATATCAGCTCCATCCTCACCGCGGAAAACGCGTTTCGGAAGGGCCAGAAGATGCTTGAGACTGGTGCCCACGCCGGCGCGCATGAGCAGTTCAAAATCGCCAGCGAGAACAACGCTGACGACCTGGAGTACAGGGCGCACTTTGTCTACACCGAGTATCTGCTCATCCAGAAGAATGCCGAGGGAACACCGCTCAATCGCACCAGGGCTCAGGAGATCTTTAAAGAACTCGACACGATCAGCATGGAGCTTACCGACCGCGACTGGTTGCTCACCTTCATGGGGGTCGTTGCCGAAGGGCTCGGCCGCACACGCGAGGCCGAAGGGCTCTTTCATCAGGCGATGCAGCACAATCCCCGCAATGTGGAGGCCAAGCGCCGCCTGCGCCTGATGGATATGCGTAAGAATAAGAAAAAGGGGTTCTTTGCGCAGTTGATGGAGAAAATCAAACCATCCTGAAGCGTGTATAAAAAGCGTCCCATATTTTTGAACAGGGGCGCAGATGGCGATGTCACCATAGCATCACCATCTGCGCCCCTCTCTTTTGCCCGCTTCTTAATGTCCGATAGTGTATATTATGTTAACTCGTCAACATGAAGCGCTGCCCGGGGGGCCAACGGGCCGAAGTTGAGATGTGATGTCGACGTCTCGAAACCTTCACCCCTTCCCTTAAGAAGCGACATACGCCCAACCCCCGCTCACAACGCACGTTGTTTCGCGGGTTTTGGGTGGTTTGACTGGATGACCAGAACGACAAAACGCCCGGGCCATCATATCGGCCTCGGGCGTCTTGCCACTGCGTTCGCTCCGGGAACGCTCTCGCATCGGGCGTCTCATCACGCCCGATTCTTTCGCACAAACTCAGTAGCCGGCGTACATCTCCAGCCGGTCACCGACCACAATCTCACGACTGGCCTTGGTGATAATGGCCGTCGAGTAATTCTCCCGCACATCGACGACCAGCACCTGGCCCACACGCTGCCAGGGAATCTCGTCATCGGGCGCTGCGCCCGGACGTCCCAGCCCTTCAAAGCGTTGGTAGATGAAGAAACGGTTGCCCACGCGCACATTGTCTTCGGCGCCGCGGTCTACAAACACATACTGGTCGGTGCCAAATGCAAAGCCCGGCTGAAGCGTATCCACAATATGAGCGATGAGGTCGTCTTCGGCCTGCCGCGGCTGCACCGCCTTGAGCTGACGCTCATAGGGGACGAGCACATCGCCACGCTCCATCTCTCGCCAGGACTGATCAATCATCGCCGTTTCGGCGTGATTCTCAGAGACCTCGGTGATCACCACACTTCCCAGCACGATGTACTTCTGACCGAGCGCGTTGCCCTCTTCATCGGTGATCTCGTCCTGAAGGCGCACCACAGCGAAGCGGTCGCCGACGGCAACCTCCTGTTCTTCCATGGCGGTGCGCTCTTCTTCGCGGATCTCCTCACGTTCGCGCTCGGTGTAGGCGTCCTCTCCGAATCCCACCCAGACCGAGTCATGCTCGCTGAGCATCGTCGCCTCTTTGGGCGAGCCGATGATGCGACCGGTGTAGGCCAGCTCTTCGGCAGTGATCATGCCGCCGGTAGGCAGGTACATACCGCTGGAAGTAGTCTGGGCGTTATTTTGGGTTGCCGCCGGTGATGCCCCCTGCGCCGATGCCATCGGTTTAGGAGCGTCCTGCAGATAGACGATATCGCCCGGGTAGACCCAGTGCGGGTTGGTGATATGCGCGTTGTAGCTCCACATCCGCGGCCACTGGTAGGGGTCGCCGTAATAACTTCCGGAGAGGTCCCAGATCGTGTCGCCCTCGCGAATCACGTGGTAGTCAGGCAGGTCGCTGGCGTACACGTTGGGCGACTGAGCCTGCGCCTGGGGCAGAGGTGGCACCCCAAAGATCGCCACACTCACCGCGGCCATAATCCCACCGTTGATCACCCGGGAGGCGCCACGGCGCAGGCTGGGTCCGACCTTCTTTTTCGACATATCTGCTCCAGATGTGTGTCATGCCCCGTAGAGAGGACATTCATTCATCGCGTTTTTGATGATGTTGCCACGTCGGCTCTCACGTTGCATCCCGGTGGGGATGCTCCTCAAGGCGCTTGATGCCGAGCTTGCCGGCGTTTGTTGTGGGGTACTCTTCGCTGAGCTTGCGCAGAAGGTCCACCGCCCTGCCCGGCTGGCCAAGTCGGTCGTAGGCCAGCGACATCTTCAGCATCGCGTCGGGAACCTTGGCTGCGCCGGGAAGCTCGGTGAGGATGCGCTCAAACTGGGAGACTGCCTGACTGAAATTGCCAAGCCCGTAGTGGCATTCGCCGATCCAGTAGAGCGCGTTGTCGATATAGTCTTCGCGAGGTTTCCCGCGCAGAAAGGTCTCAAAGCCCTCAAGCGCCTCGCCATACGAGCCGGCCCGATAGCTGGTCAGCGCCTCCTGGTAGAGTTCCAGAAGCTCGCGCTGGGATTGCGGGGGCGCCGAGGACGCCGGAGCCGGTGCTGCCTGTGCAACCTCCTCACGCGTCGCGAGTCGCTCATCGGTGACCGGCGCCTGGGCGCGGCGAGAGCCTCCCGAGGTGTTGCTCTTCGGCGCAGGCTGCGTCTGCTGCTCCTGACCAAAGTACGCGGCCAGATCCTCGTTGGTAAAGACCACCGTCTCGTCGTCGCTGGCGTCAGACTCTTCGACCACGATCTCGATATGTTCTTGAACCGGCGCCTGCTGGCGGCCGGACTGCTGGTCGGAGAGCGGAATATGCGTGACCGGACGGCGCTCCACCGGTGGCTGCGGGCTGGCACTGTAGCCATCGTAGTAGCTCTCAGGCTGCGGAGCGCGCTGGGAATAATGGGACTCCGGCGCGGGCGCAGGCCGTGAGGGCTCCGCCTGCGCGAAGGCCTCATGGCTGTTGCGCAGATAACCACGACGCTGCAAGACGATGCGATTCGCCTCCACGCGGTCCTGCATCAGCACCAGCTGGCGCTCCATCTCTTCGATACGAACGGTCAGCCGTCCATTGGTGCGCTCGACATCCTCCACGCGCTCCTGGACCTCGACGAGCTCCGCCCGGGTGAGTGCATCTTCCACGGGTTGCTGCTGGGCGCAGGCGCCCAGAAAGAGGGTCGGACCAAAAAGGTAGGCCGCCACCGCGCGGGCACGATGCCCCGTACGATGCGCTCGGTGCTGAAGAGTGTGCTTCGACAAAAAAGCCTCCTGACGCCCCTTTCTCCCGGGGTCTTCGTCGCAAGAATTCGGCGTCTGATAGGTGCTGTGCTGACATGCAGACAGCTGCGATGCTAACATGGGCCCGGATCGTGTCAAGAAAGTTGAAAGTCCACGATGGCCGCATAAATACTGGAGATTTCCAGCTTCGCGCCAGCTTTTTTCATCCCCACCGGAGCCCTCGTCATGCCCGATTCTCGCGGCGATATTGCCCGTACGATCGCTCGTCTCGATCACCCGGACGCCATCCATCAGGATGAGATTCTGGCCACGCTCAGCGCCCGTGGCGAGGAGGCCCGGGAGGTTGCCCTGGCAAGCCTGGGGCTTCTCAGCCCGCGGGTTCACCGCGCTCTTCTTCGCTGGCTCAGTTCCCGCGTGGATGCTTCGGCCGCTCTGGCGCTGATGCGCTACATCTTCGATGCGTCCAACGTTATCGAGGAGCAAAGCGGGCGAACCCTGGCGATGGCCCTGCTTCAACGGCTGGTGGAAGAGCATGCCGACGACGACAGCGCGCTGAGGGGTCGCGCGCGCGCCTTCTCCGAAGATCTTCTCGAAGATCGTGATCCGGAGGTGGTTGGCGGGGCCCTGCGCATGCTTCAGCGCGTGGGCGACGCCCGATCCGCCATGCATGTGGAGAGCCTTCGCGCATCGCTGGAAACGTCGAATTCCGCGGATGTTCGCGCCACGCTGGAAGCCCTGGGCGACCTGACGCTTGATGGCGAGCAACCTCGGGCGAGCGGAGACCTCGTTGACGCTCTCATCGCGTCGGCCGGACCGCGCCGGCGAATGTTGGTGCGCGAATGGAGGCGGCGGCCGGACCGCGCCGACATTGCCTGCGACATCCTTAAGCGCAACGAAGGCCCGATCGACCAGGCGCTCCAGATCCTCATTGCGTCGCCGGACGAAGGGGCGCGCGCTCCCCTCCAAAAACACCTTCAATCGCGAGACCATGATCGCTTCACGCTGGCGCTGCAGGCGCTCGCTGGCTGCGCCTCTCCACCGGCCAGCGCCTCGGAGTTGGAGGCGATTCGTCGCGCCCTACCCCACCCTGATACGCTGGCCCGGCACGCCGGCGCGGCCCTCACCCTTGCGCTTCGCCCCGAGGATCCGCAGGTCGAGCGCGCGCTCGTCAGCATGCTCTTGGAGTCGGATCCCGCGACGCGCGAAATCGCGGCTCGCGCCCTGGCGCATCTTCCTGGCAGCTTCGAGGACGCCACCCTGGAGCGGGTCATCCGCGCAGCCGATATCAGCGTGCAACGCATCCAGCACTCCGGCGCCGCTCCGGTCGTCATGGCCCTTGCCTGGACCTTACGCGCCGTAGCTCGCCGCATTCCAACCGATGCGAAGCAGGAGCCCACGCCCGAGCTCCGAGCGCTCGGCATCGTTGCGCTCAACCTCCCAGGCCAGCATCGACCACTGGAGGTCGCCTCCCTGGAACTTCTCGATACCCTCAGCCTGCGCGCCACCGAGGCCTGGCCCGATGACCAGCTCAACCGGCTCATCTCCATTGCCTCCGGCGACGAAGCGAAGTCCGCATCCCACGCCGCCGACATCCTCGTTCGCATCGCCTCACAGGGCCTGCATGCCCTGGATAGAGCCGGCGCCAACCTCCTGCTCGACCCGCAACATCAGCGCATTCCCCTGCTCGCTCGAAGCGCCAGCGACGCGGCATACCAGCGATTGAGCGAGCTCGGTGAGCACGACGATCCGGAGGTCCGGCATGCCGCTCACGATGCCCTGGCAAGCCTTCGCCGCAGGCGCAACGACGCGGACTTTATCGAGGCCCACTTCATCCCGGGCCCCTCAAAAGACTGAGAGGTCACCGCACACCGACGCTCCGGCGTTAAAACTCCGCCCACATAAACGAGTCCATCGTTTGAACCTCGTCGTAGCGAGGCTCAAACCCGGTGGCGTCAGCAAAGCGCGAGCCATCAACGACCACCGGATATTTGACATGGTTGAGTGAGCCCGGCGGCAACTTCGGCAGCCCGAAACGCCCCAGAGCGCTGGTAAAGAGAGGCTCCGGCAGTGCGAGCTGCTTGCGCCCCGTGGCTTTGATCAACAACGAAAGCGGCACAGGCGGCGGCCCGGCCACATTGAAAACTCCCCGCAACCTGGCGTTGAGCGCCAGCGCAATCGCCCGGGCCATATCCCGGTCGTGAATGAACTGGTAGAGGGGATCAAACCCCAGCACCGTGGGTACCCGTGGCCCGCGCAGGTATGACGCCAGAGTGCCCTGGCCGGCATCACCCAGCGCGTAGCAGATGCGCAGCACGACGGTGTCGATCTTCGGAAAGCGCCAGAGCGCCGAGCCCGCAAAGAGATCCGAGGCCACCAGGTCCGCGAGCTCCGGGAAGGTGCTCACCGCCATCGGAGGCTCCTCCTCGGTATGATAGAGCGGCGACTCCGCATCCGCACCGTAGAAGGTGTGACGTCCCACAAAGATCGCCTGTTTTACCCCGTAGGTATCACAGTGCTCAAACACGACACGCGTGCCACCGAGGTTAATGCGGTAGCGCTCCTGCGGACTGGCAGTGAAGTGCGTTACCGTCGCCATATGAATGACCGCGTCGGGGCGCTCGGTGCGAAAGACCTCTTCGGCGGGGCGTTTGCGCACGTCGACGTGAAAGATCTTCACCCCCTCGGGGGCGTCCGCCCAGAAGCGGCGGTCGATGCCCAGCACCTCGTGACCATCGCCTAAAAGCTCCGCCGTCAGTAGTCGGCCCAGCGCACTGGCGATCCCGGTGATCAACACCTTCATCGCATACCTCCCTCAAGCTCCCCGCGCTCCACGGCGCCGCGACGCCAATCACGTCCCCGCTCGATAAGCGCGGCGATTTCATCTTGCACCCGATTGACATGGCCCAGGATGATCTCGTCGCTCTCAGTCCCGCTGCCCTCAAAGACCAGCGGCTTGCCGTAGAAGATCTGGCAGGCCACTGGCAGCGGCAATGGAAGTCCGTAGCTCGTCAGCGGGATGTAGGGCGCGCCAATCACCTTTGCCAGCCCCTTGAGATGCCGCACCGTGGGAATGGCCTCCTCGCCGCCGATGAACGCAAATGGTACAATCGGTGTGTTGGTCTTCATCGCCAGGCGAACAAAACCGCTTCCAAAACGCACCAGTTTATAACGGTCCCGGTAAAGTTTGCCGGTGCCACGGACACCCTCGGGAAAGACCATCAGGCAGCGATCGTCTTCGAGCAGCCGCTCGGCGTGCTCCGGAAGACCGGTAAACTGCCCCACCCGGCTAAACCAATGGGAGACGAAGGGCCAGCGGTTGGCAAACTTCTCGACCATCCCCTGCCCCAGCCTCGGCGAGTCCAGACCGAGGAGCAGCGAGGCCAACACCATCGCACCATCCACCGGGAGTCCACCGGAGTGGTTGCCGACGACCATCACTCGCCCCTGCGCCGGCACGTTCTCCTGCCCGAAACACCGCACCCGAAAGTAGGTTCGATAGAAAGGCGCGAGCATCGAGAAGAAGATCTCAAGATGATCGCGGGAGATGCCGTAGGGATCGAGTCCGTAGCGGTTAAAGGGAAGTTCGAGACGACGTATCGCCTCGGCGACCTGCGCGTCGACCAGCACTTCAGACATCATGGAAGTCCGTCCTCATTATCACAGCGGATGGCAGGCGCTCATACCACGGGCCGCCCTGGATGCGCGACCTCATCTCGGAAGCCTGTGCCCATCGTGCGGTCTGCAAGCGGCCCGGGGAGCATGGTGCGCAAAACCAAAGAGCGCCCCCTCATCGAGGGCGCGCTCTTTGCAAAACTCACATCGCTACAGCGGGGGCATCAGTTGGGAGTGGCGCAGCAGCGGAAGCCGATATTCGCCCCGCCGGAGCCGGGGGCCTTGGACGAGGAGTAACGGCAGGATGCCACGTCCGACTCGCTGTCATAGCCGCCTCCGGCGACGCGCTGCTCTTCGACCCACTCAAAGACGTTGCCCGTCATGTCGTAGGCACCGGAGCGGCTGCGGCACTGGGCAAAACTCCCGGCGGCAGCCAGGCTGCGCTCAAAGCCGTCTTCGTCAGCGGTGTTGCAGCGGTCGGCATCGTAGGAATTCCCGTAGGGAAACGCCGCTCCTCCGCAGGCCGAGCGCCACTCCGTCATGGCGCAAAGGCGCTTGTTATCCTGAGCGCAGAGCCTGCGAGCTTCAAACCAGGTGACGCGGCTTTTCGGTGTGCGGCCACGTCCCGGGTATTCGTAGGCGTCGACGCAGAAGTTGCCCGCGTTGGCACGAACAAGAAGCATTCCTGCCGGGCAGTTGGTAGCGTTGGCAGCCGGTCGAGACGCTTGCTGCGTCGGGCGCGATGCTCCGCCGGTCTGCGAGGGCTGGCGCGCGCTACCACCGTTGCCTGCTCCGGCGGAAGGTGTCGATGCGCCGGCCTGCGCTTGTGCGGAGGCTTGAGTTTCGGCCACCGCTTCTGCTTCTGCCTGACGAGCTTCTTCGGCGAGCTCTTCGGCGCGCGTTTGAGCCGCGACGGTCGCGTCGCTGATGGCCTTTCCTGCCCGGGGTTCCGCCTGAGCGAGAAGCGAGGCGAAGGCCTGGCGTGCGGCCTCATCGTCATCGTCACCGGCATCAGCGTTTTCTTCTGGAGCGCTCGCCATAGCCTGCTCAGGCTCCTCAGTGACTTCCTCCGCCTGGGCAACGGGCTCCGGTGTGGCGGTGTTATCCTGTTTGTCGCCACGTGTGAGTGCGAAGGCAGCAACCAGCACAACGACCAGCACGAGCGCGGCGATGAGCCCTGCCTGCGACTTCGACTCGCTTTTTGCCGGCTTTGCTTTGGCCTTTGGCGCTGCAGCCACCTGAGTGGGAACCACCGCCGGGCGTACGTCGACCTCAGGCTCGTCGCTGGCCATCGGAGCTTCGGGCGCGGCCGGAGGCGCAGCAGGCGGAGCCGGAGCGCTCGGAGCTTTCGGAGCGGCCGAATGGGCGTCGCGGTCGACCTCGTTGGTCGGCAGCATGTCGATAAGTTCGGGCTTTTGGCTCGAGCGCTTCACCTCGACAGTGGCGATGTCCTCTTCGAGGGGCTCGCCAATATCCATCGGCGTTTCCACCGCGAGAGGATCGGCCCCCGGCGCTCCGGGAGGAGCCGGCGGTGCCGGCGGTGCTGCCGGCGCTTCGCTGACCATCCCGGCGTTGGCCAGCCGAAGTCCCGTATCCACAATCGTCGAGAAGTCTTCGCTTAGCGCCTCCACCGAGGCGTAGCGATCCTGGCGATCAAAGGCCATGGCACGACGCACCAACGCGTCGACCGCTTCCAGTTGCGAATCTCCACGATAGCTCCCCGCGCTGTGCTCCGGGCCAAACACCATCGCTTTGATCAACGCCCCTACGCTGTAGACGTCCACCCTGGCATCGGGTGTCACCGAGGCGCTGTGCAGCTCCGGTGCCACAAAGGGGCTCTCATCGGCCCGACCGGCAAAGACCTCCGGTGCCAGCGCAGCAAGCACGTAAGAGTCGGTCACCTTCAGCAGATCAGGCATCAAGATGATGTTCTGAGGCTTGAGGTTGCCGTGCGGGTAGTCCCGACCGATATGCTGCAAGGCCAGCGTGATCTGCTGAACAATGGGCTCAAGCTCATCGAGATCAAAGTGCTGCTCGCGTTCGCTGCGCATCTTCAGCACTTTGTCGAGACTCAACCCTTCCAGGTGCTGCATCGACACCCAGGGATGCCCCTTGTGAACGCCGCTGTCATGCAGCCGCACGACATTGCGCTGGGTCAGCGCCCGGGCGGCCCGCGTCGCCTTTAAGAAGCGCTCCTCATCGATGGGCGTGCGAAGCACATCGGTGGTGAAAAGTTTGATGGCGACATCGGTTTCAATGAGCGTGTCTTCGGCCCGATAGACCTGGCCGAAACTTCCCTCCCCGATGCGTTCTTCGAGTTTGAAGCGATCGGCAATGACCTCTCCCGGCGGGAAATAGAGCCCCTGGACGTCGAGAGCCTTCAGCTCCATCGTCATCCGGCGCAGCCCTTCGGCCGAGGTTTTGGTTTTGCGGCGCGCACGACGCAGCCCTACCCCGCAGTTGGGGCACTTCTGCGCGTCGTCTTCGACAGGACTTCCACACTGATGACAGAGCACGGTCTTTTACCTCCCGGAATCTCCGGGCTTAAGCGCCCGTATCGTCCGCCCCCGCCTCGAGGGGCAGGTTGGCGAAATCGGGGCGCATTCTGGGTACAGACAAACGAATTGCACGAATTAGCAAATTGGTCTCGCACGCGCAACTCAAGGCTGAGCGCTCTTTAGAGCTGACGCGGCGGGAGCGCCATACCATCCTCGGACACCCCGGTATCGGCGTCCTCATCGTCCGAAGATGCCGACTCCACCTCATCCGCAGCCTGCCCTGCATCCTCAGCGCTTTCATGGGCGGAGTCGGAATCTTCTGGAGGCTCTCCCGCATCGTCACTCCGGGGATCTGGAGTTTCATCCACCGGCGCCTCGCTGCCCGGGGGGGCTTCAATCGGGACGGCATCGACAGGGGCATCGTCGACCGGCGCCTCATCCACGGGAGAGGCATCCAGCGGGGCTTCCGGCGAGTGCTCTTCAGCGGGCAGGACAGGAACTTCGGGCTCGGGAGCGCGCTCGACGGGAGGTTTTGAGACTTCCTGTTGAGGTTGCCGATCGGGGCTTTGCGGCGGCCGGGGCCGCGGTCGCACAGCCGCCGGAGCTTTCGCCGATGTCTTGCCGCAGGCTTCCACGGCTTCAAACTTCGAGGTGGCTGCACCGGGAGCATGCGCCAGCAGTGCTTCGTAATGCTCGCGAGCCTGCTCGCATTGTCGGGCTCCAAGGGCCGCGCCGAGCTGGCGCTCAAGATTAGCCACGCGGTTGATGCGCGTTTCAAGGGCGGCAGCGCGCACATCGTCGCTCGCGGCCGCGGCCAGCGCCTGACGCGCCTCCTCGATTTGACCGGCTTCAATCAGGTAGCCGACCGCCGCTTCAATTCCCGCCCATTGCCCGTTTCCGACCTCCGCACTGGCCTGGGTGACCACATCGGCCGGAGCCTGGGTGTTTCGCCAGATGCTCCACCCCATCGCCAGCCCCACCACCGCGACGGTGCTCAGTGCGGCGACCAGCGCCGGGGAGCGCTGACGGTTTCGGCGCCGCGGCGGCCAGGGGGCCTCGGTACCGCCGAAGGCAAACGCCTCCTCACCCTCGATATTCGGCTCCGAGGTAAGCTCGGCCCGAAAGACGGGGATGGGATCGGAATCCAGCCTCATCTCCACCGGTCCCACCGGGCCACTCTCCAGGTGAAGTTCACCGCTGATCTTCGGGCTGGAGACGTCCTCATCAAGAAGATCGGCGCTCTGGCTTCCCTCACTGGCCTCGGCCAAACCTTGAGCCTCGGCAGCCTGGCGCTTGAGCGCCGCCGTACGCCCGGCCTCCCGGGCACCCTGCGGCACCGCCACACGCTCGCCAGCCTCCACCGATTCCAGAAGTTCGGCCAACGCCTCGGCATCTGCCGGGCGCTCGGCGGGATCTTTGGCCAGGCAGCGCAAGATCACCGCCTCGAGGTTTTCGTCCACCTCCACCCCCTGGCGGACCAGGCTGGGGAGCGGCGGAGCATCGTGAAGCTGCTTATTCAGGATCGCGAACTTATTTTTGCCCTTAAAAGGCAACTTCCCCGTCGCCATGAAGAAGAGCATCACGCCCAGCGCATAAAGATCCGAGCGCGGGTCGGCGACATCTCCCCTGGCCTGCTCCGGCGACATGAACTCCGGCGTACCGAAGATCGAGCCGGTCTCGGTCATCGGGGCATCATCATCGTCGGCGATTTTGGCGATGCCAAAGTCGAGCACCTTGACCGCAAAGCGGCCTTTGCGCGCGGGCATCAACATCAGGTTATCGGGCTTTAAGTCGCGGTGAATCACACCCTGAGCGTGGGCGGCCCGGAGCACCTCGCAGACCTGCAGGCCGATCGAGACGACGTTCTCTCGCTCAAGCGGCCCCTGAGCGCGAAGCACCTCGGTGAGACTCTTCCCGTCGATAAACTCGGTGATCAAATAGAGCGCACCGTTCTCATGCTGACCGTACTCGAGAAGCGTCACCGCGTTGGGGTGGTTGACCTTGCAGTAGGAGCGCGCCTCATTGAGAAAGCGCAACACAATGCGCTCATCGGAGGTGAACTTCTGATTGAGGAACTTCACCGCGACGCGCTGGCCGAGCTTCTCGTTAAGCCCCAGGTACACATCGCCCATCCCGCCGGAGCCGATCGGCTCGATGATCTTGAACTTCCCGCCGACCACATCACCGATGCAGCTGTCTTTCACCGCTCGGATGGGCACAAGGGGCGCGCCGCATTTGACGCAGTAGCCGCCGCCGCTCTTCTGCGAAACCATGCAACTCTTGCAGATCTTGACGATCTGGCGCGCCTCGCCAGCGGCGATCTCCCGCGGCCTATCCGAGGGCATCGTCAAGGGCGAAGAATCCCGGGCCGGGTCATCATGGACCGGCGAGGTATCGCGGCGCGGGCGCGGGTTTTGGGCGTCATCCTGACTCAAGGTGCTTCCTGGGTGGCCGTCCCGAACAATCCCTGTTCTTAATCACGGGCAAACAACACTCGGACGAGGCGTTCTCGCGCCTATTCTGCCACGCCGGACGCCGGGATCAACAATTCGGCTGCCCGACGTCGGAAGCCACGCGCCACGGGGGCAAACGCGATCGGCATACGAAGGAGCGCGCACTTTTTTGCCCCTCCTCGCTGTGCTATGCCGGGCCGGTGACGCTGAGCAATCGCCCCGCATCCGTGCCGGGACGCCAAACATGTACCTCTGAAGATGGAGCGCCTCGATGGTCCGCTCAAAAGTGTTTATTGCCGATCTTGAAGACAACTCGGTGGTGGAATCCACCTTTCTGCTCGCTGCCAAGAGCATTCGGGAGACGCGCTCCGGCGATCCTTACCTGAGCATGACGCTGCAGGATCGCACGGGCACCATTGAGGTGCGCGCCTGGGACAACGCGCTGGTGCTCGACAAACGCGCTGACATCGATGACTTCGTGGCAATCCGGGGGCGAGTAAGCAGTTACCGCGACAGCCTCCAGATCACACTCAATGATCTGGAGCGCGTGGACGATGCAAGCGTCGATCTGGCCGATTATATGCCGCATTCGCGCTGGTCGGCTGACCTGCTCTTCGACGAGCTTTGTGAGCTGATCGAAAGCAACATTGAGAGCTCTGAGGTTCGACGCTTTCTCAACGCCTTGCTCGGCGACGAAAACTTCGCCACCCGCTACAAGCAGGCGCCGGCGGCGGTGACCAACCACCATAACTTCCTGGGCGGACTGCTTGAGCACACCCTCTCCATGGCGCGCCTGGGCCTTCAGATGGCCCGCCACTACCAGACCTATTACCCCGGGCTTGTCGACAGCGATCTGGTCGTTGCAGGCGTCGTGCTGCACGACATGGGCAAGATCGAAGAGCTCTCCTACCGTCGCAGCTTCGACTACACCACCGAGGGACGCCTGGTAGGCCATATCGCCCGCGGTGCCGAGATTGTAGGTCAGGTGGCACGCGGGTTGGAGCCGCCTCTGGATGCGGACCTTGTCACGCACCTCAAGCACCTGGTGCTCAGTCACCACGGCAGGCTTGAATACGGATCACCGGTCACACCACGCACTGCCGAGGCGATGATCTTGCATTTCCTCGACCTCATCGACAGCCGCATGAACATGTGCTGGAATGCCTGCGAACCCCTGATGACCGGTGACGAGAGGGCCGGTGGCTGGTCGGATTACCGCCGGGCGCTGGAAGGTTTTATGTTTGTTGCGCCGCCACCTGTGGGAGGTCGCTGGGAGCACGAGGGGCGTCTGACCCGCGACGCCTCGCGCGGCCCCGGTCTTGTACCCGGAGCGCCGGCGTTCCCGTCCGACGGTCGTGATGGCCAGGCGCCGCAGACCGACCCGGCCGGCGGCCGGAGCTCGGAGTCGCGCACTCGCCGTGCCGATGACAACAACCTTAGCCTTTTTGGCGAATAACCCCTCTGCAGGGAGTCCTTATGAGCATCCTCGACCGCCTCAACCTCTTGATTCGCTCGAACTTCAATGAAAGCTCGCGCAGCGAGCGCGGTGGGGTTCGCTCAAACCTGCGTGAGGTCGAGACCAGCCTTCGCGACGCGCGCCGCCAGCAGGCCGAGCTGCGTCGCGGAGAGCGTCAGATCATCGAGCAGATCCGCAGCGAGCGTGAAAAAGCCGATCAATGGGAAGACCGCGCCATGCTTGCTCTGCGCAACGGCGACGAAGACCTGGCGCGCGAGGCTCTTGTTGTCAAAAACAAGGCAATGGTCGAATCCCGTCGCCTGCGCGACCAGCTCGACGAACACCGCGCCTACATGCAGGATATCGCCCGCGCACTTGAGGCTCTGGAGCACAAACTCGAGGGCACCCGCGGCAAGATGCGCGCGGCCTCCAGTAAGCAAAACGGTGCGCGCCCCTCGCTTCGCAACGAGTCGGCCTGGGACGCCGAGCTTCGCCGCCGCATGGAAGCCCGCGAGCAAGGCGACGCCGCACCTGAGCGCACCTCCTCACCCACCGCCCCTCCGCGAACGTCGCATCCCACCCCTGCTGATTTCGTGACGGACGAGACCTTCGACACCACGCGCTCCATGCGCGAGTTTGACCGCATGTCGAGCAAGATCGACAGCATGGAGGCCGACATCGAGGCCATGCGCGAGCTCAGCGACATCGGCAACACCCTCGATCCGCGTCGCGCTGAGCTCGACGCGATCTTCAGCCGCCTCGAAGATCGCAAAGCGCGTGGCGAGTCCTCGTCGGCATCAAGCACACCGCGAAAAACCGAGGGTGGCCGCGATGACCTGGCCGACCTGAAACGTAAGTTTCAGGAGTAGGCGACAGCCGCATTCTGCAAGAACCTCTGCACAAAAAAGGGCTCCCACTCGGGAGCCCTTTTCATCTCTGGCAACGAGGCCCGCGCCGCCGATCACCGGGGAGCCTTTGCCGAGATCAAGGCGCCACTTCCAACTCCGCGCTCCGACCATCGGCTCCTTTCAACTCGCCACTTCCCGGACCACCGCCCTCTCCGCCTTGACCGGCCGAAACCTCCACATCACCCAGGTCAGCCAGCGTCACCGTGGACGTCGCATAGATCGCAAACGAGGGCCCGCCGGCGCCGCCTCCACCGGTTCCCCCTTGACCACCATTGCCACCGGCGCCTCCGCGGCCTCCCAGGCCGCTGTCGAGTTCGCGGTTGCCACCATCGCCGCCAGGGGTGCCTCCCAGACCGCCTGCGCCTCCCAGACCGCCCTGCCCCCCGACGCCGCCCACACCGCCCACAATCCTTGCTGCGCGGCTGATAAAGAGCGCGTTCTCAAGCAGCACGCCAATGGAAGCCCCCCCGGGGCCGCCTCCCTCACCACCGGTGCCCGGACATCCTCCGCTGGCACCACCGCCGCCAGCGCCCCCCCACGTATCGCAGTAGACGCCGAAGGTCCCTTCATTATGGTAGCCGCCGCCACCACCACCGCCACCGCCACCGCCGCCGGCCTCTCCCTGCCCGCCGGGGCCACCGCTCTGCCCCACCCATCGAAGCGTGTTCATATCAAAATGCCCCTCGTCGCTACCCCCTGCTCCTGACGGCCCCTGCGTGCCATTTCCACCGCGCGAGCCCACGCTACCGTCCTGAGGGCTATCACCGCCGCTCCCGCCTGCGCCCCCCGTATCACCGGAACTTCCGGAATCGCCGCGTTGGCCACTCCCGTAGTTAAATCCGGAATCTCCGCCGCGTCCTCCCCGAGCCCCACAGGTCGATGTCCCCCCGGCTCCCGGCGAGGGTGGGTTATCTTCATTGATGCATCGCAAACCGGCCAGATCTCGCCGCGGCGGCGCATCGCCCCCGGAACTTCCCGCTCGACCATTGCTCCCCATCGCCCCTTCCCCTCCATCCACACCCGCGCCCCCACGCCCGGCCTCCACCACCGTGCTCTCCAGCACCACGCCCTGGCTGTTTCGCAAAAGCATCGCCACCGATGACTCGCCAGCCGGCGCATCCTGACCGCGGACACGCAGGTTCACCAGGCGAGTGGTCACTTCAATGTCCTCGCCGATGACGGAGGGACGGCCGCCCGAGATCTCCACGCGCCCATTCGGATCGTAGAGCCATCCAAACGCATAGCCGCCCACCACATGCACACCCTCGCGAAGCTCCAGCACCTCGTCATAGGTGCCCACTTCAACCAGCACAAAGGCGCGCTCCGAGTCAGTCGAAGCCGCCTCAACGGCTGCACCGATGGTGCCAAAAGGTCGTTGCAGCGAGCCCTCATTCGCGTCGTTGCCGTGGGTCGCAACAAAATAGGCCTGCGTGCCCCATCCGGCCTGCGGGCGACACGCCTCGCTCCCCTGACGGCCCGGGTTGGGAATGACATGTTCCTCGTCGCAGGCGTCTCCCTGACCGCCATCTGGATCATTCGGGTTCGTCGTATCGCCCGGGTCAGGATTGTCGCCGTCGGGAGGATCGGGCACGGTGGAATCCGGCGCGTTCGCGTCGAGATCTCCCCCGACGTCAGCACCCACGTCCCCCTCCCACTCCGCGGTGACGACCGACTCGCTGCATCCCATCCACAGCCCGCATGCGACCAGCGCTACTGCCACCGAACCTCTCCGAATGCGCCGGTGTCCGCTGCCTTGTTGATGCCTCATTGCGACCTCCCTATGTAAAGAGCAACCCTGCAGGCGGGAGCCCTTCATCCATTATTTTACACCTCCTACGATCATTGCAGCGCTACACATCACCACGCGCGCCTTGTAGGAGATAGCATCCTGTCGATACGCTCCCCTGAGCATATCGAGCAATGACTTAAGAATCGAGTGAGCTGATGCGTATCTTACATACCTCCGACTGGCATCTGGGGGCCACACTTGAGCAAGCCTCCCTGGAGCATGAGCAGGCGCGATTTCTCGCCTGGCTCTACGAGGCCATGCGCGAGGCCGAGGTCGAATGCCTCATCATCGCCGGAGACGTCTTCGACAGCGCCCAGGCTCCGGCGCGCGCCCTGGGGCTCTACTACCGCTTCCTCAACCGCTGCCAGGACCTCCCTGCGCTCAAGAAGATTGTGGTGGTGGGTGGCAACCATGACTCCGCAAGCCAGCTCGATGCGCCGGCACCGGTGTTGCGCGCCCTTTCCGTCGATGTGATCGGTGGGCTCTCCTCCGAGCCCGAATCCTGGGATCGCGCCCTGATTCCCATCCCCGACTCGGAGGGCAACCCGCAGGCCGTCGTCGTCGCCACGCCCTACATTCACGAATCTCGCCTCGGCGTCGGAAGAATCGCCGGCGAGGGCGTCGACCGTGATCTGGCGCGTGCCTTTTTTGATGCTTTTGAGAACTTCTACACTGAGCTGGCCCGGCGCGCCCGTGAGCATTTTGGCGATCTTCCCCTGGTCGGTGTCGCCCATCTCACCTGCCTGCCCGCAGCCCAGAAGCTCCGAGACGACGATTTTAAGACCGACCTCCACCAGGTCGGCACTCTGGGCGCCCTGCCCCCCTCAATCTTCTGCGAGGACTACGACTACGTCGCGCTCGGACATATCCACCGTGGCTTCGCGGTCGAAAGGGGCCGCGTCTGGTACAGCGGCACCCCGGTGCCCATTCGTTTCAATGAGGCGCAGACCCCGCGTCAGGTGCTCCTGGTCGATGTCGGCGAGGAGGTTGTGATTGAACGACGCGAAGTGCCGGAGTTTCGCCCGCTGATCATCTACCGCGACACCCCCGAGGCTCTCGAAGAGCTCGTGACCAAACGCACCTGGACGGCCCCCCTCCCTCCCTATGTTGCGATTGAGTCTCTCGTGGATATCACGCGCCCTGGAAGCCTGGAGCGGCTCCGCGAGGCCATCGAAGACACGTTTAGTCCCGAAGAGCGCCCCCGCATCATCGCCTTTCGCGAGGTTTTAAACATCGATCGCGAACCCGGCGCTCTTGGTGAGCAGGAATTCATCCCCCTGGAGACGGTCACGCCCGCATATCTCTTTGAGCAACTCTACCGCTCGGCCCACGAGGATCAGGCGCCACCGTCCGAGATCATGGCGACCTTCTCAGACCTCCTGCCCCGCAACGACGCGCCCCTCGAGTTGGCGAGCCCCGAACAGCAAACTCTTAATGTTTTACTTGAAGAAACCTGAAGGCAATTCATGAGGCTTCATCGCTTAAAAATTGAAAACCTGAACTCCTTCTACGGCACCCATGAGCTGCGTTTTGACCCGGATCTGAGCGGTGTTCCGCTCTTTCTAATCCACGGACCTACCGGTTCTGGCAAGACCACACTCCTCGACGCCATCTGCCTGGCCCTCTTCGGCTGCACACCTCGTCTCGATCAGCAGGGACGAGATGAGGATCGAAAAAATCACCACATCATGAGCAGCGGTACCGGGGAGTGTGCGGCCGAGCTGACCTTCAGCCGACGCAACGGCTCCGGCGTCCGCGAGTACTTCCGCGCGACCTGGTCGCTACGCCGCGCCCACGGCAAACCCGAGGGCAATATTCAGAGCGACCAGCGCAAGCTCGAAGCCTTGACCGACCCCGATGACCCCAATCCCCGCGTGCTGGCGGACGACAACCGCGCCAAGTACTACAGCTCCGCCTTCGAGGAGGTGCTCGGGGCGATGCAGCTCGACGACTTTCTGCGCACCGTGATTCTGCCCCAGGGGAAGTTCGCCGAATTTCTCCACGGCAACGAAGACGCCAAAGCGGAGCTGCTCAAACAACTCACCGATGTCGACCTTTTCCGCCAGATCGGCCGCGCCTGCGCCGAGAAGCATCGTGAGGCCCGGGACAGGGTGAAGACCCTCGAAATCGAACTCAACGCTCAGGACTTCCTTGATGCCAACGCGCGCACCGAACTCGACGAAGCGTTGACCCTGGCCAAACTCGCCGAGACCGAGGCCGCCAGGGCACGAGATGCCGCGCGCGACATCGTTCAGTGGCACAGGTCTTTCGACGCTTTGCAACGCGAGCGTCAGCTCCATCACAAGCGCGTGTTGGACGCCGCGCTCATGCTTCAAAACCACGCCGGCGATCTTAGCCGTCTGTCCCTGAGCGAAACACTCGAGCCCGCCCGCGACTCGCTCCGCGACCTCAACACGCTGGATGCCGCCATCGAAGCACGCCAGGTCAAGCTGGCGGAACTTCGTCAGCAACGCCCCGAACGTGAAGAGGCCGTAGAGCTTCATCAAAAGGCGCTGCTCACACGACAGAACGTGCGCGACATCGCAGACCGGGCACTCAAAGATAGCGCCGGACCGCTCAAAGAAGCCCGCCACCTCGACACCCAGATCGCGCGGATTCGCCAAGACCTCCAGACTGAGCGCACGGCGATTGCAACGTCTCAACGAAGCCTCAAAGAGACTCGGGAGCTACGCGAGGGCAAAGCTCGGGCGCTTGATGCTCTTAACGCCGAGCAACAACGCCTGCAGGCCAATCAACCTACCGCCCCCTGGTCCGAAGAACTAAGCGATGCCATCGTCGCGATGCGTCCTCAGATCGTAGCTCTTCAGAGTGAGCGTGGCACCAACCAGGAGGATACGCGCAGAGGTATTGCGTTTAAGGCGTCACTCAACGAGCTCAACCAGAGCGCCCAAAACCTAAAGCAACACATCAGCAAAGCCGAGAGAGAGCTTGAGGTTTTGCATCGTACCCACGAGTCGAGGCATGACGAGCTCAAAAAAATCCTTGGCGATAAACCCGACGTCAGCGAAGCGCGCCGTGCCTGGACTGCCGCGATAAGTCGCACCGAGAACCACAGCCGCACCTTTCGCCTGGCCGCCGAAAGCGCATCAAGCCTCGCCGCACTCAGCGCCCAGGTGAAGGCCGCGGAGGCCAGTCACGACACGCTCAAGCAAGCGCTCAACAACGCCGCCGAACAGGCTCGAAACGCTGGCGAGCTCGTCGTGAAAAAAGAGAGCGCCCGCAAGGTCGCCGAGGAACAAAAAGTTCTCGCAGAACGCCTCTTCGGGCTGATTGACGCCCGGGAACTACTCAAAGACGAGGTGCCCTGCCCGGTCTGCGGTAGCACCACCCACCCTTACGCCGGCTCCGTTCTTGGCCACGAAGACCTTCGCAACAACCAGGAACGCGCCCTCGAGCTGCTGCGAGGCATCGAAGAAGAGCTTGAGGCAGCGCGACAAACACGTACGGCTGCCGCCAGCGAGCAGAGCCGTGTGGCGGCAGAAACCGACGCCGCTGAAAAGCGCGCCGCTGACTTAAACGAACGCCTGGAGCACGATGTCTCAAGTCTGCGCGCGATCCTCACCGATGTGCTGGACGCTCCGCTCATGGACTCCCCCGACTGGCTCGCGCTCACGCGGGACTTCCAAGAGCGAAGTGAGGCGCTGCAAGGCGAAGCTCGGTCGCTCATCCAACGCCTCGAAGACCTTGAGAAAGCGGACACGCTGCTGAATGCCGTGCGCGAGAAGCTCATCCAGGTCGAGTCACGGCTCGCCGAGCTCGGGCCGAAACGTGATCACGCCGCCGCCGAAGAGGCCCGTCTTACCGAAGAGATCACCGCACTCAGAGAAAAGGTCGCCGCCGACCGCCGCAAGCTCCGGGTGCGCCTCGGCGCGCTCTCCGATCAGCTGCACACCCTGGACCGTCCACTTCATACCCAGGCCGGTGACGATCGCGGCACAATCATCGACGCCCTGGATCAGCATGTCTCGAACCTCGAAGAAGAGCGTACCCTCCGAGGCCAGCTCAAAGGCAAACTGGAAGAGCTCCAGACCCGACGTGCGCACATCGAAAAAGAGCTGGCCTCGATTGAAGCTCGCCATACCAGCGAGAGCGAAAGCGTCCACGAGCGTTTCAACGCGTTAAAGAAGCGGGAGACCGAACTGGACGAACTCCGCAAACAACGTCAGGCCATCTTCGACGGGAAGAGCGCCGATGAGGTCGAAGCGCACCTCCAGAAGCAGGCAAATGCCTCGCTTCAGGCCTATGAGGATGCGCGTAAGACGCTGGAAAGCGCCGAAGAACACCTCAAAAACCTCAACCAAAGCATCAAGTCTCACTCGGCAGAGCTCGAAGATGCCGCCAGGAACCATCAAACAACGCTCCTGAGGCTCACTACCATGTTGGAGACGCTTCCCGTCGCGACGCTTGATGCGCTGCAAGCCGCCCTGCTCGGCCCCGAGGAGCGCGAGCGCCTCATGGCGCTGCGGGATGCCCTTCGTCAGGAGAAAGTCACCTCCGAAGAGCTTTTGAAGACATCCGACGATGCGCTGCAACAACTTCAAAACAAGCGTCCCGAAACCCTCGAGGAGGTTCAGGATCTCGATGCGATGGAAGCTCGTTTTGATGCCTGTGAGGCGCAACTTCGCGATGCGACCGGAAAGGTCGCGACCCTCAAAGAGCGCCTGAGCGCCGACGATCAAAAGCGCGAAAGCCTGTTCGAAGGACGCAAAAAACTCGACGAGCTCAACCGAACCTACGGCCACTGGAAAACCATTCACAGGCTCATTGGCGAGGGCGAGGGTAAAGCCTTTGAGCGCCACGCCCTGAGCTTTCATCTGCAGAACATCGCGGTCTACGCCAACCGGCATCTTCAGGATCTGGCACCACGCTACGCGCTCCAGATTCGTCGCGATGAACATGGGCTTCCCAAACTCGACTTTGAGATTCTTGATCGAAACCGCGCCAACAGCGTACGCCCGGTCACAACCCTCTCCGGCGGAGAGTCCTTCTTGCTCTCGCTGGCCCTGGCGATGGCGCTGGCCGATCTTCGCCAGGTTCATATGCCGCTGGAGACGCTCCTGCTCGACGAGGGCTTTGGCACCCTGGACCAGGGGTCGTTGCAGGTGGCGATCGGCGTACTCAACGCGCTGCAATCGCGTAGCAACCGCCAGATCGGGCTCATCAGCCACGTCGAGGGGTTAAAAGAAAGCGTGGAATACCGCGTTCGAGTTACCCCGGAGGGGAATGGCCGCTCCAGCCTCTGCATTGAGCGACCCGACGCGGGCCTGATGGGCTGAGCACAACGAGGTGCTCACCGACGGTAGAAAACGAGCGGGGCGTCCAGGCGCCCCGCTCTCCGTGTCATCGTCAGTCGTCGAGTGAAAAACTCACGACCTTTCCGGCCACTGCCATCACCCGCTCCCACTCCCCTTCTATCCGCCCCATACCGTACAGGATCGACCGTGAGATCCGCGCCCCGCTGCTGACCTCAACGCCGTCGAGCACCACCTCTGGCCCCACCCGGGCACCCGACTCGATGCTCGTGTGCATGCCAGCGAGCACCGGACCGGCCAGCTGGGCCTTACCGTCGATGGTTTCCTGATTGTAGATGTAGAGCGACTCCCCCAGGGCTTTCGGAAGCGGCGCCTGGGCAAAAAGCCCCGGTTCGCGAAGTACGCGCCGGGTTGTCTCGAAGAAGAGACGCGGATTGTCCAGCGCCGCCCAGAAGTCATCGTTGATCAGCGCGTTGATGCGTTCGCCACGCTCCAACATCGGGATGTAGACATCACCCACCATGCACCCCTCTTCGAGGGGGATGGTGCGCAAAAGTTCCGGCTCCAGAAAATGCACGCCGGTAAAGTCGTACTCTCGGAGTGACTCCGACGCTGCATTCGGGTGGCGCGCATTGCGCAGGCCGCGCAACTCACCGGCCTCATTTAGCCAGACGCGGCCCGGCTGGTCGCTGGCGCGGGGGCGCACCACCATCGAGGCCAGCGCCCCACTCCGGCGATGCGCCTGAAGCTGTGCAGCCAGATCGATGTTCATGATGCTGTCACCATTGAGCACGATCAGAGTCGTCTCCGTCTCTCCGAGTCCCTGCCAGATACCGCGCACCCCGCCGGCCGTCCCCAGAATCTCCCATTCGCGTACATAACGCGGACGAATCCCGAAGTTCGCGCAGAGACGGTCGACGACGGGCGGAATCGCATCGGGCAAATGATGCAGGTTAATCCCCACCTGCTCCACCCCCGCCCCGACCAGATGGTTGAGCGCGTAGGCGACCATGGGGGTGTTCAAAAAGGGCATCAGGGGCTTGGGCAACACATCGGTCAGAGGTGCAAGGCGTGAGCCGTAGCCCGCGCAGAGCACACCTCCCACCGGTGCGGGGGCCTGCCTCCCTGTTGTGGACGTCACTGAATCGTGCTGACTCAACCTTCACCTCCGTAAAGCACAACGCGCTGCGGCCGAGGACGCCCATCGGGCGCGCTCGGCCGCAGCGTCGCAGACCATCGTACGTCTGACGCAGCGCTGACGCGCTGCGACTTAGAACTCGTCGCTATCCCAGGTGCCGCGCTTGGCGGAGACCGTCTCTTTCTCTTCGGCCTCTTCCTCCTCGAAGTCGAACTGAGTTTCTTTCTTCTCCGCCCCCATGCCCATCTTCGCCTTGAGCGCCATCAGGGCTTCATCGGCCCCGTGGTCATCTTCCAGCGCGTCGAACTTGGCAGCCAGATCGTCGCCACTGAAACCTTCGGCGAGCTCGGCGCTGGCTTCGGCTTCGGCTTCCATCTGCTCGATCTTGCCGCTCATGCGATCGAAGGCATCGAAGGCCGAGGTGTCGCTCAGGCCGGACATCGTCTCCTGGATGGTCTTCTGAGCCTCGGCGCGCTTCTTACGTGCGATGAGCAGGTTCTTCTTGCGGCTGGCTTCTTCGATCTTGGAGTTGAGCTGGCGCAGCGAGTCGCGAAGTTTGTCGGCCGCAGCCTTCTGGGCCTCCCACTGCTTCTGGAACTCGGAGCTGAGGTCGTCATGCTCTTTCTTGCGCGAGAGCGCCTCACGGGCCAGATCATCGCGACCGGCACGCACGGCCATCATCGCTTTCTTCTCCCAATCACGGGCCTGCTGCAGCTCATTGTCGAGCTGCTTCTTGAGTCGCTTTTCGTCGGCGATGGTCACCGCGACCTGCTTCTTGGCCTGAATGAGCTGCTCTTTCATGTCGAGAATGAGCTGATTGAGGATCTTCTCCGGATCCTCGGCGCGGCTGATCAGGTCATTGATGTTGGCTTTGAGAAGCGTGCCGATCCGATTAAAGAGTCCCATATATTCTCTCTCCTATGTACCTGTGGCCGGGGCTGTGCTCACAGGCTCCAGCGGTAGTGGTAGGCCGGAAACAAGGTGGTGCAGGCGTTGATGAGCGCTTGCTACGATCGTTTACGTCAGGACGAGGCCTGCGCGGTCGACTTAGGCTGGCCGACGATGGCACGAAGTTCTTCGTAATGCTCGCGCACCGCAATGGCCAGCGCGTCGATGGTGGCCTGGAACTCATTGTGGTCCAGGTTCTCACTCTGCAGCGTATCAACAATCACCACCGCGTCGTCTTCCAGGCCATAGGCTCCGGCGACCATCGAGGTGGCGTTGAGCTCAAGCAGGCGCTTAAAAAGTGCGTCGCGGGTGGCTTTCTCCGGAGCGTCCATCAACTTGACGCGGAAGGTGATCACCGGCGGGGTGTGATAGACGACAATATTGTCGATGTAATCGATCTCGTCGTGAATCAGCCACAGCCCTTCCTGAACCTGCTCAAAAGGCAGGCCGTGCTCAATGATGAAGTTCTCAATCTTGTCGTTGGTGACCATGTACGCCATCCTCCCTGTCTCATCCATGACACAACCCGTGTAAGCGACACGGCGCGCGCGTTTTCGGCCCCGGTCCAGCCGACCCTCGCTGGGTCTTCAAGGCTAAGAACTGGCACGCCGACGCCAACTTATTTCTTCGAGAACGCCGGCGAAGTGTAGGGGCCCCGCCAAATCAGTGTCAAGCCAGCAACAGTGCGGTGGCCGCGGTTGTCAATGTGAAGCGATGGGATACAATCGTCGCCCATCGCGCGGGTTTTCTTGAGCCCCCCCGCCTGTCCTCCACGCCCTTTGATATTGCCCGGCCACTCCTGCCGACCCAAGGACTTCCACGGTGCGATCACTTGGACCTTATCGCCTTATCGAGCGGATTGGCGTCGGCGGCATGGCCGAAGTCTACCTGGCGCATGCGATGCGTTACGGTGACCTGGTTCAGCCCTGCGTCGTCAAAGTGCTGCACCGCAACCTGGCGGCCGATCGCAGTTTCACACGCATGCTGCTCGAAGAGGCCAAGCTCATCGCGGTGCTGCGCCACAACAACATCTCCAGCCTCTACGATGTGGGCAGCGAAGACGGGAACTTCTTTCTGGTCATGGAGTACGTCAACGGTCGCGACCTCCACGCCGTACTCGCCGAAGGGGCCCGCCGAAGCTACGCCATCCCGGTGGCAACGGCCGTGCAAATCGCCCGCGATGTGTGCAACGGACTTCAGTTCGCGCATACCCGGATCGGGAGCGACGGCCGCCCCCTGCAATTGGTTCACCGCGACATCAGCCCGCAGAACATCCTCCTGAGCGTGCTCGGGGAAGTAAAACTCATCGACTTCGGCATTGCCAAATTCGACTCGAAGTTGCGCGAACGTACACGTGCCGGAGTCATCAAAGGTAAGTTCGGTTACATGAGCCCCGAGCAGGCCTGGGATGAGCCGCTGGACCATCGCTCCGATCTTTTCTCGGTAGGCATCTGCCTCTACGAGATGCTCACCGGTCGCTCGGCCTATGGCCAGAGCGACGATCCGCTGACGATGCTCAAGCGCGCCCGCCAGGCCGAGATTTCGCCGATCGACCAGGCGCGAAGCAGCCTACCGCAGAGCCTCATCGCGGTGGTGGAACGCGCCCTGGCCCGCAAGCGCGAAGACCGCTACCAGAGCGCCTACGATTTTTCGCAGGCGCTCAGTCAGGTGCTCGCCGAAATCGCCCCGGGACACACCGGCCTTGAGAGCGGCACGCTGCTCAGGGACCTCTTCCAACAAGAGGATCCAGCGCTGAACGCGCTTGCACGCCCGGAGGCTTCCGCAGAGACACGCCCTCGGGGCCGCGACCCCCGAGCTCGAACCGCACGCAAAGCGTCCACGCCGGTGCCTGCCCCTATCACCGCGGCTGAGATCGAAGAAAGCACCGCCCCGATGCAGGAGGTCCCCGAAGAGGTTCGTTTAAGCGGGGCCTACGCGCAGGTACGACCCGACGACGACTTCGCTCATCCCGATGATGCCACGCGTTTAAAGACGGTGCCCGAAGATTTCGCCAGCGAGAAAACCGAGCTCTTCGATGAGGTTCGCCTCTCCGGTGCGCATAACGCGGTCGCCCGCGAGTCGCTGGCGCGCTCCGGGCCGCAGCCAACGTTTGAGGACGACTGGGGAGAGGATGAGCTGGCGCTGGAGCCGGAAACCAACCCGCATCACCGCTCCCCGGAGTTGCCGGGCCTGGCCGACGCTCCCTCACCGGGGCCTTCCTCACCGGCGGCACAGCGCTCCGGAGCTCAACCCTCCTTGCCGCGGCTTGAGCACACCTCCGAGATGGACGCGGCTTCGGCGCAAGTAGGCCCCTCGGGCCTTCGTGCGGCGGAGGTCGATCGGGCCGGCGGCGCAAAGATGGATCGTCGCACCCAGATCATCGTCGGGCTTGTACTCGTGCTGGCAGCCGTGGGCTTTATCGCGACGCGTTTTCTCTAAAACGAACGTCGCCCCCCCATGGTGCCGATACTTCAGTCGTCGATGCCGAAGTCTTCGCGTATCGCAAACTCCGGGTCCTCGCCATCGACCGGGCGCTCGCCATCGCCTTGATCGACATAGGTCTCAAACTTCATAAAGGAGAGCGCCTGCTGGTTGTATACTGCGCTCTCCGGCGAGTTGAAGACGTAGCGGATCGCCTCAACCTCGCGACCCTCCTCATCTTTGCCCGCCTGAAGGATCACGCCCATCGCGCTAAGCTCCTCGCGAGGCACCAGGGTTTTGGGGGAATCAAAGGTGGGGTAGACGCGGATCAACTTCTGCGTGGCGTCGTAGTCGCTGCGTGACTTGCTCATGAAGGCTCCATCCAGTGGGTGAAGATAAGGTCATTAACGGCACTGCTGAAAGTAACATCGCGACCGGTGAAAGTACTTCCACATCACGAGCGCAAAGGTAACACCGCCCGGCTCAAAACACATGGGAAGGTCTATGAACGATCTGGAAATCTTCGATCGCTACCCCGCCACCCGCGCTCTGGGCCATGTGCGCCTGGGCAACCTCCCCACTCCGGTCGAGTCGTACTCTGCACTGGCCGAAAAACTGGGTATCGGTGAGCTATGGGTCAAACGCGACGACCTCACAGGCAGCATCTACGGCGGCAACAAGGTGCGAAAGCTGGAGTTCATTCTGGCCGACGCCCTGGCCGGTGGCCATGAACGGGTCTGGACGGTCGGCGCGCTGGGAAGTCACCACGTCCTGGCCACCGCCCTTTATGCCCGGGAGGTGGGACTTGAGCCTCACGCGCTGCACTTCCCCCAGCCGGTGACCGCGCATGTGCTGGAGGTCTTGCAAGCTCTGAGCACCACGCAACCCGTTCTCACCCCGGTGGAGTCGAAAAACGGACTTCCTTTTGCGATGGCCAAAACGCATATCCGCGAGTGGCTTTCCCGGGACAAAAACCCCTACTACATTCCCGGCGGCGGCTCCTCTCCCCTGGGTGTGGTCGGTTACGTCAACGCCGCCCTGGAGTTGGCCCGTCAGATCGAGGATGGCGCGTGCGCCGAGCCCGATGTGATCTACGTGGCTGCTGGCACCTGCGGCACACTCGCGGGCCTGATTCTGGGTGCTCGTCTGGCGGGCTTACGTACGAAGATCGTCGGTGTACGCGTGGTCGACAAAGTGGTGTGCAACGCTCCGCTCACGGCACATATGGCCAATAAGACCTCCCGGCTTATTCGCGACGCCGGCGGTCCCGAGCTGCCTAAGATCTGCGCCGGTGATGTCACCCTGCTCGACGACTTCATCGGGGAGGGCTACGGCAAGGAGACCTCTGAGGGGTTGCGGGTCATGGAGATGGTCGAGCGCCATACAGGTCTGGAGCTTGATCCGACCTATACGGCCAAAACCTTCGCTGCGCTGGACGCGCACGCCGAGAGCCTGGCTGACAAACGCGTGCTCTACTGGCATACCCTCAGTGGCGCGGACTTAAGCGCACGTATTGCCCTCGCCAACATCGAGCGCGATCTTCCGGCCTCGTACCGCGAGCTCTTCGACACTCCCCTGCCCCACTGACGCCCCCCAACACGCCATGACCACTCGCCGCATCATCTGTGTCTGCACCGGCAACATCTGTCGATCACCTATGGCGGCGGCGTTGCTGCGCGCAAAATTGCAGCAGCGCGCCGTGGTGATCTCCGCGGGCACCCTGGGACTGGTGGGCCGCCCCGCCGCCCAGTTTGCCCGGATGGCCGTAGAACCCTTCGGCGCCTCCCTCGACGACCACCGCTCCCAGGGCGTCTCGCTGCCATTGATGCGCATGGCTGACCACATCCTCGTGATGTCGCCGCGCCACAGCCGCCACCTGTTGCAACTGGCACCGGAGCTTCAGAGCCGCCTGGTCGAGATCTGGCGTTTTGATCCCGAGCAGCAGGTCGAGACGGGCATTCCCGACCCGGTGGGACAGACCCGCGAGGTCTTTGAGCATTGTTGCGCGATCATCGACCGCTGCATCGACGCCTGGATCGCAACCCTGAACATCGCGCACTAACGCCTCGTCCAGCCCCGGAACCTCTGTGATTGTCATCGGCATCGACCCCGGAAGCCGTTTTACGGGCTACGGCCTGGTTAATAAACGCGGCCAGGAGCTCGAACACGTGGCCAGCGGCCGCATCAACGCCTCGCGCGCCAAAACGTTCATCGAGCGCCTGGAGATCATTTACGGGGGGTTGAGCTCTGTGCTCAACGAGTACGCGGTCGATGAGGCCGCCGTAGAAAGCGTGTTTGTGGCGCGAAATGCGATGTCGACCATCAAGCTCGGGCAGGCCCGAGGCGTCGCCCTGCTCGCGCTCAGCCACGCCAATCTCGAACTCAACGAGTACGCACCGACGCTGGTCAAACAGGCGGTCACCGGCCGGGGACGCGCCTCCAAAGATACCGTCGGCCAGATGGTGCGCGTGCAACTGGGCCTGCGCGGGGAGCTCGCCGAGGACGCCGCCGATGCTCTGGCGGTTGCGATTTGCCACTGTCAGGCATTCGACTTTCAGCGCCGCCTGCAATAGAGTAACGCTGAACATGCTCTCAGGATGGAACTCTACCTATGATCGCACATCTTACAGGCCGTCTGCTCACCACTGAACTCGACAGCGTCATCCTCGACGTCCGCGGCGTTGGCTACCAGGTCTTTGTGCCGGTGGGCAGCGCCGGTAAACTTCGCCCCAATGAGGCTGGCGAAGTCTCATTGTGGATTCATACCAGCGTGCGCGAAGACGCCATTCAGCTCTACGGCTTTGCCTCCGGCGATGAGCGCCGCCTCTTTGCCAAACTAATCTCGGTCAGCGGCATCGGCCCCAAAATTGGCCTGGCGGTGCTCTCCGATCTCGACCCGGCAGACGTGGTCATGGCCGTGGAACTCGACCGGGTGGACACCTTCACCAAAGTCAGCGGCATCGGCAAAAAGACAGCACAGCGACTCATCCTCGAACTCAAGAACGCGCTGGGCGACTTCAGCTTTGAACGCTCTGTGGGCGAGGCCACCGTTGAGCGCTCTGCCATCGACGACCTGCGCAGCGCCTTGCAAAACCTGGGGTATCCCCCGGCGATGGTTGACGACACCGTCGATCATGTTGCCCGCGAGGCCACCGACGATCAGCCCGTCGAGGAGCTTCTGCGCATGGCGCTAAAACTCTTGCGCTGAAGCCGCTCCGATACGCCTGAGCCCGCACCCACGCACCACCTATTGAGGAAGTCGTTTTATGCCTCGCGATCCCAACATCGAGATGACGCCTACCGGCGATGACGTCTCGTTTGACGAGTATTTGCGCCCCCGGCGCTTTGAAGAGTTCGTCGGCCAGCAGGCCATCAAGGATAACCTGCGGGTGATGGTCAAGTCGGCCAAAATGCGTCAGGCGCCGCTTGATCATATTCTCTTTAGCGGCCCGCCCGGGCTGGGAAAGACCTCCATGGCGCAGATCCTGGCCGAAGAAATGGGGGTTAATATCCACATCACCAGCGGCCCGGCGCTGGAGAAGAAAGGCGATCTGGCCGGCATTCTCACGTCGCTGGAAAAGGGCGAGATCCTGTTTATTGATGAGGTCCATCGTCTCTCACCGGTTGTGGAGGAGAACCTCTATCCGGCGATGGAGGACTTCTACTTCGACATTGTGATTGGCGAGGGACCACACGCCCGCAACATGAAGCTGACGCTGCCTCCCTTTACGCTCGTGGGCGCCACCACCCGCTCCGGACTTCTGACAGCACCGATGCGCGACCGTTTTGGGTACGTGGCGCGCCTGGATTATTACAACGCCGACGACCTCAAGTCAGTCTTACAACGCTCGGCACGCATCCTGGACATCGGCCTCTCGGAGCGCGGAGCCTTTGAGATCGCCCGGCGCAGCCGCGGCACCCCGCGCATCGCCAACCGCCTGCTCAACCGGGTTCGGGACTACGCTGTGGTCGGAAATCACACCACCATCGACGATGAGCTGGCTGATTACGCCCTGGAGCGGCTGGAAGTCGACTCAGCGGGATTTGATTACCTGGATCGCCTTTACCTCGACGCGCTCGTGGTGAAGTTCGGCGGCGGTCCCACCGGGCTTGATACTCTGGCCAGCAGCATCGGTGAGGCACGCCACACCATCGAAGAAGTGATCGAGCCCTACCTCTTGCAGCAGGGCTTTATTCAACGCACCCCGCGCGGGCGCGTGGCCTCGGCCAGCGCGTTTCGCCACCTGGGAGTGCCCATTAATAGCGGCAACCAGAACACCATCTTCTGAGACGCCAAACCCGCGGTGCAGGTCGAATGAGTGACGAGGCAGTAGAGCATTTTCGAGCCTTTATGAAGGCAGTGGGGTTGAACGCCGACCAGGATCCGGAGCTCGCCCGCACCGCGGAGCGTTTTACCGGGTTGATGGACGAGCTCTTCAGCGGACTTCACGAGCCCGCCCCTCAGATCAGCACCTTTGAGGCTCCGGGGCTTACCGAATCTCCCGGAAGCAGCCGTCCGGTCCTCACCTGCGCCCTTCCCTTCCAGAGCATGTGCGTGCACCACCTCTTGCCCTTCTTCGGCACTGTGGATGTGGCGTACGTGCCCGCAGATCACATCGTAGGCTTTGGTAGCATCGGGCGGGTCATCGATCATTTTGCGGCAAGACCCCAGGTGCAGGAGCGTCTGATCATCGAGATCGCGGAGCACCTGCAGTCCACGCTCAAGCCGGCCGGGCTGCTTGTGCGACTGCGTGCCCGCCAGCTCTGCATGGAGATGCGCGGGGCCCATAAGCATGGCGAGCTTATCTCGATCGAGGCCCGTGGCTCACTGGCCAGCGGCGAGCTGCGGGCGGAGTGCATGGCGCAGTTTCAACGTGCGGAGAAGGCGCTATGAGCGATGAGGCCCGGGCCCTGATCGTCGGCGGAGGAGTTGCCGCGGTGAGTGCGGCGCTCTGGCTGCATGACTTCGGCGTGCCCTTTGACTGGGTGGACGCCCGCGGCGAGGTCGGCGGGATGCTGCTGCGCGTCAACAACCGCATCGGCAACTTCCCGGGCAGCGAATGGACCAACGGCCGGGAGCTTGCCAGCGCACTCCGAGAGCAGGTTTCCAAACATGAGCTTCGCCCTCGCGAGGCGACCCTCCTGCGCTTGCTACCCGATACAGAAGCGCTGAGCCCCGCACTGCGAGCCGACTTCGAGGGGCTCCCGTCTCGCCACTATGAGGCCGCGGCACTCGCCACGGGAAGCCGCTACCGCACCCTGGGCGTGCCCGGTGAGTTGGAGGGCATGGGGCGCCATGTGAGCCAGAGCGCGATGGCCGACGCCGAGCGTTTTGCCGGCCGGGAGGTCGCCGTGGTCGGCGGTGGCGACGCTGCGCTGGAGAACGCGCTGCGTCTGGCGAGCTTTGATTGCAGAGTGCACCTCTTGATGCGCTGCGCACCTCGGGCTCGCGAGAGTTTTCTGGCGGAGGCTCGCCAGAACCCTCTGGTCACGCTCTGGCCTACACCCACCCGGGTGACCCGAATCTCCCCCGTCGACGAGGGCTGCGAGCTTACGCTTCAAGCCAACGATGCTCGCGAGACCTTGCGCGTCGCTGCGCTCTTTGTGCGCATCGGCATCGCGCCGGTGCTACCAGATGTTCCCGGACTTGAGCTCGATGCGCGGGGCTTTGTGCACACCGACGCCAATCGCCGCACAGGCCTGCCGGGCGTCTTTGCCATCGGCGATATCTGCCACACACCGCTGCGTTCGGTAGCGACCGCCTCGGGGGACGGCGCGCTGGCCGCGCGCCTGATCGCAACAGACCTCGGCTATCTTTGACCCCTTCTGTGCTCTCGTGCTACCTCGCAACGCGAGCCCCCACGACCACGACATTCCCTCGATTCTATTGGGGGATATCCTTCTGCATGAGGAACTCGCTGATGTTTAAAGCCGTCTTGATCGCCAACCGCGGTGAGATCGCCGCGCGCATCGCTCGCACCTGCAAGCGCATGGGAATTCGCACCGTCGCCGTCTACAGCGAAGCCGATGAAGGTGCGCCGCACACCCAGATCGCCGATGAGGCGTATTTGATCGGCCCGGCGCACGTCACCAAGAGCTACCTCAACGCCGAACGTATCCTGGAGGTCGCCCGCGAGGCCGGCGTCGACGCCATTCACCCCGGCTATGGCCTCCTGAGCGAAAACTCCGATTTTGTGCACGCGGTGGAAGCTGCCGGCATCGCCTTCATCGGCCCGCGGGCCGAGGTCATGGAGCTGATGGGCGATAAGGCCCGCGCGCGTGAATTCGCCCAGAAGGCGGGCGTGCCCGTGGTGCCTGGCTCCGATGGAGTGGTGGCCGATGAAGACGCGGCCGTCGCACTCGCCGAGACCATCGGCTACCCGCTCCTCGTCAAGGCCTCGGCCGGCGGTGGGGGCATCGGCATGAACCTGGCCAAAAATGAGAAGAAGCTGCGCAAAGCGGTGCAGGCCTCGGTGCGCCGGGCTGAATCAGCCTTCGGCGACCCGAGCTTCTATCTGGAGCGCTACATCGAGAACCCGCGCCATATTGAGATTCAGGTGCTGGCCGACACGCATGGAAACGCCATTCACCTCTTTGAGCGTGAGTGCAGCGTGCAGCGCCGCCACCAGAAGGTGATCGAGGAGGCCCCCTCCCCGCTTGTTGCTCGCCACGAGGGTCTGCGCGAGCGCATGTGCGAGGCGGCTCTGGCGCTGGTTCGCGCCAGTGAGTACGTCAACGCGGGCACCGTGGAGTTCATCGCCGATGAGGCCGGCAACTTCTACTTCATCGAGATGAACACGCGTCTGCAGGTCGAGCACCCGGTCACCGAAATGATCGCCGGGCTCGATCTTGTGGAGTGGCAGCTTCGTGTTGCAGCCGGCGAGGAGCTCACCATCGCTCAGGACGCGCTCACCATCGACGGCCACGCCATCGAGTGCCGCATCTACGCCGAAAACCCCGAAAAGATGTTCATGCCCGCCCCCGGCACCATCACGACCTTTAAGGCCCCCACCGGCGAAGGCGTGCGCCTGGACAGCGGCGTCGATGCCGACCGTGAGGTTACACCCTATTATGACCCGCTCATTGCCAAACTCATCGTGCACGCGCCCGATCGTCCGGCGGCCATTGCGAAGATGAAGAGCGCACTCACCGAGATGGAAATCGGCGGGTTGACCACCAATCTCTCGATGCACATTGAGCTGATGGACGACGCCGACTTCCAGTCCGGCAACATTCACACCGGCTGGCTTGAGAAGCGCTGAGCCTCACAAGCGTCGCAGCACTCACCACTGGAAAAGTTCGGGGCTCCATGCGATGACTCTCCGGTCACATAGAGCCCCTCAAATCACGCTGGATACTGGAAGGAGTACACCATGGCTGAAGAAGTCCGCGCGCACATCACCGGCACCGTCTGGAAGATCGAAGTTGAGATTGGCGAGGAGGTCGAAGAAGACGATGACCTCATCATCCTTGAATCGATGAAGATGGAGATGCCCGTGCCCGCGCCCTGCGACGGCGTCGTCAAAGAAATCCTCATCAAAGAGGGAGACGCCGTCGACGAAGACCAGGTGCTGATCGTTATGGAAGAGAGCTGATCAACGCCTCGACCGCAGCCTGGAAAACCCGGCCGCGTTGAGCGTAGCTCTCGAACATATCGAAGCTGGAGCAGGCCGGGCTGAGCACCACAGTGCTCCCCGGCCTGGCCAGTTTAAACGCCTGCTCGACGGCCTCTTCCATGGAGGCGGCGCGGTGCACCTTTGTCGCGCCGGCGGCATCAAGAGCCTCTCCCATGCGCTCGGCAATCTCGCCAAGAAGCACTACGCCGCCGGCCTCCCGCGCCACATATTTGGCCCAACCTTTGAGGTCGAGCCCCTTGTCGACGCCGCCGGCGATGACCACGAAGCCCGCGTCCAGGTTCTGCAGGCCGGCCAGTGAGGCGTGCGCGTTGGTGGCCTTGGAGTCGTCCACAAAGCCCACCTCGTTGCCCTCCCCCACATACTCCATGCGGTGTGCGAGCGGCTCAACGCTGAGCGCAGCCTCCGTGATATGCTCCCAGCTGACACCCACGCTACGCGCCAGCGCAGCGGCGCAGGCCAGGTTAAGCTGGTTATGCGCCCCAAAGAGTTCGGTGTCGTCAAAGGATTCAAGCCAACAAAGATCAACGCCCTCTTCCTCGCGCGCCCAGCCCTGGTCGTCGTCGAACCACACCGCCTCATCAAGCTCCGAGACATCATCGGGGCGGTTTGAAAACCCCACCACCTGTTGACCTCGGGGCTCCTTAAGCCACCGACGCACCAGCCGATCACGCATCGGCACCACTGCCACCCCTTCGCCTTTCTGAAGCTCAAAGATGCGCAGCTTGGCGTCGGCGTACTCCTCAAAACTCTCAAAGTAGTCGAGGTGGTCGGCGGCCACATTGGTCACGGTCGCCGCAGCAGGCTGCAGGTTGTGGCAGCTCCAGAGCTGGAACGCGCTCAATTCGGCCACAACCACCGCGTCTTCACTCAGCTCTTCGACCACCGCGCACAGGGGCAGACCGATGTTCCCGGCAACCACATGCTCCACGCCGGCCTGCTGCAACATCTGCCCCGCCAGCGAGGTCGTGGTGGTCTTGCCGTCCGTACCGGTAATGCCGATCCAGCGTGCTTTGCTGGCCTCCCAGGCCAACTCCACCTCCGAGATCACCTGCGCTCCCAGCTCTCGCGCCCTGGCAAAGTCGGGGTGCGAAGGCTTCATCCCTGGCGAGGCAACAATGACCTCACGGCCCTCCGACACGTTCTCACCGGCGACCAGGCGCACCTTCTCATGCAATCGCCCGGCGACCTCGCTGAGCTCATCGATAGGCTTGATATCGCTGAGAATGACATCCTTGCCGCGTCGCGCCAGCAGGTTGGCCGCCGCCACACCGCTGACCCCGGCGCCCCACACCGCAAAACGCTGATGGTTCAGAAAGATCTCACGCATCGCCTTATTCACCCTCGTTAAGCGGGCCGTCAAAACGCGGCTGCTCGGCATCATCGCCTTCGGTTTTACCCGCGCGACGCGCGAATTCTGCCAGGATCTGATCGGCCTGACGGAAGAAGTCATCCCCGCCAAAGAAGATGATCTTATCGCCCGGCTTGACCGTCTCCAGCAGGTAATCGTTGATGTCGGGCTGGTTGGGGATAAAGGTCACCGGCAGCCCGTTGGCCTCAATGCGATCGACCACCGTCTGGGTGTTGATGCCCGGGATGGGATCTTCTTCGGCGGCGTACATCGTGGTGATGATCACCTCGTCGCTCCCCTGAAACGCCTCGCCATACTCATCTTTGAGGTACTTGATAAGCGTGTAGCGGTAGGGCTTAAACACGCTGATAACACGCCCGTCGACCAGATCTCTGGCCGACTCCAGCACCTTTTTGATGCCCGTGGGATGGCTGATGTAGTCCTTGACGATCGTCACCCCGCCGCCCTGAGCGATGGTAAAACGGTTCTCCAGGCCTTTGTAGGTCGCGAGCGCTTTGCCGATGACCTCGGGAGCCACCCCGATGCGCCGGGCCACAGCGACGGCCCCCATGGCGTTGACCACGTTGTAGCGCCCCGGAAGGTTGAGCTCCCAGTCGCCCAGCACCTCGTCGCGCTGGTAGGCGCGGTAGCGAATCGGGAGTTGACCCTTGTCGAGAAGTTCGCCGCGAAACTCCGCGCGATGCTCCATCGAGTAGCCGGTCGGCCGCATGTTTACGCGCTCGACAAGCTCGCGGTTTCCAGCGCAGTCCAGGTTGACGAACGCCTCTTTGAGGCGTGTGTTCGACTCAAGGAAGGTCGCCATCTTGGCGATAATATCGTCAAGACCCTCGTAGTAGTTGAGGTGGTCCAGCTCCAGAAAGTTGCAGACCACATAGTCGCATTCGATGTTATGGTGGGAGCCATCGCTCTCATCGACCTCAACCACCATCCACTTGCCGCCGGAGTCTCGGGCGTTAACGCCGAAGTTGTTGAGCATCCCGCCGATCACAAAGCCCGGCTCCAGCCCGGCGCACTCCAGAATCCAGGCGATCATCGAGGAGACGGTGCCTTTGCCGTGGGTGCCCGTCACGCCGATGGTGCGGTATCCCTCCAGGAGTTTGGCGAGGATCGAGGAGCGGTGCTCCACCGGGATGCCAGCCTGGCGCGCCGCCACAAGCTCAACGTTCTCCTGGGGAATGGCCGTGGAGACGACTACAAGATCGGCACCCTCGATGTTTTTAGGGTCATGACCGATGACGATGTCCATACCCTCGGCGCGCAGCGCCTCGGTCAGCGAGCTCTCGCGCACATCGGAACCGGTGACCTCAACGCCTCGCGCATGCAGAATGCGCGCGACCGCCGATACTCCGATGCCGCCAATCCCCAGCATATGCACTCGCCCAATCCCGTCTATCATCGCCTGACCTTTCGCTTGATGTGTGATCGTAACCGTCATCCGCAGCGCAACGCGCCTTCGGCGCCGTGAGGTAGCACACTTGCGCTGCGCTGGCCAATTCTCAGCGCCGTAGAGCGTTGCATCGCCGCCGGGCGGTGCGCTAGGTTCGCCAACAACGACCTTTGCGCCCTACTCCACCCCCTTGCGCGGGCGTAGCCCATTGCAGATGAGGTTCCTGATGTCTTCCCTGATTCGACCGGCCAGCCGACACGTGCTGGTCTTCTCGCTGGCGCTCTCGGCCGGAACGCTGTGCGCGGCCTGCCAGAGCAATGAGCCCCAGATCGTGCTCACCCAGGAGCAATGGAACCAGGTCCGCGAACATATTCTTGAAGCGGCTCCCGAGCCCGAACATGCCATCGGCGCAACGTACGACGACGCCATAGAGCTTGTTGGCCTGGACACCGACGGGGAGCTCAAAGCCGGCCAGGAGGTCACGTTCACCTGGTACTGGCGGGCGCTTAAAGATGTGAAGCGTGACTGGCAGATCTTTGTACACTTCGACTCCCAGGCGCACCCGCTGCGCCAGAACCTCGACCATTACCCGGTCGATGGGCTCTACCGCACCTCGTTGTGGAAAGAAGGTCAGATCATCCGCGACAGCCAGACCTTTGTGCTCCGCGAGGACTTCCCCACCGGCGACGCGCTCCCTTATGTGGGGCTTTTCCGCGGGGATGAGCGCGCGAGCGTCAAGGGAGAGAACATCACCGAGGACCGTCGCGCGATCGGCCCCACCTTGAAGATCACCGGCAATCCGAAGCGCGAAGCCGGGCTGCCTCGCCATGAGGTGCGCAGCATCTCACAGGCTCAGGCACAGTCCATCACGCTTGATGGCAAGCTTGATGAGCCGGTGTGGTCCGAGCTTCAAAGCGTCTCACTTAGCGGATTCAATCCACGCGCCGCCTATGAGAGCAACGTGAAGTTGGCCGTCGACGCCACCCACCTCTATGTGGGTGCCTACCTCGAAGATGAGCACGTCTGGGGATCGCTTACCGAGCACGACGATCCGCTCTGGACCCAGGAGGTCTTTGAGTTCTTCATCGCTCCGGGCGGTCCAGACGCTCCTTACGTCGAGCTTCAGGTCAGCCCGCAGAACACGATCTTCGATGCGCGTTTCCCGCATCGACCCGGCTCCAAATCAAAGAGCCGCGATGAAGACATTGCCGCAGCCAAACCCTTCGCCATGGAAGGGCTTGAGACGGCTGTTCACGTCGAAGGCACGCTCAACGACGAAGAGAGTAAAGACCGCTTCTGGTCGGTGGAGATGCGCATCCCGCTGTCGCAACTTCCCGGCGTTGACGGTGCTCCTGCCCCCGGGAGCTCCTGGCGGGCGAACCTCTACCGCTTCGACCGCCCCACTGAGGGACAAACCTTCGCCTACGGCTGGAGCACTCGCCCGCGCCGGGACTTCCACGACGGCAAACAGTTCGGCACGCTGACCTTCGGCGGCGAAGCCGGCGCGGTGCCCCTGCGAAACAATGTCGCCCTGCCCCGGGTTGAAGCCCCCGGCGAGGCCGCCCGTGAGCGCCTGCGCCAGCGCATCCAGAAGGAGCGTGAGGGGACCTCCAACTGACTCCTCTGCACCCAACGCCCGGGGCGCCCAGCTCCGCATCTGGTGCTGGCCTCCGGCGACGAGTGCGGCTATAGTACTACCATTGGTTACATTTAAATCGGGTTAACCACACCAACGAGCGAGTTGTCATGGCGAGTGATAAACGCAAACAGAGCCTCTACTTCCCCGAGGACTACCTCGATGAGATCCGCGAGGAGTCCCTGCGGCAGGATCGGTCGATGTCCTGGGTCGTACAGAAAGCCTGGGAGATTGCCCGCGAGACGATCAAACAGTTTCCGGCGGCCAACGACTACCTGCAGGGCGAAGACGAGCAGGAGTAACCCCCCGAGGACCGGAACGACGCATCAAGGCATCGCTCCGGCCTATGCAAGAACTCAAAAAAACGCCGCGTCCCAACGAAGGGACGCGGCGTTTTTTTTGGGTCAGACTGGAAGGCAGGCCAAATTACTCGGCGGCCTCCTCTTCAGCATCATCGATGCGCGGATCGGCGTGCACACGGAAGTTGACCACCGACCAGGTCGAGGGCTCGCGGGTCAGCCAGGCAGGCTCGGTGCCGTCGCGCTGTACGCTCCACATGTCGAAGGTGCGATCGGCAAGTCCCGGATCGACCACGTTGGGGTTGGTTGCCGAGAAGATCAGATCATTGCCCTTCGGCGAGAGCTTCGCGCTGACCACACGGGTGATGCAGTCGTCGATGACCACCTGCTGCTCGATCTCGTCGTAGCAACGCGACTCATCGAAGTCATCGCCCTGAGGGTTGCCATAGATCTCATCGTAGGTGCCCGTCTGCGGGTCAATGCGGGTGATGGCCGAAAGGGGGATATTGGCCTCAGTCCCCTCACCTGCAGCATCGCCAAGGGGGCGCACGCACTCTCGGGCCGCAGCCACATAGATGCGACCGTCCTCGCCGAAGGTCATCTGGCTGTCGATGTCGGTATAGGCAAACGAACCATCTTCACGCGTCCAGTCGCAGCCGGCGCGCGTGGGCTCGCCCTGCTGAGGGAAGTGAGGAAGGCCGTAGACCACGCGCTGCGGCATGCACATCGCACGGTCGAAGTCGTCGGTGGCCGCGTCACAGCGATGCACCGGGCCACATTCCGCATCGGAGGAGCAGGCTTCGCCGAGGTTCGAGGCGTTGCTCATATCGATGATGTTGACGGTGGCCTCAATGGCGGTGCAGCGGTTCTCATCGCCGCATTCCTGCGCGGTGCCCGAGCAGTCGGCGTTGGAGTTGCACGCGTTGTAGTTGTTGGGCCCCACGGTGATGAAGGAGACGAGGTTGCCGTCAGGGCTAAACGCGGTGGGAAGCGCGCCGATGTAATAGCTTCCCGCCTCTCCAGGGAAGTTCACACCGCTGATGGTGATCAGATTGTCTTCGGCGCTGATCGGGGTGCCAAGCTCTCCGACGAGCACGGTGACCGAGTCGAGCGTGGGCTGGTAGAGCGCGGTACGACCACTGCTCGGGTCGACATCCCAGTGGGCGGGCACGGGGGCGGCATCACCTTCGGGCTCGGTGGCAACCACGCCCACGACCTGGGCCTCACCGCCGATCTCCTTATAATAGGCCGTGTCGCCGTCGACGTACGCTACGCCCGCACCGCGGACCCGTGCATCCAGCACGCCGGATTCCGAGAGCTCCAACGCGCCGGTCACTTCCAGCGAATCCGGGTCGATGGCGGCGGTGTAGATGTCCTGAAAACCGCCCTCGCCATTCTCCATGTAGATAAAATGCGAGAGGTTTTCGGTCACGCCGCAGAGGTTGGGCGGGGTGCAGTCGGCGCTCGCCGGGACGATGGACTCATGCTTCGCGTCGCTGGTGGCATAGAGTCGAACGTCGTACTCCTGGTTGGGCGGGAAGGTGCGTCGCACATACGAGATGACGTAGTCTTCCTCCTCGATCACAGGCTCTTCGCCGGCGTCGCCCTGATCGTCCGGGCCGCAGGATCCGTCCGCCAGGCAAACGTTGGGGGCGGTGCAATCGGAGTTGCTCTCACAGGTCGTGCCCTCACCGCCATCACCACCGTCGCCCGAACAGGCGCTCGCCATCCCGAAGGCCATCGCGCCGCTCAGCAGCAGCGGCCAGCCCAACTTCATTGCATCATATCGCATTGTTCCTGCTCCTTACTTATGGAAAGACAGCTCGAGGCATGGCGTCGCCGATTGCCCCGGCGCGTCACACGTAGTCGGGCGCACTATAGGTCGCTTGATTTCGGCGAATCAAGACCGGCCGCAGCCTTGGCGTTTCGCCAGAACGCTTCGAGCTCATCGAGGCTGAGATCTTCGGGGCGATGCCCGGCCTCGGTAGCCTGAGCGCGGACCGATGTGATACGTCGTTCGAAGGTATCACTGGCCTCGTCAAGCGCGCTCTGTGCGTCGAGATTGAGGTGGCGAGCGACATTGACCACCGCAAAGAGCAGATCGCCGAGCTCCGCACGCACGCGTTCGAGCGAGGGTGTGGGATGGGCAAGCTCGGCGCGAACCTCGGCGATTTCTTCGTCGACCTTGGCGAGCGCGCCGTCAACGGTGGGCCAATCAAAGCCCCAGGAGGCCGCCTCATCGCCCAGATTTTGAGCACGTCGCAAGCCTTGCAGGCGAAGCTCGGAGGGGGAGATGGCGGGGCGGTGGGGATCTTCGGGCATCGGGGTCTCATCGAACGAGGTATGAGGAAGGCGCGCACGGGATGCACGCTTCGTGACGATTTGTTAACTACGGTTGTGTAAAATTTTGCCACGGGCATAGAATGCGCCCGGTGCTTCAACTCTGCCCTTCGACCCTTGATCGAGCAAACCTCGTGTCATCCCAACTGCGTGCTACAGACCTGTGGGGGCCCCTTCTCAGCGTTACGCTCCCTGTCCTGGTGCTGGGCGCGTGGATGCTCTGCGTGTTCTCCCCCGGGCTGGCTCATGCCCAGGTGGAAGACGCGAGTATGGAGCGCATGATCGAGCGCCTCGGCGAGCAAGATGTTCAGGCGGGAAGCGGCGCTCTGGCCCCTTCGACTGTGGCACCGTTGAACCTGGAGGTGCAATGGCGCCTCTGGCTGACGCTGATTCAAAACGGTGAGCCTGGCATCGCGGAGCTGCAGGCCTTGCGCGACGACGCCTTAAGCCTGGGCCGGGTTTCCCTGCCCGAACATGCGCTGGCGATACTGGCGGTTGCGCGCGCGCGTGAGCACTACAACTTGAGCGTGACCGACGCCGAGGCGCTTCTGACGATGGCCATGACGATGGCGCCGGAACTCCCCTATCCGGCGCTGGAGTTGGCCCGGCAACGCATTCACGACCAGGGTGCTCCCCACCGGGCCATCGCCCCCTTTGTGGAGGGCGTGCGACGTGGAATGAACTCACCAGACGTCTTCATCGCCTGGGTACTGAAGTTTGCGATCTTCTTCTTGCTCAGCATCCTGGTGGGACTGGGAGCCTTTATGCTGGCGCAACTGCTGCGCTACTTCGGGGTCGCTGCCTACGACGGCACGCGCTGGCTTCCGCGGGGCTTCTCATCCAATCAGACCGTGATCGTGCTGGTCGCTCTGGTGATCGTTCCCGGGTTGCTCCTGCGTTCGCCGCTGGCCTCATTGCTGATCATGCTGGCCATGGTGATCCCCTTTCAGCAGCTAAATGAGCGGGTGGTCTCCGCTTTTTTCCTGGCGGTGATCCTGGCGCTGCCCACACTGGATGTGGCGCTGAGTCGAATGGTCCTCTTCCCGGGAAGTCCTGCGCAAACGCTGGATCATGCGCATCTTCGAGGCTGTGATGACGCGTGTCTTGCGCACCTCGAAGAGGGCACGACACCCGCGCAACGCTACGCCGCGGCAGTCGCACTCTTCCGGACCGGAACCCCGGAGGCCATGGCACGTGTCGCCGCGCTGGCCGACGCCACCGCGCCGACCACTCGCCATTTCAAGGCGCAATGGGCCAACCTTCAGGGAGCCGTCCTGATTGCGCAGGGCGAAGCGCAGGCGGCCCTTGAGCATCTGGAACGCGCCGAGATTCTGCTTCCTCAGGCGCCTGAGCCTCACTTCAATCGCATGCGAGCACTGCAATTCACGGGCGATGAGGAAGGCGGTTACGACGCGCTAGATCAGGCCGTGCGCCGCGGCCTGGAGTCGGTGGGACGCTACCTTGACACCGGACGTCGCGATGCCAACAGCCTGTTGATGATCCTTCCCCTGCAACGTTCGCAGATCTGGGAGGAGCATTTAACCTACACCGAGACCATCACCTCCATTTCTATGATCTCGCCATTCTGGCAGTCGCTTGCCGGGCCGAAGTTGCCGCTCTCACTGGCGCCCTACCTCGGCGGCGCCGGACTGCTCTGGCTGCTCTTGACCCTGCAACCCTACCTTCGCCAGCGGGTGAGTACGCCCTGCCCCAAGTGCGGACTGGCGCGCGATCCCGATGACGCGCGGGAGTTGGGAGGCCATCATTACTGCCTGCCCTGCTACCAGACCTTCGTCTCAGGAGCGTCGCTGGACTACCACGCCCGCATCCAGAGTGAGACGACCCTGGGGCGACGTGACCGTTTTCAATCCTTTCTTCGCCGTGCCCTCTCGTTGCTTCTCCCGGGCACAGGTCACGTGCTCGGCGGACACGCGCTTCGAGGAACAGTCGCCTTTCTGGCGCTCGCCTTTGGCGCATTCTGGCTGGCGAACCCGATGGGACTTTGGCGAGCGCCCGCCGAGCTTTTCCATGAAGGATGGGCGGGGCAACAGGTCTTTGCCTGGGTGCTTGTCGGGCTGGGTGCCCTGGTGGGCCTGCGGGGACTCGTCGCTGGCGTTGACCCGACCCGCGTTCGGGGAACGCGTGGCCGCAGCGAGGTGAAGCGATGAGCCTCCAACCCAACGAGCCTGTACCACCGCCCCGACGCGCGGGTCTGGCCACGCTGGTGCTTCACCACAGCGTCACCGTCATCATCCTGCTGCTCTTTATTGGCATCGGCGTGTGGAGCTATCTGACCTTTCAGAAAACCGACTTCTTCGTGGAGGTCGACCGCGATGCGCTGCAGGCACGGCTGACGCCTCCGCTCATTGAGGCGCAGCGCCAGCGCATCGAGATGGCTCTGGCCACCTCTCGCCGTCTCGACGATCGATACCCGGCCAGCCTCCAGGAGTTGGTGGACCGGGGATTGCTGCTGCAATCTGACTTGTATTACCCTTCGACCAGAGAGCTCTGGCTCTACAGCCGCGGCGTGGATAGCGTTGAGCTCACGTTGCAACTTCCCGAGGGCGGCACGGCGTCGCCCTGAGTTCGCTTCTACTGCGAGAGGTCGCCCCCGTTGTCCGACACCGATCTTGTTCAGCTTCACCTGGAATTCGCCGATGCCGAAGTAGCGCGCTACATCTACGGCCACCGCGATGCTTTCCTCAAACTCATTGAAACCCGCCTCGATGTTCGCATCGGCGCCCGCGGCACCGAGGCGCATATCGAAGGGGCGGCGAACGATGCCCGAGTCGCCGAGCGAGTGCTCCGCCAGCTCTACAGCCTGGGGCAACGCGGTCATCACTTGAGCGCGGTCGATGTGGGGCGCGCGATCGACCTCCTGGTTCGCGACCCGAAGATTAACCTGGTCGACATCTTCACCGACCGGGTCCTGGCGACCAAACATAACCAGATCATCTCGCCGAAGGGGCTGGCGCAGAAGGCGTACGTCGACGCTATCCGCAAGCATGACGTCGTGTTTGGCATCGGCCCGGCCGGCACCGGCAAGACCTACCTGGCGATGGCGATGGCGCTCTCGGCCTACTTCTCCAAAAGCGTCAAGCGCATCATCCTGACCCGCCCGGCGGTCGAGGCCGGCGAGAAACTTGGGTTCTTGCCGGGCGACCTCGCCGAGAAGGTCAACCCTTACCTGCGCCCCCTCTACGATGCGTTGCACGATATGGTGGAGCTTGAGAAGGCCGAGATGATGCTGGAGCGCGGCGTGGTCGAGGTGGCACCGCTCGCATTTATGCGCGGTCGAACGCTCAACGACGCGTTCATCATCTTCGACGAAGCGCAAAACGCGACCAATGCTCAGGTGAAGATGTTCTTGACCCGCATCGGCTTTAACTCACGTGCGGTAATCACCGGCGACATCACCCAGATCGATCTGCCTTCCAAGCGAATGAGCGGACTGGTCGAAGCGGAGCGCGTGCTCGATAACATCCCGGGTATCGCCTTCTGCCGCTTTTCCCAGCATGATGTGGTACGCCACCCCCTGGTGCAGAAGATCATCGATGCCTACGAACGCAACGCACAAGCCGAGTTCGACGGGGCGCGCGACCGGGCCACCTCCGAAGAGTCCTAGACCTCCCGGGACTGAGGGAGCCATTCATGGATGGGTGCGCGCGGCCCAACGCTGAGGCGTTGTCCCGGCTTCGCGCGCTGTGTTAGCTTCCCACCAGTGTATTCCGCCCGCAATCGCCGACGCACTGGGCCGCTGAGCCCTGGCGCCGGCACGTCCCGCACCCTCCATTCGTGCTATGTCTGACTCTCGCGACAAGAGCCTGCCCTTCGACGTCGACGACGCTGACCTCTTCTCCAGTGTGGCCGATGACCATGTGCTGAGTTCGGCACCGATCGCACCACCGGCCTCGTCTCACATGACGTCTCCCGCTCCGGCTCCAGCATCCACTCGCCGAGTTGGCCGCGCGCATCAGCCCGAAGCCTTCCTGGACATCGAATCGCCCGGGCGTTCGCCGCAGCGTGTTCGACTTCAGGGGCCTCGGTTTTTGCTCGGCGGAGAGCGCGCAGATCTTACGCTCGACGATCGCTTCGTCTCCCGCTGGCATGCCCAGCTCAGCCAGGAGCAAGGCGCCTGGGTGCTCGAAGATCTGGGCAGCCATAATGGCGTCTACCTGCGAATCGCTGACGAGTTCGTGATGGAGGATGGGGACGAGATCATTGTGGGCGCCCAGCGTCTGGCGTTTCGAACCGGCTGGGACGCAGGTCAAACGCAGACTGTGCCCACACTCGGAGCGCCAAAGCTGCCCACGGCTCCGCGCCTCGTAGAGTATGTCGAGGGAGGCCATATTCGGGGGATTTACCCTATCGTGGACTCCATGCTTATCGGGCGCGAGGGGGCCGACCTGAACTTCCCTCATGACGAGCTTCTCTCCTCGCCACACGCCAGTTTTGAGCGCCACGACGGGCAGTTTTATTTGCGCGATCTTATCAGCGAGTCTGGCACCTTTATTCGAATTCGTGGCGCCGTTGAGCTGATCGACGGCGATTGTTTTTGCGTCGGCCGCACGCGGCTGCAGGTTCGGTATCAGGGATGAACGATTGGAGTCGGGTTGGGGCGCTGCTGCTTATCGCCATGCAAGGGGCTCTCGGGTGCGCAAGCACACCGGGGGCGGCCGATACGTTTGCCATCACCATGCGCGTGCAGCCTGACGATCGCATCAGCGACAGTGCGGCGCTCACGCTGTTGGAGGACGGCACCTGGTCGATGCAGGCCGACCGCGGCGAGTCCTGGCGATGGGACTTTCAGGCCGGAGATGTCGCCCGGTTTGAAGGGGGAGAGCATGGTCATCTCTTCGTGGTGCTCGACGCACAGGAAGAGCACCTCCGCCTACAACGCCTCGACACCTGGCCTCTTCGAGGGGAGTTAAAAGGTCGCATCTCGCCAGTGTCCGAAGCAGATCTTCCCGAGCGCATGTGCCTGGGTGAAGGCCCTTTTGACGCCTCATCATGTGAGGGGCCTGTCGGGACGCGCTGGTCACTTTTTGACGTGGACGCGAGCGCGTCCCGCCTTCGGCTCAGCTCAGCAGACGACGGTGCCATGCACCTGCCTTACCGGCGACGTGCGATGGTCGATGTGGTGCATGAGAACGTTCAACTCGATGGTGATCCGGCAAAAGGAGCATGGCTGGCCATTGTCAGCGCCCCCCGGCGCGGTCGCTTCGCCGCTTCCCCCCGGATTGCGCTGAGCCCGAATTGCGATCTTCGAGATGATGAGCTTTCGACCGCCGCTCGCTTTGTCGCCACCGAAGAATGGCCTCCACCTCACTCTCCTCACCCCGTCGCCATGGAGGCCCGCGCCATCCTGAGCGGCGCCGATGCGATGGTGCGCTGTCCCTCCGCCGAGCATGCGCTGGTGGAGATGCCGGCGATCACGCGTCCGCTGATGGCAACCTACGACGATCGCCTGCTCGGCCCGCCCAACTTCGCGATGGAGCCCCAGCAGGTCAACATCATGCAGGTACGCGCCTGGAGCCTGGCGGCTGCCTTTGGTGCCGTCGGGGATTGGGAGTTGGCCGCGTTTTGGGCGGAGCGCGCGATCGCGCTCACGCCACTCGACACCAGGGCTGAGGCCCGTGCGTTACGCGTGATGGACATCCTCGCCACCGGCGGATCCCTGGAGGCCGCAATACGCCTTGCGCACCACGCCGGGCGCAACGTCTGGAACAGTGCCAATATCCCCGATCTTCTCGATGGTACGGCGATCATTCACGCCCAGCTCGGCCAGACCGACCTCTACCTCGATCAGACCGCCCGCAAGCAGGAGCTGGCCCAGAGCCGACGCGACGATGCACGACTGGCCTGGTACCGATGGGCCGAGCTTCGCACCGCTCATGCGGCTCGCAGCACCTCCGAAGGGCTTGCCTACCGCGAGTACGTCGTGGGCTTCGAAAGCGACGAACAACCGGACTGGGCTCTGGCCATCTGGGCGATGCTCGGCATGCACGGCCAATCGCTCCCCGGCGTGGAGTCCGCCGCTGAGCTGCGGCCCCGCTTCGATCGGGCGGGTGCGCTTGCGCTCTGGCACGCGATTTTTGAGCCCGACCTTAACGGGAGGTGTGACCCCTCAAACGTTGAGACCTGCACCGCTACCTCTTATGGCCTGCGCTCACGGGACCCGAACGAGCCTGATCTGCAGGAAACACTTGAAGCGATTCCCACCCTCGATCTTCGAACCAGCTTCGACGTCACCGGTGTGGAAGAGCTCGCCAGCGGCATCCAGGAGCCCGCATCACGCGCCAAACTCTGGATCGCGCTTCTCCCCCTTACCGACGGCCCCGGTTCAGCAGACGCGCTCCGGCGAGCCCTGGGGGCTGTTGCTGAGGTGATGAGCACTCCCGATCCCTCCTGCGAGCGCACCCGGGCGCTTCGCTGGCATTTTGCCAACGCGGCCCGGCGCGGCGACCGCCCGCTCCTCGGCCGCGAACGGCGCCAGTGGGTCGAGTTTGTCGCCTGGTGGGCAGACCAGGGAATCGAGACACTCTGCGAGAGTCCGGCCAGCTTTATGGAAGCGCTCCGCGCTCGCCCGACCAGCGCTCGGACGCTCAGCCGAGAGGCTCTTCTTCTTCTCGACGCCCGTTACCGGGCGGCCGGCCCCGAATCGCTGGAAGTCGAGGAACTCAGCGCCGCCTCCACGCTTGCCGGCAACCTTGGAGATGCCGACACCTGCGCCCGTTGGAGTCTGGCAACCTCCGTCGCGGCCGCGCGCCGAGGGCACATCCAGCTGGCTGGCGAACACCTGGTGAGCGCCACCAATTGCGCACCTCAAGCCCCCGATCTTCGGGCGGCTCGCGACCTGGTGGCTGCCTACATCGAGTTTGAGCGCAGCGCCGGCAAACGCGGCTTCAATCATCCCGATGCAGGCGAAAACCTGCGCGCACTTGCGCGCCTTGAGCCCGCGCCCGACACGTGCGTGGGGCTGGTTCCGCTGAATTTCGATCTCGATCATCACCTGCCGACCTCGCTGCATGAGCTTGCCGGGCGAATCGCCCTTGCCGATGTCAGCGGTGAGGCCTTCTCGGTGCTCACTGCCAGCCACCTGCTCTCAGAGGCACGGGCGAGCTTTACCGCCGGAGTCCGGGCCCTGGCACGGGGCGACGCGCTCAGCGCAGCCCGCTCACTCCAGACGGCTCGGCAGCATTTCGGCGCGTTGAGCCACCGGCCCGGAGGCGCGGCCATCACCTTCCTCGATGATCTCGTTTTCGGAGGCCACCTCCAGGCACTGGCCACAGCCGAAACTGAGGATCGCTCAGCCCTGCAATTGCCTGAAGCTCAAGCCCGGCTCCGCAACGGCGAAGCCGCCTTGTGGCTGAACACGCTCTCCACGGAGAGCCCGGAATTCGGCTCGGCCGCCCACCTCGCCGCATTGCTCATCGTCGGACGACGCGAAGATGCAGCTCTGCTCGCTGCTCAGCCCGGCGTGGAGCGCCCCGCCCTGCTCTGCGCACCGGAGGCCGCCGCGCCATGAGCCCGGTCTCCATGCCCGAAACGATCGCCGAGCGTTATGAGCTCATTGAGACGCTCGGACACGGCGGCATGGCGACGGTCTTTCGTGCATTCGACCGAACTCTGGCGCGTCAGGTCGCGATCAAACGTCTTCATCCGCACCTGGCAAGCATACCGGAGCACCGCGCGCGATTTGAGCGCGAAGCCCGCGCAGTCGCGCGCCTGGATCACCCGGGCATCGTCAAAATTTACGACTTCTCCTCGCCCGAATCCGACGACGCCTACATCGTCATGGAGCTCGTAGACGGCGAATCGCTCGCTGCACTCCTTGAGCGCTGCGGACCGCTGCCGCCGGAGTTCGCGGCAATCGTGATCGCCGAGACCCTCCAAGCGCTGGACCTGGCGCATCAGCACCAGATCATCCACCGGGATCTGAAACCCGAAAACATCATGCTGCGGGCAGACACCTCGGTCGTGATTCTGGACTTCGGGCTGGCCAACCTGCTCGACCAGGCCCGCATTACCCGCAGCGGAGCGCTGCTCGGGAGTCCCGCATTTATGGCACCGGAGCTTATGGAGGGGCACAGTGCCGATATCAAAAGCGATCTCTTCGCCATCGGTGCAACCTTCTACCGGCTCGTCACCGGCGATGACGCCTTTGAAGGCAACCATCCCGCGCAGATTCTTCGCGCCATTGAGCGCGGCGACCATACTCCCGCCCATCGACGCCAGCCCCGCGTCGGGCGTCGCTTCAGTCAGCTGATCAGCCGTTGGATGAGTGTTGCTCCCGAGAAGCGCCCCGCAAGTGCCATTGCCGCGCAGAACGAGCTTCAGGCGTTGGTCGATGTGACTCTGTGGCGCCAACACCTCAAGCAACACATCAACAAAAGCTCATGCAATCCTTTAGGGATCGATACGACACACGCGCTCGACGCGTTGATCTGCAACGGACTCATGCAGCGTGTGGACACGCTCAGCTCGCAGGGCGACACGTTGGCAGCCACCTACGAACTCGAACGTGTGCTTGCCTACCAACCCGACTCCCCCGAAGCGCTGACGAAGCTTTCTTTTCTCAACGCAAGAGCTCGACGGCCCCTCCGACCCGGGCTCAGGGCTCTGACTGGCGCCGCAGCACTCCTTGTTCTGGCTGTGACTGGAGGCGTGCTCTGGCTTGATGAACGCGCATCGGCCGCCGAAGGCGTGACCTCCTCTGCAGGGTTGCGGAAGCCCACTCCACGACTCGCCGAGACACGCCCCCACTCACAGACGCCGCCTTCGACGGCGCCCCGGTATTCGGTAGACGTTGGCCCGCTTGGCGCACACGTCGCAGTGGCGCTGGATGTGGCACGAGACGCAGCGAGCTCCTCTTCGGCCCGCCCCGCCCCCGCCGCAAGCATCGCCAGACGACCCGGCGCCGAACCCGCCGTTGCGACCACGCTTGCAGCATCAGAACTGGAGCATGCCCCGGACGCATCTGCCAGCACAGCCCCCCAGACCTTAAAGCAACGCTTCAGGGTTATCCCTGCTGCAGCCACCCTGAGCATTGATGGCAAACGCTACTCAGCCATCGAGGCGGCTCGGGGCATCGAACTCCCGGTCGGCCCCACTCTTATTGAGGCCACAAGCCCGGGGTGCGAAGCGCTGAGAACCTCGATCGACATTACCCGGGAGTCGAGCCAACGCGCGCAGCGCGTTGTTTTGAGCTGGCTGCCGGGCTACATTGAGCTTGTCACGGATCGCAACGCACTGGTCTGGCTCGATCAGCATTCCCGACCGGTCATGGTGAGCGCCAGCGGTGCCTCCGAGCCTCTTGCAGTTCCCTTTGGCAGAGCGGACGAAGCGCCTGCCCGACGTCAGGTGGAGCTGCGCGTGGCGAGCCACCACGACCTGACCCGAATCCTCTCGCGTACAGTGACCGTACGCCCCGGACAAACCACCTCCCTGGCACTCTCCCTTGGCGATACCGACCCACCACGCTGACCACACTACCTACGGTCGACGAGTTGCACTCTTTTCGGTGACGCTTGTGACGCTGCTGGGCCTCACTCTACCTGTCCGGGCTCAGGAGCTGCCCCACACCACACCTGAAGCGTTACTTGAAGAACCTCCATTAACAAAGGCCCTGGCCGCGCTTCAGCGTGCCGAATTCGAGCAGCTTCGTCCCCTGCTTTCCCCCTATATCGACACCGATGCATTTCGGGCACTTCCACCCCGGGATCGCGCGCAAGCAAGGTCATTGCTTGCGCTTGGCCTTTACTTCGAGAGCCAGACGCTGAGCGACGCCACACGCACGTCTGAGCTGATGGCCCACTCCCGAGCGCAGCTTCAGGTCGCACTTCTGGAGGATCCCGAGCACACGCTCGATCCCCTGGTATTCCCCGCTGACCTGATCGCATTGCAACGCACGCTGGCAACTCGCCTTCCTCTTCCTGGAAGCAGCTCGGCTACGCCCGACGCCTCATCATTGATCTACGTCGAGCGCCGTATCACACACCGTTCGCCATGGGTGACGCTCCTGCCGATGGGGGCCGGTCAGTTTCAGAACGGACATCCGATCCGCGGCTCCATCGTGGCAGCCACTCAGGTGCTCGGCCTGGCAGTCAACCTCATCGGCTTCTGGCAGGTGGAGTCGCTCCGAGACTCACGAGGCCTCATTCCGGCAGCGACCCACGAGGAGGCTCGCCGCTGGCAAAACCTGCAGTGGACCGGGCTGGCAGTCGCCGCGTTAAGCTGGGCGGTGGGCGCGGGCGAGTCGTTCTATCATTTTGAGGCCAAGGATGTAGCGCTTCGCACCCTGGAGTCGCCCCCTGCGGAGCTGCGCGACGTTTCCGATTAAAGATGCCGACCGGCCTGATTCATGTTCACTTATCTGACGTCATTTCCACTCTGTGACACGGTAACGTTATGGCTCTTCTTCGCGTCATCGGCAGCATCGAGCCGCGCATCTGGTTGTTGAGCGAACGCCTGACGACGGTGGGGAGCGCGCTGGCCAACGACATCTGCCTGCTCGGCTCCGATGTGGTCGAGCATCACGCCACGATTCAGCTCGACGCGAGCGCCTTCGTGCTGCGAACCACAGCTCGTAAGCACACTGTGATGATCAACGGCAAGAAGCGCCGCGAGCACACCCTTTGCCACGGCGATCGCCTGACCATCGGTGAGACTGAGCTGGAGTTCGTACTCCTTGAGACCCCGCTCAACGTCCTGGCCCCACGGGGCCCCCGCGGTCTGGAGCATCTGCGCGCCCTGGCTGCGCGCCTCTCAGGAACCCATAGCGTCACCGGGGTACTTGAGCACCTGCTCGACGCTGTGCTGGAGCTCAGCGAGGGGCAGAAGGGCTTTGTCATCCTGGCTCGCGATGGGCGATGGAGTGTCCCGGTGGCGCGCAGCGTCGACGCGACCGCCCTGGAGAACGCCCACCTCCACCTCTCAGACTCGATCATCGGCCATGCCATCGCCAGCCGCCGCCCGCTGATCATCGCCGATGTGCGCAACGAAGACGCGTTTGAAGGTGCCCAGTCCGTGGTCGATCTGGAGCTCTCCAGCGTGCTCTGCCTTCCGCTTTTCGCCCATGGTGAGCTGCTCGGCTTGATCTACGTGGGCGATGACCGCCCTACCGGATACTTCGCCGAGGTCGATCTGGAGCTTCTGCAGGTCTTTGCCTCATGGGCCAGCCTGATGATCGCCAGCGCGCTGCACGCCGATGCGCTTGAGCATGACCGCAACGCGCTGCGCGGCCGGTTGCGCAACCAACGTTTCGGTTCGGTGATTGGAGCCAGCAAGGCGATGCAGGCGATCTTTCAGGCTGTCGAGCGTGTCGCGCCAGCCTCGGTCAGCGTGCTGATCACCGGCGAAACCGGCACGGGCAAAGAACTTATCGCGCACGAGATTCATCGCCGCAGTCCACGGGCCGATGGCCCCTTCATCACGATCAACTGCGGCGCGATCCCGGAACATCTTCTCGAGAGCGAACTTTTCGGTCACGTACGAGGCGCGTTCACCGGCGCCACCGCCCGCCGGGACGGGAAGTTTCACGCCGCCCACCGCGGCACGCTCTTTCTCGATGAGATCGGCGAGATGCCTGCAGCGCTGCAGGTGAAGCTGTTGCGGGTGCTTCAGGAGCATTGCGTCACGCGCGTCGGCTCCAATACCCCGGAGGAGCTCGACTTTCGGGTGCTTGCGGCCACTCATGTCGATCTCCATGAAGCCGTTGCCAACAGGAGTTTTCGCGAGGATCTCTATTACCGCCTCAACGTGGTGGAGTTGCAGCTGCCGCCCCTACGCAAGCGAGGCGGCGATGTGATGCTACTGGCGAACTTCCTGATCGAGCGCCTGGCACCAGAGCTGGGCGTCCCGTCGCGTCCTCTCAGCGCGAGCTGTCGCGAGGCGTTGCGTCGCTACAACTGGCCTGGCAACGTGCGCCAGCTTGAGAATCGCATCAAACGCGCGTTAATCCTGGCCAGCGGTCCCGCGCTGACGCCCGCAGACCTGGAGCTCGAAGAGAGCGCGCTCCCACAACGTCGCTCGCTGGCCGAAGCCAAAGAGGCCTTCGCCCTGACCTATATCCTGGAGACTCTGGAGCGAAACGGAGGCAACCGCAGCCAGACCGCGCGCGATCTCGACGTCGATCCGCGCACAATTTTCCGATATCTGGAGAAGGCCTGACATCCATGTCCGAGCGTAAAGCCCCTCCAGGAAATGTTGATGTGAACGACGTGCACGACACGCCACGATGTCGTCCTTATGCGTCCGTGGCATGGGCTTTGCTACTCAGTGGCTGCGTTGGATCGCCGCTGCATGTGGAGGAAGCCCCCGTGAACCTGCCCCCCTTTATCGATCGCGACTTCGTCTCACCGGCCCTCGACGTGGTGCGTGTCGAGACGGCGCGCGAGATCACACTGGCGGCCGAAGGCCTCTTCGACCCGAATGAAGAAGACGCGCTTTACTATGTCTGGATGGGCGAACACAGCGGCCTGCTGGAGCAGGCCGAGGTCGTCGCAGTCCCGGGCGATCCCCGCCATCGCGAGATCTTTCACGTCTATGAGCGTGTGACCACACGCATCGATCCGTGCAGCGTACGCCTTCGGGACACAGACGATGAAACGATCTGGCTTATCGTGGCCGACCGGCGCTTTGTGCGCGTGACCGGCTCGGAGGTCGAAGTCGCCCCGGGCGGGTTCATGGTTTCGCATAGCTGGAAGCTGCGCTTTCGGCCCGGCCTGTGCACGGAGGTGCTGTGAAGACGATGCGTTCCCAGGCTTCCACGCTTCCCACCTGGATGTTTGTGAGCCTGCTTACAGGACTCTGCGCAGCGGCCTGTGGCCCCCGCGAGCCGGCTGAGCCCCAGGTTCCTGACGATGAGCAGACGGTGCTCTACGGTGAATGCCGAAGCGACGCAGAGTGCCCCCCGGAGCGGCGATGCGAGCTTGAGCTTTGCGTGGTGCCGGTCGCGGAGGCCACGCTGCGCTACGGGTTGACCATCCTGCCATCAAGCGCGTCGAACATCGCCCCGCAAAAGATCAGCGCCCAGGCCTGGCCGGTGAGCGGTACCTCGGTGGCGGTCGAAGAGCTCGTCACCCTCGAACTTCATGTCGAGGGGATCTCGCCGGAGCGCAGCGCCACCCTTGTGGCCATTCCCGAAGAGAGTTTCTCCGAAGCGCAGCCCCAGGGCAGCGTGATCGGGGGTCGCACCACCCTCCGGCTGGGACGCGGTGACTACGCGATCATCCTGGTCCCGGATGGCGGCGACTTGCCGCGCTACGATCTGGGCACGCTCTCGGTGGAGGAGGATGGTGCACGTACCCTTGATGTACCACCAACCTCCCAGCTCCGAGAGCTCCGCGGTCGCCTGGTCCGACGTTCCGGACTTCCGCTCGACCTCCTCGATCTTCCCGTGCAAGGCGCGCGGGTCATCGGCATCGACCCCGAATCTCGCCAGACCACCTCCACCGCGATCACCAATGGTCTTGGTGATTTTACGCTGCTCGCGCCGGACGACGCTCGTAGCTATGACCTTCGTGTCAGCCCGGCGCAGCCCGACGCACTGATCCCGCAGGCGACCTTTGAAGACGCGTTTGGCCCCGAGAGCGACTCGGGGCGCTTTCACCTGGGCAACTGGCTCATCGAGTTGCTTCAGCTGGAGGTCAGACTGCAGAGCGCGACGCACTTCGAGCCAGAAGATTGGTCAACCTATGCGATTGAGGCTCGAGCGCCCCTGGGCATCGGAGAGCTGCTGCTGCCCATCCCGGTCGATTCCGGGGGCCGAGCCCGCGCCCGGCTGCTCGCCGGGACGTATGCATTGCGGGTCCGTCCGCCGGCCGAGAGTGCCCTGGAAGCGACCACCATCGAGACGAACCTTCTCGAAGGCCTGAGCACGACGGTGGAACTCGATGCCCGACCTGAGCTCTCCGGTCGTGTCGTCGACAGTAGCGGCGCGCCGGTTGCGTCAGCGCGCCTTCGCATGGAGCCCCTCCAGAGGTCGGACTTCTCCCGAAGCATCGCGACGCTCGATGATGGCAGCTGGTCGGCACGACTTCCCGCCGGAGATTACCGCGTCACGATCGTACCTCCGGCAAATCTGGGGCAGCCGCGCCAGGTCGAAACCTTCAGCGCAAACGCCCAGAGCCCCACCCTGCTCTGGCGCCTGGCTGCCCCCACAATCGTTCGTGGACAGCTTGAGCATCCGCAGTACAGCACCGGCGCCATCACTGTACAGCTCACACACCCCGAAACTGGCGAGATCCTTGCCGAGGGCCGCACCGATACCAGCGGCCGCTACCAACTCATCGTACCGGCACCTGCGCTCGAAGAGCTGCGTTAGTCCATCTTAACTTCTGGATCTGGAGCCGTTTCAGACTCTCCCCGCCGAAGCTCACTGCGGGCGCTGCGCAACATCGAGAAGGCCACAGGCTCCTCACCCTTACAGCGGGTCACCCAGCGGCGATGGCGATTCTCCCAGGACGCGCTCAACGTCGTGAGGCGGCCGGCCTCCATCAAAAGCCCGGTGGCGCCCTGCCGGCAATCATGCTCCACCGAGGTGGCCCCGACCTGCTCTCCGGTAAATGGATCCCAGACTTGCCCGGAGCGAAGTCCGCTGAAAGCCCCGATGGTAATCGGTAAAAAGACCAGCACCGCAGTTCCGAAAAACAACACATAACCCAGTCGCCGCGCCTTACGCGTCACGCTCTGGAGGCGTTGCTCACGCGGACTCAACGCGGTCGAACTCGGCGGGGTCTTTTCGGCCATGGGCATCTCGTCGGATCGGAAGGAATGCACGCTTAACGATGCCTCTTCCATAAACGAAGGGCCGCTCAGGCGCAATCGCCCCGGCGGCCCATCCCTGCGTCATGCACGTTCTCAAGGTCCGCTTAGCTGGCGGCCTCGTAGTCTTCGTAGTCTTCGTAGAGCTCCTCGACCCCGGGCATCTCACGAAGTCGCTCCCGAGCGACCTTCCAGGCAGCTTCCATGATCCAGCTCAACGAGCGATCCTGGCGAAGGGCCTCCTGCCGCATCTCATTGAGAAGCTCTTCGGGCAGGTACAGGGTCATCTTCTTTTTGGTGGCCATTGAGTCCTCCGTGACTTCGGGCGCATCGTCGGGTGCCAGGGTGAGGCCGCGTTCCACCGCGCCTCTCCCACATCGAAGGCACACCCTATGCGAGGCTGGCCGAGGGTCAAAAATTTTGTCTAAAAGAATTTCTCGCCTTCATTCTCACACCGAATTTCCATGAAAAACGCCCCCATACTTAAAGCCCTGCTTGAAGAAACAATCGCCGAATGCGACCACCTCGCCCGTCGCGACCACGATCCTGTGGGTCGGGTCTGGGAGTACGAAAACGACGACGACCGGGAAGTGGCCGCGCTCTTTGCCAGCTCTCTGGCCTACGGACAGGTCAAGGTGTTGCGCAATGCGATCGTGCAGGCACTGGCGCCTCTTGGCCCCCACCCCGCCCACACGCTCCGGGTGACCCCACTGGAAGATCTTGTGACCCGGTGGCCGGCGTTCACCTACCGCATGACCCGCGGCGAGGATCTGGCGGATCTCGCGGTCGCGCTTGGGATCACACTACGCCGGGAGGGAAGCCTCCAGGCGCTCTACCGCGCCCGCATTCCCCACGACACCGATCGCCCTGAGGACGCAGGCACGCTCGCCAGGGCGCATCACCTGCAGGCCGCCTCCCACTTCGTACAAACCCTGCGCCAGCGTCGCCACCGTCGGGAACTCACCCGTGGGTTTCGCTACCTGCTGCCCGATCCGGCCGATGGCAGCACCTGCAAGCGCCTGCACCTGTTTTTTCGCTGGATGAGCCGTGGCCCCGATGGCATCGACCTGGGACTGTGGCCATCGCTTGCCCCGCACGCATTGGTGATGCCCCTGGACACCCACACAAGCCGTCTCTGCCGCTACCTGGGACTTCTCTCCCGCAAGAGCCTGGATGCCCGGGCAGCCGTTGAGGTCTCCGAAAGGCTGGCGGCGCTCGACCCCGAAGATCCTCTCAAATATGACTTCGCGCTCTGCCACCTGGGCATCGGGCGGCGCTGCATCCACCGGCGCTCCGAGGATCATTGCCCCGGATGCCCGATTGAGGACGCGTGCACGCTCTGAGCGTCGCCCCCGCCCTGGAAGCTAGCCGCGCATGGTGGCGATCGCGTCGACCACCACAACGTCATAGCCCAATACCAGCTGGGTGAAGGCAAACCCGGCTGCGCCGAAAAGAAGCATCGCCAGCGCGAGAATCACCGTCAGCTCGAACCAACGCCGTCCCGGTGAGACGATCGCCGCCAGTGCGATGCCTAGAAAGAGCGCGATCGTCGCAATCCAGAAGATCAGCCCTGGTTGTACCGTCGTGATCACCACCACCGGGTTCATCGCTCATCCTCGGGACTGGAGTTCTCAGCAGACGTCTGCGCCTGCCGGGAGATATGCTCCAGATTAAAGTAGTTGATCGTAATATGCGCGATCACCGGCCCAAGTACCGATCCGGTATAAAGATACATCAGCCCGAAGAGCGCCCCGAGTCCCAACGCCATATACGTCCAGGGACGGAAGGTCTCGCGCTCTGGACCGATATGAATAAGCCCGAAAACAATGCTCGCAAGCCCAAGCCCCACCCACTCGCCATAGGCCCCCGACCAACCGGCTGTGCTGAAGGCCTGCTGCAAAAAACCGCGAAAAAAAATCTCTTCGGCTACGCCGCTGGTCAACGCCAGAACTTGAATCTGCCCCGGGGACATTGCCCCCAGCATAGCCCCGAACCCAGCTCCGAGCTTACGACCCCAGGTGGTGTACCGCTCCACAAGACGCGATGCGACGACGGCTCCCAGCCCCACTCCCGCGCCCAGTACAGCGTGCATCGCGGTGGTTCCCTGCACCTTCTCAGGCCAGACCAGCAGATTTAAGTCCAGCCACACCACGCCCAGGAGCCAGGCCACGCCCAGCATCCCGCCGTAGAAGATCAGCGCTGCCAGGACCCCGGGTGCGGCACCCGGTTGAGGCTCATCCGGTCGCTGACTCAAAACTCCTCCGACGTCTCTCCCAGAAGGCGATCGGCCCGCGCTTCCAACTCGGGTGAGCGCTCAATGCCGCGGAAACGCACCGTAAGCCCGCTGCACGGGTGTTTACGCCAGTCCAGATGAAAACGCTGGTTGCGTTGCACCCGGAAGTAGTCGTTGAGCTGATCGGCCAGAAATTCGATCACGGCCAGCAAACGATCGCGTGGCGAGGTCGCCGCGATAAAAGCTGCGTCCTGGTCTTGAATGATGGCTGCGCCTTCAAGCTCCAGGGCAAAACGCTTATCGGCGCTGGTAAGTTTGAGACGGCCAAATACAAAGTCGTCTTCTTCCTCCACCTCCAGCGCGATGCGCTCACCGGGGCGAAGGTAGGCGTGGTAGCGGGTGCGAAGGCGGGCCTCGATCTTACGTCGGGCAGGCACCGGCAGCACCACCTCCGCCTGGGGGGTCGGGGTGTCGTTGGGGGTCGCGCTCATGGGGGAAATCCTTCAGGTGATATCGTCGAATTTGGAGCCGACGCGATCGACCAGCGATCCAAACGCTTCACTGGCAAAGATGCGGGCCTGGCGGCCTTCGCCCCGGTGCCCAAGCTCCACGATCACGCCCTGCCCGGGCCAGGCATGGGGGATGCGATCGAGCCACTCCACGCAGACCAACGTCTCGGGGCGGTCGATGTAGTCCCAGTAGGCCAGGGACTCAAGATCATCGACATGCTCAAGCCGGTAGAGATCCATATGCACGAGTTCCGCATCGCGTCCGTACTCCTGAACCAGTGCATAGGTGGGACTTGAGACTTCGTCGGGAGCGATGCTCATGCCTTCGGCCAGCCCCTTGATCAAGGTCGTCTTGCCCGCGCCGAGGTCGCCCACAAGCCCCAGAAACCCCTCACCACGCTCGTGCAACCCACGCCCGAGCGCACGCCCCAGATGCAGCGTTGCCGCCTCGCCGTCGAGCGCGAGCTCGACGCGAGGCACGACAATCAGGCCGGTGTATTCACCCGGATCAAAGCTCGGGCGCTCGCGTGTCGTCATGATGCCACCTGCCCGCTCATTGCACGTAGAGCGGGAACTCCACACCGCGATTGGAGATGGCACCGTGCTCCGGGAACTTCATCGCGCGGAAGCGCTGGATCATGCACTGGCCGACCTCGCGACTCTGGTACTTGCTCTCCTTGATCTGCACGCCCCCGGTGGTGCCGGAGGGACGGATAAAGAACTGCACGGTCAGCCCCTTAAAGGAGCTGTTTCGGTTAAGCTCGGAGCGAATGCAATCGGTCATCGCGTTGAAGTCGCTCATAATGACGCGGTTGATTTCCTGGTCGCTCAGGTGCTTGGCGGAGCCTGAGAAATTGGCCATATCAACATCGGCCTCACGCGGCCCCGACGCTCCGGCAGCCGAGCCCCCGGCGGATGCCCGCTTGCCTCCGGCGCCCCGCACTTTCTTGAGCGTACGCGCGATCTCCTCCTGGCTTGCACGAGGATTGAAGATGCTCTGCAAAAGATCGGAGTCCACCGCGACCGCCTGAAATTCCGAGGGAGGAGGCAAGAAGGTGTAGTCCAGTGAGGCAAATGCCTGTTCCAGCGGCATCGGCTCCGGGTCCGGCTGCTGCAGCCAGAACCAGCCCATCGCTGCCAACACCACCAGGCCAGCCACAATGGACACCACCAGGGCGGCGAGCCCGCCCTTCTTGACCTTGCGCTGAAGCTCGGCCCGGGCCTCGGCCTCGCGCCGCCGGCGCTCCTCGCGTTCGGGGATGTACGCCTTGACCTCGGCGCTAAACGCCTCCATCTCAATAAGCCGACAGCGCTGCTGGGTAAAACGATCGAGCACCAGCGAGTTCTCGTCGATCTCATCGGCGCGAAGCTGCTCAAGGATCTTAATTTCGGTGAAGGGGCCGTAATCCAGGCCGCTCTTCTGCACCAGATAGCGCTCCGCTTCGGCCTCATCGGCCGGCGGCGGGGCGATATCGCCCACATCGAAGAGATCAAAGAGGCTGTCGCCCTCCTCGCTCTCAACCACAGCCGGCTCCACCGGCAGCGCGCCGGGAGGCGCCACGCCGCTCAGGCGTGCACCGGCGTCTCGAGCGATCTCCTCAAGCTCATCGCGGAAATGCTGCGCTGAGGCCGGGCGCTGACGTCGATCTCCGGAGAGACAGGCCGAGACGAGGCTGAAGAGCGCTGGCGGGTATTTGGCCAGCCCGTCGAGGGCCATCTCATGGGCCTGCTTGCGATCGCTGGGAAGCCCGGTGGGATTGAGCAGTTCGGCAGCGATCATGCCCAGGCTGTAGAGGTCGGCGGCCGCGCTCAGGTTCGCCGGAGACTCGGCCACCTCCGGCGCCACATAGATACTGTCGTGGAAGGCCCCCTCACCGCGTCCGTGAAGGAAGGTGCTGACCATACGCCCGAAGGCCAGGTTCCCCACCTTCACCACGCCCTGCTTGTTGACATAGACGTTGTAGGGCGTGAGCACGCCGTGGCTGGTCTTGCGCTCATGCACCGCCGAGAGCGCGCTGCAGACATGCGCGAGCACCGTGAAGGTGTCGCGAATACTCAGCGTGCGCCCCTCTTCGCGTCTCTGCGCCACAAGTTGCGAGAGCGTAGAGCCCTCCACGAACTCCATCGCGATAAAAATCTCGCCACTCTGGGTGCGTCCCATACCCACGGCGCCGGTGAGGTTGCGATGCTCAATGCTGCCCGCCAGACGCACATCGGCGCTGAGCCTGGCAAAGGCGTCGTCACCCGGGAAAGGCATCTCCAGCACCTTCACAACCACCGACGACTGCGTCTGCCGATCGTTGCACAGGTAACTGACGCCGCCGCCGGAGCTGCCCAGGTAGCGCTCCACCACAAAGCGCCCGCCAACCGCATCGCCTGTCTTCAGCGTAGCGGCCTCGGGCGCCTGGGTGCTCCCGCGAACACCGGGAGCCTGACGCCGAACCGCGGGCCTGGGGGGCGGTCCGGGAGGTCGCGCGCCAGACGCAGAGGGTTTACGCCCGGCCGGCGTAAGCGGCGGGGGAACGCGCGGTGGCTTATTCGAAGACTCACTCATCGCTCAACCTTCCCTTCTTACTCGGAGTGCTCGGTGTCTTCCCTGGCCTCAGGCTGCTCTTCGGGCATCGCCTGTGGCCCTTCTTTTTCGAGGTGCAGGGGCACGAGCACCTGCCTGGTGTCCACCTGATCCAGGGGCAAATCAACGTACCAGCGACCGCCCTGATAGACCATCGTCGCGTTGCCCTGACGATCGTCGAGCATGCGAAGGGCGAGTTCCACGCGGGTGCCCTCCTGGGGCGCATCGGGATGCTCGCCAACGATCTCAACCTCTTTGAGCTCATGAGGGTTATCCAGACGCGTCACGATCAGCATGTCGACAGGCGTCAATCCGTGCCCCTCCCCCACCTGCTCGTCGACGTCGTCGAGTGGCTCCAGAAGACGCGCACGCGTCGCCGGAAGGACGGCCTCCAGGGCCAGCGCATCCTGGCCGCGCCAGATGTTTTCAACAAAGCCCCGAAAGACCTCCTCCGGCCCCGGTTCTTCGGCCTGACAGCCGCTGTAACATGCGGCCATGGAGGCCACGCACAGCGCGGCAAAACGCAGCTTACTTCGTGTCGTCATCATCTCGTCCCTGCGTATCAAACTCGGCGGTGTCAGCGGCCCGACGGAAGATCGAGTCGAGTTCCTGATCCCAGCTCATGCCGGCGTCGTCCTCGAACGGAGCGCCAGCCAGGAAACCGCGCTCTTGATGGGTCTCTTCCTCATCAGCGCTCTCGGCGGTGCCCATCTCAATGTGGTGGGTGCGATCGAGGTCGGGAATGTCGATCTCCCAGTTACTCACCGCCGTAGGACGCTCATGGGGCCCGGTGGGCTGCCTCACGATAACTTCCCCGGCGCTGGATTTACGCTTGAGAAGCTCCATACGCTTTAGCCGCTGAACGACCCGGTCGACCGACTCCTCTCCGGTGGTTGCCAGATGCGCGCGAGCCTCTCCCAGCGTTTGCCCCTCTTCAAAGAAGTTGAGCAGTTGACGCTCATCGCTGGTGAGCGCCAGAGGATCGACGCTGGCAGCCCGTCCGGCGTCAAGCACCAGGCGGGTCCGCGCGGTCGCCTCAGAATGACCGGTATCCATCGACACCTCGCGCATGATCTCGAGAAGCAAGGTGTCGATCTTCAGATCGAGTCCGCGGGTTGGCCAGGCAAAGCTCGAGTCACGGGCGACTTCGATAAAGGCAAAGCCGCCGCGTCGCCCGCCGCAGATCTCACGGAGAAGACGTCTGGCTCGACTTTTACGGGCATCAAGCAGCCGCAGATCATCGACGATCTGCTCGCTGCGCAAGAACATCTCCAGTGGCCCATCGTAGAACTGCCCGGTCCGCAGATCATGGGAGAGTCGTTGGTAGATAACCTCATCAACCGCCCCCTCGGCACGCAACACCTCAAGGAGCACCCCATCGGTGCTCTCGCCAAGCGACTCGATCTCATGGAGCAGATTACCATCGACGTAAAGCACGAAGCTGCGACCGGGCAGACTCACCTCCAGTCGTCCTCGAAGTCGGCGTTCACGCAGGGTATGCAGCAGATCGACGACCGAAAGCGTTTCGAGCTGCCCGGAGAACCCTCGTGCATTGGGCACCCTCCTGAGCTCCTCCGCCACCCGGTCGATTCCCCCGTCGAGCATCGCAGCCAGCAGACGCTCCAGGCGCTCCGCCCGGTCGGTAGAGCGGGCGCTCAGACCCACGCGCTCCCAATGCTCAGCGAGCAGATGAGCGACCTGGTGTAAAGTGACCCGATCGACCTGGTGGGTAGGGGCAACCACCGAGATGGCTGTGGCATCCCCACCGTAGCTCGGAACCTCAACACCAGCCGGAACTTCCGGGAAAGTCGAGGGGCTGATCACCTCATCGATCGTTACGTCGACCTCCGCGCTCCGCGAGCGCTCCGCCTCCAGCCGAGCCGCGTCCAGCGATTCGCGCCGGGCCCCTCCCACCAAAACACCGCCCTGACCCAGCCCTCCGGGCAGATCCTCAATCTCCAGGATCATGGATCCGGTGGTGTCGACGTCGATCATCTCCAGAAGATCGTCGTCGTCAAAAACATGCCCCCCCAGAGTTCCCGGACTCAGCCCCAGCTCCACCTCGAGGTCGGAGGCGTCCTCGCCCTCCATCTCCACCGTCACCGGATCGCGAACCTCAATAGCACCGGGCACCGAGTGTGAGCGGCGCGAAGGCCCGCCCTCGCGCAAAAGCTCTTCACAGACGCGCTCGAGCTGCCGGGTGGTAAAGGGACGCCCAAGCCAGGGATACTGCGCAAAATGGGCACGCGAGCTGGCCACCCCACACACCAGCACGGGCAGCTGGCGCTCCTCGCAAAAATGCAGCCAGCGCCGGGCATCCACCCCGGCGCTGTCCACGTCGACGATCACAAGCCGGGCGCCTTCGGCGCCCGGCGGCGGACCGCTGAGCGTGACGACCTCAAGCGCACTGGCTCGAAGCGTCTCGCTGATGATGCGTGCCAGCGTGGCGTTCCCCTCAAGGAGCGCCACGCTCGGGCGAGGTGACAGGCTCATGAAACCCCTTATTCCGCAGCCTGGGCGCTCCCTTGCGACGAACGCAAAGCGTAGGCGTGCAGGAGCTTCAGACGGTTGCGATCGCGGCGTGCGGCGTCATTGCTACGCCCCTTCTCCTCTTCGAGAAGTGTGCCGACGGCCTCGGCCAGCGCGGGCGTCGCGACCCGGTAGCCGGCAAAGGTCAAAAGCTCCCGCGTCTCCAGATTCTGCGTGGAGAGCGCCTCGGCGACCACGGGCGACGCCACCTCGGCGGGAAGACGGCTCAACTCGTAGGCAGCCTTGGCGCGCACGATTTCATTCTCGTCTTCGACCTTCGTGCCGTAGCAAGCGGCCTGGGCAGCCGCATCACCGGCACCACCACACTCAGCAGCCACGTCGAAGGCCGGAAGGAAGCTCTTGTATTTTTCCTTAAGCCCACCCTCATCCGTGGCGTCGATCAGCCCCTGGTAGGTCTCCCGCTGCTCCGCTTCGGCGAGCATCGCGTAGGCCTGAGCGACCATCCAGTTGAACTGGTAGCGCTCCTCTTCTTTGCCCGGCTGCCCGTTCTGCGCGAGCATCACGAAGCGCTTCTCCAGATCCACAATCACGCCCTTCTTCGCCATCTCCATCAGCGCGGGAAGTGCGGCGCGATCGCCCAGGCGAGCCAGCGCAGTGGCCGCATCCTGGCGAAGCTGCAGCTCGATGAGCCCGTCGGTGATCTCGTCCCACTCATCATTGACGAACTCGACGCCGACGATGCCCTCAAGCAACTCGCGGGCCTGGGGGTTGCCCAGATCACCGAGCGCGAGAATCATCTCATCGGTGGCGTTGCCCTCCTTCAGGCGCCAGCTCACCGACTGGCGGCCGGAGAGCGCTTCCGGCGCGCTCTTCTCGCTCTTGAGATCGGCCATAAAGAGTTCAACCGCCTCCGGCGCGCGCATCGACCCCAGACGGATCGCGCTCACCAGCTTGGCCTGGTTGGCCGGGAACGCGTAGTCCGGTCCCTGGTTGTACTTGAGCAGGAGTTGATTCACCGCCTGGTGCTCACCGTTAAAGGTCTTCACCAGGTGCGGCACCATCGTCGGGCCAATCTGCTGGGCGGCAAGGCCACACTCGCGGTTGGTGTTCTGGTTGGTGTTGTTGCTCAAGAACATCCCGAGCACCACCATATCCCGTGCCTCTTCGTTGACCGCGCCGGGGTTCTCCTGACCGATGTTACCCAGGATCTCGCAGGCGTAAGCGTGCAATGCGATCGGGAAGTTGTCGGCGTCGAGCTTGAGCAGCTCCACCATCGGAGCGACCATCTGCGGGTCCGACATCCGCGCCATCCCGCGCAGAATGCCCTGCTTGCGCTCGTTGTTGTCGGTGGCCTGCAGCGCGGCGATCATCTTCGGGACTGCCGCGCGATGATCGAGAATACCCAGCGCCTCGGCGGCCGCACCGGCGTAGCCGGCCGCATCGGTTTCCATCTCTTTGATGTAGGCGTCGACCGCCTCCGACACCCGCCACTGCACCAGGTAGCTCATCGCATCTTTGGCGTCGCGCTCCCCGGCCATGTAGATCTCAACAAGCGCCGGAGCGACCTCGCTGTAGCGATCTTCCGGGAACTTACGCAGGTTCTCCAGCGCGAGCGACTTCTCTGCCGACTCGCCATCTTTGAGCATCTTCGCGACGTAATCGGGGTTCTCCCAATCCGGCGCCTCACATCCAGCGAGCGCGCCCAGCGAGATCGTCGCCGCGCCCACCATGGCAAGTAGCGTCCCGGTCTTCGAGTGTCCCATAGCTCGTTTCGACATTGCATCTCTCCTCAGAGCGCGCCCTCGTCCTCTCAAGGTGAGGGGGCTGGTTTAATCCTGCGAATCGAAATCAACGACCCCAATGTAGGGGATGTTGCGCGAAAATTCAGCATCGTCGAGCCCATAGCCGATCACGAACTCATCCCCGATGGTAAAGCCCACATAATCCAGGGGCACATCTTCGCGGGTATTGGAGGGTTTCGACAAGAGCGTACACACCTTGAGATCAGCGGGCATGCGCGTGCGCAGGTTCTCCACCAGATACTTCATGGTCAGGCCGGTATCGATGATATCTTCAACGATGATGACGTTGCGCCCCTTAATGGGCAACGCCAGATCGGAGGTCATACGCACCACCCCGCTCGTTTCCTGGCTTGAACCGTAACTGGAGAGCCCCAGAAAATCGATTGAGACATCGATGGTCAGATGCTTGACCAGGTCGGAGAGAAACATAAACGAGCCCTTGAGCACGCCGATGACGTGCACCGAGTCTCCGGCGAAGTCCTCGTTGATCTGCGCGGCGAGCTCGCGGCAGCGCTTCTGAATCTCCTCCTCGGAGATAAGGACTTTGAGTTTGCGCTTGGGAGCTTTCATCGACGACCTCGGGGTTCCATACGTTGGTGTTCTGCGGGCTTGGACGCCGCGGCGCTCTGCGAGGGGTATCCCTCGGTGAAGCAGCGCCGGCAGCGGGCTTCGTACTGTTGGGCGGTCCCCACCAGCACCTGTTGGGGATCTTCAGAGAGGCGATAGCTGCGATGAGCGGGGTTGCCGCAACGCATGCAGATCGACATCAGTTTGGTGATGTATTCGGCCACCGAGAGCAATCCCGGCATCGGACCAAAGGGTTGGCCGCGGTAGTCCTGATCGAGCCCGGCGACCACCACGCGACGGCCGCCATCGGCAAGCTCCTCGCAGAAGTCGATCACGCGCTCATCGAAGAACTGCACCTCATCGATGCCCACGACATCGACCTGAGGGTCGAGCGCGTGACGAAGCTCATCGAGGTTTTTGACGGCCACACTGGGCAGCGAGATTTGACTGTGGCTGACGATCGCGCTCTCATCGTAGCGGTCGTCGATGGCCGGCTTGAAGATCTGCACACTCTGGCGAGCGTAGCTCGCACGCTTGAGCCGTCGGATCAGCTCTTCGGTCTTACCGGAGAACATCGGTCCGCAGATGACTTCAATCCAACCGACATCGCGGGGCTGAAGAATCATAGGGGGGTCGCTGGGCTGGGAGTCGCCGGAGGGGGTTTGGAGGGGGGCACGTCTGCCTTCCCTGTGTATCGACCTTAACGCGGGTGCGCAAGGCTCTAGAGCCCGAGTTCCCGCATAATGAAGGCGCCGATCTCCAGCGCCAGCCCCACCTCGCCGGCGACCGAGAGCTGGCGCGCGCCCTGCACCGGGTCGATGCGCCCGTGGGCCACATCCTGAAGAAGAGGCCAGCCCACCGAGGCGCGCACAACACGCACCTCTTCGGGAGCTTCGTAGTCGTTGAGGATGATCGAAAATGTCAGCGGGCGGCCATCGGGAAGATCGGTAACCGTGACATCGAAGACACCATCGAAGCGCTCGAAGCGCTCGACCACCTCGGGGGTGAGGTGCACTTTGCCGCGGTAGCGGGCGACCTGAGCATCGGCCGGGATCACCAGCTCCTGAATCCAGGGGAGCGCGCGTTGCCAGTCGCTGAGACGACCTCGGGCACTTGCCATCGGGAAGTCGATCGCCTCCTCATCGATGACCTCCAGGCCATCGTTATCAAAGGTGAGCGTGAAGCGCTGGTCCACGTCGTCAAAGAGGACGCTCAGGATAATCGTCGCGCTGGAGAACTCCCGAAACTCCTGCTGGCGTGTCTTCTGCATCGCCGGCAACCGTTTAAGAAAGAGTTCGTCGGTGGAGAGCCCCGGCTCGAAGACCTCGGACCACTTCATGCTTAATCCTTGTTGGAGTCGGTGTGTTTGCTCAGGCGCACCGTCGACCAGAGCAGCGCGGAGGCGACGAACATCGCCGCGCCGTTGGAGGCGACAACGACCGATTCCTGGCATCCGGTCAAATACACGGTGGCGATCGCGGCACAGGCCAGCGTGAGCTTACGCATCTTCATTACTCCTGAGATTCGGGTACGTCCCTGTAAAAACCTTCTGAGCCGGACCTTGCATCCAGATCTGGCCCTGGCGTGTTTCGATCGTGAGCCGACCGCCCGGCAATGCGACGACCACCGGCGTGTCGGGAGGGGCCAGACCCCGGTCCCAGATCGCAGCGGCGACAGCGCAAGCCCCGGTGCCGCAGGCGCGGGTCCGGCCAACGCCCCGCTCATACACGCTCGTGCGCCATTCGTCACCCCGTGCCTCGACGAACTCCAGGTTGACGCCCTCGGCGAAGTCGGGGTGGCCGGCATTTGCCGCCTCTCCGGCGAGGTCAACGAGCCTGTCGCCGGGAAAGTTGAAAATCACCGCGTGGGGGTTTCCCATATCCACCGGCGTGTACGCGAAGGTGTGGCCCTCGACCTCCAGCGCGTGGCGCTCGCCAATGCGCGCGGGCCCCATCGCCACGTTGACCTCCCAACTGCCGGGGTGTTCGCCAGGGGTGATCTCGCAGGCCCGCGGACCTGCGTCGCTCTCGACGATGAGCCTGCCGCCCATGTCCCAGTGGTGTTGCGCATACGCCGCGGCACATCGCACACCGTTTCCGCACATCTGCGGACGGCTGCCGTCCTGGTTGAAGACGATCATGCGCAGGCGATCTTCGCCCCATTGCTCCAGGAGCAACACCCCGTCGGCGCCCACGCCCAGGTGACGATCGCAGATGGCGCGAACCCGGGCAGGAGTCCAGGCCTCAGCGCGCTGCGCCACGACAATGAAGTCATTTCCAAGGCCATGGAATTTGGCGAAGTCCATCATCTTCAGACTCTCACGCCGCACATCGCCGCCAGCCCGAAGAGACGCTGACGTACCCGTGGGGCGACGTCGATAAACTCATAGGCCATCCCCGGCACGAAATCGGCCGGGAGGCGATCGCCAAACTCCGCACCGGTCTCCGCGCGCACCACGCGTGCACGCACCGCGTAAGTCGACTCACCGCCCGGCCCCTCAAAGATCAGGGTGTGCACCTGCCCGGGCTCAAAAAGAAAATTCGATCGCACGAACATCCCGGTCGGACAAAAGTCCAGGCTCTCCAGGGGAATCTCCCACCCGTCGGCGTCCTGCACGAAGACGCGAGTCTGAAGCTCGCAGCGAGGGTGGCGGCGCACGCCAGCAAACGAGGGACGGAAGCTGGGCTGACGTCGGATGGTGCCGCTGATGCGATTCATCGAATCCTCCATAATTCGAACGCGTTAACTTCGGTGCGCCATCATGGCCACCGGCGATGTCACGTGCTCCACGGTAGGACACGGTGGTGTGCCGTCAATTTTTTCCTGCAGCGCTGCCAGCACTTGTGCGCCGATCCGCATAGAGCGAGTCGACAAGCGCCTGATAGCGCTCAAGCACCACCGGGCGACGCACCTCCCCCGAAGCCGTCAGGGTCTGGTCTGCCACCGAAAGAAATTCGGGAATCACCGCCAGCCGGCGAATGCGCTCGGCGACGGTGTGGCGCCGGTTCACGCCATCAAGATGCCCCATCAACGCCTGGTGCACCGTCGGATGAGTAGTCAACTCACGGACCGAAGCGCGGTAGTCCAGCCCCTGAGCCTGTACAAACGCCAGGAGGCGATCCGGGTTCAGCGCCACCAGGGCTGAAACAAAAGGCAACCCCTCGCCCACGAGCACCGCGTGGGCAATCAGATCAAACTCCTCCAGCGCACTCTCCAGCGGCCCCGGAGCGATGTGCCGTCCGGTTGAAGTCACCACCACCTCCCGCTTGCGATCGACCACAAAGAGAAACCCCTCGCGATCAAATCGTCCGATGTCGCCGGTATGCAACCAACCGCGCGCGTCGACCTGACCGGCGCCCTCCCCCTCTGCCAGCTCGTGCGCGATCGTGTCGCCTCGCACGAGCACTTCCCCATCGTCGGCCAGGGTCACATCAACCCCGGGCAGAGCACGCCCCACGCTCCCGATTCGAACACCGTCTGGAAGGTTAAACGCCACCGCGCCCGAGGCCTCCGTCAGTCCGTAACCTTCGAGAAGCTGAACTCCGGTCGAGAAGAAGAACTCGGTGATCTCCGGTCGCAGAGGCGCGCCTCCGCTGATCAGAAAGCGCATGCGACCGCCCAGGCGCTCCCGGACATCCTCAAGTAATACTTTAGAAAAGAATGCATGTTCAAAGCGCAGGAGCCGAGAGGCAGGCTGCCCGCCCAGCATGCGCCGGCGCACGGTTTTTCCAACTTCGAGCGCAAGTGGCATCAGCTGCGCGCGCAACCCGCGCTCCTCCACCCGGGAGATAATCTCAGCCTGGAGCTGCTCATAGACCCAGGGCACGCTGGCCAGCAACGTGGGACGCACCTCGGAGAGGTCATCCAGAAGATGACGCGCCCCTCGCCCAAACGCCACCGTCATCCCGGAGCCCACCCCCGCCAGATACAGCACCCGGGCGAAGACGTGCGCCAGGGGCAAAAAGAGCAGCTGCACGTCGTCAAAACTAAACAGACGCAAGGCGGACATCGCCTCAACCTGAGCCACAAGGTTATGGTGCGTAAGTGTAACCGCCCGCGGCTCAGCACGCGTTCCGGCGGTAAACACCACCGCCGCGCTCATCTCCGGGGTGATCTGGCGGCGTCGTGAGCCCACAAAGCGTGAATCATCCGTCAACCGTCGACGCCCCTGCTGCCCGAGCTCATCCAGCGAGAGACGCACGATATGCTCGGGAAGTTGAAAGGCATCGACGCGCATCAACTCCCCCGCCCCACCTCCGCGTCGCTTCACCATCACGTCGGCATCGATGTAAACGACCGCCCGGACCGATGTTAACGCCTGCGGCATCGCCACAAGTCGAGCCATCTGCACGGGGTCTTCTACGATGACGACGCCCGGCTTACAGCCAGTCAGCGCCGCCGCGATCCCGGCCTCACTGACCGCCGGATGCAACGCAACAGTCGCCGCGCCAGCCATCATGATGCCCATATCGGCTTCGACCCAGGCCGGTCGCGTTGAAGCGATCAATGCTACTGAATCGCCCGCCTCAACCCCCAACGCCATCAACCCCGCGGCGATGCGCTCGGAGCGCTCCCACCAGTCCCGCCAGGTACGCGTCGTCCACGCCTGATCGTCATAAAAACGCATGGCGACGCGCACGCTGGAGCGCTGCACCTGCTCTTCAAACAACTGGACCAGGGTGTTGACCATCGACGCGACTCCCTACCTTGAAAAAAGTTCCTGCCTGAGACGAAAAAACCCACACCGGAGACGCCGGTGTGGGTGGGAACCTTAGCGCTCAGCGCCTCCTTCTCACAAGCTAAGCAGAGGAGGCTCGGACGCCGAAGCCAGCGCTCCGAGCGACTCACTCAACGGATTCACGCGTTGCTTGAGCTTTTCAGCGCGTTCTTTGATCTCATTGACGCGACGCTCATAGCGCTGCAGCGCGTTGTCGCCAGCGGTCTTGAGAATCTCGCCACGCTCCAGCGGCACCAGCGATTGCATCTCGACCTTCTGGGTGCGCTCGGAATTCAACATGCTCGCTTCAAGCATTCCTTCACCATCGCGCTCAAGATTTTTGAGCGTCACCAGGCGGCCCGGGCGCGGGCGATAGGCGTCGTTTCCGCCCTGAGTGAAGAGATGACGGTAATCGAAGACCACCGCGATCAGGTCTTCCTCCAGAACTTCGTTCTCGGAGAGCAGTCGCTCGATCTCCGCCTTATCGACCACCGTCGTCAGCCTCTTATGCTCAGCAAGAAGCTCACCCAGCACGGCAGATTCCGCCATATAAGCGGTCAGCGGATGAATCACGTCACGCCCCAGCAGGAGGCGATTGCTGGAGAGAACTTCCCCGGAGACCACAAACTGCCTGGACGCCAGGGAGTCGGCCGCTTCAAAGTCTACCTTGGAGGGCGAAAGACCAGCGATCGTCTCAGCCATCTCGCTAAAGGTTGCCAACGCCGGGTCGATCGACTCTTGAAGCGCCTTTGCATCTTCGATGCGGGCGACTTCGATCTGCCGGCTGTTCTGCCCCTGTGCGGCAAAGAAGCCGAAGAAGGCCCCCAGAAGAGCCAGGACCACCATTACGATGATGGCGTTTTTGGAGAAGATACCTCCACCCTCCATCGATGAGGCCGCAGCATCGATTTCGGCGAGCTCCTTCTCACTCATGGGAACTGGCCTGGGCCGCGGCTCCGGCTTGGCTTTGGGCGGGGGCACCATTGCCGTGGGAGGCGGGCCGGCGGCGGCCGCCGGCGGCCCCGCCGCTCGCACCGGAGCCGGAGCGGCCTGAGCAGGTTGCGAGGGCTGGGACTGAACAGGCTGCGCTGCCGCCACGGCGGGGTTCGGACGCGTCACGGGACGCGAGGGCGCCGCCACCGCAGCATCACTGCCCGACGACGTCGCCGACGATGCGGCGCCCGGACGGGGAATCGTCGAGCGTGCGCCCGAACTGCTCGCGCTATCGGCACCCGCAGGCGTTGATGCACCGGGTTTTGCAGCGGGCTTCAACCCCAGCCGCGCCTTCAAATCCGAAAGATCTGGCTTGTTATTATTCGTCGACAAGAGCCTTCCTCCTGCTTCTCTTTCAGAATGGTCATCCGAACTCACTATCGCGGGATTGTTCCGCCTTCGGATGGGGAGTGTCGCGGGGGGGATGAAACGTCGATGTAAGCTAGACCAGCGCTCAAAACTTCGTCAAGGAGCTTCGCCCCGGGCCTGCCGGCGTTTACACGTCTTTAAGGATGCACGCTCTACCTTCGCCCCCCCCTCAGCCGCCTTACCTTGAAATGCGCGTGCGCATTTCGCAGGATGACTCGCCATTGAGAAGCGCGAGTGCGCCCTCCCCCCGGGGAGTGGTATGGTCCCGAAGATCGACCCACCCTCTTCCGTCGCGCTTCACCCGAACGACAGTAAAGCTCCCTCTTCCCCGATGTAACTTATGCCCATGCGCACCCCTGCTCTCTCATTCTTCTCCGCTGCGGCGATTGCCTTACTCGCGACGCTGATGTTCGTGTCCGGCGTGGGCTGCGGCGATGACCCCGACAGCAGCGGCGCCGGGGAGGTGACGATCGATGAGCTTCGCCCGGCGGCAGGCTATCCCGATGTGGAGGTTCGGCTGGCGTTTTCCATCGCACCGGCGGAGGGCCGCAGCGACGACGGGTTTAGCTGGCGGGTCAACTTCGGTGACGGAGCCACGCTCAGCGGGGTCGGTGTCGAGGGCTCGGCAAGCCACCGCTATACCTCGGTTGGCGAGTATACCATTGAGGTGGAAGCGCTCTTTGAAGGCAGCCGTGCCGATCGCGAGACGGTCATCTATCGGGTCTACGACCCGATCAATGTGGGTGTAGAGGCCGTGAGCGCGCGCCCGACCAACGTGCGGACGGGCGAAGTTGCCACCATTTCATTTGACGTAATTAACCGCACCGCGTCCCCGGTGCTTACGGATGTGCCGGTCCGTGCGTACCTCTCGACCACCGCGCAGATCTCACGCGCAGAGCTCGCCAGCCTCACCGTGCTTGGCGAGACGCTCGTCGAGGCCACCACCGACGATGGCGAGGTGCTCGGGGGCGGCGCTACCCGCAATGTGGGCTTCTCTGCGACCGTGCCGGACGTGGCTTCCGGCTCCTACTTTGTCGCGGTGGTCCTGGCTCCAGACGGGGAACTTGCTGATACCGACCTCGACGACAACATCGCCGTGAGCCTGACCCCGCTGCGTGTAGAGAACTTCGACGCTGGCCTGGCCGACATCAGCCTCTCGGATCTCGTGGTCAGCCCGGACCGCGCCTTTCCCACACTGAACCGCCTGACCCGCGGCTTTGTACTGGAGAATCGCGGCGGCGAAGACGTCTTTAACGTCGTGCATCGAACCTACCTGCAGGTGGGAAGCCCTGTGCGCGATGCTTCGGCCATTCTCCTTCATGAGAGCGCTCCGATAGGGATTCCCGCGCAGGCGTCCCGCGTCATCGGCCCCGAGGCCTTTGTTCTGGCCGAGGAGATTATCCCTGAACCGGAGAGCGAGCTGGAGGTCTACCTTTTCGTTGAGGCCTTCTCCGAGGACGGCGACGTGCAGGAAAGCACGCTCGACAACAACGAGCTGGCTCTGGAGACGCCCATCATCGTCTCCGACCAGCTCGTCGACGGCCCGGACATCGCGGTGCGCAACTTCGCGGTCACCCCGGCGAGCACCTACCTCGGTGGCAACCTGGAGGTCAGCGCGACCATTGCCAACGAGGGCACCCTGGATGTGGGAAGTTTCTTCTGCGGCGTGTACCTGGGACTTGAGGCCAGACCAAACGTCGACAACGACTCGCGCATCACCAACATCAATGTCGCGGCGCTGGCCAGCGGCGCTACCCGCGAGGTCGAGCGTACCGTCAACGTGCCGATGCTCGTGCGCCCCGGGGTCTACTTCCCCTATGTGGTTTGTGACCCGCTGGGTGCCATTGAGGAACCCTTCCGCTCCAACAACACAGCACTTCAACTCGACGCGGTAAATATCACTGATGAGGCCGACATCGATCTCTTCGTCGCCTCACTCACCGTCCCCTCCTCCGCCACGCAGGGCGACCTTATCACCGTGCGCGCCGAAATCTGTGTCGACGGCTCCAACGCCTCCGGCGCGACCGCCGGCGCGCTCTTTCGCTCGGCGGGAACGTCGGTGAACTTCGGTGCCGATCCTGTTGAGACCTTTGAAATTCCCAACATCAACCCCGGCGAATGCGAGGAGCTTACGTTTGAAGTCGAAGCCCAATGCGCAGACTTCATCGCGCAGCAGAGCTTTGGCCTTGCCGTCGATACCGGCGGGCTCCTGCCCGAGGCGAACGTCACCAACAACCGCCGCACCGGCACCAACCCACTTGCCGTCGAAGGCCCCTTCTGCACGTGCACCGAAGACGCCAACAGCCCCAACCATCAGGTCTTTGATGCCGTGAACACCTCGGCAGGTACGCTGGATGCGGCGGTCTGCGTGCCCAACACCTGCGACTTCTATGAGACTCAGGTGAGTGCCGGGCAGACGTTGATCGTCACGACCCGTTTTGACAGTGACCGCGGCGCGCTTCAGACCACCCTCTTTGCCCCCAACCGCTCGGAACAGCTCGCCCGCACAGCAACCGCGGATGAACAGCAGGTTGCGGTCTTTCTGGCGCCGGCGAGCCGGGTGTATCCCTACTCGGTCTGCGGGCGGAGCGCCGGGGATCAAAACTACTACGAGCTCGATGTCCAGGTGCTGGACCTGGCTTCCGATGTCGATGTGCTGCCGCGTGCGCTGGAGTTGCCCCCACAGACCACCTGGTCGGCAGGCGCGACCATCGACCTGAGCGCCGAGATTGTGAACATCGGTGCGGTGGCCACCGGCGGCTTTGAGGCGCGCGTCGTTCTGACATCCTCCCGTGAGCTCGGTGGCGAAGGCGACATCACTCTGGGTAACTTCCCCATCGCGTCGATCGAGTCCGGCTCCAGCCGGCAACTAACCCTCCCGGTGGAGCTAAGTGCAGGCCTCGCCGATGGCACCTATCACCTGGCACTGACGCTCGACCCGGCGGGCTCGCTCAATGAATCCCGCGTCGGCAACAATACTGCGTTCAGCACCTCCTTTGAGGTCTTCACGCGATGCTTCGATCCCTTCTCACCAAACACCTCCTTTGACGAAGCAGCCTCCCTGACCGAGGGCAGCTTCAGCAACCTTCTGGCCTGCGCCGGGCAGAGCGACTACTACGAGATCTGTGTGGCGGACGGGCAGCAATTCGACGCGACCATCAACTTCCTCAACAGCCAGGGAGATCTGGATCTACGCCTCTTCGCCGCGGATCGCAGCGTCATCGACACGTCCGCGCGAAGCGGCGTGGACGAGGAGCAGGTCGGCGTTGACTACGTTAACGGGGCACAATGCTACTACCTGCGCGTCTCCCTTGTTCCCATCGATCCTGACGCGTCTACGACCTACACGCTCGATCTGGATGTGCGCGAAGTTGATCCGGCGCTACGCTGCGACGGGGACTTTGAACCCAATAACGACCTCGACAACGCCACAAGCCTGCGCGCAGCGCTGGACGCTCCGGCCGCCCTTGATCGCTGTCCGGTCGGTGATGTCGACGTCTACCACGTCGAACTCGCCGCCGGGCAACCGGTGACGTTGCGGGCCAATCTGGAACCGGCGGCACAGCCGGGAATCCTGCGCATGCAGATCTACCGCCCCAACCGCACCCCCGACGATCTGGATGAGAGCGCACCGGGATTGCCGCGCGCCGAGCTTATCAACTACGTGCCACCGGTTTCCGGACGCTACTTTGTTGAGATTTCTGTGGGCGGAAGCGAGCGACGCGTCACTTACACCCTGGAGGCCGAAGACCTTCCGGGCATCGATCTCAGCGCCACCAACCTCACGATAGGTCCGGGCTCCTACCAGGAGGGGGACGTGGTGCGCTACGGCTTCGATCTTACCAACGCCGGCGGCGACACCGCGGCGGCGCCCACCTACGAAGTCTTTCTGGGCACCTCGGCGATTCGGGACCAGGGGCAAGACATCTTCCTCGGCGAGTTCGCTCTCAGCGATGTCGCCCCCGGACAGACGTTGGATGTCACCGGCCAGGTGGCATTGCCCGCAGGCTACACCCCTGGCACCGGCTACCTGCACGTGGTCGTTGACCCTCTGGATGAGTTCGGGGATGTTAACCGCGCCAACAACGTCGCCAGCCGCACCATCGAGCTCGTTGAAGCTCAGGGCGGCACCCCTTGACGCGCTCCGGCTTCGGTCGTTGAGCGCCCAACCGCTCAACGCCAGGAGCCGCGCCATGCGCATTGGCCACATCTCCGATCTTCATATTCTCGCAATCTCCGACGTCCGCCCCTGGGAGTACCTCAACAAGCGGATGATTGGCGGCCTGAACCTGCTGCTCAATCGCTCCAAAGCCCACTCCTCGGTCGTCGTGGAGCGGGCGCTTGAGGCGCTGGACTCTCTGGATGTGGATCACATCGTCATCAGCGGCGATCTGACCAACCTGGCTCTGGATTCGGAGTTCGCGGCTGCGGCCGAGATCATCCGCAGCATCGAGTCGGCCTCCACCCGCGTGAGCGTCGTGCCCGGAAACCACGACTACTACACGCCGGGCGCGGCCCGCGAAGGAAGGTTCGAGCGTCACTTTAAGGATTTCCTGAAGAGCGACCTTCCCGAATATCAGCTCAAGCGAGGTTACCCCTTCTGCCATATCCGTCAGGATGTGGCCTTCGTGGGCCTGAACAGCGGCCTGGCCACCCCCTGGCTCTTCGCCACCGGCAAGGTCGCTGAAGATGAGCTGGAACAGGCCGCCCGCATGCTCGACGACGAAAGGCTCAAGTCCCGCTTTAAGGTTGTGGTGGTCCATCATCCGCTGATGGCCGACGAGCACCACCGCTTTAGCTTCAACCGCCGTCTGCTCAACGCCGACGAGGTGCTTACGACGCTGCGCCAGAAGAACGTCGACCTGGTCCTCCACGGCCATAACCACTACCTCTCCGTGCTTCAGGTGCCCAAGCTGGGTGAGCCTGGCACGACCTTCGTCTGCGAAGCGGGCAGCACCTCGATGGAGGGCGGCGACCCGGTGATGGCCGGGAAGTTCAACATCTATACCATCGAAGACGGCGCGCTGGCCGAGATCGAAACACACCTCTTTGAGAGCCACGAGTCGGGCTTTCGCCCCTTCCGCTCTGAAGTCTTTCGTCAGCAGGTTGAGGAGCAGGCCGGGTGACGCAATCCGAGTTTTCCAATGAAGCGCTCGCCCACGCACTGGGGCTCGGCCTGCGACACGAAGGTGATACCCGGGTGGTAGAGCGCCGAGGCCTCAGCGTGCGTGTGGACGCGGCTGCCCTGCCCGCACCGGAATCCGCCCCTGAGCGCGCTACGGCAGCCTGGGCCCTTTATGGCATTCGACTGGGGCTGGACGTGGAGCATGCTCGACGCGATGCGCCCAAAAAAGAGCCTCGATTTCGCCGCACTTCGGTTCAGCGCTACCATGAGGCACCGACCTTCTACGGCGAACACCTGCTGCACCTGGTCCCCCGGTGGACGCGCCGCTGGTTCGAGAGCGTCGGCCAGGAAGTGGCGCTCTGGCGCCCAACCCTGGACTCCGGTGGCCACCTGGAAGAGGTGATCGTCCATGAGACCGGTCTGCGTATCGACGTGATGACACGTGCCCGTCTGGACGAGAGCGACACCGACGAGGCGACACGGTGGGAGAACGCCCGCACCGCGCTCTTCTACAACTCCTATAAGGTTCGCGGAACCACATCGAAAGATGTCGAAGGCGTACGCCTACGCACCCTCTCTACGACGGAAGGTTTCGGAGCGTCTCGTGCGCTGGTCATGCCGGAACTGGACTTTGACAGCGCCCAGGACCGGGGCTTTATCGCCACGCCCACCCGCGACCATGTGCTGATCGTTCGCCCCGACCCTCCAGGGGAGGATGAACGGCAAAAAGCAAAAGCACTACTTTCAAAAAACCTAAACGAACACTTTAACAGCCACCCCTTTCCCCTGACGGATGCGCGCTGGCAGCTGGAGCGCGACACGGTCCTGTTGGATCCCGGGGACTGGTCCTGGCCGGGCCAGCACCTGGCAGATCCCGCGGAGTTACTGCTTGAGCGCTGACGCACGCCGGATCTCCGAGGAGCGTTGACCCGCTGTACAGGTGTTTATCGTTTCGCCCGACCGTCCGTTTCCCTACTCGCTCGCTTCCCTTTCCCTCAACGCTGACCTTCTATGAACGACCATCTGGCCTACATCGCCGAAAGCCTGCGCCTCGCCAACCTGCACCCCTCCGAGGTCGCAGGCACCTTTAACGTCGCGATGGGCCGCGGCCCCTCCGCACGTAAAGCGAACGTCGACCCGGGGGCACTCCTTGAGCAGATCGCGGAGAGCCACGAGGACCGCATCAAACCGCTCATCAGCGGCTTTGTCAGCGGCGTGGAACACGCTCTTCTTGAGCCCCGCCACTCGAAGGCCTCCGAGTGGAGTTTTGTGGAGAGCGCCGGCGCGTTGATGCCCATCTATCAGCCGCCCACGTTCGCGATGGGGGTTGAGGCCGTCCATGGCCACCCTGCCTGGGTTCAGCCTGTGAGCGACGAGGTGGTCTGCGCCTACGTCATCCGCATCAGTCCGGGACTGCGGGTGCTCACCACGGATCAATTCGAGCGCTGGGGCGCGACCGCCGACCGGGTCTTCGCCGGAGCACGCAGCATGCTCTTTCATCGCACCCGCGAGCTGCAATCGCGCCAGTTCGAAGACTACCTGCACGTGCGACGCCTGCACGCCGGCGACGGTCACGACGCAGCGAGAGCAATGGTCTACGCCGATGCCTTCTACGCGCAGGTCGGCTCCGGACTGCGATTTTCGCTTCCCACTCCCGACCACCTTCTGGTGATTCACGAGTCCGGTGAAGGAAATCTGGATCAGCTACGCGCTGCTACCGATGACGTGTTTGAAACCAGCGACGCACCCATGACGCGATCGATCTTTGCATTCGAACGCAGCCGTCCGGTTGTCGTGGAGGAACGCCATGGCTGAGCACAACGACGACGCCTCGGCGTCGATTCACGATATCGATCCCACGCTCCCTGCGGTGGTCCAGGACTTCCTGCGTCAGGGCGGTACACTTCAGGAGATTCGACTCGACGCCAACGGCACCTGGCTGCACGAAGGCCTTCGTTTTGAAAATCAGCGCGTCGTCGATCTCTTTAGCCGAAGTGTCAACCGCACCCAGGGCGGGACCTGGGTGCTCGAAATCGGACGTTTCACCTACCCGATCGTCGTCGAGGATACGGGCTTTTTCGTGGAGCGCGCCGACTGGAAGGCCATCCCCCCTTGTATCCGGCTGAGCGATGGTACCGAGGAGGAACTTTCGGCCGATACGCTGCGCTATGCCGAAGGAGGACGGCTCTACGCATCTATCAAAGAGGGGCTTTTCGAGGCACGTTTTAAGCGCTCAGTGTACCACGGCATCGCCGACTACCTGGATGAAGATCCGAAGGGCTATGTGCTGCGATTGCCCGCCGGCGACCTTCGCCTGCAGGCTGATGAAAGCACGTCAGAAAAATAGTTGCGCCCCCGATCTCCCGGGTTAACCTGCGCCCGTCGCATCGGCACAGGGTTGTGCCCCCCAGCGCGACGACGACCACGGATCGGTCGACCCACGCTTTTCAGACACGGAGGTCATTATGAGCGCATCCCCCCTGAACATCGACGCCCCTGCCACGACTGAGCTTCGCTCCGGCCCCGGCGCACCGATCTTTGAACCCGGCCCGAACACCCGCATCCGCCGCCACGCCACCCGCGCCATCGCCACGATGACCTGGAGCGGTGGCCCCCGCGAGATCTTCGGTCAGGTTGTCAACGTCAGCCTCAACGGATGCCTGGTCAAAACCGAATCGACCATCGCCGACGGCACCGAAGTCGATCTGACGGTGACCGTCATCGGCGGCCCGGAGGTTGAGAAGTTCGCGCTGCGCGCCCTTATCCGCCGCCGCACAGAGGTCGCTGGACGTCGCGCCTACGGGCTGGAGTTCGTCTGTGAGAGCTCCGAGGAGCGTGAGCTCACCCAGCGACTTTATGCCGAGACGGCGCGCTGAGCTGCCTGTTATGACCACCATTGCTATTACCGACCCGGGAATCCTGCCCGACGACCTCCCCCCTGACCTGGAGATTGCCGGGCTTTCCCTGATCGACCGCATCGCCCGAATGTGCCTGGTCAGCGGCGTCTCTACGGTCGTCATCGTAAGCGACGCCCGCTGGTCGGCTTCCTTTCTGAGCGACGCCCTGTCCTCTGCCACCCGGCGGCGCGGAGAAGTCCACATCGTCGACTCCGAGCAGGTTTCGGAACTGCTCCGCGATCTCAAGCCAGGCTGCGTTTTAGCCCTGCCAGCTGACCGCGTCTTTCAACGCGCCGTGGTGCAGCGCGCGGTCGAGCGTTGTAAGGCTGGCCGAAGCGGCGAGCAACTCGGCCTTGCAGAACACCAGCTCTACGGCATCGCATCGTCATCGGTTCGAGACTGGAAGAGTGACTGGTCAGCGCTCCGCGGAGCGACGCCCTCGTCTTCCGACGCTCGAACCACCGAGGGCTGGTCGCTTCGCCTGAGCAGCCCCGCGGATATCGCGCGCGCTGAAGACGCCCTCTTCAACGATTGCCGCAAACCTCAAGACGGCGTCGTCTCGCGCTACCTCAACCGCCATCTCAGCCTGAGCATGAGCCGCGCGCTCGTCGCCACACCGATCGGCCCCAACCACATCTCGGTGGTGACCTTTTCACTGGGGATCGCCGCTGCGCTGGCCGCCGGTGTCGGAGGTTATGCCGCGTTTCTCGTTGCTGGCATCCTCTACCAGCTCAATTCGGTCATCGACGGAGTCGACGGCGAGCTCGCCAGGGTCCGATACGAATTCAGCGTATTGGGCGAATGGCTCGACACGGTCAGCGATGACCTCTCCGACCTGCTGCTTTATATCGGCCTGGGAGTGGGGGCCTGGCGTACGCTCGACTTCGGACTGGCCACACCTGGCCCCGACATCTGGCTTTATCTAGGCCTGGCCGCCGGCGCGGGCAAACTCGCCAGTATGATCGTGTATTACCGCTGGCTCATCGCTCGTGGCCGCGGCGATCTTCTGGCCTTCGAGTGGAGCTTTAAGGCCGAAGAAGCCTCACCGTCCCCCCTGAAGCGTGCGCTCGCGCTTCTGCATTACGCGTTTCGCAAAGACTTTATCGTCTTCGTCGCAATGCTCATGGCCATCGGCGGGGTCCTGCCTTACCTTCTTGTCGTACTGGCACCAGGGAACGTCATTGTGGCTATCAGTGTGGTCTTGCAACAGCTGCGCGGGCAACGCTGAGCGCTCGAGGCCCATCGCCACTGGTATCGCCAGATCACAGCGGTTAAGCTGATTGCCCTCAGTGTTTCAGGGCTGTCTTTGATGACCCACTTCCGAGTATGCGCATGCGCAACATCCACCCTCGGCTCGTGATCCCCTCGATCGCAATGACCCTGGCGTTCACGCTGCTCATGCCAGCTACCACGGCATTCGCCGGGGCCTGGACCCAACCCGACCGCGGCTTCTACGCCAAACTGAGCCTGGGCCACGCCCGCGCCGATCAACAGTACAAAGAAACCGGCGAGACCTTCCAACTTCTCAGCGACGACGTCGCCGGCACCTTCGCCTCCACGGCTGTCTTCGGCTACGCCGAATACGGCCTCTTGCCGCGCGTGACCCTCTATGGCAGTGCCGCGTTTCAATCACTGACGCTGGAGAGTGACCTCCAACGCGCTCGCGTCAGTGGCCTGGGGGATGTCTGGCTGGGCGCGCGAGCAAGTATCATCGAGGCGCCGGTGGTCCTCTCCGCTTACGGGGCGACGAAGTCCCCAACCGGCTACACCGCCGATCCCGACCCGATGGTTCCCACCCTGGGAAACGGCGTCCGCGAACACGAGTTCGGACTCTCGCTCGGTGCCAGCCTCTGGCCTCGCCCCTTCTATGCCTCGATGAGCGTGGGTTACCGCCTGCGCGGCGATCGCCAGGCTGCAGGCGGCGACCGCGTGAACATGTACGACGAGATCCCGATCATGGCCGAAGTTGGCTGGGCCCCGCATGATGCGGTCTGGGTTCGTGGTGTGGCGCAATCGGTGATTGGCCTGGGGCCTCCGGAAGCGCTCGACATCTTCAACCTCACCCCCCTTACCCAGAGCTATCTGAAGGTCGGCCCCAGCGTGATTGCAAGCATCCCCGGCGGAGTACAGCTCAGCCTCGACCTGATGCTCACCCCCTGGGGGGTCAACACCGTCCAGAGCACCGACCTTATTCTCGGCGTTGCCTACGAATTCGCCCCCTGATGGAGCCCCTATGACGCGTTTCAACCGCCGTGAGTTCCTGAAAACGCTCGCCACAGGCTCTGCTGCGCTGCTTGCGTTGCGCTTTACGAGCGGCTGTGAGTTCGTCGATGTGGAGACCTTTGGCACAGGTGGCGACACCTCATTTCTCACGCCCCAAGACGACGGGGTCTGGTTCTGGCAAAGCGGCAACTCCATCGCCAAAGAAGACGCCCCGAACATCGCTGCCGACGATTGGCGGCTGGCGATCACCGCCGGAGATCAGCGCCTCGGCGAACTCAACTACCAGCAACTTCGTGAGTTAGGCGCACAAGGTCAGGAACTCACCTACTGGAAGACCCTGCGCTGCGTTTTCAGCCTTAATCTCGGCCCTTTGCTCACCAGCCTGATCGCCAATGGTCTTTTTACAGGGGTACCGCTGACTGCGGCGCTCGAGGCGATCGACATCCCGGCGGAGGCCGTAAAGATTCGCACCTTCGGCGCAGATGGTTTCACCAGCAACATTCCCCTGAGTCGCCTCAATGCCGAAGGCCAACTTCCTGTCATGCTCGCCTATGAACTCAATGGCGAGCCGCTGAGCCGACTTCGAGGCGGACCGGTGCGCCTGATCATCCCGGAGATGTGGGGCTACAAAAACATGAAGTGGCTGGATCGACTGGACTTCACCGCCAGCGACGAGGCCTTTGGCGTCTACGAGACCGTCCGTTTCAGAGGCGTGGCGAGCATCGACGCTCCGGGCAAAATGGCCCTGGCCAACCACACCATCACCCTGGCCGGGCGCAACGCCACGCTTGATGGTCCCGACATTACGATTGAAGGTGTGGCCGTCAGCGGAGACGCGGCGATCACTGAGGTTCGATTCAGCGTCGACGATGGCCCCGAACGCCAGGCCGATCTTCTCGGCGATGATGCCGGGGAAGTGCGTCAGAGCCTTCCACCGGCGCTCCAGGCCTTAATGGCCGACGCTGCGCAGGACGATGAAAGCTGGCCGCTCCCCAACGTCTGGGTCCGCTGGAGCGCCAACATCGAAGGCCTGAGCCCGGGCTCACACACGCTTACCGTACGCGCATTTGACTCCGAGGGCCGCGCTCAACAACTCGATACCGGCGACCCGCTCGCGGTGGCCCAGGCGGTCCGGGTGCCCTTCGAAATCTCCGACTAAGCGAGGGTGGGAGCTTGACTTCGCGGCCGACATCGCAAGATTTGGCGCCCATCATGCCCCCCTTGCTTAGCACTCGATTGAGGATGACATGCCCAATTTTCAAGGCCCACTGCAACAACTGGAATCCGAACTCGGCGGCCTTTCCCGCGAGCTGATCCGAGTCGAAGCGCATATGCGACGCGGCGAGCTTCGCGCGGCACGTGCGCGCCTGGGAGGGCTGCGGGCCCAGCTGGAGTTGAGTAGCTCCAACGCCAGCACCGCCAATCAGCTCGCCGTCATCGGCGCCCAGGTTGGACTGATGTCCGGCGGCTCCGACTGGCTGCGCGGGCGACTGCCCGCCGCCCTGATCTGCGCAGCAGGAGGCTGGCTCTACGGACAGTCGGTGCTGGAGTCTCGTCGAAGGGAACTTCGTGAGCTCCGCGCCCACACCGAAGCCCTGGCAACCGAACTTGAGAACGCGCTCTCGTCCACAGGCGACTCGCCCTCCAACTCCGCACAGGGCTGAGGACTCGCGCGGGTCGCCCGGCCCCGAACCCGGTTGCATTCAACGCGGCAAGAACCTAGTCTGAGCGCGGTTTCTCATGCTGACTTTTGCCCCGTGCCCGGTGGTGGCCGGCCCAACCTGTGGAGTCTCGATGCATCTCGATCGCGCGCGCAACCGACCTGCCTGTGGCGCTGCGCGCCGGGCACTTCTGACGCTGCTCTACCTGATTGTGGTCTCTTTGCTTGCCGCATGCTCCAACGTCGACGCTCCGATCGTTGAGGCGGACACCGGAGCAGACGTCTCAGAGAGTGATGCTGCCGACGACACCTCTCCAGACGCGAGCAACGACACTGATGATGTCGACACCGCGCCCGACCCCTGCCCTGTTTGTTGTGCTGGCACCGCGCGATGTGGCGTCGGTGGCGAGCGCGAGGTATGCAACGAATCGGGTACCGCCTACGACCCCGCACCATGTGAGGAAGGCTCCTCCTGCAGCGCGGGTGTCTGTGAACCTGACCCGATCTGCACCCCGGGCGAATCGCGCTGCGTCGACGCTCAAACCCAACTCACCTGTCGCGCCACCGGCCTGGCCTACCGCACCGACACGTGCACCGGAGGCCAGGTCTGCGCCGGCGGCGAATGTCGCAGTGGTCTGGCCAACGGCGCGGCGTGCTCCGCCGATTCAGAATGCGCCGGCGGGAGCTGTCTCACCGTAGGCGGCACCTCCTACTGCACCAGCACCTGCCAGAGCGATACCTGTGGTGATAACGAGACCTGCTGGAACGTCGACGGTATCGACCATCAACAAAACCCCCATTGCCTGGAGCGCTGTCAGGTCAGCTGCGCTCGCGCAGATATGCGCTGCGTGTCGGTGCGCACCGAGGTCGATGGCGCAATCGCCTGGGCCAGCGCCTGCGTCCCCGACTCCCTGAAGTCCATCGGCGCGCGCTGCGCCTCGGATAGCGAATGCGCCTCGGAGACCTGTCGACTGGACTACTTCTCCGACTCCAGCGATAACTTCATCGGCTACTGCACGCGCAGCTGCGAGGCTGGCGGCTGCCCCGAAGGCAGCGAGTGCATCGGCATTGGCGGTGAGCAGTGGTGTCAGCCCCGCTGCTCCGAGGGCGTTTGCCCCCTCGACCCCACCGGCAACAACCTTCGTATCATCTGTGCAACGCGTCAGATCGTGGGCACCATCGAGAACGCCTCGGTGTGCCTGGACTCCTGAACGCGTCGTCTTCCATGCTCTTTGAACCATTGCGGTGACCATGCGCCACGCCAAAATTGTCTGTACTCTCGGCCCCGCCTCCAACTCCCCGGAGGTCCTCACCGAGATGATCAAAGCCGGGATGAACGTCGCCCGGCTCAACTTCTCCCACGGCTCCCACGACGACCACCGCGCCACCTACACCATGGTGCGTGAGCTCTCCCGAGAGCTGCGTCGACCGGTGGCCATTCTACAAGACCTCCAGGGCCCGAAGATCCGCGTGGGCACCTTTGAGAACGGCTCCGTTGAGTTAGCGCGTGGCGATGAGTTCGTGATCACAGTCGACGACATTGTCGGCGACCAGGAGCGCGTCTCCACCACCTACAAAGATCTTCATCGCGACGTGCGCCCGGGCGACATCCTGCTCTTGGACGACGGCCTGATTCGTCTGCGCGTCGTCGATGTTCAGGGCCCCGATGTCCGCACGCTGGTAGAGGTCGCAGGCACGCTCAAGAACAACAAGGGCATCAACCTGCCCACAGCCGCCGTTTCCGCTCCCAGCATGACCGAGAAGGATCGCGAAGATCTGGAGTTCGGCATGGAGCTCGGTGTTGACTACGTCGCCCTGAGCTTTGTGCGCTCTGCTCTCGATATTCACCAGCTGCGTTCGAGGATGCCCGAGAGCGCGGCGGAGTCGATCAAGATCATCTCCAAGATTGAAAAGCCCCAGGCCATCGCGGAGATCGACGACATCATCGCTGTCTCCGACGGCATCATGATTGCCCGCGGCGACCTGGGGGTAGAGATGCCTCCGCAGAAAGTCCCGATGCTACAGAAGATGTGCATCGCCCGCGCCAATGAGCAGGGTCGCCTCACCATCACCGCCACCCAGATGCTCGAGTCGATGACCGAGAACTTCCGCCCCACCCGCGCGGAAGCCTCCGATGTGGCTAACGCCATCCTCGACGGTACCGACGCGGTGATGCTCTCTGGTGAGACCGCTGCCGGGCGCTACCCGATCGAAGCGGTGCGCATGATGAGCTCGATCATCGAAGAGGTGGAGCGCTCGCCGCGCTTCCATTCCCTCCCCGAGCCTCGCTCGATCAGCCACCTCAAGACCTTTCCCAACGCTGTGGCTCGCGCGGCAGCGATCGCTGCCGACGAGCTTAACGTCTCCGGCCTGGTGGTCTTGACCACCTCGGGGGCGACCGCGCGACTGATGATGACCTACCGCCCCTCCAACACGATCATCGCCTGCACGCCATCAGAGCAGGTCTACCGCCAGATGGCCCTCTACTGGGGCGTGGAGCCCTATCTTCTGGAGATGTCTCAGAGTACCGACCTGATGCTCCAGCGCGCCGAAGATTTGATGCGCCGCGAGCGCGGCGCGAAAAAGGGCGACGAGATCATCGTCGTGATGGGCTCACCGGCAGGCCACGGCACCGAGACCAACCTGATTAAATTCCACCGACTGAGCTAACAGCGGCTCGGCGAATCCCCCGTACACGCAGAAGAGGCCGGCAGTTCATACACTGCCGGCCTCTTCTGCGTGTGTCGATATTTCGGGTTCGAGGGCCTATCTGATCGCGGTGGCGCCACTCGGGCGTAGTTATTGACCAACGACGCGATTACGCCCGCTCTCCTTCGCTTTGTAGAGCCGCTCGTCGGCGATCTTGATGAACGCAAAGGCGTTAACGTCGGCGCTCATATCGAGTTCCTGGGGCGTCGCAAAGCGCGCCAGATACTCGCGCAAATCAGCCACCCCCATGGAGAGCGTAATCGGGATGTCGACGTTATCGAATGTGAAAGGCTCATCGCCGATCAACACGCGCACCTTCTCCGCGAGTTGAATCGCACGGGCTTTCTCAATCTCCGGCAGCAGAAGGATGAACTCCTCTCCCCCGTAGCGCGCGAAAATGTCATCGCGCCGGATCGACCTTACAATCCTCTGCGCCACCTGTTTGAGGATATGATCGCCGGCGAGGTGTCCATAGGTGTCGTTTACAGGTTTGAAATGATCGATATCGATCATCACCAGCGAGAGCTCCCGTTGGTAGCGAATGCACCGACTCAACTCACGCTCGGTTTCCTTGAGGAAGTAGCGCTTGTTGTAGACCTGCGTAAGCCCATCGGTCGTCGTAAGGCGATAAATCTCGTCGTGATACGCCGCCTCAATATTACTGCCGGAAAGAAACTTGAAGATCGTGCGTCCAATCTTGACCTGGTCACCGTCCATCAGGCGATGCTCTCGGACAGGCCGATCGTTGACATAGGTCCCGTTGGTGGACTCCAGGTCACGCACCACGATCTCATTGCCCAGGTTATTAATGACGGCATGATTTCGCGAGATCGAGTCTTCATCGATCTGAATATCAACCTTGCTTGAACGGCCAATGACGGTCGAAGGCTGGGCGAGGCCATACTTCTTTCCGAGGTCCCCCCCGTTGATAACCACCAGGCAGGCATCGCGCATCGACGATCCCGACTTGGGGATCTGACTGATGACGGTGACGACGGTGCTGTCCTTACCCATATTCGCCTTCTTCGTCTCCGAATCCGCCGAGGCGGTTTCCACCGAGGTTGGCAACAGCGCCTCTTACACGGGGCGCGACTTGCTACATTGAGCTAACCAGGTGAAGCGCACCCTATGAGGTGCACCCACCTCCGGTCAAACTCAGGGAGTCAGCGGGATTCTTCCGGGATGATTAAAGCAAAGTCGCCCCTTGAATGCAAAGCCAACACCACTCCCTTCAGCGGCGGGCCGTCCAGGAGTCGGAAGCGTCATCACCGGGAGGAGGTACGGTCTCACCGGCGAGGGCTCCGTGCTCTGGATGACCCAGAAGGCCGTGCGCGATCTTCTTGCCGAGCTCGACCCCCGGCTGGTCGAAGGCGTCGATATCCAGCAGCTCTCCAGCGAGCGCAGTGATGAACATCCAGGCCGCCAGAAAGCCCCCAACGCTGGCTGCGCCCGTGGACTCCAGCCTCCAGCAGGCCGTGGGACGGCCTGCTCGAGCAAGAGCTGCCCGCGTGCCCTGGGCCTCCGCCTGGAGAATCTCGGAAAGGCTACGCCCCTGAAGATGACTCAGGGGAGCTGGCAACGGTGGTGAGGCTGGAATCGTCAGATCGATGCTATGGGAGCGAGTCTCCACAAAGACGATCTGTTTGTCGTTGGGCCCCTCCATATAGAGTTGCACCTGGCTATGCTGGTCGATCGCACCGATGGCTTTGATCGGCGTGATGCCCGTATTCACGCGCGCACCGCGACGATCACGCGCCTTTCCGAGGCTCTCTGCCCAGAGCTGGCGAAACCAGTCGATCAGCGCATTGAGGCGGTCGCCGTAGGCCATCATCACCAACTGACCGTAACCCTGATCGCCCAGGGCAACGTGTTGCGCCGCGATGCGTGCCAGCCCCATCCATGCCTCGTCACCCCCGTCCAGGCACCGGCGCGCACCACCGAGCAAACCGTCGACGTCGTAGCCAGCCAGCGCCAGCGGGACGAGGGAGACCGGACTGAGGACACTGAAGCGCCCCCCGACATTCGCAGGCACCTCGAAACTCTCCCAACCTCGCTCCCGGGCCAGCGCTCGCAACGAGCCCTTCTGCGGATCCGTGATGGCGATAACCTGCCGGTCCGCCTGAGCCCGCCCAACAGTTTTGACGAGCGCGTCATAGAGGATCCAGAGCTGACTCATCGTTTCAATCGTCGAGCCACTCTTGGTGACCACCACCAGCAAGGTCTTCTGAAGATCCACCTGTTCAAGGATCGCGTGCAAGGTAACCGGATCAAGATTCTCGGCAAAATGCGTACGGACTGCTGCCCGCCACGCAGGCCCCATCGCCTCGAGCACCGCACGTGTGCCCAGGCTTGAGCCGCCAATGCCGATGACAATCTGATCGGTCCAGCCCTCCGCACGTCGCCCCTCAGCCCAGGTTATGATCTCGATCGGGTCGCGTTCGGGAAGCGACGCGAAGCCCAGTTCACCGCTGGAGATACGACGTCGAAGGCTGGTGATCGCGTCCTGACAGCGATCCGACCACAGGGCATCAAAGTCGGGGGAGAGACCTGCCTCAACGTCAAACAGGCCCGCATCGTCGTAGATGTACATGGGGCTCCTGATAGAAAATGTTGGACTGAGCGGGCAATGCTAAGCGCAATTCTCCCCCCCGCAAGTCTCTGGTGCGTCCGGTTCGTTCTGACCTGGCTTCGTGGAGATTTAAAGCGCAGCGGCCACCGCATCCAGGGCGCGGTCCACCCCCTCGGCGGTGGTCATCTCGGTGCACGCAACCAGCATATGCCGACTCCACTCAGGTCGCACACATCCCAGGTCGAATCCCGGCGCGATGCCCTTATCGAGACAGGCATCGATGACCTCGCGAGCCGGCGCGTCCAACTCCACGACAAACTCGTTGAAAAAACGTCCCGAGTAGACCCGTCGCCCCAGGCCTCGCTCTTCATACGCGCGCAGCGCGTGCCGGGCCCGAGCCATATTGAGGCTGGCGAGCTCTTTAAACCCTTCGCGCCCCATCAAACTCAGGTAGATCGCCGCAGCGAGCGCCATCAACCCCTGGTTTGTGCAGATGTTGCTGGTGGCACGTGCGCGACGAATATGCTGCTCACGGGTCGAGAGCGTGAGCACGTAGCCCTCGCGTCCCTGCGAGTCGACGGTCTGGCCGGCAAGGCGTCCGGGCATCGCCCGAAGATGCTTCTCGCGGGCGGCGAAGATACCGAGCGCCGGTCCGCCGTAGCTAAGCCCCACACCCAGCCCCATTCCCTCCCCGGCGCAGATATCAACCCCGTGGCTGCCCGGCGGTTTCGCCAACGCGAACGCGTGCGGCTCATTGAACGCCGCTACCGTCAGAATCTTATGCTCTTCAGCCCATGCCACGAGCTCCCGCGGATCCTCGAGAACGCCGAGGAAGTTCGGCGTCTGGAAGATCACACAGGCCACGCGTCTGGGATCTTCCACGCGGGCCTTAAGGTCGTCGAGATCGATGCGCCCCGTAGCGGGATCGACATCAAACTCGTGGTAGACCCCGTCTTGATAGCGCAGGTACGTCTCGATGACCTCCCGGTACTCCGGGTGGACATTACGGGCTACGAAGACATGCTCACGACGGCTGATCCGCTGGGCCATCAGCGCGGCTTCTGCAGTGGCATGCGCGCCATCGTACATCGAGGCGTTGGCAATCGGCATGTCGAGCACTTCGGAGACCATCGACTGAAATTCAAAGATGGTCTTGGTCGTGCCCTGACTGATCTCAGGCTGGTATGGCGTGTACGAGGTCAGAAACTCAGCACGCAACAGAAGCTGATTGATCGCCTGCGGCACCACGTGATCGTAACACCCTGCCCCTAACAACGAGATCGTCGACGGGTCCGAGCTCTGATTGCGAGCGGCCAGCGCACCCAGGTGCTGGTTGAGCGCGATCTCACTCATCGGCGCTGGCAAGCTCAGCTCGCGCGCGCGGTCGCGCAGCTCTTGAGGAATGCGCTCAAAGAGTGCATCGATGCTCTCAACACCGATGGCCTCAAGCATCCGGGCGATATCATCTTCGGTATGCGGAATGTAGCGCATGATCAGGACTCGCCATCATTAAGGAACGCCTCATAACCTGCGGCATCCATCAGCGCGTTGACCTCAGCCGGATCGCTCAGCTTTATGCGCACGATCCAGCCCTCTTGATAGGGGCTCTCATTTACCAACTCCGGGGCGTCTTCGAGTGCGTCGTTAATGGCGACCACCTCGCCGGAGACGGGCGCATAGACGTCGGAGACGGTCTTGACGCTCTCAACCACGCCAAAATCATCGTCGGCGTTGAGGGCAGCACCGACTTCGGGCAGTTCGACAAAGACGATGTCGCCCAGCGCGTCCTGCGCATAGTGGGTAATGCCCACCAACACAGTGCCATCGCCCTGGTCGCTGACCCATTCGTGGTCTTTGGAGTAGCGGTAGGAATCGGGAAGTTGCATGACGGCTCCTCAACGCGAGCATCTCTCGCGAATGTGGGGTGGGCTTAGCGCGGACGGCTGTAAAATGGCTTTTTGGAGACCTGGACCGGAAGGCGACGACCGCGAATCTCAACCTCGGCGCGCTCAACGTCGGTGTGCTCCACGTCGATGTATCCCAGCCCTATGCTGGCATCAAGCGTCGGTGCATATCCGCCGCTGGTAAGTTCCCCCACAGGCCTGCCATCGACCAGGATCGCATACCCCGGTCTCAGCACCCCTCGTCCCTCCAGTTGAAAGCCCCGAAGGCGTCGTTTCACTCCCTGCGCCTTAATCGCCTCCAGCGCGGCCTTCCCGACGAAGTCGTAGCCGGAATTGAGCTTCACGACCCAGCTCAACCCCGCTTCCAGCGGGTTGATCTCTTCGCTGAGGTCCTGACCGTAGAGAGGAAGGCGAGCCTCCAGGCGAAGTGTATCGCGTGCGCCGAGTCCACACATGGCGAGTTCATCGGGGAGATAGCTCTCCACGAGCGCGTCGAAGACCTTCGCCCCACCCTCGTCGGGGATGTAGAGTTCAAAGCCATCTTCGCCCGTGTAGCCTGTGCGTGCTACCAGTGCGCTGACACCGGCCACGCGCATCCAGGCACAACGAAAGAACTTCAGCTCAGCGAGATCCGCATCTTCGACCAGGGGCTTGAGTAAAGCCTCGGCTTTCGGGCCCTGGAGTGCGAGTTGGATGTAGTTCTCGGAGGTGTCCTCCAGCGTCGCGTTGAGTTTCGGGAGATACTCCCGCATAAACGCAACATCTTTAGCGCGATTTGCGGCGTTTACGCAGATGAACACATGATCTTCGGCAATCCTGTAGACGATCAGGTCATCGACAATGCCGCCGTCTGGAGCGCACATCACCGTATAGAGCGCCTGGCCATCGACGAGGCCGCGGACGTCGTTGGTCACCAGCGCATCAACCGCCTCGATGGCATCCGGGCCGCGAACCTCGACCTCGCCCATATGGCTGACGTCGAAGAGACCGGCGGCCGAGCGCACTGCCAGGTGCTCGTCTTTGATGCCCTTGTATTGCACGGGCATCTCAAAGCCAGCAAAAGGCACCATGCGCCCTCCGAGCGTACTATGACGGTCGTGAAGAGGGACTCGGTGTAGCGAATCAGACATCATGTGCATCCGTATCGGGGCACACCACTCACCCCGGTGAGGGTTGGCGTTGTACGAGTCTCGTGAGGTTGCAGACGTTCAGCGTGGCGCGATGGGGCGAGCCCGCCAGGGAGCAAGCCCCTCGCCGGAGTCGAAGCGAACGCCTGCCGAGGCAGCATCAATGAGCTCACCGTTTCGAAAGAGCAAGCCGTGGCGCACACAGACCGCGCGCACCACGTTTTCCATCAAGGTAGCGACAGTCATCGGCCCCACACCGCGGGGAACAGGAGTGATGGCGGCCGCGCGCTGACGCGCGCCTTCAAAATCGACATCGCCGCGAAGTTTGCCATCTACGCGGCTGATCCCCACATCGATCACGACCGCCCCGGGTCGCACCCACTCACCGTGAACCAGCCCGGCCACGCCGGTGGCCACAACCAGCACCTCAGCCTGCGAGACAATCTCAGCAAGATCACGGGTATGACGATGGCAGAGGGTGACGGTCGCGTTGGCACGAGCCAACATCAACGACATCGGCCGACCGACGATCACGCTGCGGCCAATCACCACAGCCCGCTTTCCGGTAAGCTCCACGCCGGAAGCTGCCAGAAGCGTCATGACCCCGCGCGGAGTGCAAGGCTCCAGCACGGCGTGGCCGCTCATCAATCCGCCAAGGTTTAACGGATGAAAGCCGTCGACGTCTTTCTGCGGGTCGATCGCCGTGAGCAGATCGGCACCATTCATATCCCCGGGAAGTGGCAGCTGTAGCAAAATACCGTGCACGCGCTCGTCAGCGTTGAGACGACGCAGCGACGCCAGCACCTCGGCCTGTGTCGCCGTAGCCGGAAGATGCTCGTGGCGAAAGGCGATGCCCACCTTCGCGCAGGCGCGCTCCTTGTGGCGCACGTAGATGTCACTGGCGAGATCATTGCCGACGCGCACGACTGCGAGCGTCGGAACGATGTCTCGACCTGACAGAGCAGCCGTGGCTTCTTCGACCTGAGCAAGCAGCGCTGCGGCCACCGCCTTACCATCGAGCACCCCCGGTGCTCCGCCCTGTGCCGCCTCGCGAAGCGGCTGTGTCGCGATCTCAAACACCATAAACATTGACCCCGTTCCTTCCGTGGTACCAACCCCCGGCGCACTATAGAAACCGCCCCCATGCCTGTCTACAACTGCAACCCCCGTCGAGCACTACTTCGGGGCGTCGTCGGGAAGCTCGCGACGCATCCAGCGCGTCAACCGGGAGACCGTTAAACGGTTATTCGCAACCAGCCTGTATCCCCACTCACTCAGCGGTCGAAAGCCCGGCACGTAGCGGTACATCCACCAGGGCAGACGATAACGTGGTCGCAACGCCGCCGCCTTATAAACCGCGGCAGCTCCACGCCAGATGCGGCCTTCGACATCAACAAAGTGAATCGCCTCGAGCAAATCACGCTGAGCGATGGCCTCAAAACGACCGCCGCGTCTCTGCAACGCGACAATCTGGAGCGCGTCGCCGATCTTCATCGCCCAGCGTCGCGCCCAGTACGTGCAGAAACCACACTCTGCGTCGTAGAGCAACGTCGCTTTCTCGGGCGCGTCTTCGACCCGAACGCTCAGGGCATACGCCTCACTCACGTGGGACTCACTTCAGTCACCAGCATCTTCGCAGCGAGACTCTCACTGACGGAGACGTCTTCGTTATTGAGCGTCAGAAACATCTGGCCATCGAAACTGAGCACCTCTCTAACGTATACAAGCCCCCCGGGGCGTAGACCGATACGATCGAGATAACGCAGGACCTCCGGCGTCTGATCGAGCACGCGCTCCACCCGCACCCTCATGCCGGCGGTCGCGGCACTCAGCGGCATGACATCGCGCCGCAGGATCTCCCCGTCAGCGCTGGGAATGGGGTCGCCGTGCGGATCGAAGCGCGGAAAGCCCAGCGCCTGTTCGATACGCGCCACAAGCGTGTCGCTGACAGCATGCTCAAGGCGCTCCGCCTCCGCGTGAACCTCGTCCCAGCTGTAGTCGAGCGTCTTCATCAAAAAGACCTCGATAAGACGGTGGTTGCGGATCACGCGCAGGGCCATCCGACGTCCGGCCTCGGAGAGCAATGCACCGCGGTACGGCACGTAGTCGACCAGGCCTTCATCCGCCAGCGACTTGAGCATCCCGGTAACCGAGGGCAGCGAGATGTCCAGGTGTTCGGCCAGCGCCTTCGTCTTGACCCGCTCATCGGTGTCCCCCTGAAGATGAAAAACGGCCTTGAGGTAGTTTTCGACCGATATCGTGGGCATCGACGCATCATCCAGAGCGAGGGTTTGACTTCCAGCGGGGTCTAACAGATCACCCCGATGGCGACAAGGGCTGGCGCTGCCCGGCGGTTGCCAGCGAGCGCCGCCGCCAGCGCCAGAAGCGACCATGCTCCGGGGCGAAGAGAAAGGCCAGCGCGTAGAGTGCCCCTCCGGCGACGACCACCGCTCCGGCTGCCGAGATATTGAGGCCGATGGCCAGGTACATACCGGCCCAGCTGGCCAGGATCCCGTGGCCGATGCTGATCGCCAGCATCGCCTTAAGGCTGCGAGCCAGCAGGTGTGCCGTGGCAGCCGGAACAATGATCAGCGCGATGACCAGAACCGCACCGACCGCTTCAAATCCCGCCACGGCCGTGACCGTCACCGCACTCATCAAACCGTAGTTCAGGGCGGCTACCGGCACGCCCATCGCCAGTGCAAAGCGCGCATCGAAGCTACTCACGGCCAGCCAGCGATAGAAGATCGCCACCAGTCCCAGAACCACCGGCGTACTCCAGGCCACCAGGCTCAGCGCGCGATCACTGACACCGAGCACGTCTCCGTAGAGCAAGCAATGGGTATCGATATGCGCGTCGCGCACCCGGGTGGATAGCAAAATCACGCCCAATGCGAAGAGCGCGGTAAAGACCACGCCAATCGCCGCGTCGCTGCGCACCGAGGGCTGGCGACTGATCCACTCGATGGCCACCGCCGTAAACAACCCCACCAGCGCAGCGCCTCCCAGCATCAACGCTCCATCGAGAGAACCCGTGACCAGAAAGGCCATCACAATGCCCGGGAGCGCCACGTGGGCCAGCGCATCGGCAATAAGGCTCATACGGCGGAGATACAAAAAGACGCCCAACACCGCGCAGGTGATCGCCACCAGATTCAGCGTGAGCATGCCCCGCCACATCCAGTCGCCCCACTGCCAGGGCTCCATAAAGAAGCTCATCGCGAACCTCGTAGCAACGCACTCCGGCGAGCATGTCGTCGGCGAAGCGCCCGGGGCACGGCCCCTCCAACCGGGCCGAAGACCAGCGCCAGCGAGAAGAAAAAGACCGCCACCAGCACCATCGCAGGGCCTGTCGCCACGCCCTCATACACGTAGGAGAACATCGCCCCCAGAGCTCCGCTGACGCCCCCCATAGCCACGGAAGCCATCATCACCCCGGAGAGCTTCTTTGAGAGAAAGCGCGCCGCAGAGGGAGGGATGATCAACATCGCCGCCACCAGAATCACCCCGACCGCCTGAATGGAGAGGACCACAGCCATAGCCAGAGCGGACATCAACCCCAACTCCAGCCAGTGGGTCGGCAACCCCAGCGATTGAGCAAAGCGCTCATCAAAGACCATCAGCGAGAGCGGTCGATAGAACACCCCCACAAGCACGACGAGCAGTGCGCCAGCCAGGGCGACCACCCCGATCTGCGCCGGAGTAACTGCCGCAGCGTTGCCAAAGAGATACTCCGAGAGCCCGGCCTGTTGCCCGGTGGGTGAGGTCTGAATGTAGGAGAGCAGCACAATGCCCAGGCCAAAAAACGTCGAGAGCACAATGCCGATTGCCGCATCGGCGCGCACGCGCGGCCCCCGGCTTATCCAGGTAATCGTCATCGCGCCGAGCACCGCGCTTATCAGCGCCCCCAGAAGTAACGCTGGCGCGCTCTTAGTGCCCGTGAGCAGAAAGGCGATGGCGACCCCGGGCAGCGTGGCGTGTCCGGCGGCATCACCCACAAGCGACATGCCCCGCAGCACCATAAAGGTGCCCACCAACCCGCAGATCACCCCGACGAGCACCGCCGCAAGCAACGCATAGAGCGCGAAGTCGTACTGCAACGAAAAGAACTCGGTGGCGCGACTCCAGAAGATCTCGGTACTGCCCGGTTCCATCGCCCTACTCCACCGCTGCGATCACATCGCGACGCTCAAAGATCGCGAGGTTGCCGCCATAGGTCTCTCGCATGTTCTCAGGAGTGAAGACCTCGGCAGTCGGTCCCTGGGCAATGATCGTGCGGTTTAGCAACACCAGATCGTCGAAGTAGTCACTCACCGTGACCAGATCGTGATGCACGACAACCACGGTCTTTCCCGCATCACGTAACGCCCGCAACACTTCCACGATAGCTTTCTCTGTGGCTGCATCGACGCCGGCAAAAGGCTCATCCATCAGAAACACCTCTCCGCCCTGAGCCAGGGCTCTAGCGAGAAAGACGCGCTGCTGCTGCCCGCCTGAGAGTTCACCAATCTGGCGATGCCTCAACTCTGTCATCGCCACCGCATTCAGGGCGTTGGCGACAGCCGCGTTGTCCTCGCCGCCGAAGCGCCGAAGCAGGCCCACATGCGCAAAACGCCCCTGACGCACCACCTCCTCGGCGGTGATGGGAAAGTCCCAGTCGACCTCGCCACGCTGGGGCACATACGTCAGGCTCTTTCTCCCGAGACGTCCCTTTTCACCGCAGATGACGATCGTGCCACTGTCGGGCTCTTTGGCTCCGGCAATCGCCTTGATGAGTGTCGACTTTCCTGCACCATTGGGCCCGACGATGCCGACCAGGCTCCCGGGCTTCAGCCTTAAATTGACGTTCTCAACGACCCGTTCGGTGCCATACGAAAGATTGAGATTTTGAATGCGTAACGCGTCCTCAGAACTCATGCGCCATCCTCCCGGGCATCCTTCGAGGAGGTCCGTTTCGCCCGACGTTTAAAGGCTTCCGGGTTTCCGCCCAGTGCCCCGGTGATCAGCCGCACGTTCGACTCCACCATCTTGACATAGGTATGCGCCCCGCTCTGCTCTGGCCCGAGACTGTCGGAGTAGAGCGGGCCGCTGATGCGAGCTCCCGTCTCGCGAGCAACCTGCTCAATAAGCCCGGGCGCCACCGAAGACTCCATAAAGACCGCCGGGGCGTTTCGTTTGCGCACCACCTCGATCATATTAATGACGTCGCGCTGACTGGCCTCCTGCTCGGTGCTCAGTCCCTGAATGGCTTCGACGTCCAGCTCGTACGCTCGCCCGAAATAGCCGAAAGCATCGTGGCTGGTGATGAGCACCCGCTGCTCTCGGGGGACAGTCGCCAGTTGAGTGCGAACCCACGCATCGAGCGCTTCGAGTTCCGCGTCGTAGTCGGCGTGACGTGAGGCAATGGCCGCGCGACGCGCGTCGCCCTCCTCAAAGAGTTCTTGCAGCGCCTGAGCGACGTCTTCGCCCCCCTCTCGCCACAGCGCCACATCGAACCAGAAGTGCGGATCCACCGCACCGTCTACCGACATCAGCCGCTCTGTCTCAAGACTCTCACCGACGACGAGAATCGGACGCTCGCCACCGGCGTGTCGCACCAGCCCCTCCATCCAGCCTTCGAGCAAGAGTCCGTTCATGACCACCAGATCACTCCCGGCGATCTGGCGAGCGTCGGCCGGACGGGGTTGGTAGATATGCGGATCCGCCCCCGCAGAGAGCAGTCCGACCACACGAACGTCCTCACCGGCGAGTTCTCGCGTGAGGTCTTCGAGCATCGTGGTGGTTGCCACGACCAGGGGGCGCTCGTCGAGAGGCGCGGTGTCGCGCTCGCAACCGCTTTGAAGAGCAAGAGCCACAATCGACGCGAGGAGCATGCGCAAAACATGAGAGTTCAACGTCATCATAAAAAGCCTCACAGGTCATGAAAGCGCACACCATGTGCGCCGGGGCGAAATTTAGCTGCCCCCACCTATGAAGTTAATCTAACCCCATAAAAGATTTAGGCAAGGCTAAACTTCAACCCAACCTCTCACAAAAAAACGCCCCGGAGCAATCCGGGGCGAGTGAGTTGAAGCTGTAGGACCTTCCGCGCGCGCTCAGACCTCCAGCGTGCTGGGGCGACCGGCAAGGCCCAGGCGGTAGCGCAGTTCCAAAAAGGCGTCATCATGCGCAAAGGCAACCAGCGCGCCGACGCCGTCGTGGTGACGGATACGCTTCTGGGTGGCGACCTCTTCGAGCGGCATGCCCCAACCTTCCAGGCGAAGCATCGCCTCGACGGCGGCGGCCACATCCCCGCAGATCAAGAGACCAAAGCGCGCGGCAAAGGCATCGACATTGCGACCCCACGCCTCACAATGAGCGCTGGCCAGCCGCTCGACGAGCCCTTCATGCGCCTCGATCGCCTGAGCAAGGCGACGGCGCGCCGGACTGTGGAAAGGACCGCTGACCTGCTCACCCAGCTCCTGGCTCTGCAGATCCACCCGATCGGTGAAGCCACGACCGAGCTGACGCAGGGTGACGCCCTCCATCAGATGCCATACCTGGCGGCCATCAAGGCTCATCAGGGGGGCAAGGTCGCTGACGACAAGCGCGGCGCAGTAACCCCCCACAAAGCGCAGGCCCGCATCGCTGAGACCATCAATCAACGTCTCATTGAGCCACACGGTGGGGGTGCTCTCGGCAAAGACCACCGGATGCTCCGGACCGCTATCGCCCACGATGAGGCGGAACTTCACCACACCGATAGCGGCAAACCCGTCGGCAATGGCGTCATAGACCGGGTGATCGCCTGCACGCAGACGCTGGCCATCGAGTGCTTTCTTCTGGGGCAACGTCTCCGAGAACACCCGCTCCGCCAGGGGCACCGCCGTCTGCAGCGCCTGGAAGACACCGCCCCGAAGCGCGTCGTCGATCAGATGGCGCTCCACGAGTTCGGCATCCACCGCTCGCGAAGGGGTGGTCTTGGTGCGCGCTTCACTCAACTCCACCTTTGCGCCCAGTGCTCGCAGCGTCTGGCGGGTCAGGCGCAGTCGATCATGGGCCTGCGCGCGCTCAAAGAGCGTCTCCAGACCGCGGTAGTTGGTCGGCTCAAAAGGCTCCTCCGCCAGAAGTTCGCGGAAGGCCTTCATCGCCAGGGCTTCGCGGCCGGCCATACGCGCCAGACAGAAGGCACGACGGCGACGGAAGTAGGCCGAACGTTCGGCGTCGGCCTCGCACAGTGTGATGAGACGCTCGAAGTAGCGCGCGGCTTCTTCGACGTGCCCGAGCTCTTCATCGGCGGCTTCGGCCGCGCGGGCCAGAAGGTCGATCTTCGCCGCCGAGCTTGTCGCATGAGAGAGTTGCGCGAGCTGCTCCACACAATCGGCGACCTCCCCGGCTTCGGCCGCCAGGTCGATGAGCAGGTCGAGGTCAGCGCGTGAATCGGGGAAGGCCCGTACGATCTGCCACTGCAAGGTGTAGGCACCGACCACATCCTGGAGCAGACGATGACGCACATCGACCAACGCGCGCCAGTCATCCAGCTCCTCGCCGATGACCTGGAACTTGAGCACGCGCTCGTAGAGTTCGGCGGCGCGGCGGCCACTTCCCGCCTGACGATGAGCACGCGCCAGCAGGCGCTCGGCGCGATGCAAGGCCTCCAGCCCCTCGTAGTCGTGCACGAGGTCTTCAAGACAGTCGATGGCCTGCTCCAGATGCGCCTCATCGCCGACGCTCATCAGCAAACGCCCCAGCCAATAGCCCGATTGAATGCGCTCCTCGACGACGTGCTCGTCATCCATGGTGATGCACTCAAAGTGGCGGCGTTGAAACTCAATGGCGTCGTCGATCTTCTCAAAACGCCGGGCCAGCTCGACCAGAGAGCGCAGGTAAGTCGCATCCTCGGAGATCTGCCAGCAGGTCGTCAGCGCACGCTGCGCGCCCGGGTAATCCGCAAGTTCATCGGCGCAGAGGCTGGCGAGCGCCTCAAAGAGCTCCAATCGACGGGGCTGGCTCAATCCTTCGCGTCCGACATGGGCCTGCAGGCAGCGGCGCAGCAGGTCCCACCGCGAGGTCTCTCGAAGCGCGGTGTAAAGCGCCTCGACATGCGCGCAGTCCGCCGGCAGAGCGATGTTTGCCCCGCCCTCCTCCGAGCTATCAACGCTCTCATCAAGCAGAAGATCAGTTTCGCCTACGGTATCGACCAGCTCCGGGAACGTCGCCTCACAGGCCAACGTGTAGAGCTCCGCAGCACCGGCCAACCCGTGACGCGAGGCGTATCGGGCCATCTCCAGACGGCGCGAGGCACGCACCAGGGGATTGGTGTGGGAGTCGGCCTCCAGGGTTGTCCAACTCAAGTAGCGAGCGTGCTCCTGAAGTCGTCGAGCCTGAAGTGCGCGCAGACGCTGCTCCGCCGGCGACATGTCCTCGGCGGGGCTCTGTGCAAAGATTTCCTGGCCCTGGAGCACCGCGACAAGATCGGCGCTCAGCCCTGAGAGTTCCGCAGAGGTCGCCGCGCTCGTCAGCTCAATCTCCTGGCTGAGAAAGGCGCGCGCCGCAGAAGGCAAGAGTTCAAACTCGTCGCTGGCCAGCGCGTCGCGCTCCCAGGCATTGAGATTGTGGCGCCCCATCGCAACCAGCGCCTGCAACGGGTGATGCGGCAGGCGTACCCGCGCCTGGGCCAGCTCGACACGCTCCGCGGCGCAGGCCATGGCGACGCGCAGCACGATCTGATTCTCCAGGCTCTCGGCCGCGCCATGCGCACGGTAGGCACGGCTGGCATCGGGTGAGACTTCGGCGCGCTCACGAAGACGCGCGATCACCATAAAGTAGCGATCGCGAAGCGTAGCCTCCGTGGCGTGCATCAGAAGGTCTTCGAGCTGATCGGCAATCACCTCCGGCGCATGTCCGGCGCGCTTCCAGGTGCGCGCCACCCCGCCCAACCAATGGGTGTTGGTGGGCTCAACCTGCAAGGCTTCCAGGTAGCGCGCGCAGGCATCCTGCGCACTGTTGAGGCGCCACTCCGCGATCATCGCCAGCTCGCCCCAGGCCGCAGCAAGCTCAGCCGCTCCGGTGAAGTACGCCAGACGGTTGAGCAGAAGCGCTTCCAGCGAGGTCCACGCCCCGCTCTGGCGGTAAAGCCGGCTCAGCGCATTGAACACGTGACTGTCGGCCGGATGCATCGCCAGCAGCTGCTCATAGATGGCCACAGCCTCATCGCGACGCTCCAGGCGAGTCTCAAGCAGTTCGGCCAGCGCGCCCAGCTGACGGGCCGCCGCGCGAGGATCAGTGATGGTATGAAGCTCTCGCCCGGTCATCTGCACGATCTCGTCCCAGCGCGATCCCCGCATATAAATGCGCCCCAGCGCTTCGAGGGCGGGCAAAAAGTCGGGAAGCACCTCCAGAGCCCGGCGGTAGTAGCGCTCGGCGCGCACCACATCATCAAGCTGCTGCTCGGCCACCTCGGCGTTACGAAGCCAGGTTGCGGCGACCTCTTCAGCGTCATCGATCAGCGCAATTTCGCGCTCATTGAGCGCGATGAGCTCCTCCCACCGATGGGTGCGCGCGTAGAGACGCCCCAGCGCCGCAAAGCAGCGAGGATTGCTCTCATCGAGTGCCAGAATCTCCAGCCAGGCACCGATGGCGACCTCATAGTTTTTGAGCTGCTGCTCGGCCACCTCGGCGACCTTATCGAGCAGGTAGAGCTTCTGGCGGCGCGAAGGCGCAACCTCCACCAACCCCAGAAAAAGGTCGGCGAGCTGCGTCCATCGCTCCAGACGACTCAGAATGCGCGCGGCGCTCTTGAGCGCGGGCAGATAGTTCGGGCGAACCTCAAGCACCAGAAGGTAGTGCTCCAGGGCGCGCTCATCGCGCTCCAGGCGATGCTCGTAGACTTCGGCAAGTTGGAAGTGCCGTCGCCAGGCGCCGGCGGTGGAGGTGGCATCCAGCGACGCGATCTCGCGCTCATAAAGGTCGGCCAGTCCGCGCCAGTTCTCACGCCGGGTATAGAGGCGCCCCAGCGCGCGCAACGCGGGCACGTGGCGAGGATCGTAGCTCAGCGCTTCGCGGTAGACCTCGGCGGCCGCCTCGGCCAGCCCGGCCTCCACCTCATAGAGGCGCCCCAGCCGCGTCAGCGTGCCAACGCGTTCACTCGCCGAGAGCGGGCCCTCCAGACGGCGGTTGAGCACGTCAATCAGTTCGGAGCCCCCGCCCCCCTGCGCTTCGGGCTCGCTTTCGAGAAGATGCTCACGCAGGCGCAGGAGCGTCCAGTCGTCCTCACGCTCAGTCCCCTGACGCAGGACGTCGCGGGCGGCGGCAGGATGGTCGGAGGCGGTCAGGTGCAACATCGCCAGCGGCACGGCGTGCACGCCCTGGCGCAGCTCCTGACGTGCCGAACGGCGCAGCACGCCGAAGGCCCGACCGACCTCACCCGATTCAAAACACAGGCTGACCAGCAGATCATCGAGATCGCCGGGAAGTTGGCCCTGGTTGGCCAGATCGTTAAGCAGATCGCGGGCTTCATCGTGGCGACCAAACACATGCAGCCACACCGCCCGGCGAGCCTCCAGAGCCTGGCGGATGTCCACCGAGAGATCGGGCAGGCGCGCAGCCTTCTCCAGTGCTGCGAGCGCCTCCTCGTACTCGCCACGCTCCAGCAGCGCGTCGCAGCGAAGATGGAGCGCCCAGAGCGCCGTAAAGATGTCGAGGCAGGCACGACCTTCGCGCTCGTCTGCGGCACGCTCGCATCCGGCCAGCACATCGTCGGGGCTTGCGCCGCGCATCCAGCGGGTCGTCGCGAGCTCCAGTTCGATATAGACGGGGGCCCAGGAGGGTTGGTCGCGAAGCGAGAGTGCTCGCTCCAGCGCGTGGACCACAGCCTCATCATCGCCCAGCGCGCGCCGCAGGCGGCGCACCAGATGGCTGACCTCCCAGCTCATCACCGCGTCGAGGCCCGCGCAGCGCAACATCTGGAGCGCGCGCTCAAAATCGCCCAGCGCCTCACAGGCACGGGCCACCTCGATGTGGCGGCGCGCCACCGCAACGTCATCCCCCTCAACGTGGGCGCGGTCGGCCAGCGAGGCCGCCACAAACGCTTCGAGCACATCGCGGCGAAGCGCCACGCTCTCGCGCGGGCGAAACGCGGCGCGGCGCGCCTCCTCGGCCTCGCCAGCGCTCAAGTTCAGCGTGGGGGTTTGCGCCGCGCTCGGCGGCGCCTCGTCGGACTTCGGCGCGACAAAACGCGCGGTCCGGCGCTGCGTTCGGTCGCTGTCATGGGCGCGAGAGAATACGTCGGAGATGCTCTGAGCCATCCTTAGCTCCTGGCTACAATCGTCGTTCGTGTCGAAGCCTGCGTGTGCTGCCATCCGTGGCAGCCGGCGCGACGCGATCTCAGCGATCCTGGCCAGGCAAGGGGTAAAGCGACGGGTCGTAATCCCACGGCCCGGGGTCGTCATCGTCGACCATTGCTTGCGCCTGGCGGCGCTTTCGCATCACGCGCAACGCGAACGCTACAAGGAAAAGAAAGGAGGCGCCAAAAAATAGCGCGTTGACGTCACTCAAGATCGCCCAGAACGACGCACCCTCCTCCAGCTCCTGCCTCCACTGCGTCTCCAGCGCGCTGAGCGTGCTCCCGCTGCTCGCATGCACCGCCTCGTCAAAGGACGTTCCCTGGCGCACCAGGGCCATCACTTCGGCAAAGAAGTTCTCCCCGAAGCGCTGCTCCAGGTGGCGTACAAAGTGGAAGCTCTGCGCGTAGGCCAGCGACACTGACTGATGATGCGGCGGGAAATAACGATCCAGGGCCGAGAAGGCCATGACGCTTCCGGTCGATGCCGCCCGCGTCAACGTGTCGCTGCGCTCCGGCGTCCACTCCTCGGCGTGCAGCACCGCAAAGCCCTCGTTGAACCACCGCGGCACATGATGCCCGGCGCGGGCGCGGTCCACCGCCACATGCGCAAGCTCATGGATAAAGGTTTTGCGAATGTCCACCGGCTCCGCCGCCGAGCCCACCCCGTGCTTGACCAGCACGGTGGAGCGGTCGCTCAACGAGAGCCCCACCGCCCAGCTGGAGGGGCGGTACTCAACCCCCTGCCACTCAAAGTAGGTGTTCATGTCGCGCAAAAGGTAGACCTCGACGTCCTCAAGCGCATCAAGCCCCAGACGACGCTCCAGCGCCTCAACCACCGCGGTGGCCTCCGCGTCGAGCTGCGAGATGGCGGGCTCAAAGGGCTCGGGATAGTAGTAGGTCAGCGCAACCTCAGCGCCGGGCCGTGTGACCAACCCGGGCATCACCTCCGACCAGGCCGACGTACTGAAGATCGTGCATGCAACAACGACGATCGCAACAAGGGTGGCGCGCAACAACTTCACATCGACCTCGAAGATCACAGGGGGTGGGCGCGCATCACGCAATCATTGCACGATGCGCCGCACAAAGAGGTACGCACATCAGCCCAACCACCAAACGATCTCTTATCGCCCCCCTCTTCCCTCAATGCGACGTGCTGGAACCAGCTATCATCCCTGGCGAGGTGTGGCGGCGCGGACGCTCGTCGAGAAGCGCGTCGTCTTCGACCTCCTCGCCATCATCGCTCTCGGCTGCCTGAGCGCTCTCTTCGACACGTGGTGAGATCGGGCTGGGCGCGTGGCCGGGAATCGGCGGGAGCACCTCCACGCCTTCGGCGCGCTGCTCAAAATGCGCGATCATCGCGCCATAGCTCTCGACCATATGTTTGAGTTCGCTCTGAAAGCGCACCCGATGCTGATGCAACTCCAGCATCTCCGAGCGCAGCTGGCCCACCTTCTGCTCGGCACGGGTGAGCATGCGCTCGGCCTTCAATTCGGTCTCGGCCAGCACCAGTTCCGCGTCGCGATCGGCCTGATGGCGAATCTCTTCGGCGACCTGCCGGGCCATCTCCAGCGCCTCGACCAGACTGCGCTCACGTCGACGGTAGTCGCGCAGCTCCCGGGTCTGCTCGTCGAGTTCGTCCTGCATCCGACGCACGGCATCTTGCACCTGACGCCATTCGCGGGCCAGACCCTCCAGAAACTCATGGACCTGGTCCGGATCGTAGCCCCGAAACTTCGACTGAAAGGATTGATTGGCGATATCATCGGCGCTGAACTTGAACATCTTCTACCTCATCCATGGCATTGACGTGGGTGCTTCCCTGCTCCCGTGGGGTGTTGCAAGCGAAACGCTCTACCCGATGGGTCCTTCTTCTTCGATCCGGCGTTCGGAGACCTCTTCGCTCAACTCGGCACTTCGCCGGGCTGCGGCCTCCACAGCGCGAATCAAAGCATGGCGAAACCCATGCTCCTCCAACGCGACCAGCGCCGCGATGGTCGTACCTCCCGGGCTGGCCACCTGATCTTTGAGCTCCGCGGTGTGCACGTAGCTGCGCTCCTGGGCCAGGCGAGCGGCCCCCTCCATCACCCCGCTGGCGAGCTCAATGGCGGTCTTGCGGTCCAGGCCCATAAAGACGCCTCCGTCGGCCAGCGCCTCCACCGCGGTAAAGATATAGGCCGGGCCGCTGCCGCTGATGGCCGTGAGTGCGTGAAAATGATCTTCGTCTTTGATGCGCACGACTTTCCCGACCGCCTCAAAGAGCGCGCCCACCGCCGCCATATCGACAGTGCCGTCTCCCATCACGCCGGTCACCCCGGCGCCGACCAGCGCAGGGGTGTTGGGCATCGCGCGCGCCATCCCGGCAAGTGGCCCGGCGTAGCGGCGCATCGACGCGATCTTTACGCCGGCAGCGATCGAGATGATCGTGTCCTCGTCGGTAAACTCCTCGTGGCGCGACTCCAGCACCGCGCGCACATCGCCGGGTTTGACGGCCACGACATACAGGCGCGGACGCCGCGTGGGTTGATCGTTCTCATCGAGTTCGATCTCCGGGATAGCCTCACGCGCGTCTAAATCATCGGCCAGATCCTGCGCTGTCTTCTCATGGGCATCCAGGCAGACAAGCCGCCGCGGGTCGAGCGCGCCGCTGTCGATCCAGCCCTCGGCCAGCGCGCGCCCCATCTTCCCGCACCCCAGCAGGATCACCAGGTAGTCATCCAGGCGCGCATCAAAGCTCGGCGTCTCATCGGCAAGGGCGGGCACCACACGCGTCTCGGTGTCGGCAGATGGCGTAATTTCAGGCGTGTCATCGGATTCATGCATCATAATGTCTCTCTCCAAAGAGCGCGCTCCCCACGCGAATCAGCGTCGCGCCTTCCTCAATCGCCACTTCAAAATCTCCCGACATTCCCATCGAGATCTCACGAATCTCGTCAGCACGCTGCGGGGCATGCTCTCGCGCGTAGGCCACGAGCCCATCAAAAAGCTCGCGAAGCCGTCGAAAGTACTGGCGAGCGTCTTCGGGGTCATCGGCGTAAGGGGCCATCCCCATCACGCCGCAGACCCGTAGCTCCGGGCTGGCCACCACGCTGGCGTAAAAGGCATTGAGTTCCTCGGGCTCCACCCCGCCTTTGCTCCGCTCGCCACTGATGTTGACCTGCAGAAGCACATTCACAGGCGCCTCCGATCGACGCGCGAGCGCGTTAACCAGGCTCTTGCGATCCACCGAATGAATCAGCGCAACGTCGCCTGCAACAAAGCGCGCCTTGTTGGACTGCAGCCCGCCGATGAAGTGCCAGCGCACGCTGTCTTCGAGTTCTCGGGCCTTCTCCTGCCACTCCTGGACATACGATTCGCCAAAATCGCTCACGCCGAGATCTGCCAACGCCTCAATCGCCTCGATCGGGTGGGTCTTGCTGACCGCGATCAGCGTGACCTCATCGCGTTCGCGTCCGGCGCGGGCGCAGGCAGCCTGAATGCGTGCCTCCACCTCATCCAGACACGACTTCAACCGGTGACGATCGATGCCAGATGATGCGCTCATAGCGGAAACCCCTTCAGTCCACCGAGTTCCTCGAGCGTCTCCACGACCTCGCAGACCGGCAGTCCCACCACACAGAAGTAAGAGCCCTCAATCCGACGCACAAAGGTGCTGCCGAGGTCCTGAATGCCGTAGCTTCCGGCCTTATCCATCGGCTCGCCACTGGCGACGTAGCGTCGGATGTTCTCCTCGCTCAGCTCGCGCATCCACACGTCGGCGCGTACCGCCACCGCTTTTGAGATGCGCGCTTCGACCGGCTGGCCCGGCGCCCGCCAGGTCCAGCAGTAGGCGGTGATAACCTCGTGCCGGGTACCGGAAAGTCGGGCGAGCATCGCGCAGGCGTCGGCCTCATCGCCAGGCTTCTCCAGTACATCGCCGTCGAGCGTGACGATCGTGTCTGCGGAGAGCACCCACCCGGGCAGCTCGGGGGTGTCGGCCAACGCATCTGCCACGGCCTCGCCCTTTTCCCTGGCGAGCCGCAGAGTATATGCTTCCGGCGACTCCCCGGCGCGGGGTATCTCCTCGATGTCGCTCTTATAGACGAGCGGCTCAAACCCCAGGCGCTGCATCAGCTCGAGGCGACGCGGTGAGCCGCTGGCAAGCACGACCCGGGGGGAACTCTTGGTGATGATGTCCATTCGACGTCCTGATTACGCGTGATTCAAACTCCGTCCCGACGGTAAGAGCGCCCCGCCGGGGTGTCAAAAAATCGCCAGCCCCCAACGCGCGTCCCAAAGCCCTGGATCGTTCATGTTCATGTCGCCCCCTGGCGCGCCCTCCCCCGTCCACTCCCTGTTGAAGTCGCGTGGGATCCCGGTCACCTCCGGGCTTCTTGCCGCCGCATCGCTCCTGATGACGGCGTCGCCTGTCAGCGCCCAGCTCAGCGCCCCGGAGCGTATCGAGCACTTCAGTGAGACGGTGACGTTGGAGCGGCGTCGCCCCGAACTTCAGCTCAACATCTACAAACGTGCCGATGCCGACGAGCGCATCTGGAACGTCGAGCTCGCCGGCGGCCCGGCACGCACCTCCGCCATCTGCCGCACAACCCTCCCCGAAGAGGTCGGGCAGAACTTTTACACCTTCCAAATCCAGACCCGAAAACTCACCGAACATGGCTACGCGCTGCTTCTTGAGGCGCGCGCGGACCATCAGAGCGGACCGCTCGATCCTCCGGTCTATCAGATCGCGATGTGGATCGACCGCGCCAACAGCTCGACGGGATGGAGCTGCGGGGTGGTCGGCCGTGGCGAGTTCACGCGCCTCGACGGCGGCGCCTCCCTGGGGTTCAGGGAGGTCGCCCCAGACACCTCCGCAACCACCACGGCGCTGGTGCGCGCGGACGGCACACGCGGCACGAAATTCTGTGGCCTGCAAAAGGAAGAGGACCGCGGCTTTGAGATCTTCGACCCGGGCCAGGGCCGCTTTGTCGCCGGCGATCGCATCGATCTTCAACTTCAGGAAGCCATCGTTCTTCAGGCATCACTGCCCGAGCAGGCCTTCCACGCCCCCTTGACGACCAACATCTTCAGCTGGGCGCTGGCCAGCAGCGACGTTCGCGGGGCGCCGATCGGAGGGCTGCCCGCTCGCCCCATCTCTCTGGGAGACACCGACCTCCAGACGGCCTGGATCGAGGGCAGTGGCGATGGTGGAGAGGGCGAATATGTCAGCGCCACCGTGACCACCGCCGTGCCCATTCGTGGCCTGCGCATCTTTCCCGGCCATGGCCGATCCGCCGAGCATTACGAGAGCTACGCGCGCCCCACCGAGCTGCTCGTCGGCCTGAGCGACGGTCTTCGCTTTCGTGTCACGCTCCCCGACGTCTCACAGAGCGCGCTCTTTGAAGCCGGCGGGCTGAGCGTGACCTTCCCCGAACCCGTCTACACAAGCTGCCTCTCAGCCATGATCCTGGCCTCCGAGCCTGGCGCGATGGCCCGCGCCCCGGAGGCAGAGCGCCGCCGCCTGGGGAACTCGGTTGCCATCTCCGAGCTCTCGCTGACCTCGACGGTCGACGCCCCCACAGAAGATGAAACGGCCCGCCTTATCGTGGAGGAGGTGGTCCGCGAGCCCCAGGCCCCGCGCCGCGACCAACTCTCGCGGATGACCTCTCGCATCCCGGCGGCAACGGTCAGCGCGGTCGACACTGTGCTGCGCAGCGATGACGCCACCGCGCGCGACCGCGCCGTGCCGATGTTGGCCACCCTGCCCGCCGAAGATGCCGTCCCCACGTTGATGGCGCATCTTAGCCGGGTACGCACCGACGCCGCCGACTACCGATCCACGCAGCGCGCGATCGCCTCCCACGGCGGCCGCGCCGCCGATCCGCTGCTCGATCTTCTCGACGAACTCAACCCCACCGAACGCAAATACGTCGACGCGGTGCGCCTGATCGGAAGGCTCGGCACTCCGAGCCAACTTGAGCGCCTCATCAGCGCCTTCGGTCAGGGCCCCGACCGCTTGCGCAATGAGCGCGTACGAGCCGTCGCAAATGGCGGCGTGGTGATGCTCCCCCTCCTGGTCGCGGCGGCCGAGACCGCACCCGACAGCCCGAGGACCGAAGACGCCCTCAGCGCCATCGGCCTCATCGCCCGACGCGATATGAGCGATGAGCCAGGCCAACTCGATGACGTCGACGCGCTGTGGCACCTGGTCCAGACAAGCCAGGTGCGGCGTCACCGCCTCCGGGCCATTGAAGCCCTCGGCTCCTTTTTGCATCCACAGGGGGTGAAGCACCTTGGCGGCCTTCTGAGCGATGATCCCGATCCCCTCATTCGCGCGGCGGCCGCCGGCGCGCTCACGCTCTACCCGGGTGAGGACGCCCGTCAGGCCCTGGAGCGTGCGCTCAACGACGCCTCCCCCGACGTGCGCATCGCGGCAGTTGGTGCCATCGGATCCCGAGACGATGCCGAGCCCGCCACCCCCTCGGTCATCGACTATGTGGAGCGCGAGCGCTGGCATACCGGCCTTCATCGCGGGCTTGATATCCTGGCCGCCTCCGCCCACCCCGACGCCCTCCCCTACCTGGAGCGCCTGCTCGTCGAGCACCCCAATGGCGAGCGGGTTCCGGTGGCGCTGCGCGCGCTTCGTCACCACCGCCGCCCCGTCTCCCGTGCGGCCATCGATCAGACCCTGGCCATCCCCGGCCTGCGCGCCTCGGTGCTGCGTCAGCTGGTGAGCATGCTCGGAATGCACGATGACCCCGATGTCGACGCCGAATTGCTCACGATCGCCCGTGGCACGCACCCCACCGTCGCGGCAACCTTCACCGAAGATCCCTCCCTGGCCGGCGAGCTTCGCAGGCAGGCGCTCAACGCCATGGGGACGCGTCGTACGCCTGCGGCCCGAGCCAACATCCTGGCCTTCGTTGCCGATGACGACGCCCCCGAAGATCTGCGCATTGCAGCCTTGCAGGCGCTGGCATTCTTTGCAGATCCCGCGCTGGTCGAAGAGCTGCAGGCCCTTGCGACCACCCTGCCTCGCCCCCTTCGCCCTCAGCTGCGCGATACCCTGACGCAAATCCAGGGGCGCGTGGCCATCGACGACGCCCGAGATGACATCGAGGAGTTCCGCGACGCCCTCGATGAACGCGAGGAACGCCGGGGTTCCGACGAAGAATCCACGCGTTGAACAATCCACACCCACGAAGTATGAATAACCTGGCGAGCCCCGGTGTTCATCTCCCGGAAATTGATGCCTCGCCCCACGACCCATGCCATTTCAGGAGTTCATTGTGGCTACAATTAACGAGCTCATTGAGCGCGTAAAAGCAACGATCACCGAGACCGACACCGACGCGGTTCGCGCCCTGCAAACCTCCGACGCCCCCACCGTCATCATCGACGTGCGCGAGCGCGAAGAGTTTGTCGACGGACATATCGAAGGTGCCGAATTCATCCCCCGCGGTCAGCTCGACCTGAAGATCGAGACGGCCGTCCCCAAACGCGATACCCCGATCGTGCTCTACTGCGCCGGGGGCAACCGCTCCGCTCTGGCCGCCCGCTCCCTTGAAGAGCTGGGTTACACCGACGTCAAGTCGATGGCCGGCGGCTTCACCGCCTGGAAGCGCTCGGGCTACCCGGTGCATATCCCCAGAGCGATGACCTCCGAGCAGCTCACCCGCTACAGCCGCCACCTCGTCATCCCCGAGATCGGTGAGAAGGGGCAGCGCAAACTCATCGACGCGAAAGTACTCCTGCTCGGAGCGGGCGCGCTGGGCAGCCCGGTGGCCATGTACCTGACGGCAGCCGGCGTGGGCACCATCGGCATCATCGACAGCGACGTCGTCGATCGCTCCAACCTCCAGCGCCAGATCCTGCATACCGATGAGGCCGTGGGCACTCCCAAGGTCGAGTCGGCCAAAGCTCGCATGAAAGCGCTTAACCCCGACGTCGAGATTCACACCCACCAGACCTGGCTGAGCAGCGAGAACGTCCTCGACATCTTTGAGGGCTACGACGTGGTCGTCGACGGCGGCGATAACTTCGCGACCCGCTACCTGGTCAACGATGCCTGCGTGCGCCTGGGCATCCCCAACGTGCACGGTTCGGTCTACCGCTTTGAAGGCCAGGCCACCTCATTTGTTCCCCACCAGGGCCCCTGCTACCGCTGCCTCTACCCGGAGCCCCCGCCCCCTGAGCTCGCCCCGAGCTGCCAGGAGGCCGGCGTGCTCGGCGTGATCCCGGGCGTCATCGGCATGCTCCAGGCCATCGAAGTCATTAAGCTCATCGTGGGCATCGGCGAGCCGCTGGCCGGACGCCTTTTGACCTTCGACGGGCTTAAGACGCAGTTCCGCGAGCTCAAACTTCGCCGCGACCCGGAGTGCGCGCTCTGCGGTGAAAACGCCGAGTGGAACGGCTTCATCGACTACGAGGTCTTCTGCAACGTGAGCTAAGGCGCTCACCCTCTGACCTCTCGATGCCCCGGCGACAGCTCTGTCGCCGGGGCATTTTTTTGTTGCCAACTCATGGCTTGCGCATCTAAGCGTTGCCCACGGGCATTCGCCCCCTCCCTCCCCTGGCAGCCATCCCCGGCGCCGTCCTCGGGCACCTCCTGTGCTCCCCTCCCGCTTCCCCCCTCGACGACCATGTCCAACGAAGAACGCACGTTTCGCAGCGGCCTGGGCTTTGCCCTGGGCGCCTATCTGATGTGGGGGTTCTTCCCCATCTACTGGAAGTACCTTGAGCACGTCCCGGCCATGCAGATCCTCACGCATCGCATGGTGTGGTCGCTGGGCTTCGTCGCAATCATCCTCGGCGTGCGCGGGCGCTGGGCCTGGCTACGGGAGTTGACGCCCCGCACACTCCTGACCTACCTGGCCGCCTCGCTCTTTCTGGCCTTTAACTGGGGGATGTACATCTGGGGGGTCAACGCCGGCTACATCGTCGAGACGGCCCTGGGCTACTTCATCAACCCGCTTTTTAACGTCGTGCTCGGCGCACTCATCCTTGGCGAGCGCCCGCGCCGCGGCCAGTGGATGGCCATCGGCCTGGCCGCCTTTGGCGTGGTCTACCTGACGGTGGTTTACGGCCAGCTCCCGCTCATCGCGCTGAGCCTGGCCTCGTCCTTTGCGATCTATGGCCTGATCAAGAAAAAGGCCCGGCAGGGGGCGATTGAAGGGGTGGCGCTGGAGAGCGCCCTGCTCTTCTTACCCGCGCTGGGCTTTATGCTCTTCTGGGAGTGGAAGGGTGAGGGGCATCTCTTAAGCGGCTCGTTGAGCACGCAGCTTCTCCTCATCGGCGGCGGCGCCGCCACGATGATGCCGCTGCTCTTCTTCGCTGCGGCGGTGCGGCGCCTCTCCCTGACGGTGATCGGCGTGATGCAGTACCTGGGGCCCACCATCCAGTTTCTCATCGGCGTCTTTATCTTCCACGAACCCCTGACCCTGACCCGTCTGGTCGGATTCATCTTCATCTGGCTGGGGCTTGTCGTCTTCACCACCGAGGGGCTCATTCAGAGCCGCCGTGCGCGCCGTAGCCGCCTGATTCCACCGGGTGTGGGCTGAGTCTCCATTCGACTCGCCAGCAGGAACGCCAGGACCTGCGGGGTGTCGGGGCGCGCTCGACACACCTGCATACCCCAAACGAGGCATCAAGAAGGGACAAGGGTGGCATGGGATGCCCCTCGTCAGAGCCTCAAGGGGGCTAGCGCTGGCATTGAATGCCACCCGCCGGGGCCTCAAGGGGCCTGGCGCTGGCATTGAATGCCCCTCGCCAGAGCCTCAAGGGGGCTAGCGCTGGCACTGGATGCCACCCGCCGGGGCCTCAAGAGGGCTAGCGCTGGCATTGGATGCCCCTCGCCAGAGCCTCAAGGGGGCTAAAGCTGGCATGGGATGCCCCTCGCCAGAGCCTCAAGAGGCCTGGCGCTGGCATTGGATGCCCCCCGCCAGAGCCTCAAGGGGGCTAGCGCTGGCATTCAATGCCCCCCGCCAGAGCCTCAAGGGGGCTAGCGCTGGCATTGGATGCCCCTCGCCAGAGCCTCAAGGGGGCTAAAGCTGGCATGGGATGCCCCTCGCCGGGGCCTCAAGGGGGCTAAAGCTGGCATGGGATGCCCCTCGTCAGAGCCTCAAGGGGGCTAGCGCTGGCATTCAATGCCCCCCCGCCAGAGCCTCACGAACCTTTCGCGAACCCAAAACAAAAGGCCCACCCTCTCGGATGAGCCTTCATGGTTCGCATCGGCAGCGCATTCAACGTCAATCGGCTGGAAGCTCCACCGCGCCCCGGGGCGATGTCTTCGCCAGCTCAAAGAGCGCGCGGCTGCTGAAGCGCCCTCCGCTATGCTCGGCGCGAAGCTGCCGGGTGAGCAGCACAATCGTCTGCGCCACGTCGGTGGCGGAGGGCAACGTCTCGGGGTCTTCGTCGGGGTAGGCTTCTGCGCGCATGTCAGTTGCCGTGCCTCCCGGGTTCAACGTGACCACCACCGCGTCCTCGCCGAGCTCATCGGCAGCGATCTCGCTGAGCCCTTCCACCCCGAACTTCGAGATGGAATAGGCTCCCCACTGCGCACGCCCCTTTCGCCCGACGCTTGAGGAGAGATTGATCACCCTGGGCGAACTCGCAGCGCGCAGCGCCGGATAGCTCGCGCTGAGCACGTTAAACGCCCCGACCACATTAACCTCCAGCACCTCGCGCAACGCCTCGGCGCTGGTCTGGTCGAGAGAGGCACGCGGGCCGAGTACGCCGGCGTTATTCACCAGCAGATCCAGCCGCCCGTGAGCCTCCATGATCTCGGAGGCAAGCTCCTCAACCATCACCTCATCGCGAAGGTCGAGTACGCAGACGCGCACGCCTTCCGTCTCGGCGGCGAGTTCGTGGAGCGCCTCTTCGCTGCGAGCGCAGGCGTAGACGATGGCACCGGCCTCCGCGAGCAGACGCACACACGCGCGTCCGATGCCCCGGCTGGCGCCGGTGACCAGCGCCACGCTCCCCTTGATATCGAAGAGTTCGCTCATGCTCAGAGCACCGTCTCATCGGGAGAGAGGGTGAGGGGCCAGCGGATCGACTGGTAGTCCGCGCTCCCTTTGCCGAGCTCGCGCCGCAGCACCTGGCGGAAACTACTGAGGCTGTCGGCCACGTCGCTGAACGCATCGGAGCGCAACGTCGCAAAACGCTGGTAGTTGGAGAAGGCCGAGCTCTCCTCTTTGGCCTCACCGGTGGCCTTATCCATCATACGCTCGAGTTTTTCGGCCTGCTCAGAGGCGAACTCGATCTGATCGGCGCGCTCTTTCAGATAGACGACCATCTCTTTGATGGCATCGACCAAGATCGCCGTCGACCAGTACATCACGCGTTCCGGGTCGTAACCCACCGCGCCAACCTGAGCGAGCTTGTCCTGGGTCTGACGCAGCTCTTTGGCCAGATGCTTCCAGGCCAGCTTGTCGTCGCGGCTCTCCATACGCCACTGCGTAAACTGACGGTCAGTGGACTTGAGCGCCTCCTGGAAGTTGGCGCGCACCTTGCGAAGGCGCGGCCCAAACATCGCACTATGCTGGCGATCGGCGTGCTCCTCGCAGTAGCGGATGCAGTCATCGAGACACTTGTTTAACTCAAACACATTGGCAACGGACATCGTGAAACCCTCGGTTGTTTGGCGAGCGAAGACCGCCGTTGGTATGCCCCACCCCGGCGCGCGCTGTCAATCTACCCCGGCGCGCTCCTGTCGGCTTGATCCCATCTTCAGGGAGCGAGCATCTCTGTGAGCTCGTCGGCGGTCGCCGGCGAGTGGCCGGAGAAGTGGTTGTTGACGTAGCCGAGCACGGTGCCCCCGCGCTCGACAAAATGCTGAATACGAGGCACCCACCAGGAGAGCTCCTCGCTTGTGTCGGCCTGCACCCGGTCGAAATGCTCGAACGCGTTCCAGTGCCCCAGCCAGCGGATGTAGCAAATCTGCGAGGTCACCCGCCAGAAGCGCTCCAGGTACTCGCCATCGGTGAGCACCATCGAGACGCGCCAGCGCTTGAGGAGGTCGGCAAACTCATCGACAAGCCAGGAGCGGTGGCGCACCTCCACGGCGTAGGCGTACCCGTCTGGAAGGCCCTCAAAGAAGCTGGCGAGCGCGTCGAACTCCTCGATCGAAAAACTCGGAGGAAGCTGCAGGACCAGCACGCCGAGCTTCTCCCCGAGCTCACTCATCGTCTCGACAAAGCGCATCGCATCTTCGCCGGCGTGCACAAGCCGCGCCTCATGGGTGACCGAGCGGGGAAACTTCGCCGAGAAGATAAAATCGTCAGGCGTGCGCCCGTACCAGCTCTGCACCGTGCTGCGTGCCGGGATGGCGTAGAAGGTCGAGTCGATCTCCACTGTTTTAAAACGTGTGGCGTAATGGGTAAGGCGCTCCGTGCCGCTGACGCCGCGCGGGTAAAAGACGCCATCCCAGTCATCGTAGGACCAGCCCGAAGTTCCGATCAGCGCGCGACCAGGTTGCGTCATGATCTACTCCTCGAAGTGGGCGGCGGCCCGCCAGCGCTGACGTGCCAACTCGATCTCGTCGCTCGATGGAAGCTCAAACGTGCCGCTCTCGCCCATACGCTCCGGCTTGCGAAATCTGGGTGCGCGGATGGGCAACTCGATGCACATCGTGGTGCCTTCGCCCGGGGTGCTCAACACACGCAGCTCTCCTCCTAAGCTACGCACCAGATCGCGGGAGATGGACAGGCCCAGCCCGGTGCCCGTACCGGGCTTTTTGGTGGTGAAGAAGGGCTCGAAGATCATCTCCAGGACCTCCGGCTCCATGCCGATGCCGGTATCGGCGATGCGCAGCGCGATGCGATCGGCTTCTTCGTCGACCACGGCATGAATCCGCACCCGATTCTCATCCGGAGCGCCGGGCTCGATCGACTGCAACGCATTGACCACAAGGTTGAGCACGACCTGACTCAGCCGGTTTGCGTCCGTGTAGACCTCGGGCGCATGCACGAGGTCCACCTCAATCTCGGCGCGCCTGCGTCCCTCGTGGCGCACCAGCGTCAGCGCTCCGTCGACGAGCTGAGCCAGCTGAATCCACCCCGGTTCATGGGGGCCTTCATGGGCCATCAGGCGAAGATCGCGCACGATCTGATGAATTCGCTGCATTCCGGCGAGGTTTCTTTCAAGCAACCCTTGAAGATCCCCGAGAATATACGTGAGGTCGAGCCGCTCCTGGAGCGCGCGCAGCTCCAGGGCAACCAGTGGCGCACGCTCCAGAGTGATCGCCTCGGCCTGCTGGATGTACTCCGTCAACGAACGGCTGTAGTCCTCAAGTACGCTGAGGTTCGAGATCACAAAGCTCGCCGGATTATTGATCTCGTGGGCAATCTCGGCAGAGAGCAGCCCCATCGCCGCGAACTTCTCGGCGTGTACAAGCTGGCGCTGAGTACGCTTCAACTCCTGATAGGCGTGCTCGACTTCGTTATGGTGCTGAACCCGCGTGAGCGCCGCGCTGAGCTGGGAGCCCAGGGAGTGCAACACGGCCTCGCGCGAGAGCAATGGCGTGGGATGTGTGGCCAGATCCCCCAGCACCAACAGCCCGCGTCCGGAGGCCGAGGGTGCCATATGAACCAGGGCTGCGCGGCCCGAGGCACCCCTGGCAGCCGCGCCCCAGGAGGGAGCCCAGCGCAAAAAGGTCGCATCCTGCTCCGGGGCCTTAACAAGCTGCACCCGACCCGAATCACTCTCCGTCTCGCGCCTTAAAGAGCGCTCTTCCCGCCCGGGCTTGACCACCATGGCACCGCCCGCCAGCTCGGCCAACAATTCCCAGCGCCCTTCAGCGTTGCGCCACTCCCAGTAGGCCATATAGCCCGACGCGCAGACGCTATGCCACAGGGTCATCATCGAGCGCAGCACCTCATCGGCATCCCGTGCGGCGCTTGCCGCAGGTGACAGGCTCATCAAGCCGAGGAGGTCGCGGCACTCGCGCTCCAGCTGGCGATAGCGCTGTACCGCCGTCCCGGCATCGGGCTCTCCGGAGCGGGCAAGTTCGATACGCAGGAGCAGGTCGGGACCGAGGTTTTCATCTTCAAGCGCCACACCGTCGATCGCCACATCGCGTAGCGTCGCGAAGCTCGCCAGATTGCAGGGCTCCATGGTCGCCAGCAGAACAAAGCTAGCCTGACCCGACTCCCGCATCGCAGCGAGCGCACGCAACGTTGTGGCGCAACGCGTCGGTGCAATGACGGCTTCGGAAATTTGAGCTGCACTCAACACCTCGTCGGCGGAGACAAACGCAGCCTGCAGCCCGGCAGACGCCATCGCCCGGCGCGCACCCTCGAAGGCCCCCCGCCTAAACTCAGGATCGACCACCATCACCACGTCTTTCATCACAGCCTCAAAACCGACGCCCAGGGCTTTACTCAAGCCCACCTGATTCCGGCGTCATCCTAAGCGGGCTGCGACCATTTCGCCACCATTGAAGCGCGAGCAGAGCCAACGCCAGCGCTCCGGCCCCGTAAAGCAGCACGCTTGCAGGGTTATCCCCGACCCGACGCGAAACACTTTCGGCCGCTCGCGTCACCTCGACGCATGCTGCCAGTCCCAGGGTCAGACTCCCGATGGCCGCAACGCCCCCGGATCGCGAGCCGAAACGTCGCCAGGCGAAGGCGGTGCCCAGCGAACCCAGCATAAAGGTCGCCACCATCATCGGCGCGAAAGGACGTGTGGGCCGGCTCCAGGAGGCCGCCGAGCTGAGTTTTCCGGTGAGCACCTGAAGCTCCCATGCCGCGGTACCGGCGGCATGCCGCTGCACGATGAGTCCATCCCCCGGAGGCAGCACGTCGCCAAAATCGCAGCCCTCGAACACGCACCCGATACGCGCCATCGCAAGACCGGCGAATCCCGCCACAAGTGCCCCCGCAAGCCAATCCGCGCGCCTCTGCCGGTCCTTGCACCGCGACCAGGCCACAACCCCAACAACTCCGGCCCCCATCACCGCCCCCAGCGACGACGCCCCGCCCCCCAGCCAATGGCCCACCACACCTCCTCCTGCAAGCCCCGCCCCCATCACCACCCCGAAACTCGCCAGGCGCACCGCTACAGTCTCGCCACGCCTGGCCAGCGCCAGCCACCACAGCCCGAACATCACCCACACGCCAACGCCAATCATCGCGCTGCCGGCCGGCCAGCCCCCGGCCTCCACCATCAACTCCATGGTCGCCTCAGCTCCGCTCGATGGCTTCTCAATGCGCGTATCCGATCGCCGCGCCATCGCCTCGTCCACGCCTCAGAGGGGCCCCGGCAACTTGGGGCCCTGCTGCCCTTCTTGACGCTATTTTTGGCCGGTTGTTATAGTCCCGCGTCATTCTGACGTCTGCCGCTGATGTCCCTCTTGCGCGCTCCCAACCTCTCGCAGATCGAGTCTGTACCATGACCTCCGACGTATCTGTCACCATTCACGGCTCTCGTGGAAGTTATCCGGTCTGCGGCCAGGAGTTTACGCGCTACGGCGGCCACACCTCCTGTGTGAGCTTTCGCGCAGGCCAGCGCGAAATCATCTTCGACGCTGGCAGCGGCATCATCGAGTACGGCCGAGCGCTGGTCAAAGACGCCTTCGCGCAAAATCGCCCGATTCACTCCAGCATCTTCGTCTCCCACACCCATTTCGATCATCTCGTCGGCCTGCCTTACTTTCCGCCGGTCTACATTCCTGAGGCGACCCTGCACATCTTCGGGCCACGCTACGGAAGTCAGCAGAGCTTTGAGCAGACCATCCATAACCTCATCTGCTCCCCCTACTACCCGGTAGCGCTCAACGAGATGAACGCGCTTAAGCATTTTTACGACATCGGCGAGGTCGACCGCGTTTACTTTTTGCGCGATCGCCCCGAGCCTGTGCTCGTGCGTGCCACTCACCCGAGCCAGGCTCACCTGCGCCCCGATCCGAACGAGGTCGAGTTGGAGGTCCACTGCCTGCGCGGCTACAACCACCCCAAGTCCGGGGTCAACATGTACAAGGTCATCGCCGGCTCCAGGTCTTTTGTCTACGCCACCGATACCGAGGGCTATGTGCACGGCGACCGCCGCCTGGCCGAGTTTGCCCGTGGCGCAGACCTGATCGTGCACGACGCGATGTACACCGAAACCCACTACACCTCGATGCCCGCGCCCACCCAGGGCTACGGCCATTCAACCGTGGCCATCGCCGCCGAGCTCGCCAGGCAAGCCCGGGCCAAACGCCTCTGCCTCTTCCACCACGATCCCAAGAGCACCGACGAGGACCTCGACGCGATTGACGCTCTCGGAAAGAGCCTCTTCGCCGAGTCTTTCGCTGCACGCGATGGCTTGACGATCGCGCTCTAAACGTTCACACCCTTTGGCGACCTGTGCCTCGTCGCGATGAAGCACGTCGCTGCACCTCTCCCCATTGATGTTTCCGCCACTTGCAGAGGTTACCCCGTGGCTGACCTGTCGCTTCGCTTCGATGACGTCATCGAAGAGAACTACGATCGTATGCTCACACGCATCCGCACCTTCGCTGCGGAGCGCCCCCTCCCCGAGCGCGTCTCGCTGGAGATCGGCTCGAACCGGGCCAATTTTCTGCGTCAGCTCGCCCAGCGCTATCCGGAGCGCTTCTACCTGGGAATCGAGTGGCGCAAAAAACACGTGGACTTCGGCAAAGAGAACATGCTGGAGCACGGCGTGAAAAACGCTGACCTCCTGCAGGCCGACGCCACCATGGCCATTCCCATCCTTCTGGAAGAGGGCCAGCTCTCGGAGCTCTTTATCCTCTTTCCAGACCCCTGGTGGAAAAAGCGCCATCGTAAGCGTCGTATCATCCAGCCGCAGACCCTGGATCTTTTCGCTTCAAAGATGCACCAGGGGGCAAAGCTCTGGCTCCGCACCGACGTGGGCACACTCGCCGACGACTTCCGCGAGGTCCTCGACGCGCACCCCGAGTTTGAGCTTCTTCCCTTCGAGCAGATGCCGGTCGAGCCCTTCCCGCGCACCACGCGCGAGGTCAAGATCCTGCAGAAAGGCATCCCCGTTCACACCCTGTACTACGTGCGACGCTGACATTCATCGCGTCCCCGCTCTTCCATAGAAAAAGGCCCGACACGCACCAGCGCGTCGGGCCTTTTTGTTCTACCGAGTGTCGCGAGTACACCTCACCGTTTCAATAGGCCAGACGATAGCCATAGAGATACCCACGGTTCGAGAGGGTGTAGCCGCGAACGCTGTCGTAGACCGGTGCCCGCTGAAAGCCCGAGGAAGGGTTCCAACGCGTGACCGGACGCCCATCGCGGGTACGAACAAGGTAGAGCGGCCCCGAGGCCGTCGCCACACTGAGCAGCGGTCCGGTGGTGCTCAGCGCCACAGGCGACTGCTCATCCGGCATCCGAAATCGCCACACAGGCTCACCATCGCTCTTCGCGATCGCAAAGACATGCCCCGTCGCCGAGACGCCCAGGAGCCAGGGGCCCTGCATGATCAAGTCCGCTACGCTCTCGATATCCTGATGCCACATCAGCGCGCCGCTGGACTTTTCCACCGCATAGATGCCCCCGGCGTAGGAGACGGCGTAGAGAAACTCACCATCTTCAATAACCGGCAGATCCACATCTCCGAACTCCTGCGATGCGTCTCCCAGATTGGCCGACCACTCGAGTTCCCCACTGTCCGCAAAAAGCGAAACCAGATACCCATCGGCGAATCCGCAATAGATGCGATCTCCGGAGATCACCGGTGCACCGCCTCCTTTGATCGTAAAGAAGTCGGGCTGACGACGCTGGTAATCCCACACCAGTTCGCCACTCACCTCATCGAAGACGTAGAGCACATCGGCGCTGTCCGTTACTGCCACCACCCCCTGCCCCACGGCAGGCTGCGCCTCGAACGCACTCCGGGCATCGGCTCGCCAGACTTCCTCGCCGCGCTCCCAGCTCAGCTTGTGCAAGCTCCCCCTGGCGCTGGCCACATAGACAAAACCATCGGCGAGGGTCACCGGGGCATCAATGGCACCACCGATCTCTTTGGACCAGACGACCTCGCCGCTGTCCGTGCGCACCCGATAGACGTAGCCATCGCTGGCTCCGACCACCAGATCACCGCCGGGCGCGAGCACAGGCTTGCCGAACTCCCGCGGATTGCTCTCCCAGGGGCGATCTGAGGATAGAGGAACGCGCCACTCCACCTTCACGCGCGCTGTGGGCTGCGCCACCGCGTCAATCCCGGCAGGCTGCGCGGGCCGCATCGCACACCCGCTCCCCATAAACGACACGAGCGCGGCCACCAGCCACGCTCGTCCAACCTTAACGGTACCTTTGGTCACGTCCGCTTACTCTCTCTTCGAGAATCGTCGCTCGTCGTCTTCAGCGCTGCCTTAAAGCGTCGCCAGGCGGCGCTCGATCTCCGACTTGAAGGTGAACTCGGGATCGTCTTCCAGAATCTTGTGATAGAGCTCTTTGGCCTGGTCGGACTGGCCCGCACGGTCGAGCATGCGCGCTTTCTCATACTGCGCAAACTGTGCACGCTCCGGGGCATTCTCGGCCACAGAATCCCACGCCTTTGCTGCCTCGTCGGTTTTCTCGAGCGCCGAGAGCGTGTTCGCAAGGCCCACACGCGCCATCACCTTCATCGCATCGCTGGCCTCACCATCGAGCACCTGGCGGTAGAGCCCCTCAGCTTCGTCCAACTTCTGAAGATGGAACGCCGCAGCGGCTTGTGTCAGACGCGCATCTGCGGCAATAGGACCGCGATCAAAGTCGGCAAGCGTGGTGGCTGCGGCGTCATAAATGGCCTGCCACTTCTCCTCTTCGCTCGCGAAGATGTTGGCCGGCTCAGCCAGACCTTCTTGCCCGCGAATGGCCTCAAGCTCGGGCGAGCCCTCCACATACCATTCATAGGCGGCCAGCCCTTTGCTCAGGCTACTGGAGGCCTCGACCTGCTGGCCTTCGATGTACTGAAGTCCCAGAATCACGCCTAACACCGCCACAATCACAGCGATGATACCACCGAAAACCACACTGCGGTTTTCTTCAACCCAGGCGGTCGCCTGCAGCGTGGTTCGCTCGAATGCATCCAGGTCCTCACCGCTGCCCGCGCCCAGCGCGGCGGCAGCTTCCAACTCATCGAGGCCTTCCTGCTCTTCGGGCTCGGGCGCCTCACCCTGCTTCTTAATCTTGATCGCCATCTCTTCTCTCCTTAACCTGAGCCCGCTCAATCGCGCCGCGCGCAACCTCGGGAATCCGTACCCACGAGGCCTTTTTGGGCTCTCGTTTCGGGCGTCGCCGGAAACGAATGGGTGCGGACTATATGCAGGGCACCATGAGGTGTCAACGCAGACCACACGCCCCATGCGACGCTTCGCTTCCCCTTTAAAACTGGACCCCATCGCATGCCTGACTCCCGGGGCACTACCCGCCCCCTCCCCGTCCCCCTCGCCCTCACTCTCGCACTTCTGACCGCAGGCATCGTCACACTCGCCCAACCCGGCGCGGCGCATGCCTGGGAAGGCCAGCTATGGGCTGGCGCCGGACTCCATAACGTCCTTGCCCCCGCCCCTTCTGCGCTGGGCAGGTGGGGCCCCGGGCTTCAGCTCGGAGCTAACCTGCATCTCAATGACTTCTGGAAGGTTGGCATGGACGTCTCCGCCTCTTACCACCCCTCGCGGGTCGAGGGCGAAGACAGCTTCGACGCCCTCCTTGTTAGCGCCCTCGCTCTGGAGGCGCGCTACGCTCTGGATGTCTTCACCTACGTTCCCTATGTCGGAGTGGCCGGCGTCTTTTACCCCACCGGCCCCTCCTCCGAGCGTGCCCCCACCGGCGAAGTGCTGGGCCTGCGCGCCACGCTGGGAGCGGACTATCGCTACAGCCGCGAACGCTCGCTGGGCATCGCCATCGACCTGCATGCCCCGCTGACCGCCCCGCAGAACCTCCCGCTCTATGGCGCCATCCGAGCATACCTCGCGTGGCACTTTCGATCTTTCTAAAGTACCACTTTAAACATCCCCTCCCACGCCCGGGCTGCCTCCCAGACATGGTGCGAGGTTGCCTGATCGCGCCCGGCGATGATAAACCATCGGGTCCATTCCGGTTTTCTTGCACCGCGGTCGCCAACGACTGTGCCGACGCGCCGATCAGGCCGACGTCCAGCCCGGGTGTCTGTCTTCCCCTCCAGGGGAAGATCCGACCGTCGTCGCGGTGCTCCGTGTGCACTTGCCCGAAGGTCATCTATGAAGCCATTCCTGAAGCCAACTCAGCGCTACGCCCTGATTATCGGGCTGATTATCCTGGTCAGCATCGCCGTGGGTGTCTCGAGCGGCGGAGACCTCAACAAGATCGATCAGCGCTTCGGCCTCATTGTCTCTGCGATGGCTGCTATACCTTTCGGCACGGTCCCCGGGCTTCTGGCCGGCATCTGGTCCTTTCTCAATCAGATTCCACTGGTCGTGCTGATCCTTATCAGCGGCGCGATCTTCTTCACCTTTCGCTTTGACTTCGTGAACCTGCGCGGAGTCAGCCACGCGGTCAAAGTCGTCGCTGGCAAGTACGACGACCCCAACAATCCGGGCGAAGTCACCCACTTCCAGGCCCTCTCGACCGCGCTCTCGGCCACCGTGGGCCTGGGAAACATCGCCGGCGTAGCAATCGCCGTCGGGATCGGTGGGCCGGGCGCCGTTTTCTGGATGATGGCCGCGGCCATCTTCGGCATGACCAGCAAGTTCGCGGAATGCACACTGGGCCAGATGTACCGCAAGGTCGACGCCAACGGCGCAGTCCAGGGCGGCCCGATGGTCTATCTGCGCGACGGCCTGGCCGAGATCGGACGCCCTGTGCTCGGGCGCTACCTCTCGGTGATCTTCGCGGTGCTCTGCATCGGAGGATCCTTCGGTGGCGGTAATATGTTCCAGGCCAACCAGAGTTTTGCGGCTATGGCCAACCTGGTCCCCTGGTTTGACGGGGAGCGCGCCCGCGGCGAAGTGACGCTGGCAAGCGAGGCCCCGATGGAGCTGGCCTACGCTCGCCATCTGGCCCGCTTCTCGGCCCCTTCGCCCCTGGAGACCGAAGACGTCCTCTACTTCAATCCGGTAAAACGCCTCGACATCGCCACCACGGACTGGACTCGGGGCGACGACGGCCGCTGGACCCTGACGCTGGATGTCGTAGCCGCCGACTCCGGGCATCGTTTCGATGTCGCCGCTGGCGCCATCTCCACCCTTGAACTCGCGCGTGTCGAAGGGCGCCAGGTCAACTGGACGGTCCCGGTGGGAGTCGACACGCTCAATGAGGCCCCCGTCGCAGGTGGCATTCAACCGCGCAGCTGGCTCTACGGCATCATCATCGCCCTGCTCGTCGGCATGGTCATCATCGGCGGCATCCAGAGCATCGGCAAAGTGGCCTCGAAGATCGTTCCGGCGATGTGCGTCATCTACGTGGCTGCCGCGCTCTACATCCTCTTGAGCAACGTCACGATGATTCCACACGCCATCGGCACCATCATCGGGGAGGCCTTTGCCCCGAAGGCGGGCCTGGGCGGCCTGGTCGGTGTGCTCATCGTCGGCATCCAGCGTGCCGCCTTCTCCAACGAGGCCGGCGTAGGCTCGGCGGCGATCGCTCACTCCGCCGCACGCACCAAAGAGCCGGTACGCGAGGGCTTTGTCGCCCTCCTGGAGCCGGCCATCGACACCCTGCTCGTCTGCTTTATGACAGGCATTGTCGTGGTCATCACAGGCGTCTATGCCGACCCGGCAACCGCTGGCCTCGAAGGGGTCGCGCTGACCTCGGCTGCCTTCGAGACGGTTATCAGCTGGTTCCCCTACATCCTTTCCATCGCGGTGATTCTCTTTGCCTTTAGCACCATGATCTCCTGGTCCTACTATGGCGAGCGCTGCTGGAGCTTTCTCTTCGGAGCCAACAGCTCGATGATTTATCGGGTCATCTTCCTCTTCTTCGTCTTTTTGGGATCGGTTTCCAGCCTGAGCAACGTCCTGGACTTCTCCGACCTGATGATCCTCTCGATGGCCTTCCCCAACATCCTGGGTGCGGTACTTCTCTCTGGAAAGATCCGCGCCGCCCTGATCTCGTACTGGGACCGGCTGGAAGCTGGCGAGTTCGACGTATAGGCAAGCGGCGACCCGCGATGAGATTCCAACGCACAGGCGCTTTGCATCGACGGCGGGTTTTGGCATAGTCCGCGCGTCCCGGGGCTGAATTTGCCCCGCAACACGCGTTTTAGGAGTGCGCCATGCCACGCCGTCACGATCTGAAGTCGATCTGCATCCTGGGCTCCGGGCCCATCGTCATCGGACAGGCCGCCGAGTTTGATTATTCGGGAACCCAGGCCATTCGCGCGCTACGCGCGGAAGGTTTCAGGGTGGTCCTGGTCAACTCCAACCCGGCCACGATCATGACCGATCCGGAGCTGGCCGATGCGACCTACATCGAGCCACTCACCCCGGACTTCGTCGCCCGTGTGCTCGAAAAAGAGCGCCCCGACGCGCTGCTCCCCACCATGGGCGGGCAAACCGCGCTCAACATCGCGATGTCGCTTCATAAAGACGGCACCCTGGATCGCCTGGGCATTGAGCTCATCGGCGCCAAACCCGAAGTCATCACCCGCGCGGAAGACCGCGAGGAGTTTGCCAACACCATGCGCGCTATCGGCGTCGATCAGCCCGCGGCCGGCGTGGCCCGCTCGATCGATGAAGCCTGGGAGATCCAGGCACGGATTGGCTTCCCGGCCATCCTGCGCCCTTCGTTCACCATGGGTGGCAGCGGCGGCAACATCGCCTACAACCGCGAAGAGTTCGCCGAGTACGTCAAGTGGTCGCTCTCTCAGAGCCCCACCGGCGAGGTGCTCATCGACGAGAGCCTGCTCGGCTGGAAGGAGTACGAGCTTGAGTTGATGCGCGACAGCAACGACAACGTCGTCATCATCTGCGGCATCGAAAACGTCGATCCCATGGGCGTGCATACCGGCGACTCCATCACCGTTGCCCCCATTCAAACCCTGACCGATCGCGAATACCAGGCCATGCGCGATGACGCGCTCCGCATTATCCGCGCCGTCGGCGTGGAGACCGGCGGATGCAACATCCAATTTGGTGTCTGCCCGCAAACCGGGCGCCGGGTGGTCATTGAGATGAACCCCCGCGTCTCCCGCTCCTCGGCCCTGGCAAGTAAAGCCACCGGATACCCCATCGCCAAGATCGCTGCGCTCCTCTCGGTGGGCTACACCCTTGATGAGCTCCTCAACGACATTACCAAAAAGACCGCCGCGGCTTTCGAGCCGGTGCTCGACTACACCGTGGTCAAGATCCCACGCTTTGCCTTTGAGAAGTTCCCCGACGCTTCCGATACGCTGACCACCCAGATGAAGTCGGTGGGCGAAGCGATGAGCATCGCGCGCACCTTCCCGGAGGCCTATCTCAAAGCGCTTCGCAGCCTGGAACAACGCGACAGCGGCCTCTTCGCCGAGATCGATCTTCCCGCCGATGGAGCTTCCCCTGCGCAAGTTGAGGAGTTTTTTGCGCCTCATCTGCGCCGCCCCACCCCGCGGCGGCCCTGGTACGTCTTCGAAGCGCTTCGCCGCGGTCTCTCCCTTGAAACCGTGCACCAGTATTCGCGCATCGATCCCTGGTTCCTCGACCAGTTCCAGCAGATCATCGAGGTGGAGCAGCTCTTAAGCGCCGCCCCCGTTGGCACGTGGCCTGCCGACGAAGACATCTTTCTGGCCAAACGCTACGGCTTTGGTGACACCGACATCGCCCGCATCCTCCAACGTAGCGAACGCGAGGTCCGCGAGCACCGCCTCTCACTCGGCGTCTCGCCGACCTTCAAGCAGGTCGACACCTGCGCCGCTGAATTCGAGGCCGTCACCTCGTACTTCTACTCCAGCTATGAGACGGGCAGCTGCGAATCGAACCCCGACGATCGCCCGGGTGTTATGATCCTTGGCGGCGGCCCCAACCGCATCGGCCAGGGCATCGAGTTCGACTACTGCGCAGTCCACGCGGTCATGGCGCTTGGTGAGGCCGGCTACCGCACCATTATGGTCAACTGCAACCCGGAGACCGTCTCTACCGACTACGACATCAGCGACCGCCTCTATTTTGAGCCGCTGACCCTTGAGACGGTGCTGGCCATCATCGACATCGAAAAGCCCGAAGGCGTCATCCTTCAGTTCGGCGGCCAGACTCCTCTCAAGCTCGCCGCGGCGCTCACCGAGCTGGGCATCAAAGTGCTGGGAACCTCACCGGAGGCCATCGACCGCACCGAAGATCGCCAGCTCTTTAACGCGATCGTCGAAAAACTGGCCCTCAAGCAACCGCAGGCCCGTACCGTCATGACCTGGGAGCAGGCTCAGGAGGCCGCCTCCGAGATCGGCTTTCCGATGATGGTGCGGCCAAGCTACGTGCTCGGCGGCCGGGCCATGGAAGTCGTCTACGACGCCCCGAGTTTCGAGCAGGTCTTTTTGCGCGCGCAATCCGAGTCGCCCGACAACCCGGTGCTCCTCGATAAGTTCTTGAGCCAGGCGGTTGAAGTCGACGTCGACTGCGTCAGCGACGGCACCCTGGCTGTGGTCGGCGGCATCATGGAGCATATTGAGGAAGCCGGCGTTCACTCCGGTGACTCCGCCTGCGCGCTGCCCTCCCATGATCTTCCTGAAGTGGTACTGCGCACCATTCGGGAGCAGACCTTAAGCCTGGCGAAGGAGCTCAACATCGTCGGGTTGATGAACGTGCAGTTCGCCGTGCAGGACCGCAACGTCTACGTGCTCGAGGTCAACCCCCGCGCCAGCCGGACCATCCCCTTTGTCTCCAAGGCCATCGGCCGCCCGCTGGCCAAAATCGCGGCGCGCGCGATGCTCGGCGAGTCGCTGGAGGATCTGGGCTTTACCGAGGAATGCGTGCCGAGCTTCTTCTCGGTCAAAGAGAGCGTCTTCCCCTTTACGAAGTTTCCCGAAGTCGACAGCCTGCTGGGCCCCGAGATGCGTTCCACCGGCGAGTGCATGGGCATCGACCCCAGCTACGAGATGGCTTTTTACAAAGCCCAGGTGGGCGGGGGCAATGCACCTCCAACCGGCGGTACTGTCTTTATCAGCGTCAAAGATGACGATAAATGGGCATCGGTGCCGGTGGCGCGCGGCTTGAGCGAACTGGGATTCAACCTTCTGGCCACGAGCGGAACCGCTGCTTACCTCAAGCAGAACGGCCTCCAGGTCACGCCCATCAACAAGGTGCGCGAAGGCCAGCCCCACATCGTCGATGCCATGATCAACGGCGAAGTTCACCTCGTCATCAATACGACCGTCGGGGGACAGTCGGTTCGCGACAGTCGCACCATCCGCCGTGCCGCCCTGCAACTCGGCATGACCTACTTTACCACCCTGGCCGCCGCACGCAGCGCCGTCGGCGCGCTTGGCGCGCTGGCCAAGGCCTCCCCCACAGTGCACTCCATTCAGGAGCTGCATGCCTCAGAGACTGCCCGTTGATCTATTTGTCGGGCTGTCCCATACTTACCTGAGCGACATTGCGCTGAGGCGCATCGCGACTCTTTCAAACAAGCCGCCCCCCATCCTGGTTCGCCACGATGGGGGCATTTATTTCTAAGGCACAGTGCCGCGTCCTTCGACGCGCGCGCTCGTGTCCTGCTGCTCATGAGGCAACCCATGCAGAAGATTCCTATGACCGTCGATGGCCATCGCAAGCTTCGCGAAGAGCTCGACAACCTCAAAAAGGTCCAGCGCCCCCGCATCGTCCAGGAGATCGAAGAGGCCCGCGCCCACGGCGACCTCAAAGAGAACGCCGAGTATCACGCCGCCAAAGACAAGCAGGGCTTTGTTGAGGGACGTATCCGCGAGATCGAAGGCAAACTTGCACACGCCCAGGTTATCGACACCGATGAGCTCGGTGGCGACCGCGTGGTCTTCGGCGCCTTTGTCACCGTCTTCTTTTTAGACACCGACGAGGAGAAGACCTACCAGATCGTCGGCGACGATGAGGCCGACATCAAGCAGCTCAAAATCTCCTTCGCCAGCCCCATCGCCCGCGCCCTGATCGGAAAGACCGTCGGCGACGAGTCTGTCATCAAGGCCCCCGGCGGCGACCGCGTCGTCGAGATCATGGAAGTGGAGTTCCGCTGAGCGCGTTCTGCAGAACCCGCGATAAAAAAAGGCCGCCCTTTATCGGGCGGCCTTTTTCACATTCTAGACATCGTCGTCACGAGCTTATTCAGCGCTGGCTTCGTCGGAGGCCTTCTCACCACCGATGGTCCAGGCACCTTCCTCAAAGACCAGCTCAGGCAACACGCTGACGTGCTCCACGAAATGGAAGTCCAGCTCCTTCTGGATGTCTTCGGAGACGTCCATCAGGTCTTTCTTGTTGCGCGCCGGCAGGATGATGCGCTTGATGCCGGAGCGGTGCGCCGCAAGGACTTTCTCTTTGATACCGCCAACCGGGAGCACATTGCCGCGAAGGGTGATCTCGCCACTCATCGCCACATCGCTGCGCACCTTCACGCCGGTCAGCAGGCTTAAGAGCGAGATGTACATCGTGATCCCCGCCGAAGGACCATCTTTGGGGATGGCGCCGGCCGGCACGTGAATGTGGATGTCATTCTCGCGCATAAAGTTCGGCGCGAGCTCGTAGTCTTCGGCACGGCTGCGAATGTAGCTCAGCGCGGCGCGAACCGACTCCTTCATCACATCGCCCAGCTGCCCGGTGAGCACGAGCTCACCCTTGCCGGGCATCCGCGTCGACTCGATAAAGAGGATGTCGCCGCCGGCAGCCGTCCAGGCAAGCCCGGTGGCCACTCCGGGGGACGAGGTACGCTGGGCGACCTCATACTGGTAGCGCTCCGGCCCCAGGTAGTCGGCGATATCGTCTGGAGCGACGGTCATGCTGATCTCCTGGCTCTCCTCCTCCGACTTGCCGAGGTTTTCGGCAACCTTGACCGCCACACCACGCGCGATGTCGGCGATGCGCCGCTCCAGGCTACGTACGCCCGCCTCTCGGGTGTAGTTGCGGATGATGATGTCGAGCGCCTCGTCATCAATGCGCAGGTTCTCCTCGGTGATCCCGTGCGATTCAAGCGCCTTGGGAATGAGGTACTGGCGCGAGATATGGTGTTTGTCCTGAGCGGTGTAGCCCGGGATCTCGATCACATCCATACGGTCACGAAGCGGCGCCGAGATGGTATCAAGCTGGTTGGCCGTTGCCACAAAGAGCACGTTGGAGAGATCCACCGGAACCTCCATGTAGTGATCCGAGAAGTTGTGGTTCTGCGCCGGGTCCAGCACCTCCAGGAGCGCCGCCGAGGGATCTCCGCGGAAATCGCGTCCGATCTTGTCGACCTCGTCGAGCATAAACACCGGGTTATTCGTCCCGGCCTTACGCAGCGCCTGCACAATACGACCGGGGAGCGCGCCGACGTAGGTACGCCGGTGCCCACGGATCTCTGATTCGTCGTGCACGCCGCCCAGGCTGATGCGCACGAACTTACGCCCCAGCGCCCGTGCCACACTGCGGCCCAGGCTGGTTTTACCCACACCGGGAGGCCCCACCAGGCAGAGAATCGGGCCCTTCATGTCGTTCTTGAGCTTGCGCACCGCCAGATACTCGATGATGCGCTTCTTCACCTTGTCGAGATCGTAGTGATCCTCATCAAGGATCGTGCGCGCCTCCTGAATATTGAGCTTATCCTCAGTGGACTTGCTCCAGGGGATGTCCAGCAGCGTCTCCAGATACGTGCGGGTCACCCCGTACTCACTCGAGGCAGGCTGCATCATGCGCAGGCGGTTCATCTGCTTGCGACAGACTTCCTCAACCTCTTTGGGAAGATTCGCCTCCTCGATCGCCTGGGCGATGTCTTCCAGGTCACCTCCCTCCCCATCGAGCTCGCCGAGCTGCTCTTTGATCGCTTTGAGCTGCTGGCGCAGGTAGTACTCGCGCTGATTCTTGTCGATCTCTTCTTTGATCTGACTCTGAATCTTGTCGCTCACCCGCAGCACTTCGAGCTGACGTGCGAGCAGCGTGACCACTTTGGTGAGACGCTCCTTAAGATCGACCGTCTCCAGAATAGCCTGCTTCTCCTCGGGCGTGTTCTCCATGTTGGCGACCACGAAGTCGCAGAGCTGGCCGGGATCATTGACCCCGTCGACCATCTGAGAGGCTTCCTTGGGCATCTCCGGGATAAACTTCACAACCTGCTTGGCCGTGCTCTTCAGGTTGAGGAAGAGCGCCTCAATCTCGACCTGCTGCTCCGGGCTGAGTTCAGCTTCGGGCTCCAGCACGTCGAAGTTCCCGATAAAGTAAGGCTCCTCTTGCGTGATCTCGTTGAGGCGAATGCGCTTCTGCCCCTGGATAATCACGCTGTAGTTGTCGTTGGCAATCTTCACGACCTTGAGGATGCGTGCGACGGTACCGATCTCGTAGAGATCGCCGGCGACCGGGTCGTCGGTCTCCGCGTTGCGCTGGGTGAGCACCGCGATCGGCTTCTCATGTTTGACCGCGTCTTCAATCAGGCGGACGCTTTTGGGACGCCCCACCGCCAGCGGCACAACCACCTGGGGAAAGAGCACCGTGTTGCGCAGAGGCAACAGCGCCAGATCCTGGTTCTTTTCCATCGGCTCTTGAGGAGTACTTTCGTGTTCTTGCGACATAATTTTATCCTGGGCCTCGATCCGAGGCGTCCACTCTGGTGAGCGTGGCTCGCTCGTTGACAACTTGCCCCGTGGCTAACATCGTGCACCTCCCTTTTGGCGCGCCAGCGCGATGGCGTCAACCTTCGCGTGCCAGCCGGGAAGCGCATCCACGACGCGCCAACTCTAGGCACGCTTTACCAATCGCAAAGCAAATGACGTGCCTGCAGCGCGCTCGACTCCGCTGAGGCGGCGAGTTTTTTATGGACGAGACCCCTGAAGAGAAAGGCCTTCTGGCGCGAATTCCCGCGCCCCGCGCTGTCCGCACGCTGGGGCGAGTCGGAAAAATGGGTGCTCGCAAGATGGGCGCCCGGGTTCAAAAAGCCGGTCAGAAAATCGCGAAACGCCTGGCGCACGAGATGATCCAGCCGGAGCAGATCACTGCCATTCAGGGAGCACTGGCCCGCTTCGCCCAGTGGGGTATGGAGCGTGGTTTTGCCCTGGACCCTAACGCCGCGCTCTTTTTCGAGTTTCTCGACTGGGTCGACGCGGAGTACGGGCGCGAGGCTGTGATGACCCGGCTGATGCTCAGCCCCATGTTTCAGGACCCGGCCTTTCTGGAGGCCATCACCCGTGCGGCCGCGTTACTCTCCCCCTTTGCGCCGCCGTCCTCCGAAACCTGGGGAGTCGACGAGGTTGAGCGGCTTAAAGATCGCGCAGGCCAACGACTTCTCGAACTTCTGGTCAGCCTGACGGAGCTCGCCACCGAGACCCCCGCGCCGGCGTCGGGAACCGTCGCTTCCCGCCAGGATTACATCGCCGACGCGCCGATCCCGGAGCGCTTTCGCGTGCTGGCCACAATGGCCGTCGGCGAGGGGCTCGACCCGGCAAAACCAGCACCGGCGACGCGAGCGTCGAGCGCGCTGCGGGATCTCTCGCAGCGCCTGGATCGTTCGGGTAAAGGCCAGCATAGCCTGACGCGTTTTGTTCCTGGACTGGGGGATGCCCACCTGCATTTTCTGGTCTTCTCGACGACCTTCGTGATGCAGAGCTACCTGCTTCGCCACCTCGTCGAGTCGCTCCCTGAGATGGCCGCGCGCCTTCGAGAACTCGAGCCTCATGATCTCCCCCCACAACGCTGAAGCTGAGCTAGGGGGGGCCCGCGCTGGCTCTCTGGCGTTGATTTACGCCACAAGCCTGGCAACCGTGTTGGTCTTCACCTACCTCCCCCGCCACTTCGAGGCGCTGGGGTTGAGCGGCGCGATGATCGGCACGATCTTCGCCGCCCGCACCATCGCCCAGAGCTTCGCAAGCCCACTGTGGGCCACACTGGCCGACCGCCACGACCGCCTCACAGCAACCACGCGTGCCCTGCTGGTGAGTGGCGTGGTAGCCGTCGCCGCCCTGCCCTTTGTCGTCGCTCCCCTGGCGCTCTTCGGAGTGCTTCTGGCCTACGCGCTAACGGCGGGCTGCGCCCTTCCGCTGATCGACGCCCTTACCCTCCGAGCCGCCGGTGCCGAGGGATTCTCCCGACTTCGCGCCTTTGGGTCTGCCGGCTTTGGCCTGGCCGCGCTCGGCGCAGCAGCTCTCGGGCTCTATTACACCCACGCCGAGATCGCGGCGATGACTCCCTGGGCGCTGGTGCTCGCCACCATTCTGACCGCCCTCGCCACGCTGGGGCTTCCCCGTGACGAGCGAAGCCTCACTCGTCCACGGCCGGACTGGAGCCTCTTTAAAGAGCTGTGGCGTGCTCCGCTGGTGGTGATCTTTGCCATCGCCGCGCTGCACTGGGCCTCCCAGATGCCCTACAACCTCTTTCTGGTGTTTCTCTGCGAAGAACGTGACTTTCCCGCGTGGACCCCCGGGCTGGCCGTCGGCGTGGGCATCGCAGCGGAGATCGTCGCGTTTGCGATGGCCCCGCGCCTTCTCAAACGCATCGCCCCACTGCCCCTCTTCGCGCTGAGCATCGCGCTGACCGCGCTGCGCTGGTTCCTCACTGCCTACGTCACCAGCCTGCCTTTGATCCTTGCGGCCCAGCTCGGTCACGCCTTCAGTTATGGGGCCTTCTATGTGGCGATGATGGCCATTCTTGACCGACGTGTACCGCCGGAGGTTCGCGCCACCGGCCAGGGAGCCCTCTACCTTGTGGTCTTCGGACTGGGCGGCGCGCTGGGGGCTGGGCTCGGCGGTTGGCTTCTCGACGTGGCCCCGGCCTCTCGAACCTTTGCGGCTGCTGGATGGTTGGAGGTCGTCGCATTCATCGGGCTGCTGGCGGCCTGGCGCTGGTTGAACCGTGCAGCCAACACATTCTTGCGTCCTTCCTGACCACGGCTACACTGCCGCCGATTCAGGCAATGATTCCCCTGTAAATACTGAGCTGAACATGACCACTTCCCCCCGTCACTTCATCGCGCTGGCCGGAAACATCGGTGCCGGAAAAAGCACCGCCGCCAAGATCATCGCCCGCCACTTTGGCTGTGAGCTCTTCCATGAGCCGGTCGTCGACAACCGCTTTCTGCGCAATTACTACGGCGACATGACCCGCTGGAGCTTCACCCTTCAGATGGAGTTTTTGCTGCGCCGGGTCGAACATCACGGCCAGATCGATCGCATGCGAGCCTCCTGCGTCCAGGACCGCACGTTGATCGAAGATCCCGAGATCTTCGCCAAATACCTGCACGGTCTGGGGCATATGACCGACAACGAGCTCGATCTCTACTTCGACTTCTTCAAGCGCTTCAACCACTCGATCCGCCAGCCCAACAAGGTCATCCTGCTGCATACCCCGGATACCCGTGTGCTGCTCAAACGCATCGCCGAGCGTGGACGCGAGGAGGAGCGCGGCATCACCAGCGACTTCCTGCGCGGCCTCAATGGCTACTACGAGACGTTCGCCCAGGTCGCGCGTCGCAAGTATGGACTCGACGTCTTAGAGATCGACGTGACCAGCCGCGACTTCCGCAGCGGCCAGGAGCGCAAACGCTTCCTCGGTGAGGTCGCCGAGTTCATCAACCGCGACCTCGCTCCCAACGAAGAGCTCCCCCTGGCGATGGAGTCTGAGACGGACTGACGCTCAGGCCGGCAACATCTGCAGCACAATAAAGCCCAGCAAAAAAAGCCCACCGATCACCAGCAGCAGCATCATGAATTTTTTGGACTGCTCGGCCTCGCGGTGACGCTGGGCGCTCTCTTTTTTCTTACGGCGACGTTTGGGGGCCATGAACATCTCCTGACTTCGATTCGAGCGTGAAAGGCGCAACGGGCGCGCTCAAGTGGAAAGGGCAAGGTATAAAAGCGTGACGAGCGGACGCAAGCCTATTCGGCGTCTTCGCTGTAGAGTCGACGCAGCGCGTCGCTTCGCGAGATGATCCCGACCAAAACGCCCTGTTCAAGCACCGGCAGCCGTCCGATATCATGCTCCGTCATCCGTTTAAGCGCCTCGCTGAGAGGCTCGTCCGGCGAGGCGCTGATCACCCGTTGGCTCATGAACCCGGCGACAGGAATCTCCCAATCGCCGCGCCGTACGGCCTGCTCCACATCACGGCCCGACACCACCCCGACCACCTCACCAGCGCGCATCACCGGCATCCCGTGCACTCCCCAGCGCTCCAGGCAGCGTCGAAACTCGCTGAGCGTGGTATCATGCGCGACGGTCTGAACTGGCGAGCTCATGACATCAGCCACGTCCAGGGGATCGACCGGCCAGCTCTGCAACTTCTCGAAGATGGCGGACGCCACCTCGGTGGCATCTCCCGGCTTGATCTTCGCGGCAGCGGCGGCAGGATGCCCGCCGCCTCCAAAGCCCCCCATGAGTGCCGCCACATCAAGATGACGCGTGTTGCTGCGCGCAATCACCTGCACAACTTTCGACCCCGTCTGCTGGGCCACAAGCACCAGCGCATCGACCCCGGTCAACTGCAGCACCCTCTCGACAACTACGGCCGCACCCTTGACGTAGGCCTCGCCCACATGGGTCGCCAACGCCAGGCGTAGCCCCTCTCGGTCCACCTCTCGGGCCGAGCCCATGACCTCTACCAGAAGGCGTTGCTGATCGGCGCTGAACTCCTGCTGCAGGTAACGATTGACCACTTCCAGGCGCGCGCCCTGCTTGCGCAAATACGCCGCCGCCAGGATGTCGCGCGTACTGGTATTCCCAAATGAGAGCTTTCCGGTGTCGGCGTAAAGTCCCAACATCATCAACGTCGCATCGCCCACGCTCAGTGAGACTCCGGCCTCCTCGAGGCGCTCGCAGATCAGCGTGACGCACGCCCCAACTGGCTCGATCACATCCACATCCGCGCTCACATCATCCGATGAGGGTGCGTGATGATCAAAGACCACCACCCGCTGCGCCCGCTCCAACAACGACGCATAAGGTTTGAGTCGATTGCGGGAGCGCGTATCCACCACAATCAGTTCCTCGATCGCCTCACCCTCAAGCGCGTCTACGGTCACAAGCTCAAAGCTATCCTTATGCAACGCGAGGTAGCGCTTCACCGAGGGGCTGGTCGGCCCGACGAGGCAGGCCCGCACCTCCGGCCACAGACGCGTCACAGCGATGAGGGTTGCCAGAGCGTCAAAGTCGGCGTTGCTGTGGGTGATCACCACACGCATGAAGTCTCCCTTTAGGTTGAGGCTCGTTTTAAGGTGTGCATGGTCTGCTACCATCAGGCTCGCCCAGACTAACCTCTTAACCCCGATGAGCAAGGCTATGATGAACGCCATCGCAGTTGACACCGCCTCCGACACCCCACGCCTCTTCTGGACCGACCATCCCCGCCCCAAACCGGCCTCTGGCGAGGTTCTGATCAAGGTGCACGCCACCGCCGTCAATCGGGCTGATCTCTTGCAGGCCCGCGGACGCTACCCGGTGCCCGCCGGCGCCAGCACGATCATGGGTCTTGAAGCAGCCGGCGAAGTTGTCGAGTTGGGTGAAGGCGTCGAGGGTATCAACCTCGGCGATCGCGTCTGCGCTCTGCTCACCGGGGGGGGATACGCCGAGTATGTCGCCTCGCCGGCGTCACTCCTCCTTCCTCTTCCCGACGCCCTCTCGATGGAAGACGCCGCGGCCCTCCCGGAAGTCTTCTACACCGCCTTTCTCAACCTCTACATCGAAGGGCAACTGGAAGCGGGAGAGCGTGCGCTGATTCACGCCGCAGGATCCGGCGTAGGCACAGCCGCACTGCAACTCTGTCGCCTCACAGGCAATCCGGTCCTCGGCACGGCCAGCGCGTCCAAGCTCGAATCGATCCTCGAGTTAGGTGCCGAACGCGCCATCGATCGTCACACCGAAGACTTCGCCGAGGCCATTCGGGAATGGACCGATGGCGAGGGCGTCGATGTGATCCTCGATCCCGTAGGCGCGACCTACCTCGATGCCAATCTCAAAAGTCTGACCACCGGCGGACGCCTCATCATCATCGGACTTCTCAGCGGGGCGAGCGCCGAGCTCTCGCTGGGCCGCCTTCTCATGAAGCGCCTTCAGATCAAAGGCTCCGTACTCCGCAGCCGCACGCTCGCCGAAAAAGAAGCGATCACCGTCGCGTTTAAAGCCCGGGTGTGGCCTCACGTCGTCAGCGGCGCGTTGCGCCCGATCATCGAGACGGTGCTCCCCATCGACAGGGCCGATGACGCACACCGACTTCTGGCCTCAAATCAGACCACCGGAAAGATCGTGCTGCGGGTAAGGCCGTGATCTCACCCGCGCGTGGAGAGGTAGATGTAGGTGAAGAGCAACGCACAGAAGATCAGCACGACGCTCAAGGCTATGAGCACCAGCGCGTTGTTGCCCTGGCGCACCATTGTAAACGATGAGCGCGCAGACGCCTTGCCCCCCACCTCCCCCCTGGCCGTGTCGCGCACACCCTCCACCGGGGCGGCAGCCTGCGCGCTCACAGCCCGCGGTGAAAGTCCGGCTGGCGCGGCGTGCTCAATCGCGGGCTCAACGTTGTTGCCGATAATGCGATCGCCAGGCACCGTCACCCTCCCCTTGCGCGCACTGCCCTCGGGCGCACTGACGCGCAACGCCTGTCCGGAGCTTTTGCCTGCCAGCGATTCAAAGGCTACCAGCGCGGCATGCGCATCGACGTAGCGATCCCGAGGGTTCTTGGCCATGCAGGTGCGCACGAAGGTTTCCAACCCCGCCGGCACCTTCAGCCCGGGGCGAGGCTCAAGGTCGGGGATGGCTTCGAGCTGATGCATCCGCACCATCTCCTGAGGCGACTTCGAGATGTAGGGGAGCCGGCCGCACACAAGTTCAAAGAGCATGCAGCCCAGCGCGTAGATGTCGGTCGCAGGCCCGATGTCCGACTCTCCGCGACACTGCTCCGGACTCATATAGGCCGGCGTACCGAAGAGCAGCCCCACGGCAGTGCGCGCCGACTGCGGATCTTGCTGCAAAAGTTTGGCGATCCCGAAGTCGAGCACCTTGACGATCTGCTCATCGCTGGAGCGCCGATAGGAGAGGATAATGTTCTCCGGCTTTAAGTCGCGGTGCACGATATCGAGCGAGTGCGCCTCGCGAAGCGCCATCAAGATCTGGCGTACGATCTCAAGAATCGAGTCTACCTTAAGCCCTCGCCGCACCGCTTTTCGCAGCGAGACCCCTGCGACGTGCTCCATCGCGATGTAAAGGAAACGCTCATCATCGCTCACCCCAAAGTCATATAGGGTCACGCAATTGGGGTGCGAGAGCTTGGCCAACACCCGCGCTTCCTGCGCGAAGCGGTCCTGGCCTCCGGGCCCACTGGAGCCCACCGTACGCTGGCCCATCAGGGTGCCTTCGACCTTCTCCGCATGAAAGACCTTGAGCGCCACCATACGATCGACTCGCGCCTGATAGGCCTTGTAGACATACCCCATCGAACCGCTGCCAAGGATCGACGCCACGATAAAGCGCTCCCCGATACGACGGCCGAGAAGACGCTCGTCGGGGTGACTGGCGTGCTCGGCCTCCTCGATCGCAAAAAAGCCGTCGCCCGAAGGGCACGGCGCATAGGTGTGCTCCACCCTGGTCTTGCAATTCGGGCAAATGGCCATCCAGAAACCCGTGTTCAAGGTCACTCAGCGAAGACAATCTCGTGCGCCGACTATCGCACAGCCCATCGGAGCTGACCAGCACGTCAGAGGGCGGTGATTTGACCCTTTAAAACTCGCCGTGCTATCGAATCGGCGCGACCCGCAGCGCGGGGCAATTCACCGGGCAATCTGCCAACAATTTCAGCTGGAGGACGTATGTCGAGCACGATTCAATCGATTGGTGTGGTGGGCGCAGGTCAGATGGGCAATGGCATCGCCCAGGTCGCCGCGGTAGCCGGCTTTGACGTGATCATCTCCGACCTCAACCAGGACGCTCTCGACGCCGGGGTGGCATCGATCACCAAAAGCCTCGATAAGCTCGTGAGCAAGGAGCGCCTCAGCGCTGACGTTCGCGATCAGGCCCTCTCGCGTATCAAGACCACCACCTCGATGGAGGACTTCTCCAGCAGTGACCTCATCATTGAGGCCATCGTTGAGAACCTCGCCATCAAACTTGAGCTCTTCAAGAAGCTCGATGCGATCGCCCCGGCCCACGCCATCCTGGCCAGCAACACCTCCAGCATCTCGATTACGCAGATCGCCGGTGCAACGGCTCGCCCCGACAAGGTGGTCGGCATGCACTTTATGAACCCGGTGCCGCTGATGAAGCTCGTTGAGCTCATCGAAGGCCTTGCCACCAGTGAAGAGACCACTGCCAAAGTCAAGGCGGTCGCCGAGAAGATGGGCAAGACCACCGTCTTCGCGCAGGACTACGCTGGCTTCATCGTGAACCGCATCCTGATGCCCATGATCAACGAGGCGGTCTACGCCCTGATGGAAGGCGTGGGCTCGGTCGAAGACATTGACACTGCCATGAAGCTCGGGACCAACCAGCCGATGGGGCCGCTGACCCTGGCGGACTTCATTGGTCTGGACACCTGCCTGGCGATCATGGAGGTGCTGCACAAGGATCTGGGCGACAGCAAGTACCGCCCCTGCCCGCTCCTGCGTAACTACGTGACCGCCGGCTGGCTCGGCCGTAAGAGCGGACGTGGCTTCTACAACTACAACGCCTGAAGGAGGGGACATGACGACGTTTGAAACCCTGAAGCTCGAGCGGCTCGAAGACGGCATCGCCCTTTTGACCGTCAACCGCCCCGACAAACTCAACGCGCTCAATGCGCAGGTTCTCAGCGATCTTTATGAGGCAGCGATCTCACTCAAAGACGACGCCTCCCTGCGTGCACTGATCCTCACTGGCGAGGGGCGCGCATTTGTCGCCGGCGCCGACATCGCGGCGATGTCCGACATGAGCGAAGAGGCCTCGTACGAGTTCTCCAGCCTTGGTCACCGCGCGATGACGGAGCTGAGCAACCTCCCGGTTCCCGTCATTGCGGCCGTCAACGGGTTTGCGCTGGGCGGCGGGCTTGAGCTCGCCCTGACCGCTGACCTCATCTATGTCAGTGAAAAAGCCAGGCTCGGGCTGCCTGAGACCGGCCTGGGAATCGTCCCGGGCTTTGGCGGCACTCAGCGCCTGGGCCGTCGTATCGGCTGGCAGCGCGCAAAAGAGCTCGTCTTCACCGGTCGCACCATCTCGGCCGACGACGCCGTTGCCTACGGCCTTGCCCTCGACAAACTTCCACTGGAAGGCTTCCTCGACGCGATCATCAAGCTCGCACGCTCCATCTCCACCCGCGGCCCCCTGGCGATTCGCGCGGCCAAGCAGGCCATGGTTCAGGGCAGTGAATTGCCGATCGACGATGCGAACCAGAAGGAAGTCGAAGCCTTCTCCGGGCTGTGGAACTCCCACGACCGCGCCGAAGGCATGGCCGCATTTCTCGAGAAGCGCACTCCCACCTACGAGGGGCGCTGAGGCGCCGAATTCCGCATGAACCTGCAACTTACCCCGAGCCAACGTGACGTTCAGGCCCGCGCTCGCGAGATCTGCCGCGAGCACATCGCCCCGCGCGCCCTCTCACGCGACACGAGCGCCGAGTTCCCGCTCGACGATCTTCGCCGCCTGGCCGACGCGGGCCTGATGGGCGTTAACATCGCCTCCGATCTCGGCGGACTTCAAGCCGGCGTCGTCGCCTACAGCCTGGCCGTGCAGGCCGTGGCCAAGGCCGATCCGGCCGTCGCCGTGACCATGGCCGTCAACAATATGGTCGGCGAGGTTCTGGCGTATTTTGGGACCGAGTCGCAGAAGCAGACGCTGGTTCCGAAGATGACCTCCGGCGAGTTCTCCAGCGGGTCATTTTGCTTAAGCGAGCCGGGCAGCGGCTCCGACGCCGCCGGCATGCTCACCCGCGCCACACGCACTCCGGAGGGATGGCGTATCAACGGCACCAAAGCCTGGATCACCTCCGGTTCCTACGCCGGTGTCTTCCTCGTCTGGGCCCAGACCAGCGTCGAGGGCGACGATCAGGGCATCTCGCTCTTCATCGTCGATCCGACCCTCGACGGCGTCTCGGTGGGACCGCCCGAGGAGAAGATGGGTCAGCACGCCTCCAATACCGTCTCCCTGGCCTTTGATCATGTGCTCATCCCCGGCGATGCCCTCCTGGGAGAGCTCGGCAAAGGCTTCCGTATCGCGATGATGGCGCTCGACGGGGGCCGCATTGGCATCGCCAGCCAGTCCATCGGCATCGCCGACGCTGCGCTGGAGCTTGCCGCGGAGGCCGGCGTCGGCAACCACCCCCAGAGCGCGGACGCCTTTGAGATGATGCACGCGCGCATTGAGGCCGCCCGGCAGCTCACACTGCGCGCAGCCTGGCTTAAAGAAGTCGGCTCGACCAACTTCTCACGCGAGGCCAGCATGGCCAAACTCATGGCCTCGGAGGTCGCCAACGACGTGGCTCGCCGTTGCCTGGCGCTGGTGGGACCGTCGGCCGCAGCCTACGATCATCCCCTGGCAAAACTGGTGCGCGACGCACGCGTCACCCGCATCTACGAAGGCACCAGCGAGATTCAGCGTGTTGTCATCGCCCGTGACTTGATTCGAAACGGCGCGGCCTGAGCGCCCCGCTTTACTCCAAAAGGTGTTGCCACATGTCCGACGCCAACGTTCCCCATCCCACAACTTACCGTGTGCTCATCGGCAAGCCCGGCCTTGATGGCCACGATCGCGGCGCCAAAGTCATCGCCCGCGCGCTGCGGGATGCCGGCTTCGAGGTCATCTACAGCGGTCTGCATCAGACCCCGGAGATGCTCGTACGTACCGCGATCCAGGAAGATGTTGATTGCGTGGGACTCTCCATCCTCTCCGGCGCGCACAACACCCTGATGCCTGAGGTCGTCCGCCTGCTCGATGAGGAAGGTGCCGGCGACATCTTTGTTTTCGGCGGCGGCATCATCCCCGAACCCGATATCGCCGAACTCAAAGCGGCCGGCGTGCGTGCGATCTTTACCCCCGGCACACCGACCACAGAGGTCATTGAGTTTGTGCGCCAGGAATGCGAGCGCAAGAACGCCTGATCCTGCCCCACCCCTGCAGTCGAGTCGTTATGAACTTTGAGATCACTGAAGATCAGCAGATCCTGCGCCAGACGGTGCGCCGCTTCGCCGAGGAGAGCCTGGCGACCGACGCCGCACTCCGAGACCACGCTCCGAAGAGCGCGTGGCCCACGTCGCTGGCCGACCTGGGGCTATGGAGCCTGGCGGTACCCGAGGCCCAGGGCGGCGCGGGCTTCGACCTCCTCACCGGCGCGCTTGCCATCGAGGAGCTCGCTGCGCGCGACGCGGCGGTGGCCTGCGCCGTGGCGCTGACCAACGCGGTGGTGGTTCCGGCGCTTGCCGCTGGACAGCATCCGCTGCGCGATGCTGTTGCCGCAGGCACCTCGCTGGTCGGCCTAAGCTGGCAGGCCGAGAGCGCCGGTGGGGTATCCGGCACCATCCAGACGGCGGCAGCCGGCGCGACCCACCGGGTCAGCCGTGAGCTCGATGGTGGAAGCGCTCGCTGGGTGCTCTCGGAGCTGGGAGGTGAAGCCTGCTCCGAGACGATCGGCCTGCGCGCCTTATCCAATGCGCCTGAAAGCACTATCTCAAAAACCGATCTTCTCCTCGACGATGTCGCCCTCGACCGTGAGGCCTACATCCGCACCGGCGCCCTGCTCGCGGCCGTAGGCGTCGGCATCGCGGCCGGCGCGCTGCGACTGGCGTTGACCTATGCCGATGAACGGCATCAGTTCAAGCGCCCACTTCACGGCTTTCAGGCCATCCAGTTTAAACTCGCGACCATGGCCACCGAGGTCGAAGCTGCCCGGCAACTTACCCACCGCGCCTGCCTGACCGCTTCGCCACGCGACAGCCGCCTGGCGCTTTGCCTGGCCCGGGAATGCGCCTTTAACGTCGCCGACGAAGCTCTTCAAATCCACGGCGGCTACGGCTACACCCGCGAATACCCCGTGGAGCGCCACTTCCGCGACGCCGTCCAGCTCTCCACCCTCGACCTCTGGGAGCTGCGCTGATGACCGCCGTCGACCTCGCCACACGCATCCTCAACCGGGAGCCCCGGGCCGCAGCGCGCCTGATGCGCCTGGTGGATGACGGTGCCCCGGCCGCCCGTGACGTCCTCGCGCGCCTCTCCCCGCATACGGGCAACGCCTACATCCTGGGCGTCACGGGCAACCCGGGCTCGGGCAAGTCGACCCTGGTCAACCGCCTCATCGCCCGGCTGCGAGCCCTCGACCAGACTGTAGGCTGTGTGGCCATCGACCCCACAAGCCCCTTCTCCGGTGGAGCCATTCTGGGCGACCGAGTGCGCATGCAGGAGCATGCCATGGACCCGGGAGTTTTCATCCGCTCGGTGGCCACACGCGGCAACCTCGGGGGCATCTCGCGCTCTACTCCGGCGATGGTCCAGGTGCTCGACGCGATGGGCTTTGATTGGATCATTGTCGAAACCGTCGGCGTGGGCCAGGACGAGGTGGACATCGTACGCCTGGCCGACACCAGCGTCGTCGTCCTGGTCCCGGGCCTGGGCGATGATGTGCAGGCCGACAAAGCCGGATTGATGGAGATCGCCGACATCTTCGCGCTCAACAAAAGCGATGTCGCCGGCCACGCCCGACTCCAGCGCGAGATCCGAGCGATGCTCGCTCTTCATCGTCAGGCTCGCCGCGACGCTGAGAGTTGGTTTCCTCAGATCTGCCCCACACAGGCCAGCGAGGGTCAGGGGGTTGCAGATCTGGTTGAGACGATCTTCAAGCACCGCGAATGGCTGGAGAACTCCGCACCGCGCGACCTTCGCCGACGGGAGCGCGCTGAGCACCTCATCGCCCTCATCGCCCGCACCGAGCTTCACGCCCGCCTCCATCACGCCGCACAAACCCACCTCATCAAAACGCTCGCAGGCGATCTGGTTGAAGGACAGACCGACCCCTACGCCGCCGCCGACCAGGTGCTTGAAGCCATCCTCAAAGCACACACTTGAAACGCAATGAGCCCCGGAGCAAACCTCCGGGGCTCATCCATTCTGATATGACGCTCAGGCCCTCTTACAGCGCCGCCGGCATCGTGGAAACCGAGGCCGCCTGAACCATCGCTTCTGTACCCAGGGCATCTTCGTCCAGCGAAGGACTGATATCGATCACCTCACCAGGCCGCCCCTGGGAACCGATGGACTCCACCGCGCTGACAATCGGGTCGAGCGCACTGATCGCCCACTGATTCAAATCAAAATTAAACACGAGGGTTTGTTCTCCGGGCGACAGCTCCACGTTGGAGAGCGCATAGAAGACAGCGCGCTGACTCTCGTAATGAAAAGGCGTCCAGCTCTCGTCAATGGTCCACACGCGAGTGCGCTCAAAGGGCAGTGGCAGCGGGTTGCCATCCTCGTCTTCGCCACCGACCTTCCCCATCGAGTCCTCGCCATACTTCACAAGACCGCTGAGTTCGAGACTTCCCATCGGGATCTCCGCGCCCTCCTCGGCCATAAGCTCCTCTCGCTCCGCCGAACTTAAGGGTTCGAGGCGTACGCTGACCAGGTAGCGGCCGGTCTGGGGGAACTCGACGGCGTGACCGCGAATCGCAGTCTCTCCCTGAGACAAATCAAAGTTCAGACCGATGGGGCGCGTCGTGGAGTACGCAACCTCCGCCCCATTCACCGGCTGCAGACGGATCTCGGTGATCGTCAGTCCCACCTCTTCCAGAATCAGCTCGTCGGGCAGTTCCCCGATCCCGCTGAGCCGAAACTCCGGTGTCACCATCGCGGCCTGACTCCGCTCGTCAACTGCCGAGTCGGTGCCCGGGGACTCGGGCGCGGCTTCCCCACAGGCGATCGCGCTGCTCAACATCAACGCTGCCAGAAGTCGTCTCTTCATACCCTTACCCTACCAGCTGTTCTTTGAGCGCCGTAAGTTCCGGCGATGCATTAATAATCTGACTTAATCGCGGACGTTTAAGCTGAAGAATCTCTGCAGCCCGGGTGATATTACCACCGGTCTCTTCCAACGCACGTTTGATGCATTCATGTTCCAATCGCTTTTTAAGGCGACTCAGCGAGAGCCCGTCGGCGACGATTTGTTCGATCAACGCCTCCTCCGGATCTTCGTACACCTCCGCGTGTGCCAGCTCCCCCCACTCGGCGGTCTTGGCGCTTTGGTGAGTCGATTCGACGCGCGGCGAGATGGTGATCTCGGGAAGCGATTCATCAACCTCCGAGTTGGCGAAAAAGTCGCCAAACTCGTCGAGGTGCCGCATCTCCACACGATCGCCTTCGACAAAGAGCAACACGCTGCGCACAAAATTCTCTAACTCGCGGATATTTCCCCGCCACCGGTAGCGAGCCAGAAACTGCACCACTTCCGGCGCGAAGCTCGGCGCCGGCACACCCTTGCTAAACCTCGACGCGAAGTGGTCGAGCAGAAGCGGAATATCTTCGCGCCGCTCGCACAGCGCCGGAAGTTCGATAACGAACCCTTTGAGTCGGTAGTAGAGGTCGAGACGAAAAAGTCCCCTTTCAACGAGCTCTTCCAGGTCGCGGTTGGTTGCGGCGACCACTCGCACATCCACGCTGAGCGTCTCGGTCCCTCCAACACGCTCAAAGGTCCCCTCCTGCAACACCCGAAGCAGCGCAACCTGAGTTTTGGGAGAGATATCCCCGATCTCGTCGAGAAAGAGCGTGCCGCCGTCGGCAACCTCGAAAAGCCCTTCTTTCTGGCGCATCGCGCCGGTAAAAGCGCCTTTCTCGTGACCGAAGAGTTCGCTGAGCAAAAGTTCCTCGACGAAGGCCGCACAGTTGACCTTCACGAAGGGGCGAGCGGCCCGCGGACTCTGCCGGTGAATCGCCGCCGCCGCGAGTTCTTTGCCGGTCCCCGACTCGCCGCTAAGCAGCACTGTCGTCTCCCCCGGCCCCACCCGATCGATGGAGCGAAAGACCTGCATCAAGCGCGCATCGCAGCCCACAATCTCAGCGTAGCGCGCACGCCACGCGTCGAAGGCCGGGTCTTCGTGCCATACCTGTTCATTCGCCGCCTCCCCACGCCGATGCGGCTCGATAACATCGTCCGGGAGCTGACCGTCGAAGCTCTGAAAAAGCTCGACCAAACGGCGATGGACCGGCACCTCGAAGAAGCCAGCGCGAAACGTCTCAGGAACCCGGCGGGCTCGCTCACGCAGATCAGAAAGCGCGCGCTCGACCACCAGCATAGCGAGGTCGCGCTCACCAACCTGCTCCCAGGTCTGCGCGCAGACAACGCTGGCGTCCATGGAGTCTCGGAAAAGCCCCAGGCTACTTAACTCCGCGATCACATCACGAAGCTCTTCGGCACGAGCCTTCCCGCTTAGAAGAAGCGCACGAACTTTACGATGCATCGCCTGGCTCTGAGCATCATCGACGGCCGTAGCGGCCTCCAGCATCTGACGAGCGCGCTCCCGCTGCCCCAGTGCAATGAGCGCCTCGGCACGTCGCAAACGCATCTCTACCGCGTAAAGTCGCGGGGCTGCGCTGAGTTCGTCTTCGGCCCTCGCCAGTTCGATTACGGCCTCCTCGAACCGTCCCTGATCCAGCAGAAGTTGGCCGCGAAGCATCGCCGACCATCGTCCGGCAAAATGCCCGGAAACCGCCGGGCGTTGCTCCAAACGTTCAACCAACTCCCAGGCAGCGTCAAACGCCCCGAGGTCCTGCAGCAACGTCACCAGGTTATGAGATGCAACCTCAAAAGCAACCTCGTGGCGCTCCGCCTGAGCCGCGCGTAGCGAGCGCTCAAAGCACGAGAGCGCATCGCCATACTCACTGCGACGCTGGTGGACGATTCCCAGGTTCAGCCAGCAATTCAGCCTGGAGACGCTCGCCAGGCCAGCCTGCGATTGCTCCAGCGCCCGCCGCAGCCGACGTTCCGCCTCGTCATAATCTCGCTTCTGAACGGCGACCACTCCCAGGTTTGCCTCGGCCCGCGCCACCTCCGCCGGCAGATTATGCTGACCTGCCAGCGATGCACATCGAGCGAAGGCCTGACTGGCCCCCTCAAGATCACCGCGAAACAGATTAACCTTACCGTTAAGACTATGCGCTCCGACCACCACGTCGGCCACAAGATCTGGCCCCAGAGGCTGACTGCGCTCCAACACAAAGGTAACGCACAACGCCGCGGCTTCATGTTCGCCGAGCTGGTAGGCAACCTCCCCCTGCCCTAGAAGCAACTTCAGGCGCAGCGCGCCGATCGAAAGCAACGAGTCGTCAGCCGACTCAAGATGCCGCTCCGCCACAAGATAGCGGTTCCGCGCGAGCTCGGGTCGGCCAAGCCGAAGCAACAGCGTGGCAATTCGCATCTCCAGCGAAGCGCGCTCCTCACGCTCACGAGCGAAGCGCCGCAACCTCCCGCAGTGAGAAACAGCCTCCAGCCAGTCTCCTCGAGCCTCAGCCAATGCGGCACCAAGCTCATGAACGTCAGCCTTAATCCCCTCCTCAAGGGACTCGCTGAGCAACCGTTGCACCAGGCCGCGGGCCTCGTCCCAGCGCCCCCACTGCATCATCTGGCGTGCAGCCGGAAGTCCGAAACGCACGCCTAACTCCCGGTCTCCGGCCTCCAGCGCATGGAGGGCAATGAACCCGGAATCGCCATGAGAGCTACACGCAAGCGCGCGCTGCGCCAGCGCGGCATGAATCTGCCGACGTCGCGGCTCGCCCAGCGACGCGACCGCAGCCGCGCCGACCTCCGAGGAAGAAACGCTGAGTTGGACGCTCCCCGCATCCACCCTTCGGTGCACCAGCCCCGCGTCTCGAAGCTCTCGCAATGCCTCCGACATCAATCCTTCGATCAATCCGTCGAGAAAGGTCAGCTCCAACTCTCGCCCCGCCACTGAGAGCGCATTGAGGAGGTTGCGCGCGGTCGCCGAGAGCTTCCCCACCCGAAGCAGCGCCAGCTCATCAGCACTGGAGGGCATCGACGCGAGCATGGCCTCCAGGCGCTCCGGACAGCCACCTGTGCTCGAAAGCACGCGCTCGAGCACCCGCTCATCCTGCAGAAAGCGCTGAGTCCGCTCGCGCGAACTCCCACTCATATCAACCGCAACGACATCGAGATCAGTGCCCAGCGCCCCTACCTCCCCGGCGACCGCCACAACCACCTGGCGGGCTGATGTCCCCGGAAGCTCTACCGGACGTTGCACATGGTACGAGATAAGCGCTCGCAAGCCGGCTCGCTCCAACGCGGTCAATCGCTCGGGAGCAATCACCATAAGCACCGCTGGCGCACACTCGGTCAGAGCCTCACTTACGCCGACGACTGCGTCGCAAACCATGCGTTGGCGTTCGCTCGAACCATCGCCCGGCTGCATGCGCATGAGAAGAGAGAGCGTATCGAGTTGAGACTCCACATCTGCCAGCTGTGCGGCCTCGCCACACGCGTGAGCCCATGCTCCCAGCGCCTGTTGCAGGGCGCTACGCCAGGGCTCAACCTGGCGGGCGTCGCAAACCACGTACTCCCACCCGCGAGATGCCAGACTCTCACGAATGTTCGCCTCGTCGCGGCGCAACGCAACCTCACTGACACCCGCACAACGCACCACGCTCTGACGCCCTGCATCAAGCAATGCGTCTCCGCTTAGAGCCTGCCCGTTTCTGGCCTCATGTGATTCTTGCTCGTCACGATGCATCAAAGAGCTCCTCGCCCACCTTGAGCGGCGGGGTTCATTCCAATCCGATCTGCAAGTATAGCTTAGAGGAGCCCGAACTCCAAACCGACACCCTTTTGCGCAGCCTGGCGCCTGGCGTACACCTCACTGTTGTGATCGGCACGTGCTTCTTGCTAGGAATGAACCGGCTACGTGTTGTGCTCAACATCTGACTTCTTTGAAGAGGCTTTTTATGACCCGCCCTACCCTGATCCTCATTGCTGCCCTCGGAGCCTCATCGCTGGCCTGCGGATTTCTCGACGAAGAGATCGCAACGATCACATACGAAGAAGGCATCCCCTTCGACTTTGAAATCAACGCGGACGCACTCTGCCCCCCGGACATTGACTGCGACGCCGAGCCCCAGCCTGCCCCCGAGGCCGTCGATCTCTATCCGATCGAATTTGATATCGCCGTCGACATCGTCGAAGCGTCGGGTAACGACGAGCTCCAGGGCGTTGGCCAGCGTCTGCGCTCGGTGGAAATCACCAGCATTGACTACGAAATCACCGAGAATAGCCTCAACTTCGAACTTCCCAGCATCGACATCTACGTCGGCCCTCTCGACGCGACGAGCCCGGAGGATGAAGGCACTGTTCTGCTGACCACGATCCCCGCAACGCCCGCCGGCGAAAACGCCAGCGCGCGAGCTCCGGCTGTGGAGGAAAGCCTGGAAACTACCAGCGACCTCTTCAAAAGCCTGCAGTTTGCCGCGTTGCCTTCCAGCCAACCGCGCATCGAGGAAGGCCAGCCCTTCCCTCCCCGCGGCAGCGCCAAAGTGAAACTCACCATCAATATCAAACTTGTAGCGAACCCTCTCGATGCGATCTGAACGCTTCACCATCATGACGCGCAACGTCCTGGTGGCCACGCTTATGGCCACCGGTCTGCTGACCAGCGCGATGGCGCACGCCGAAGATGAGAGTCTTCGGCGTGCACTCCCCGACGCCGTCGAGATCCGCTACCGCGGCCTGCTCCAGGACGAAAGTGGCGCCCCGATCAGCGGCGTCTTCCCCCTGGAGTTCAACCTCTATCGCGATGGCATGGCAGCCGAGCCCCTCTGGACCGAGCGCCACTATGTCTCGGTGGTCGAGGGCCGTTATCAGGTCCCCCTGGGAAGCCATGAACCGCTGCGTGCTCGTCAGGTCGACGGACAGCGCTGGTTGGGCGTGGTGCTTGTCGGCGAGGGCGAGCTCTTGAGAGACCGGATCACGATTGCCCGGCCCGGAACCCCCGGGGAAAGTGACGCGACTGGAAGTCACGTCAGCCGCGCGGAAGTCGCCGACCGTGCCATTGAGGCCGAGCGCGCTGTCATCGCGGAGAGTGCCGACGCTCTCGGCGAATTGACCGTCGACGAGATCGAGCGCCTCTCAAACCTTGCGCTGGAACGCCTGGGCCAGCATATCGCCGATCCCAACGCCCACGAGGCGACCGCCCGCTACAAACTCGGCACCAACAGCCAGGTTCTGGACGGGGCCGGCGGCAGCGGTGGCACGCACTTCTCACTGAAGTGTCCGCCTGGCCATGTCGTCACCGGCCTTGAAGGACGCGCCGGACGTATGCTCGACTACATCACCGCCATCTGCTCGCCGCTGCAATGATTCATCTTTCCTCCTATCCCCCTCGCGCCCTGGTCGGACTTCTTATTAGCTCGACCCTGTGCGCGTGTGCGAGCCCCTCGCTTCCGCCATCCATGGAGGCGAGCCCGGGCCCAGATGCACGTGTGCCCGGCCCCACCTCGGAACTCCCGCCCGATCCTTCGGAGAGTGCACATACGCCACCCACGCCCGACGATGCCCTTCGCTACACCCAGGATCTAGCATCACCCGGCACACTTATCGCGATCCTGGAAACCTCAGAGGGCAGCGTCACCTGTGAACTATTCGAGAAACGCGCGCCCGTGACCGTTGCCAACTTTGTGGGGCTTGCGCGCGGACTTAAAGCCTACGTTGATCCTCAAACTGACCGCTCCGTTACCGGCCGGCCTTTCTTCGACGGACAGCGCTTTCATCGCGTCATCCCCGGCTTCCTGATCCAGGGGGGAGATCCGACGGGCACCGGCTATGGCGGACCGGGTTACGTTATCCCCGATGAGTTTCATTCGGAGCTTCGCCACGATCGCCCGGGCACCCTGAGCATGGCAAACCTCGGGCCTGACAGTGGTGGAAGTCAGTTCTTCATCACCGAGGTCGCCGCGCCTCACCTTGATGATCGCCACACCGTCTTTGGTCGCTGCTCAGACCTTGAGACAGTTCGTGCTATCTCACACATACCCGCCGATCCCGAAAACCGCCCGAACGAAGACGTGCAACTTCTTCGGGTCATCATCGAGCGGCGCGCCGAGTGAGCTCACGCGTCTTCCTGGTCCGACGGTTCGTCGCGCTCCTCACGCTCGTCTGAGCCCCGCCCTCGCAGCCGACTCCAGCGTCGTCCCCCTCGTGCTCGCGTGCGCTCCTCTTCGCTCTCGCCGGCACCCTCTTCCTCGACGCCCTCATTGTCACCACGCTCGCGCTTTACACTAACCTTGTTGCGCACACTCGGCTTCACAGCAGCGTCATTCGGCACAAAACGTACCTGGGTGCGCACCTCAAAACTGACGCTCGTCAGGATCTTGGTCAACTCGCCGCCGAGGTCGACGTTTTCCAGGAAGAGACGAACCTCCTTCGACACGATCCTCAACGCCTCCCGCTTGGTCGCGTCGACCTGGGTCGCAATGAAGCTCGCCGCCTCCCGCGGAAGACGTTTGTCGGTCACCACCGAGCGAATGCCATCCTCGCTGACCAAACCGCCCAGCCCGCGCTTCACGATATCCGGGAGCAATCCCTCCAGCGCTTTACCCAGCCTGGAGACCTCTTCGGCATCGGCAGAAAGCTCATCCCAGTTCTCATAGAGATGCTCTTCCTCCATCACCGTCTCTCCAGACTCCGGCGAGTCGTCGCGCGAGCGCTCATCTGCATTCTGTTGTTTCTTTGCCATGATTTCTCCATGTACTGCGCTCACGTATCCAGGCTATAGAGACTGATCCAAACTGTTAGCGGGCGACACCACGAGGCTTCGTTCAGGCACTGAGGACACGCTGAGCAGCCGCAACCCCATGACCGAAATCGACGTCTAGCCCCTGGTCCGCAAGAGCACGCTCCAGCGCACTCATTGCCACAAGCATATCAAAGCCATCAAAAAAACCGATGTGGCCGATGCGAATAAGACGATCTGCGAAATCTCCCTGTCCGCCGGCGATCGTCACCCCGTAAGCGTCTCGCATCTGCCGCACCACAGCCTTGGCCGACACCGAGTCCGGTACGAGCGCCGCAGTCACCGAGTTGGCTGGATTCTCGGCAAAAAGGCGCAGCCCCAGCGCTTCGACCCCGGCTCTGGCCGCGAGAGCGTTGCGCTGATGACGCGCGAAGAGCGCCTCGTGCCCCTCCTCCTCCATCAGTTTCAGGGCTTCCTTGAGTGCGAGCACCACAGAGATGGCCGGCGTAAACGCCGTCTGCTGACGCTTCTGGGCGTCGCGCTCCCGCCCCAGATCAAAGTAGTAGCGCGGGTGATCACTGTCGGCGTAGCGCTCCCATGCGCGCTCACTCGCAGCAACAAACGCAAGGCCAGGAGGCACCCCGAAGGCTTTTTGCGAACCGCTGACCAGCACGTCGATCTTCCACGCATCCATCGGAATGGGCTGCACACCCACCGCGGTGATCCCGTCGACTGCGAAGAGCGCCTCGGAATGCTCGCGTACAACCCTTCCCAGCGCCTCCACCGGATGCCAGGCTCCCGTCGATGTCTCGCTTGCAGACACAGTCACCATCGATGCTTCCGGCGTGGCCGTAAGCACTTCGGCCAAAACCTCAAGGCTGAGACTCTCTCCCCAGGGAACCGCAACTTCCACGACCTTCATGCCGTAGGCGCTACCCACCTCAGCCCAACGCTCGCCAAACTTACCTCCACCGATGGCAACGATCGTGGAGTCCCGACGCGTGAAGTTAATCATGGCCGCTTCAAACGCGCCGGTGCCACTGCAGGTGAGACTGAGCACTTCTGCGTCGGTCTCGAAGATCCATTGCAGTCCCTTCTGAACCTCCTCAAAGACCGCCTTGAACTCAGGTCCCCGGTGATGGATCAGCTCTCGAGCCATCGCCAGGCGCGCAGCCTCGGGAACCGGTGTAGGCCCGGGAGCCAGCAAATGTCGTTTTCCAGCCATCATCTCACCTCAACCTTAACAGGGCCGAACATCATCGTGGTGACTTATCGCAGGGGTCGCGGTCGCTATCAAGGCTCGCATCGACTTCGAATGTCACTGCTCTCAAGCGCAGAGTAAACGGACGCGCTCCGCGCCGGGTAACTTCTGCACGGCTCCACACAACTCCAACTCCAGTAGCGCGCCAAGCAGGCGAGGCACCGGCCAGGCAAGCTGCGCAGCCAGGGCATCTACAGACACACTGACATCATCGCCAACCAGTTGACGCGCCCCCTCGAAAAGGGTGCGCGCCTCATCGCTGATTTGCGTCGGAAGTGGTGCCAGCCGGGGAAGCACAGCTTGCCCCGCGGATCGATTGGCCACCGGGGAACGAGACAAAGACCGGCCCGGCTCCTCAGCCGCCCCCAACCATGCCCGCAGATCATTGGCATCAGCAACAAGACTTGCGCCGCGCCTGATCGCATCAAAACAACCGCGGCACAACTCATCCTCGGGGTCACCAGGCACCGCGGCAAGGGGGCGACCTATCCGCTCTGCTGCCTCCACAGTCAACATCGTCCCGCCCTTTCGCCCCGAACGCAGCACAAGCACACGTTGCGACATCGCGGCGATCAACTCGTTGCGTCGCGCAAAGTGGTACGAGCGCACCAACTGCCCGGGCGGATACTCGCTCACCAGCACACCTCCCGCGTGGACCACCCGCTCAAAGAGAGCGCGATGAGACGCCGGCGTAGGCTCCTCAAGGCAGCCCGGCAAAACCACAACCGTGGGCACACCCTTTTCAAGCGCCACCTCATGCGCCAGGGCGTCGGCCCCCAACGCGCCACCGCTCACCACCACACGCCCCGCAGCCGTGATTGCCTCGACAAGCATCCGTGAAACTGCCGTATCGCGAGGCCGCAGTCTGCGAGAGCCCACGACCGCAATCGCCCCCCTGGCGAGCACCTCGCAATTCCCTGAAACCCGAAGATAGAGCGGCGGATCCCGAAGTTCTTCAAGCCCGGGAGGGTATCCCGGCTCCCCACGCAACACAGTCTGCCCCGCCCAGTGCGCCATGCGCTCAACCGCCTCGGCCGGCCCCATCTCCAACTCTTCAATACGCCGCTGCGCCCCCGCACGTAAGCAAACTGCAAGCTCCTCACTGAGCCTGGCCCCTGAGCGCCACCACCCGGCAACGTCTTGATGATGAACCTCGGCAATCGCCTGGACGTCTCGCGCTTTGAGACGACCAACCCAGCCTAGCGCCGCTCGCACACCTCGCTCCTCCGCGCCCAGCAACGACCACGTCTCACTCCCCGAATTGTCGGTCATGATGCCCCCGAAAAGGCGCCCCCTACCCCGGGCGCCACAGCGCGCCTACGCCTCGTCCACCACACGCGCCAAAATAATCGTGATATTGTCCGACCCGCCGTTCTCATTGGCCTGATCAACCAGGCGCTGACAGAGAACTTCGAGATCCTCATTCTCATCCAAAAGTTGCACCAGCGCGCGGTCCGGCACCATATCTGAAAGCCCGTCCGAGCAGAAAATGAACATATCTCCCGGCTGCATCGCATGAAACTGCACGTCGATCTCGACTTCATCAGTCAGACCGCATGCCCGGGTGATCACATTCTTGTAGGGAAAGAACTCCACATCCTCTTTGGCCAGAATTCCCATCCGAACATATTCATTGGCCAGGGAGTGATCGTGGGTCACTTGCTCCAGCGTCCCTTCGCGAAAGAGATACGCCCGAGAGTCTCCGATGTGGGCAAGATAGACACCGTCCTCGGTAAAATAGGCGGAAACGATCGTCGTCCCCATCCCCTCATAAGCTTCATCAGACTCAGCCGCCTCGAACACCGCGCGGTTCGCCATCTTAAGCGCCTCGTGAATACGAAGCTCGTCGAGGTCGCGAGTTCCATCGCCTTCACCTGCCTGCTCTCCCCGGTAACCGTTGACCTGGCTGGGCATCGTCTCCCGGTAGTATTCCACGATCGCCTTGATTGCCATCGCGCTGGCAACCTCTCCAGAGCGATGGCCTCCCATCCCATCGGCAACGATGCAGAGCGCCTCATCACCATCGGAGAGATAAAAATCATCTTCGTTATGCTCGCGCGAGCAGCCGACGTCTGTAATCCCGGCACAGATTAGCTTCATCTACCTTCCTTCCATGGTCGCTGGATCACGCGACAGCGCCGACCCGAGCATCGAATCCCTGGGGTGACTCTATCGCGCTTCTCGGCGACTTCGGGCGCCCTCTGCGCCCACGTCGTCCTGGCTCTAAACACTCGCCACGGCTCGCTTCTTTCACACCGCGCAACATGTTGTACGGCTTCATGCGCCACGTGGCAACTTTCCCCCCCGACTTCGCAGCGTTATTCCCCGTAATGACGGTGCACACCGCTGAACGTCGCGGTGAAGGGCGAGGATTGCCCGCCATCGCTGGCCTGCACGAATCCATCGAATAGGCCTTCTTCGATGCGATCAACCAGCCCGTCACTGTCCTCTTCAATCAACTTGCCACTGCCGCCGAGTTGCAGCCCCATATCAAACTCGAGCCCGCGTACCATCATGTCCGCAAAGCTAAAGATTGTACTCACCGCGCTCTCGCAGAAGTTCGCCACGGTGGTGGCCTGCAGACAGTAGGAGTCCTCCGTCACGCACACCTGGCCATTGGGAATGATGCTGTTGGCCAGATCTTCGCAGCCAATCCAGTAGGCAAACGCCTCCGACATGCTCGTAGCGTTTCCATCGGTAAGCCGCGGCAGAATTACGTCGTTAAGCACGTAGATGATAAGCCGCCCGTAGCGCAGACTCACCGGGTGACGATTGATCTGAAGTTGATCGTAAGCCACGACCTGACCGGTCCAGTTTGAGCTAAGAAGCCCCAACTCAGCGAACTGCCCGTCGGCCTCCGGCACAAGCTCGATCGCGCCGCAGTCCGCCGGCGCGTTATCGGCGCAATCCCACCGCCAGTAGAGCGTCAGACCAATCCAGTTGTCCTGGCCGCTGAAGGTGTAGTTTGAGTCGAGTTTGCCGATCGACAACTCGCTGTGCACCTGAAGGTTCGCAACCACATCGCGAAGATCGCGCCCGGCGTCCCGGATCTGCCGCAGCACGGCGTTATCCTCAATGAACGCGTTGATCATATTCTGGAAGGCCTGGTCGAGATTGGTGAGGTCCAGGAAGGTATCGATCGCCGAACTGATAAGACCACCGACAAGATTGGATACCAGTGCGATAATCTCATCATAAATCGCCTGACCCGGGTTCTCGAACACATTAAGCACCCGGACAATCACCGCCCCGGCGGCTCCGCTGTCTGCGATCGCTTCGGTGAAGTCCCAAAAACTTACAACATCGTAACGCCCCACCGGATTGAGCGGCACAAGCTGCAAGAGCAACTCCACCTCGGAGGTCGTATCGGCCGAGACGGAGAGCGCATTGACACATCCCCCGGCGGCAATCTGCCCGCGCTCGCCGCGCGCCACTGCCGTGACCACGTAACGGTTGCGCGTGCCGAGCCCCTCAAAATCGATCGATTCGCCGGCAAACGACACATTACCTTCGGTCAGCGGCGTCACGCCGATCTGACCATAAGGGCTGAAATAATCGCAGTTAAGAACGTCCTCGCGATAAACCTTCACATCGATGTTGCCCAAACGCATGATTGTCGGCGCGCTATTCTCAACGCGCACGCGCAGCGTTCCAGTTTCCACCGGAGTGGACTCCAGGGTGAAACTAACCGCATTGGCATAGGGGTGATCGGCGCGAACGGTCCAGCTACCGGCATCAACACCGAAGTAGGCGCGAACCTTTGCCGCGCCCGCATCATCGGTCACCGCCGCGCGCGCCTGCAGATGAGGCGGGTTGGCCTGGGTGCCCATCACCTCAAAAGTGACCTCCTGGCCAGTTGCCGGTTCGCCAGAGAAGCGGTCGTAGACAAAGACCTTAACCTCGACCTCCCCGGTCACCTCTCCCCAGATCGTCGACTCGCCAGCCGGAACCATGAAATAGCGGTCGGTGGCGCGTGGCCCGTCGTAGTTCTCATCCTGCGGATCGCCGTTGCCCGCAGACAACCCGGGCTCACCGCATGCCGCAACGAGCATGATAGATAGACACACACCTGCAAGGCTGAACCAGCGTCTCGACACGTTCATCAGAATCTCCCTCGACTCGTACGTCGTGGAATGAATTTGAGGCATTTCAATCACATAGAATGGCTACTCAAAGTAACATCCACCCATCTGAAGATCAACGCTGCACCGTTCACAATACCACGCAAAAAAGCCCGACCACATCACGTGATCGAGCTTTAAAAGCTTCCGTGCTCTCGCCGCAGACCGTGCTGCGGTAGCCCTACTGGAAACCTTGCTCATCCGGGGCGATCAGGCTGATGCCCACGAACGTGCCGACCGCCACCAGGCTGACCCCGGCGATCGTCGCCACGGTCTTCCAGGTACTGAACTCGCGCACCTCCGCCCCGTCGACGTTATCCAGTTCGATGAGCAGGTCGTACTCCGGCGAGACAAGCTGCACATCATCCATAACGAAATTAAAGGGAGTGACCCGCTCGCGCGATCCGTCGGTCGTCAACACGGTCAACGCGTTGACCGTGGAAACCGGCACCACAATGCAGTTGGGATCCTGAGCGCCAGCATCACTCGCCGTCTCTTCAACACCCGGCTCTGCGGCGGCCTGTGCCAACGCCTGCCCGTCCATCCCCTCAAGCGAGGCTAAACCGGTCGGCTGGCAGTTCGCGTTTACCTCCACAACCTCCACCGGTTCCACAGAACTCTCCAGCTTGGCAAGTTCTTGATTGCTGATGGTGTAGGTATTGTAACAGGCCATCTGGCTAAGCGAGGCCAACGCGACCAGCGCGATGCCTTTGTGTGTCCGAAGAAACATTTACTCCCTCATGTTCGTATGCCAGAATTCGCCGCGATATGGCGGCAATTCATTTGGCCGCTGATGCTAAAGTACACCCTTACACCAGCGCAACTTAAAATGAATTCTGGCTCACGACAACCCTCCGCCGCCCGACAGGCCCTGGCGGCCTACTTCTTTGCGCTGGTCCTCCTGGCTGGCGCCCCTCTTGCCGCTCAAGGAGAGCCTCTACCCGATGAAGGGGATCGCCCCTTCAACGGCTCGTTCTCGGAGTGGAGCTTGCGAGGGTCGGTCAACACCACGACCTCGTCGTTCAGCAGCAGCCTGGGCGGCGAGCTGGCGTTTCGAACCTCGTTTCCGCTTTATCTTGGGGACACACGCCTGGCCTACCGGCTCTCCCCCCTGGGCGACTCGGAGCCTGGCCCGGTCCACGCCCTTCACCTGGCGCTAAATCTCCACCCCCTGTACCTGACCTTGCTCAGCGAAGGACTTCTCAGCCACTTCCTGGCCTCCCTTCATCTGGAATTGGGGTTCGGCCCACAACTCGCTGTTGGCCTCAATGATGGTGCTAGCTTTGGCCTCGCAGGCAGCCTCGGCGCAGGCTTTGACCTGCCCATCACCCGCGCTAACCGGGGCCAGGGCTTGTGGTTCACAGGCACGTACCGTAGGACCTGGACAACCCTGCGCTCCGGTCCCGACCAGCCCCGGGTCCACGAGCACGCCGTGCTCCTCGGACTGGCCTGGCGAACCAACGGCGTCATCTTTTAGGCTTTGTTCGTTAGCAAGCCTTGAGCCTCTGTCCTCCTTCCCCATTGATCTCTTACGCCGAGCACACGATGACTTTCGCGCGCCTCTCCTCTCTATGTCTGACCCTCGGCACGTCTCTCTGGGCCTCAGCAGCCTGGGGTGAACCCGCCCTGTCTGGTGATGAGCTCATCGACCAGAACATCCCCCCGGTTGAGTGCGCTACCGAAACGTGTCAGGCCGGCCTCAACGCTCAGGATGAGTCCAGATACCTCGACGCCGCGACCCATTTTACAGCGCACGCCGCGTCCCTCGCTCAGCCTGCAAAACGCCAACCCTGGCTGGTCAAAGCAGCCTACGCGTTCGAGCGTACTGAAGACTGGCACCAGGCCGCCCAACACTACGCGCAGGCCGCACGCATCGGCGGCGAGCTCCAGAACTTCCTCTGGACACAGGCAGCACGCGCCCAACTCAACCTCGGCGTAGACAGCCCTCTCATCGACGAGGTCCTCGCGACCCGTGCGCTCGAAGAGGGCTTTAGCGGAGGCGCCTTCTCGCTTGTACGCATCCAGACCGAACGCCACGGCCTTCCCTCCGCTGAAAGCACCGCTGCCATGCTGCGTCACGACGATTCCGACGAGGTTTGCCCCTGGCTGGTCACGACGCTCGTCGACGCGGCCCCCTCCGAGGCCCGCAACGCGCTGGCCGACCAGGCCTTCGCGCATTGCATCGATCCGGGACACGACAACGCCTTCGACGAACTCGCGTTCAACCCCTCTTCGGACTCCCGAAGAGAGCGCGCCGACCGCCTTTTCTCTGCGGTTCGCTTTGAAGACGCCCGAGTTCAACTCGACGCCATCGACATGAGCACGCTCAACACCATGGACCGCTGTCGCGCTGACTTCCGCCTGGCGCGCACGCTCTTTCGACTGCGCCAACCCGAACGCGCCGAAGCCCTCTACCGCGACGTCGTCAAAACATGCACCGACGACGCCAACGAAGACGAGCGCGTCCGCTCGCTCTACGCCGTCGGCAACCGAAACTACCACCGCGGACGTCTCGACGACGCTGAGACCTTCTTTAAACAACTTCTTGAAGATTACCCCGAGCGCTCACACGCCGACGATGCCCTCTTCTACCTGGCGCGCGTCACCCGTCAGCGAGGCGACCATCAACAAGAACTTCAACTTCTTTCGCGCGCCCTCCAGGACTATCCCGAAGGCGACATGGTCCACGAGCTGGTATGGGAGTCCCACGAAAACCTTTACCGCACTGGAGATTTCGAGGCGTTTACCAGCGCGGTGACCGCCCTCGATCTCCCGGAACGTGATGCCCAGTACTTTAGCCAGGGACGTCTCGAATACTTCGTCGGCCAGGCCTACCGCCAGCTTAGCCGCCCCGCCCTTGCCGAACGTTACCTTCAACGAGCATGGGTAAAGTATCCCTTCAGCTTTTACGGCTACCTGGCTCACCTGCGTCTGCTGGAGATGAATCTCACGCCCGAGCCCCTCTCCCCTGACTCCGAGGACACGCGCGTTACGTGGTTCGAGGGCGACTTCGCCGGATCCGGTGCCGCAACCCTTGCTGCCGCCCACCATTTTGAAGGGGCCTGCGAGTACGAGCGCGCACGCCAGCAGCAAAGCGCGCCCTCAGAATCCGAACGCTGGAGACTTGCCGGGCTCTGCCACAAAGCGAAACGTTTCCCCCTGAGCCACAACATCGCGCGACGCTCCATTCCTGGTCGCCCATGGGCGCTGCCCCGGAAAGGGCGAGTCACCCGCTGGCATGTCGCCTGGCCGAACCCTTACCAGACGATCATCGCCGATGCTGTTGAGGCCGAGCGAGCACAGGCTCCCGACATTGATCTGCACCCGGGCTTCCCCGCCTCAATCATGCGCGAGGAGTCCAGTTTCATCGAAGACGTCGTCTCCTGGGCGGGCGCCCACGGCCTTATGCAGCTCATGCCGGCAACTGCCCTCGATCACGATCGCGACATTGAAGGCCGCGCGACCCCCGAGAAATTAAAAACCGCTGAGGTCAATATCCGCGTTGGCGTCGACCACCTGTTCACCCTGGCGAACCGCCTTGACGGACACCCTGTCTTGATGGCGGCCGCCTACAACGCCGGCGCAGGCCGTATTGGCGGCTGGCTTCGACGCCAGCCCAACGATGAAATCGCTCTCTGGGTCGAAGACATCCCCTTCCTCGAGACCCGCGACTACTCCAAGCGCGTCATCGGAACCTACGCGGCCTACCAATGGCTCCAGGGAACCACCCAACTCGACGCGCGAATCGCCAACCCTGCGCGCTAGGCGTGTTCGGACCCCGTCAAAACACCTGCCCGGCCCCAAAACTCAACCCGGGGCCGTCGGCCCCGGCCACCGGAAACGCGTAGTCCACGCGCACAATCAGCCCGTAGATCTTTGGCGAGAGAAGTCGCACTCCAATGCCGGAGGTCAGGGCGGTGGCACCGAAGACTTGATCTGGATACGGCGTTACTCCCACCGCGTCCACGAAGGCAACGTGCTGAAGCACAAGCCATCGATGATCGAGTGAGGGGATGCGATACTCCGCGTTGAGCAGCCAGTAGTTCTGCCCCCGATACCGCATATTTACCGTTCCCCGAAGACCGCTCAACCCCCCGGCGCTGAACTGCAGATGCTCAGCCTCAACATCACTAAACCCGAGAATCGCCCTCACCCCCACGTTTGAGCGCCAGGGCAACGTCCAGAATTTGAGCAAACTCGCCTCAAAACGATTGGACCGGCCCTGCTCCCCCCCGAAGTGAAAGCTCTGGTTGAACCTCAGGGTCAACAGCGTGCCGTCTCGCAAATAACTATCCCGATCGAGACGACCGAATGACGTTGACACACCCAGGGTCAACGTCCGCATCGCCTCGGGCAACCCACCCCGTGCTTCTTGCGCATCGCGGCGAGCCGCTCCGATCCGGCTGTAGCTAAACCTGTCATCGGAGAACGAGAGGTAGGCTCCGGTCTTCAACCACCGTCGCCACTCCCGCTCCATCGAGCTTCCGAAGTATCTCCTTGAGAGCGAATAACCGCCGGTAAGATTCCCCTCCAGGTCGAAGACCGCATCGACGCGGTTTCCCAGCGAGCCTTCGACAAAGAGCGCCTGACGACGCGTCAGAAAACGCGGATCTCGAAACCACAACGAGTACGAATTCACCCCGGCAAGCCGGTGAAAGCTGCCCCCGAGTTGCAGGTAGCTCCCAAAGAGATTGGCGTCCTGCAATCCCACCATCAGCTCAACATCATTCCCCCCTCGCCCAAAGCGAAAGTTCGGCAACAGGGTCCACCGCTCATCAACCCGTACCCGAAGCAGACGCCCTGGCTCCATATGGGTATTTACGCCGCCCACAGCGGCGACTGTCGTATCCACGACATCGACGCTCACCGCCCGAAACAACCCGGTGTTTCGCAGCCGCTGCACACTTTCATCAAGCTGCGCCTGGTTGATGCGATCGCCCTCGCCGAAGAGCAACTCTTGCTCAATGACGGATCTGCGCGTGCGCAGCAGCCCTTCGACTACAATCGCATCGACTCGGTACTCCCCGCCCGAAGGAACCTCCTCGCCCCCCTGTGCCTGCGCCTTGCCCCCGAACGCCAGGCAAACCAGCGCACAAACAGCGGCAACGCTCCTCGGAGCTCGCCCTTTAAGCATTCCGGTCTTCTTCCAACGCATACTGAGCAACCTTGCGTATCAAGTTGCGGCGAGAGATTCCCAGGTCTTTGGCGGCCTGTGTTTTGTTCCAACCGGCGCGCTCCAGGCCCTCAACGATCATTTGCCGCTCCAGCAACGCCATCGCCTCCGGCAAGTTGTACCCCTTGAGGTCAACCACCGGGGCCGCCTCCACCTCCCCGACGATACGACGACTCAGCCAGGTCTCATCGATCACTTCTTCATCGCCCGAAAGAATCGCCAGGCGCTCAATCTCATTCTCCAGCTCACGCACATTACCGGGCCACTTGTAGCGCCGAAGGTAGGTCATGCAACTCTCGCTGAAACGTTTCACCCCCCGACCATGACGCTTGGCCGTCGCGCTCAGGAAGTGGCGTGCTAGAAGCTCGATGTCATCACCTCGCTCTTTCAATGCCGGAATCTTCAACTCGATCACACGGATGCGATAATAGAGGTCCTGGCGGAACTCTCCGCGGGCGACCATCGCCTCCAGGTCGCAATTCGTCGCGCAGATCACCCTGACGTCGACTTTTCGCACCTGGTTGTCCCCGACCCGAAGAAATGTTCCCTCCTGAAGCACCCGCAGCAACTTCGTCTGCAGCATCGGATCCATATCGCCGATCTCATCGAGCAAGAGCGTGCCGTGATTGGCGGCTTCAAAAAGCCCCGCACGGTCACGATGCGCCCCCGAGAAGGCACCTTTCACATGCCCGAAGAGCTCACTGGCGATGAGGTCACCGGGGATCGCCGCGCAATTCACCGCCACAAATGCTTCATCGCGCCGTCGGCTATGCCTGTGAACAGCGCGTGCCACCAGCTCCTTGCCCGTTCCGTTCTCACCGGTCACAAGGATGGTCGAGTTGCTCCGGGCCACTCGCTCGATCTGGCCGAAAAGCCGAGCCATCGCATCGCTCCCCCCGAGCATTTCCGCAAAACGCTGCGCTCCGGGCTCATAGGTCGGCGCATGCTCATCGCTCAACACGCCGGTCATCACCTGCGCGATACGCTCACCGATGCGATCCATCCAGCGTCGGTCTTCCCGACCGAGCTGCGGGACCCGGGGGCCATTTCCTTCTTCAATCGCTTCAAGCACATGCCGTGGAAGCATCGCTCGAATCGACTCCAACGCTCCGGCCGCGCTCTCCGAGTTTACAAATCCGGCGCAGACCACCGCAGCCCGGGCCCCCTGATAGCGCAGCGGGTAGAGGTGCGCGCAAAATCCGGGCGCGCTATCCACAACGACCCGCCCGCTCTCCTCCTCGGCCTCCTGACACGCCTGAAACCAGCTACGCACCGTCTGCGCGTAGGTCACTCGCTCCGACTCGTCGCCCCAGCGTCCTCGTGTATCAGCGAACACGTCGAAGAGCGTAGCCCCTCCACCCTGACCACCGGTGCCTCCTAACTCCACGACTTCCCCGGAGCAACTGACAAGCACCACGCGCACCTGCAGGTTCTCACTCAGTAGCGCCGCCAGCTCCTTTACCGCTGCGTTGAGACTCAACGCGTTCCAGTCTACGATGCTACTCATCTCGGCCACTTGCCTCGGGTGTTCGTTTGCCCATCAAATGCTCTTGTGTCGGCTTCGTCGCGACTATAACAAAGGCGACGACCGTGGAATACCCCGCATCTGTGCCCTACACCTTATCCTTTAAACGCTTCGCATCGAGACATCTATGAGTTCTTCGTCCTCGGGCTGCGGCCCCCTGGTTGTCATCCTCATCGCCATCTTCTGTGGAACCCTCGGGGTCATGACCGGCGCGGGAGGTCTTTACCTCTACCTCTCCCAGAGTGCCGATGGGCTTGAACAACTAAACCTCGGCCGTCCAGCGGCCGTCACAGAAGCCACCTCCTCGGCAACCTCCAGCGACGAGGTGTATGCAATGGCCTATCCCATCACCGACACCCTGCAGTTCCAGGGCAAGATCGATGAGGGCAGTGTCCGCACCCGCATCACCAACGAACGCTCCGCCTTCCAACGCTGCTACCAGCGCATCCTCGATAAAAATCCCGATGTCCGCGGCGAACTCTCCCTTCAGTTCACCGTCTCCGGATCGACCGGTGAAGTCATCGCCGCCGTCACCCGCGACAACTACACCAACAGCGATGCGCTGGCCGACTGCGTCACCGGGGAACTTAAGAAGTGGCGCTTCCCGGCCCCTGAGACCTCCCAGATCTCCGTCGTTCGTTTTGAAGCGCTCTTCCTCCCCTTCCGCGCTGAAAAAGGCTGAGCTCGCTCATCCTTCGGGCCGGGTGAACACCCGGCCCGGCAGGCGCCCCCTCGTTCATCAGCGCTATTTGCCCAACAGGTACTTGCGTATCGCCTCGCGATGCTCCTGATAGGTTTTTGAGAAGTGGTGCCCACCCTGCCCATCCCGCCTGGCCACAAAATACAGAAACGCCAGATCCTCAGGCTCCTCACTGGGCTTGAGCGCCGCCAGCAGGGACGCCTGCCCCGGGTTAGCGATCGGACCGGGGGTCAACCCATCAATCACATAGGTGGAGTAGCGGTTGAGCTTGTCGTGACAATAGCGGGGGTGAGGCACCTCCCGATAGGTTTCGGCTCCGTAAACGCAGGTCGGGTCTGTCTGCAAACGCATCCCCCGATCGAGCCGATTGTAAAAGACCCGCGCAACGCGCTCGCGTTCACTTTTCACGCCCGTCTCCCGCTCCACCAGCGACGCCATGATCACCACATCATGCAGCTCAAACCCGTAGTCAGACTTCAACGCCTCCAGCGCCGGGCGATGCACCTCCACCAACGGACCGATGACGGCCTCCCAACGGGCATGCAACCGCCGTATCACCGCCTCAGCCGACGCCCCCTGGTGAAATCGATACGTATCCGGGAACAGATACCCCTCCACGCTCTCCCCCTCGATTCCCAGCTCCTCTAAAAACACCGGATCGTGTGCCTTCTCCAGAAACTCCGAGCGGCTCCCGAGACCAATGGCTTCGATGCGATCGGCAATGTGAAAGATCGTCCACCCCTCCGGGATGGTCACGGCCACCTCTTCCGCCAACCCGCCACGCCGCACCACCGATGCCAGCTCCTCCAGGCTCAACGGTCCCGCCAGGTGAAAGGTCCCCGCCTTCGCCTCCTTCGCCAGACCACTTCGACGCCCCCACACATCAAAATAATGCGCTGGCTCCACCAGCCCCGCATCCGCAACCCGACTCACAACCCCCGGCCACGCCGTCCCCTCCGGAATCACAAGTGTCCGCGTCTCTCCTTCCTCCAACACGGGACGAGTGATCACTCTCTGATAATGCGCGTACACACCGGCGGCAGCCGCCCCCACCACGATGAGCGCTGCTCCGACCAGCGCTGCCACCCAACGCCAAAGTCGCCCCCACCCCCCGCCCTCATGCTTCGCCTTCTTCATGCGTCGACTCCCCGCGCTCATCGTCTCACCCTCGCTCCGACTCAATCCTCAAGCGGTCCATATATCCCTGCAAGATATGGCAGGCCGCCACCTGATCGATCGCCTCTTTGCGCCGCTGACGCGAGACATCCGCCTTGAGCAAACTTCGCTCCGCCGCCGTCGTCGTCAGCCGCTCATCCCACCGCACCACCTCGACCTGATGTCCCTTCCCCACCAACGCCTTCTCAAACGCTCCCATAAACTTGCGCACCCGTTCGACGGCGACCCCCTCTCGTCCTCGCATATCCAACGGCCACCCCACCACAACCACCCCTGCCTCATACTGTCCCACAAGCTCAACCAGGCGCCGCGCCGCCCCCGGCAACCCTCGCACCTCGATCGTCTCCACCGGCATCGCCATCGTTCCCAGAGGATCGCTCACAGCTACACCCACCCGCCGCGTCCCGACATCTACGCCTAACATTCGCCCTGATACCATTCTCACTCCTCGATTCGCCGAATCAGCTCGGCGCGCGGCCCGGTTGTTGACCCCGGCCCCACGGTAGTAATCTTCGCCCCGGCGTTCGCCTTCCCCTCCCTTTCGCCACCGCGCGCTCCTGACCGGGACTTACCCCATGTTCGATCGACTCGCCACGCTCGTCTTAAAACACCGCCTGGCCACCATCATCGTCTTCGCCTTTATCACCCTGGCCAGCCTGGCGCTCGCCCCCCGCATCAACTTCAACTTCACCCCGCAGCAACTCTTCGAAGGCCGCGGCGACGACGCGTCCTACCGCGAGACCTTCGCCGAGCGCTTTGGCCGCGAGGACAACCTCATCATCGTCCTCATCGAAGCCCCCGACGTGCTCGCACCTCCGGTGGTCACCTTCATCCGCGACCTCACCTACGAACTTCGCCGCGTCGAAGACATCGTCGACGCCCAGTCCCTGGCCACCATAGCCATCCCTCGCCCCGACAGCCTCAGCTCAGAGCCCTTCCTCGGCGATCTCTCCAACCAACTCGCCAGCGCTCCCTCTCCATTCAGGGCTACTCCGGTCAGCGTCGACCAGGCCGGGGAACTGGGCGACTTCGCCCTCAATGAACCCCTTATCGCAGGCCGCCTCATCAGCCTCGACGCCTCCAGCGCCATCGTCGCCGCCCGCATCGACACCCGCCTCCAGGACGTCAATGACCTGCGCACCCTCAATGAACGCGTCGCCGAGCGACTCGCCATGTACGAGCTTCCGCCCGACACCACCGCTACCCTGGCCGGTGTCCCGCCACTCCGCGTTGAGATCGTCGACAGCCTGCGACATGAGCAGCTGATCTTTGTCCCCCTCACCGCTTTTATTTACCTGCTCGTCCTCATCTTCCTCTTTCGCTCCCCCGGTGGCGTCATCCTCCCTCTGGGCACCGTCCTCATCGCTCTTCTGACCACGCTGGCGATGCTCGTGCTCACCGACTACCCCATCAACATCATCAACAACGTCCTCCCCACCCTGATCTTCGTCATCGGCATCTCCGACAGCATCCATATGCTCACCCGGCAAGCCGAAGAAGTCGAAGCCGGACGCCCCCACTCCGAAGCCATCCGCCAGATGATCCGCCACACCGGCGTGGCCTGCCTCCTCACCACCGGAACCACAGCCATCGGCTTCTTGAGCCTCTTCAGCGCCGAAACCACAATCCTTCGCAACTTCGGCTGGCAAGCTGCCTGCGGCGTGATGTTCGCCTACCTGGCTACCATCCTCTTTCTCCCTGCCGGCTTGAGCTTCATGCGACCTGCACGTCGCATTCACCCCGCCCCGGATGCGCCCAACGCAGACCGCCAGGTCCCCACCCTGGAACGCCTCCTGATGCGCGCCGGCGAGGTCCTCCTCTCCCGTCCCTGGACCGTGCTCACCGTCTCCCTACTCGCCAGTGGTGCCCTCATCGCCCAGGCCTCCAACGTCGTCATCGACACCCAGATCCTCGAAGTCTTCTCCGAAGATCACCCCACCTTCATCTCCACCCGGACCCTCGAAGATGACTTAAGCGGCATCCTCCCCATTGAGATTAGCCTGGAATCCCCCGAGCGGGACCGCTTCAAAGCTCCCGATGTCCTCGCCAGCATCGATACCCTCCAGCGGTCCGCCGCCCTCCACAGCATTGTGCTCAGCACCGAATCCCCACTCGACTACCTCGGCGCCGCACGCGCCGCTATCACCGGCGACCCCGGGCAGCGAGTTCGTCTCCCAGAAACGCCAGAACAGGTCGAACAGCTCCTCCTGCTCATCTCCGACGCCCCCGACTCACGCTCCGGCATTCACGCATTCGTTACCAGCGACTTCCGCAACGCCCGCATTCTCCTCCGTGTGCGAGACGCCGGCGCCAAGGCCAACCTTAAACTCGCCAGAGAGCTCCACGCCAACCTCCAGGACGCATTCCCCCCCGAAAGCAACATCTCCTACCGCCTCACCGGTGACGCCTACGTCGCCTCTGCCGCTCTCGACTCCTTTATCCGGGACCTCATCGTCAGCATCCTTCTGGCACTCGGCCTCATCCTCTTGCTCCTGAGCCTGGTCTTCCGATCCATCAAAATCGGCATCATCAGCCTTCTCCCCAATGCGCTCCCCCTCCTCATGACTCTTGGCTACATGGGATGGGCCGGCATCAACATCAACACCACCACCATCATCATCTTCGCCATCAGCCTGGGTATCGCCGTCGATGATTCCATTCACTTCTTCGCTCGTTTCATCGAAGAACTCCCCCGAACCGACTCCCTCAAAGACGCGATTCTCAACACATACTTCGGCGCCGGACGCGCCATCCTGCTGACCAGCGTCCTCCTGCTCATTGGCCTTAGCGTTCTCACCTTGAGCGACTTCGTCCCCACTCAGCAATTTGGCGTACTCACCGCCATGACCATCGCCGGTGCACTCGTCGCCGACCTGATCATCCTCCCGGTACTCCTCTACCTGGTCCTGGGCCGCTTCCCTCTGAACCTTCGAAAGCAACCTATCACCACGACCTGAGCACGGAGTGAGGGCGACATATCCCAAACAAAAAGCACCGCGAGCAAAGCGAACAACGCAGACAATGCATCAACATCATCCGGGCGTTGCAACGCCGCACGCGGTGCTTTCAGAAGTGACAGTACGGACGCAGCATCACCACGAACTCACAGCCTTACCCCTCCCCCCTCGACCTTACGACGCCTTCGGCCGAATCACCTCGATGCCGTGCATATAGGGACGAAGCGCCTCGGGCACCGTCACCGACCCATCCTCATTCTGATAATGCTCCAGAATCGGAATGAGAATTCGCGGGCTCGCAGCCAACGTATTGTTGAGCGTGTAACAATAACGCATCTGCCCCTCCTCGTTGCGGTAACGAATCCCGCTACGACGCGCCTGGTAGTCATACAGGCTCGAGCAACTGTGCGTCTCCGAATACATCCCTCGCGAAGGCATCCAGGTCTCGATCTCATGCTTGAGCACCTGTCCCAGCCCAATCTCCCCGGTGCACGCAAGCGCAACCCGATACGGAAGCTCCAGCTTCTGCATCAGCGCCTCCGAGTTCCCCAGCAACTCCTCATGCAGCGCGCGCGATGTCGCCTCATCGGCCTCACAGATGATCACCTGCTCGACCTTCGTAAACTGATGCACCCGGTACACGCCACGGGTATCGCGCCCCGCGCTCCCCGCCTCCCGCCGGAAACACGGCGAGTACCCGCAATAGCGGCGAGGCATCGTCTCCCGCTCAAGGATCTCGTCGGCATTGAGGCTCACGAGAATCACCTCGCTGGTACCCACCAGATACTTATCCTCCTTCTCCAGGTGGTAGGTATCCTCCTGGCCGTACGGGAAAAACCCCGTCCCCAGCATCGCGCTCTCATTGACCATCAATGGACCAATGATCGGCTCATACCCCCGCTCTACCATCAGGTCCATCCCCAGGCGCATCACCGCCATCTCCAGCAGCGCTCCGGCACCGCGCAACGCATACGAACGCGCCCCGCCCACCTTGATCCCCCGCTCCTTATCGATGATCCCCAGCAGCTCGCCGAGCTCCTCATGATCTCGAGGCTCAAAATCGAAGGTGCGCGGCTCACCCACGTGCCGGATCACCTGATTATCATCGTCGGTCTCCCCGATCGGCACCTCCGGGAGAGTCACGTTGGGCACCATCAGCATCAACCCTTCGTACGCCGACTGCACCTCGACGAGCTCCTCCTCGTAACTCGCCAGATCCTCCTTGAGCTGCTTACCCTCTTCAATAAGCGCCGGACGCTCCTCCTTCGAGGCCTTCGGAATCGCCTGGGCAACCTCGTTGCGTCGCGCCCGAATCTTCTCCGAACTACTCATCAAATCACGACGACGCTCGTCCAGCTCCAGCAACCGGTCAATATCCACGTCGAAGCGCTTGTTGCGGGCCGCTTCCTTGACCGTTTCAACGTTCTCGCGAATGAACTTGATATCCAGCATGGTGAATGCCTCTTGGGTGCTTAAACATGGAGAGCGACGGCGAGTGCTGGCGCTCAAGGATCGTCGCGACCGAATAGCACATCGCACGCGCCCTTTTCCAGCCTCGCCAGCGCCTCTCCCCGGGGGAATCAGCCCCCCTCCTACCTTGTTCTTGCCAGTGTCAGTACAAGGTCGGAGACCATCGAGATGATTTGCGCCTGTGACACCCTCAATGTTAGGGAGCCTGCGTCTCTCTTCGCCCTGTGTATCCACCCGTTGACCGAGTGAGCCCCATGAAATTCTTCATCGACACCGCTGACACCACCGAAATCCGCACCGCCGCCCAGCTCGGCATCCTCGACGGCGTCACCACAAACCCCAGCCTCATCGCCAAAAGTGGTCGCCCCTTCAAAGAAGTCATCCTCGAGATCTGCGAACTCGTCGATGGACCAGTCAGCGCCGAGGTTACCGCCACAGACACCGAAGGCATGGTGCGTGAAGGTCGCGAGTTCGCCAGCTGGGCCGACAACATCGTTGTCAAAATCCCCCTGACCCCCGACGGCCTCAAAGCCTGCAAGACCCTCACCGACGAAGGCATCGGCGTCAACGTCACCCTCTGCTTCTCCACCAACCAGGCGCTGCTCGCCGCACGCGCCGGTGCCACCTACATCAGCCCCTTCATCGGCCGCCTCGATGACCTGGGCCAGTCCGGCATGGACCTCATCGAAGAGATCGTCGCCGCCTACGCCAACTACCCCAACATCCACACCCAGGTGCTCGTGGCCTCCATCCGCCACCCGCGCCACGTGGCCGAGTCCGCCCTGCTCGGTGCACACGTCGCAACCATTCCCTTCAACATCATCGACAAGATGTTCCAACATCCCCTGACCGATACCGGCCTGGAGAAGTTCCTCAAGGATTGGGAGAAAGTCCCCAAGGCCTGATCCCTTGCGTGGCGGCGTCGCACATTCAAGACACGCGGCGCCGCCCCACTGAGAGGCATCGTGCTACTCAAACTGCTCTTCCTCTTCACCGTCATCCCCCTCATTGAGCTCGCCCTTCTCATCCCCCTGGGTCAGCTCATCGGGCTCTGGCCTACCATTGGCCTCGTCGTCGCCACGGGGCTGCTCGGTGCCGTTTTGGGCAAACTCGAAGGTCTGCGCGCCTGGCACGCCATCCAGGATGATCTACGCCAGGGCACTATCCCCGCCGACAGCCTCCTCGACGGCCTCGCCGTCTTCATCGCCGGAGTCTTCCTCATTACCCCCGGCGTCCTCACCGACATCGCCGGCCTGGTGCTCCTGATCCCCCCGCTGAGACGCCCGCTCAAAAACGCCATCCGCGCCCGCTTTAAGTCGGCTCTGGAGAAGGGCACATCCACCTTCTTCATCTCTCAGTCTTCCAACATCTTCGGCAGCGCACCTTTCGATCCCCGCTCCCACGCCCCACACTCCCCCTTCGGCGGCACAGAGCAGGGCGATATCATTGATATCACCCCGGATCGCCCCGGAGACTCGACAGACAGCGACTCGGACGCTAGCCTGCCTCGACAGCGCTGACCGTAAACCTCGGACCAATGGCCACACGCCACGCGTCACTGCGCAACGATGAACCCTACCTTTCGGCGCCCTCATCGACGCCGACGGACCGCACACACGGCTTTGATTTATGTTGATTGATCTCCACGCCAAGTCGGACATCTCCGAAGGTGTTAAGCTCTCCCCCCGTCAGATCCTCACAAAAGCCCGCGACGCTGGCCTCGACGCCGTCGCCTTCTGTGAAACCCTCTCGACCGCCCGTTGCGCCGACATCCTCGCGCTTGCCCGCGACGAGTTCCCCGAACTCAATGTCTTCATCGGAGTCGAGATCCCCACCGACCGCGGCATCCTCCTGGGCTTCGTCCCCGAAGTCGATGCCTTCTACCTGGCTGAAGAGTGGCGTGCGATCACCTACATGACCACCCCGGCCGCCGAAGCCGTCATGCAACTCTTCGACAAGCATAACGGCGTCACCATTGCCGCGCGCCCCTACGACCTCGAGATCCCCTTTAACATGGGCGATCACGTCTTCACCTTCGACCGCCTCAGCGCCATCGAAGTCTTTACCCCCCGGGTCGGATCCCTCCAGAACAACTTCGCCCTGGAAGCCGCCACCTTCATGGGCCTGGGCACCGTGGGCGGTTCTGACCCCTCCGACGACCTCGATGCCGTCGGACGCTTCGCTACCTTCTTCGACGATGAGATTCGCACCCAGAAGCAACTCGTCGAAGCCCTCAAAAACGCCGAGTTCTGGGCCGTCCAGATCGGCGACGTCGAACAACAAGCATCCAATCGCGCGCGCCGCCCCTCCAAAGGTGGATCTGGACGTGGTCGCTCCGCGCGCGCATCCAAAGGCGGCGGTGGACGGGGCGGCTCGAAGGGCGGTGAGCGCCGCTCCTCGAAGGGCGGAGGACGCTCCAGCCGCGGTGGGCGCTCCCGCGACGGACGCTCCAGGCGATCCTGAGCCCGCGCTACAACACCATAAAAGGAAAGCCGCCCCCGACCATCGGGAGCGGCTTTTTATGTTCTTGAGCATCGACGCGACGTCTTACCCCTCCAGCACCGCCTCAATCACCTCCCGGGAATCAATCGAGCTTCGCCCACCCAGCCCCTCGCAAGCCCGGGCCGCAGCAGCATTAGCATAGCGAAGTACGTGCCGCAGATTCCACCCCTCCCCTACCCCCAACGCCACCGCCCCCAGAAACACATCCCCCGCTCCCGTCACATCCACCTCGTCAATCCGGGTGGCCACTTCTCGCAACAACTCGCCATCTTCCCCCATACCCGCCGCACCCTCCTCTCCCAGCGTCACCACGGCGACCTTCGGACCCCGCTTCAATAACCCTGCGCAGATGCCCTGCAACGCCCCTACCCCGGTCAAATCACTGGCGACCCGCTCCGAGGTCACCACCACATCCAGCCAGGGCAATAGCCTCTCCGCAACCTCACGTCCCCCGCGCTTCAGCTCACCCACCACCGAGACGCCCCTCGCCCTTGCGCTCCGAGCCAACGCCAACTGCGCCTCCGGATACGCTCCATCGATCACCAGAAGATCAACCCCCTCAAGCATCTCCTCACAGACCTCCTCCGCACCCAGCGCTGCCACATTGCCCGGTGTCACGTAGAGCCGCCGCCCCACCTCCGCGTCCAGCACAACCATCGTCAACTGGCTTATACCCCCACGGCGCCGGATCATATGCCTGGTATCCACACGTGCCGCCGACAGCGTTCGCTCGATCTGCGCCCCTCGCTCATCATCGCCCACCACACCGACAATCCCCACCTCCACACCCCATCGTGCCAACGCCACGGCGGCGGTCGCCGCCGTACCCCCGCCTTGTACCGAGAATGTCGACAGATCGCGACGCGTCTCCCCATGCCCTCGCGTCTCAACCACCCCGATCTGATCCAGCGTACAGTAGCCTGCCGACAGCACTCGCATCGCATCACTCCCTTGGTATCGCCCCTTCCGGTAACAAACAGCTCTCCATTCCGTGACGCTCAGTATAGAGAATCCCCCTCCGCACCGGAAGCGCCCCATCCTCCCTGAGCAACGACGCGCATCCCCACCCCTCGCGCTCACCTGGACCTCCTCTCGCACATCCTTACACTTACCCGACATTCACCCCTCAACATCCCCCTCGCCTATCACGCAATCTCCGGCCCCTCCCTTCATCTCTCCCTCGCCCTGCCACTCCAATCGCAACCTGCCCCCTCTGCCCCACTCCGGCCAGGACTCAACCCTCACCCAAACCCCTCTGACACCCCTCCGGCCGGGACTCGACCCTCACCCGAACCCCTCTGACACCCCTCCGGCCGGGACTCGACCCTCACCCGGACCCCTCTGACATGCCCCCGAATGAGGGATACCCCCTCACATGTGGTAGGCCTCCCACCCCTCAGACCACCACTCACCCCCCAACCTTTCGCCTCTCCCCGGCCCCGGGCCCTCACCCCCCCTCCACCTTGCTACTTCCCCGGATACCATCGCCGACACACCATACTCGCCCCGCACATTGCCTCCCGAAGACTTCCGTCCTAACCTCTACCCACCGCTACCGGCCCCAAACCCGCGCCCCTGCGCGCTCCCACAATCTGAGACAGCCATGGCCACATCCGCCTCCTCACCAGCTTCGCCCCAAGCCATCGCCGCTCCCGCAAACGCACCTCAGCTCGACGAGCGCCTGGCCACCCTGCACGACAACCGCCACACCTGGGCCCGACTCCCCTTAAGCGAAAAGATCGCGATGACTCGCCGCCTCCTTGAGCGCACCGTAGACGTCGCCCCCCGCCAGGTTGAAGCTGCACTGAACGCAAAACGCATCCCCGATGGCTCCCCACTGGCCGGCGAGGAGTGGCTTGGGGGCCCGGTTGTCACCGCACGCAACCTGCGTCTACTTATCGAAACCCTCGAAGACATCGACCGTCACGGAAAACCCCAACTCAAAAATGGCGCCCTGCGCACGCGCCACGATGGCCAGGTCATCGTCGACGTCTTCCCCCTGGGAACACTCGACAAGCTCATGTACCAGGGCTTCACCGCCGAAGTCTGGATGCAGCCCGAGGTTACTCCCTCCAACCTCCCTGACCACACCGCCAGCTTCTACGACCGCGACCTGCCCGAAGGGCGCGTCGCACTCGTCCTCGGTGCCGGAAACGTTGCCAGCATTGGCCCCCTGGATGTCGTCTACAAACTTTTCGCCGAGGGCCAGGTCTGCATCCTGAAGATGAACCCGGTCAACGACTACCTCGGCCCCTTCATCGAAGAGGCCTTCGCCGAGTTCATCGAGCGCGGCTTTCTCGCCATGGCCTATGGCGGTGCCGACGTCGGCGCTTACCTCTGCCACCACCCCATCGTCGAAGACATCCACATCACCGGCAGCGACATCACCCACGACGCCATCGTCTACGGCACCGGCCCCGAAGGCGACAGACGCAAAGCCAACGACGAGCCGCTACTCACCAAACGCATCACCAGTGAACTCGGGAACGTTAGCCCCATCATCGTCACCCCCGGCAACTGGTCCGACAGCGAGCTCCAATTCCAGGCCGAAAACGTCGCCACCCAGCTTGCCAACAACGGCGGATTCAACTGCAACGCCGCACGCGTCCTCATTACCCACAAGGACTGGCCCCAGCGCGAGACCTTTCTCAACACGCTCCGCGGCGTACTCAGCGACATCGACAAACGCGTCGCGTACTACCCCGGCGCCGAACAACGCTTTGACACCTTCATCAACGCCAACGACCAGGCCGAACTCTTCGGCCCCCGCGAAGACGGCATCCTCCCCTGGGGTCTCATACCCAACGTCCCGGCCGACGACACCGACAACGTTTGCTTCACCACCGAGTCCTTCTGCGGCGTGATGTGCGAGACCTCCCTCGACGCTGCCTCCCCCTCCGAGTTCCTCAAACACGCCACTGACTTCTGCAACGAGCGCCTCTGGGGCACCCTCAGCGCCTCCATCCTCATCGACCCTCGCACCCAGCGTTCAGAAGCTGCAGCCCTCGAACAGGCCATCGCCGAGCTGCGCTACGGAAGCGTTGTCGTCAACCACTGGCCTGCCGTCAGCTACGGCCTCGGCGTCACCCCCTGGGGCGCATTCCCCGGACACACCTACCAGGACATCGGCTCCGGCATCGGCGTCGTCCACAACACCTTCCTCTTCGACAAACCCGAGAAAAGTGTCATCCGTGGCCCCTTCAAGGCCTTCCCCAGGCCCCCCTGGTTCGTCACCACCAAAAACACCGCAAAAGTCGCCGAACGCCTCACCCGCTTCGAGCTCAACCCCGGTCTCGCCAGATTCGCCGGCGTCCTCACCCAGGCACTTCGCGGCTAAGCCTTACTCCGCAACACCCACCAGCACCCGGCCCCCCTCGACACGCACCGGATAACGACGCACGTCGTAGCGGGGGTCGCTCAGGCAATCTCCCGTGGTAAAATCAAACGCCCAGTCATGCCTCGGACACCGCACCTGGCACCCCTCAACCCGCCCCAGCCCCAGAAACCCACCGGCATGCGGGCAGCGATTCTCGATGCAGTGCACCTCATCCCCCAACCGAAAGAGCGCCAGACGCCTCACGCCCACAAACACAATCGTCCCCTCCCCTTCCTTCACCGCCTCGACATCCGACACGTCCACATATCGCGTCGCCTCTACCACCGGTCCTGCCACGTCGACTCCTTAACCTTTAGCTCCAACAAACCCTCAGAACTCACATGAAGAAAACTCCCCCATCACTCCCCGACTTACAAGCACGAGTTGACGCCTGGATCAACCAGTGGGACGAGGGCTACTTCAGCCCCCTCTCGAACCTCGCCAGGCTCACCGAAGAGCTCGGAGAACTCGCCCGCGCCATCAACCACCTCCATGGCGACAAGCCCCCCAAGTCCACCGAAGGCAAGGGAAACCCCGCCGAAGAGCTCGCTGACATGCTCTTTGTCATCCTGGCCCTGGCCAACTCCCTCGACATCGACCTCGACGAAGCCCTCAACCAGGTCTTTAAAAAATACGACGTTCGCGACGCCGGGCGTTTCACCCCGCGCTCTCCCTGAACGCAAGCACCTCATCCACACTCACCCCCCACCTCCTCGCCGCGCCGCCGCCTCGCGCTCCTGCGCAGCTACATCCGCGGCATACACGAAGTTGCGTACCCGCTCGTCCTCCGCGGCCGCAATGACCTGAGGCGGCCCGCAGGCAATAATCTCCCCTTTATGCAGCATCGCAATCACGTCCGCCGTACGAAACGCCGACGCCATATCGTGACTGATCACAATACTCGTCACGTCGAAGCTCTCCTGGACCTCCATGATCATCTCCTCCACATAGAGCGACATGATCGGGTCCTGCCCCGTGGTCGGTTCATCGTAAATCAAGAGCTCCGGCTCCGTTACCAGCGCACGTGCCAGACTCACCCGTTTCTGTTGACCGCTGGAAATCTGCACCGGTACCTGATCGGCGATCTCCATCAACTTTAGCTGCTCCAGCAGCCTGTCCGTCCGTTCGTGGGCCTCCTTGCGACTGCATACCCGACGCTCTACCAACGGAAACGCCACGTTCTCCCGCACGCTCATCGAGTCAAAGAGCGCTGCATGCTGAAAAAGCATCCCTACCTTCGTGCGCAACTCCCGCAAATCCCCTTCGCTGAGCTTCGAGAGATCCTGGCCAAAGACCTCCACCCTGCCCCGATCCGCCTTCAGCAACCCCAAGAGGTGCTTCATCATCACGCTCTTCCCGGAGCCCGACCCACCGATCAGCGTCGTCAACGTGCCCCTGGGCACCTCAAAATCAACCCCGCGCAGCACCTGATTGCTCTCCCAGCCCTTATGCACCCCCTTCATGCGCACGATCATCTCGGCCTTCTCCGCCCCGTCAGAAGCATGCACCTCGATCTGCGACTTGGCCTTCCCCCCGATTAACTCCTGAACCCGTGGGTCCTCACTCTCCCGAATCTCCTCCGGTCGCCCCACGCAAATGATCTTCCCCTCGGCCAATACAGCAACCTGGTCGGCGATGCGAAAGATCGTGGCCAGGTCATGGCTGATCAACACACTGGTCAGCGCGTACTTGCGCGTGATCTCCTCGATCAGCTTGTCCACAAACTCCATCATCACCGGATCAAGCCCGGTCGTAGGCTCATCAAAAAGCACAACCTCCGGGTTCGAGACAATCGCCCGAGCCAGACTTACCCTCTTCTTCATTCCCCCGGACAGTGTCGCCGGATACTGATCCAGGGCATGCCCCAGATCGAGGTCCTTAATGATGGTCTCGGCCAGCTCCTCGGCCTGCGCACGGGCCATCGCCCCGTGCTCCACCAGCGCAAACGCCACGTTCTCCCGCACCGTCAACGAGTCGAAGAGCGCGTAATTCTGAAACATCGTCCCCACCCGCTTACGCAGCCGGTCCAGCGCCTGATCCCCCAGCTTCGAGACATCCTGACCGAAGAGGCGCACCGTCCCCTTATCCGGCCTCAACAACCCGTTCATATGCTTGATCAACACACTCTTACCCGAGCCCGACGCCCCGATAATGATCGTGATCTTCCCCGGCATCACCTTCAGGCTCAGCCCCTTTAAGACATGATCATCACCAAAACTCTTGTACACATCGACAAGCTCGATGATCGGCTCGCCATCCCCCCCTTCCCACCGCGGCTCTCCGGGCAAGAGCAGATTCTCGCGATCGTCTGTCGCCTCAGCTTGCTCCGCCACGAACCAACCCCTTAGCCGTACGACGGCCGGTGAAAACTCACGTTAAAGAGCAGCCCGATCGCCACCATCATCGTCAACAGACTGCTCCCCCCATAGCTGAGCATCGGCAGAGTCAGCCCCACTACCGGCAACATCCCGGTCACCATCCCCAGATTGACCACCGTATGCCAGAAGAAGAGCGCCGCTACCCCCACCCCGACGAGCACCCCGTAACGATCCCGAGCTTTCCGAGACACATTGAGCGCCGCGGCAACGAACGCAAAGTACAACCCGAGCAAGAGGAGCATCCCCACAAAGCCACGCTCCTCCCCCCAGTTCGCAGCGATAAAGTCGTTCTCATGCTCCGGCACAAACCCCTTCTGAACCTGGGTGCCCTCTTCATGCCCCTTTCCCCATACCCGCCCCGAACCAAACGCGATCATCGACTGCCGAACCTGCCATGACTGCCCGTGGGTATCCGCGTCGAGATTCATAAACGACAGCACTCGATCGCGCTGATACTCCTTCAACCCAAACGCATATCCGAAAGGAAGCGCAATCACACCGGCCACCGCCAGAGCCACAACGCTCTGCCAGCGCACCCCCTCAAAGAGCACCATCGTCCCGAAGATCGCCAGGATCACCAGCGATGTCCCCAGGTCCGGCTGATTGAACACCCAGAACACCCCCGAGAGCACAATCGCCGTCGGCACCACAAGCTCTCGAAGCGAGTGACTCCCTTCCTTATTGCGATCGTTGAAGAAACGCGCGGTCACCACGATCACCGCCAGCTTCAACAATTCCGAAGGCTGCACCAGAAATGCCCCGAAGTTCAGCCAACGCTTCGACCCGTTGAGCTCCGTGCCAAAGAGCGCCACCGCCACCAGAAGCAGCACCACCGCCCCGAACCCCACGTAGGCCCAGCGCTGAAAAAATCGCGTGTGAATCACCGTAACCACCGTGATCGCCCCGAGCCCCACCATGTACCAGACCGCCTGGGCAAGGTGGAACGAAGCCGGTGAGTTCAGTGACGCATTGCGCAGGTTTAGGAGCCCCAACGCCGCCAGCAGGACCACAACGATCACCAGCGGCCACTCGATACGCTCGACCAGCGCTGCCGCACCTGTCTTAGCACCCATTCTCATGGCGCTTCCCCCGCCCGCTCCAGGGGAGCGCTTCCCAGCCTGACTTCCAGCGCATCGAAGCCCTGCTTGCGCGTCAGATAACGATCAAAGATCTCCATCGCCACCGGTGCCGCCTCCGCTCCGCCGTGCCCGGCGTGCTCCAGAAACACCACCAACACAAGCTCCGGATCATCATAGGGCGCATACGCCGCAAACCAGGCGTGGTCTCGAAGCCGAATCTCTTTATCACTGTTCGCAACCCGCACCGCTCCGAGCTTCGCGACCTGCGCAGTACCCGTTTTCCCGGCCACCTCGGCATGATCCAGCCGAAGCCGTGAGGCCGTTCCAATGTCGTCCTCCACCCCCATCCACAGACCACGACGCAGCACCTCCAGCGACTCCGCATCGATTCCCACCTTCTTCCTCACCCGGGGCTCATAAGCGAAGACCACATCACCGCTCTGGTTACGAATCTCCTCCACCATCCTCGGATAATACAGGTCACCGCCGTTGGCGATCGCGGCGTACGCCATCGCCACCTGCAACGGGGTCGTCAACGTGTCGCCCTGCCCCAGCACGGAGTTCAAATCCATCCCTCGAGTATACCCGTCCGGTCCGTACTGCCGATACCACTCGGTGTCCGGAATCCGCCCGGCAGACTCATGATTGATCGGCAAGCCCGTGCGCTCCCCAAACCCGAAACGGCGAGCAAACTCCGCCATTCGGTCCATCCCCATCTCTTCGGCCAGCTTGTAGAAGTAGACGTCGCAGGAGAGCGCCATCGACGTGTAAGCATCAACATCCCCGTGGCCCCCGCGCTTGTGACAGCGCCACCGCCGACCGCCAAAATGGTAGTATCCCGGGCAGTCCACCTCATCATGAGGCTCATAAATCCCGTCGTGCAGTGCCGCCCAGGTGCCCACGATCTTATAGACCGAGCCGGGGAAGTACGCGTTCACGCTTTTATCAAGCATCGGTTTAAAGGGGTCGTTGTCGCTGCGCATTTTCTCCATCGCCGAGAGCCGTCCCGACCAGGCGTTTGGATTGAAGTGAGGCTTGCTATAGAGCCCCCTCACAGAGCCGTCCCGCGGGTCCACCGCCACCACCGCCCCGGCTGCGTATCGCCTCATCGCCTCATCGATGATAACCATCAGGTCAGCATCCAACGTCGAGACAACGTCTCGACCCGCCACCGGCTCAATACGCTGGTACTCCCCGATGAGAAAACGCGTCTGCGATTCCCCCTGGCGGTTGCCCCGCGCGTCGACCACCACGCGGTCCAACCCCGGCGATCCATGAAGTACTTCTTCAAAGGCGCTCTCCAGCCCCATCCGACCGACTCGGTCCCCGGAACGGTAGCCGTAGGCTCGAAGATTCCGCAGCTCATCGCGGCCCACCTCGGCCACAAACCCCACCGCATGGCCCCCGACATGGTGCAGCGGATAGTGCCGATGCGCCGTCGCCCGAACCTCAATGCCGGGAAGGCGCAAGCGGTCCTCCTCCAGACGCGCGACCTCCAGGCGCGGGACATCCCGCCGTAGAAGCACCTCACCGCGATTCGACTCGACCATCCCGCGAATCCGTGCGAGCTCCGCCTCCGAAAGGTTCATGTAACGCTTGAGCAACGCATAGGCCTCCTCGTCAGCGTGACGCCGAAAGATATGCGGCACCATATACACATCAAACGAGGGGCGATTCTCGGCCAGAGCCACACCGTAGCGATCCAGGATACGACCCCGCGGTGCCGACACCTCCACCTGACGAATAATGTTCTCGGTGGCAGCCCGGTAGTAGCGCTCCCCCTCGATCACCTGAATCTGCCACAGGCGCAGCGCGATTATGCCAAACGCCACCAGCACGATCGCCAGTGTCCAGCCATAGCGAGCGCCATACTCCGCCAGTTCTCCGTGCCTCCCCCGAGTTGGAAGGTCGCCTAATGCCATCTGCTCGCCTGCACATCGGTCCTCGCCAGAGGCGTCAAGACCGGAACTCCAACACGTTACGCCCACGACGAGGATCCATCAAACGATCCAGCCGCCCGAACACTCGCCCCACCACAAGCGTCGCAAGCGCTGTCGCAAAGCAACTCGTCCACATCTGCCAGGCGATCGAAGCCATCACGCGCTCACCCGACTCCGAGAGCGTGAGCACCAGCAGCATCACCAGACTCTGCACAAGCGTCGCCAGCCCCGCCACAATTCCCCGGGACAGCCCCCAACTCCCCTGCACCCTCCCCCTGAAGAGCTGCATCAGAAAAAACACCACCACCAGCCCGAGGCTGTAGATCCCGCCAACCCCGCCCACCAGCCACTCGATCGGCCAGAGCAGCAGCAAGAGCGCCACGCCTCCGGCAACCATCGTGCGCTCCAGCCCCAGATACACCACCACCGAGATCGCCAGCTGAGGCACCAACCACTCCCCAAACCAGCCCCCGACCGCCCCCTGGATCACCAGCATCAGCCAGGCCACCACGACCACCATCAGAGTCGGCATCCTGACTACTCCGCCCCGGCGATCACAAAGACTTCCTCAAGCCGTGAGAAGTCCACAGACGGCGAAATGACCGCCTCTTGAAACAGACCCCGCTGCGACTCTTGAACTTCCCCGACCGTCCCCACGACCAGCTCTCGCGGAAAGATCCCGCCCATCCCGCTGGTCACCATCACATCGCCCACCACCACCTCGTCGCGCTCCGAGAGATATGAGATCCGCCCCTGATAGTCCCGCTCATGTCCCAGCCCTTCGACCACTCCCTGCGCACGGTTGCGCTGGCTGACGACATCGATGCGACTGCGTGGATCCGAGACGATCACCACATCAGCATAGCCCTCAAAGACCTGGTGCACCTGCCCCACAACCCCCTGCGCGCTCACCACCGGCATCCGGGGCTCCAGCTTCACATCAGCGGCGATCTCCACCTTCAAGACCCGGAAGAACGGAGACGTATCGCGCGCAATCACGCGCGCCGGAATCAGGTTATATTCGGGATGGCGCTCACGAAACCCGACGAGCTCGCGCAGCCGCCCGTTCTCCTGAAGCACACCGATCAGCCGCGTGTTCTCTTCGCGCAGACGATCGACCTCCTCCCGAAGCTGCTCATTCTCCTCGCGAAGTTCACTCGACCCGGCCCCACCGAAGAGGCCCGTAACGCCGATCAACCCGCTTATTTTCGACTGAGTCCACCCCATCGGCACCGCGGCATAGCGGGCTGGCGCCCCGACAGTCTTGCCGGGTGTCGCCCCCGCGGATGTCGCGAACATCACCAGCGGCACCAACAGCAGCGCCATCGCCACAACCTTTCGACGATGATGTTCTAGCCATGCGAGCAACATCTGTAGGCTCACGCTTCAGACGACGGGATTAGGCGAAGAGGCGACACCGACCGTATCAATACGAGTGGTCGGCAACCTCACTGAGCAGCTCCATCTCATCGAGAGCCTGGCCACTTCCAAGCACCACCGCCGACATCGGATCGTCGGCAATCAGTACCGGAAGACCGGTCTCCTCGCGGATGAGAATGTCCAGATTCTTGAGCAGCGCACCCCCACCTGCAAGCACAATCCCCTTATCGACGATATCAGCACTGAGTTCAGGAGGCGTGCGCTCCAGCGCGATGCGCACAGCCTCTACAATCGCATTGATCGGCTCTTGCAGCGCGTCGCGGATCTCATCGGAATTGACCTCCAGGGTCTTGGGCAGCCCGGCTACCAAATCGCGCCCTTTGACCTCCATCGTCATCACATCCTCGGTCGGGTAGGCCGTACCGATGGTGCACTTGATCATCTCGGAGGTCCGCTCACCGATGAGCAGGTTATATTTGCGTTTCATATGCTGGATGATCGCCTCATCCATTTTATCACCGCCGACGCGCGCCGACTGCGAATACACAATCCCGGAGAGGCTGATCACAGCAACCTCCGTCGTACCCCCGCCCACATCGACGATCATATTGCCGGAGGGTTCCGCAATCGGAAGCCCGGCCCCGATCGCGGCGGCCATCGGCTCCTCGATCAGATACACATCGCGAGCGCCAGCCTGCAGCGCCGACTCCCGAACCGCCCGCTTTTCCACCTCGGTGATGCCATAAGGCACACAGATGATAACCCGTGGGGAGTAGAGCTTACGACGGTTATGCGCCCTACCCATAAAGTAGCGCAGCATCGCCTCGGTGATTTCAAAGTCGGCAATCACGCCATCTTTCATCGGGCGAATCGCTACGATGCTACCGGGCGTGCGCCCGAGCATCTCTTTGGCAACGCGCCCCACCGCCTTAACGCGTTTTCCTCCACGCGCATCGCGCTGCACTGCCACGACCGACGGCTCAGAGCATACGATGCCCTTGCCCTTGGCATACACAAGGGTATTGGCCGTGCCCAGATCGATGGCCAGATCATCGCTGAAGAGGCCGAGGAGCTTGTTGAACATTCGCCTTTCCTGTAGGTGACGTGCTTTAACGGTCGACCCGCCACGTGGGAGCCGACCCGCGCCCTTCACACGGCGCGCAAGCAGCCCGTCTGCTAACAAAGATCGTTAAAGTAACACAAGCGAAAAGACCACCATCACCACCTCGCTCCGGGCGGCGCCTGCATGACTGCTACACCGCGTCACAGGCCCTTCCATCACGAGCGCGGCGAGCTTGCCAACCGGATCCCGACTCGTTAACATCCCCCGCCTTGAGCCGCCCGGCGGAATTGAACCTTTCGCACCAGGCATTGATTCCGTCTGCACTGGTGTGCGCGCCTTGTCTCGGAGACGCGAGCGCGTCGTCGGCCCTCGTTAAGAATTGTCGCAGGAGTTACTTCCCCATGCTCGATCAAATGCGCCGCTCCACCAAAAGTGGCTTCTCTTACATCCTCGTCGGTCTCTTGATCGTCGTCTTCGCGGTCTTCTTCGGCGCCCCTGCCGACGGCTGCCGCCCCTCGGGCTCCCGCGCGCTGATGGCAAGCGTCGATGGCACCGACATCTACACCGAAGATGTCAACGTCATCTACAACCGCTACTACGGCGCCAACCGCTCCACGACCCTTGACGACATCTATTACGAGCAGCAGGCCACCGCGCTGAAAGCCGTCCTGGCGATCTACTTGCTTGCCGACCGCGCCGAAGACGCCGGCCTGCGCGTCAGCGACGAAGAGTTTGCCGAGTACATCACCGATGGCTCGCGCAACGTCGAGTTTCTCAGCAGCTACGGCCGCACCGGCCAGTTCGACGGCCCCTTCTACGAGCGCTACGTTAAATTTGGCCTCAGCGTTCCCCTTCAGCGCTATGAAGCATTCAAGCGCCGCGAGCTGCTTGCCCGCAAGTACCTGGCCATGCTGGACATGCAGGTCGCCGTCTCCCCGGCCGAGGTTGAAGAGCTCCATGAGCTGCGCAACACCCGCATCAACCTGGAGTTCGTGAAATTCTCCCAGGAGACTCTGGCCGGCGCCCTTGATCTCAGCGATGAAGCCATCGCCGAGTTCGTTGCCAACAACTCCGCGCGCATCGCCACCTACTTTGAAGAAAAGCGCAGCGAGTTTGAGACCGACGAGCGCGTTCGCGTCCGCCGCATCTACATCACCAAGCCGGCTGAGGCTGCCGAAGATGCCGACGCCCTGGCGCGCTATGAGCAGGCTAAGACTCGTGTCACCGAACAAGGCGAAGACTTCGCCGCTGTGGCCACCGAACTCTCCGAAGACTACGCCCGCAGCCAGGGCGGGCTGATGGACTGGACCACTCCGGAGAACCTCGACGGCGCCATCGCCACCGCGATCGAAGGAGCCGAAGTCGGCGAAGTGCGTGAAGTTGAAACCGACTTCGCACGCATGCTGGTAAAGGTCGAAGAACGTGAAGAGGCCGGCGTCCCCGCACTCAGCGAAGTGCAAAACGAGATTGCTGCCACCCTGCTTCGCGAAGATCTCGTCGACCAGCGCGGTGCTCAGATGGCTCAGCGCCTCCACGCCCGCGCCCAGGCTGACAACAGCTCACTCGAAGACGCCCTGTCCGCCATCCAGGCCGAAGTCGCCGCTGAAGACGAAGGTAGCGATGAGCCCGGCACCGAGGCCGCCCTCTGGAACAGCCTCTCGGTTGAGACCACCGGCATGTTCAACAAAGAGGGACAGCAGATTCCGGCCATGTTCCGCGCCCAACTCGCAGGCATGAACTTCGGCCGCAGCTGGAACGAAATCCCCAAACTTGGCCAGGACACCAAGCTCCTCACCGAGTCCTTCAACCTGACCGAAGACAACGCCCTTCTTCCCCGGGTGGCGCGTGTCGACAGCAGCCTGGCCGTCATCCGCCTCACAGAGCGCGAAGACGCCGGCGAGCTTGAAGCGGATGCGCGCACCGAGCTCTCTTCTGAGCTTCGTGCCGAAAAAGTCTCTGAGTTCCTCGGCCCCTGGCGCTTCCTCTTCGTCAACCCCCTGGAGAGCGCTGGCCACTATGTGAACGCCGCGCTTGAGGAAGGCCTGGAGAACGGCACCATCAAGCTCTACGAGAAGTCCAGCCCCGCCGCCGAAAAGGTCCGCGACATGATCACCGGCGATGATCCCCTGGCTGACCTCGTTGGTGCCGCGAACTAACCTGACGGTCTCCACAAAGAAGCCCCCGCCCCACACAGGGTCGGGGGCTTTTTTTATGGGCGCCACACATCGCCCTACCGCCATCAAGCCCCGCTTACTGCGATGCTCCTCAACGCCCCGCTATAGCAGTGCACGAGACGGAGTCCTTCCAGCCCCCTCCTCTACGGGATCACAGAGAGCCCGCAGGACAGGCACACATCTCCAAACCTCTCAGCCCTCCCCCCCGACGGGCACGCTACACATCCACAAGGCTCTCACAAACCGCCTGGAGGGCAGGAAGGCACCCACAGCCCATGCTTCCCCCGAAGGGCACGCGACACATCCACAGGGCTCTCCGCCCACCTGGAGGGCGACGACAAACCACATCGCATCCCCTGGCTATCCATCCCACCCGATATCCTCAAAGCCCGAACCAGGAGCGCGCCTGAGCCCTCCCCTGACCCGTTTTAGCAGAGAGAGAAGGCCATCCACCACGTAGCGTATCAGGCGGCCTCAACGCGGCTGCAGGCGCCCGCTCAAGCCCCGTGCTTGGTTCCCCTCCTCCCGCTCTCTTGTTCGCAGGGCACGCCACCACCGCACATGCTCACCAAAGCAAAAACCCCGAAACGCTTTACGCGTTTCGGGGTCTTCTTAGAGCGGGAGACGGGATTTGAACCCGCGACTTCAACCTTGGCAAGGTTGCACTCTACCACTGAGTTACTCCCGCCTGGGAGTCGTTGCCACCTCGGCGACAACGAGGAGGTTTATAGATTTAGCGGGTCGGGGTGTCAACCCACTTTTCTACAAAAACAATCACATCGCGCACTCTCCAAAATCTTTTACTGAGCTCATGCCAGCTGACAAAAAAGAAGCCCCGAAGCGACTTGCGCTTCGGGGCTTCTTTAGAGCGGGAGACGGGATTTGAACCCGCGACTTCAACCTTGGCAAGGTTGCACTCTACCACTGAGTTACTCCCGCCTGGGAGTCGTTGCCACCTCGGCGACAACGAGGAGATATGTAAGCCAGGAGCCGTATGCTGTCAACAGCTTTTCGCATAAAAATCACATATCATGACTCAGCGCGTCATTCTCTCAATACGTGGGCTCCTCCCATTCCTCGTCCTCAAGGAATTCCTCTTCCTCGGGGTAAACTTCATCGTCGTAAAACCCTTCTTCTTCGTCGTAATAGCCTTCCTCATCTTCGATGACCTCCCCCTCTTCAGCCCTGCGCCCCACCTCGCCGGTGTTTCCGTAGCGCTTCAGAAGGCGTTTTTGAAGCCCCGCGCCCATCGTCACTCCCGGCGCAAGCTCAATCGCTCCAATTCCTTCGCGGCTGGGCACCATGATTCGGGAGTTCACCGCATCGCGCACGCGCATCCGTCTCTCAAACTCGTACTCAGACTCGTCGATCGCCTGGACCATCTTGCGCGCACGAATCTCCGCCTCGATCTTCGACATCGGCTCGCCCTTGGAGTCAGCGATAATGCGCTCTCCGTCGATCTCTTTACCGATCACGTCGTTCTCGGTGATGCGCCAGTCCGCCTCAGCAGGCTCACCGTTGACCAGGAGCTCATCGCCCTGCTCCTCGACCTCCCAGCCCTGCTTCGGCCGGCGCTCACGTACCCGAGGCGCGGGAGCAGGCGCAGCCACCGCCCCGCTGCCTTCATAGGGGCGAAACGACGGCACCTCATCAAGCTCAACGTCGGCGCCACCGGACGTCGAAGCATCCCCGAACATCAGGCTCACCGCGACAATCGCACCAACCCCGACTGCCGCAACGCCGCCGATGGTCAGAAGTTTTCCACCCCACCCCGTGCTTGCCCGAGCCTTCCCGGACGCACCGGCACCGCTCGCGGCGGCTCCGGGCGCTGCTGCGGCCACATCATCAACCACAAGTTCAAACGCGCCATCATCCAGTTGGTGACTCTCCACCGCGCCTTGTCGGCCAGTTTTGGGGCTTTTCGTACTCATCCTGGTTTCTCCAGCAACTCACAGACTCAAGGGTCTCGACCGGTACACGTGTCCTGACGGCCTTTCCTACTATAACAAAAGCCGGCGAGGATCACCCTCGCCGGCTTCAAATCACTGCCGTGGGGGGTAGAACGCATCGCGAGCTACCCCAAACGAATCACGTGTTCGGCGTGATTATTTCGCCTCTTCGAACTCGGCGTCGATGACATCATCGTCATCATCGCCACCCTTGGAGTCCGAACCAGCGTCGGCGCCAGGCGCTTCGTCACCGGTCGCCTCGTACATCTTCTCGGCGGCTTTGTGCATCAGGGCTTCGAGTTCTTCGATGCCCGAAGCAATCGCCGCGTCGTCGTAGGCGTCGATAGCCTTGCGAAGCGCTTCCACTTTGCTCTCGATCTCACTCTTCTGCTCAGCGTTGAGCTTGTCTCCAAACTCCTTGAGCGTCTTCTCGGCGGAGTGGACCATCGCCTCGCCCTTGTTGCGCTGCTCGGCTTGCTCACGCTTACGCTTATCGCCTTCGCGATGGTCTTCAGCCTCGCGAACCAGCTTCTCAACTTCGTCATCGGCAAGACCGCTGGACGACTCAATGCGAATCTTCTGCTCTTTGCCGGTGGCCTTGTCTTTGGCCGAGACATGCACGATGCCGTTGGCGTCGATGTCGAAGACAACTTCGATCTGCGGAACACCCTGCGGAGCCGGCGGGATGCCGTCCAGGTTGAACTTACCCAGCGTGCGGTTGTCGCCCGACATGGGACGCTCACCCTGAAGGACGTGCACCGTCACCGAGGTCTGATTATCGGTCGCCGTGCTGAAGACCTCGCTACGCTTGGTCGGGATCGTGGTGTTCCGAGGAATCAGCGTGGTCATCACGCCGCCCTTGGTTTCGATACCAAGAGAGAGCGGCGTCACGTCGAGCAGCAGCATGTCGCTGACATCGCCGCTGAGCACGCCGGCCTGAACGGCCGCACCGAGCGCGACGACTTCATCGGGGTTGACCCCCTTATGCGGCTCTTTGCCGAAGAAGTCGGCGACTTTCTTCTGCACGAGCGGAATGCGCGTGGAACCGCCGACCAGGATCACCTCGTCGATGTCGCTGGGCTTGAGGTTGCGGTCTTCGAGCGCCTTGCGACAGGGCTCCAGCGTCCGCTCGATGATCGGCTCGATCATCGCCTCGAGCTTCGCGCGGCTCAGCTTGATGTTGAGGTGTTTCGGACCGCTCTGGTCTGCGGTGAGGAAGGGAAGGTTGATGTCGGTTTCCAGCACGCTGGAAAGATCGATCTTGGCCTTCTCGCCAGCCTCTTTGAGGCGCTGAAGCACCATTTTATCGCCGGAGACATCAATGCCGGTGTCCTTCTTGAACTCGGCAATGAGCCAGTCGATGATCGTCTGGTCCACGTCGTCACCACCGAGGTGGGTGTCGCCGTTGGTGCTCTTAACCTCCACGACGTCCTCGCCAACCTCGAGGATGGAGATGTCGAAGGTACCACCACCGAAGTCGAACACGGCAATGAGCTCTTCTTCGGTCTTGTCCAGACCGTACGCCAGCGCAGCAGCGGTCGGCTCGTTGACGATACGCTTGACGTCAAGGCCGGCGATGCGACCGGCATCTTTGGTTGCCTGGCGCTGCGCGTCGTTGAAATAGGCCGGTACCGTGATGACCGCCTCGGTTACCGTCTCACCGAGGTAGCTTTCGGCCGCCTCTTTGAGCTTCATCAGAATCTTCGAGGAGAGCTCCGGCGGGCTGAGCTTCTTGCCGCGAAGCTCGATGTGCGCGTCACCGTTATCCGAGGACACGACCTTATAAGGCACGCGATCCGCCTCGTTCTTGAGCTCTTTGAACTTCAAGCCCATGAATCGCTTCACCGAGAAGATCGTGTTCTCAGGGTTGGTGATCGCCTGGTTCTTGGCCACGCGACCCACCAGCACATCGCCCTTCTCATCAAACGCCACCACCGAGGGCGTCGTACGCGATCCTTCCTGGTTGGCGATCACTTTGGGCTCTTTGCCCTCCATCACGGCAACCACCGAGTTGGTCGTACCCAGGTCAATTCCGATCATTTTGCCCATTTTGGTTCTCCTTAAGCTGGAACAATAGGTCCGTGGGGCCCGACCAACGCTCGCCACCTCAACGTGCGAATCGCTGGCGTTTTCGGCCCTCTCCATCTGTCAGCGGCAATCCTATGCACACTTCCTGCATCACCAAACGTTTTTTCAGGTAGTCGCCACTACCCCTCGCCGCCACCGCCCGACGACGAGCTCGAAGACGACGAGCCGCCCGAATAGTCCTGGGCGTACCACCCGCCGCCCTTCAGCTGAAAGGAGTTGGCGGAGATCATCCGACCCACCTGCGGACTCCCACACTGGGGGCAAGCGTCCGGATCGGGATCCGAGAATCGCTGGATTTCTTCGAAGACATGGCCGCAGCCGGCACAACGGTATTCGTAGATAGGCATGAGCTCTTACCTCCTGATAGCTCAAGCTTGCGCAAGCCTCGTGATGGAACGCTGACACCGCGCCCGAGCTTGCGCCAGTTTGGATGAGGGTGACTCGATTCATGACGCGCGGCGTTCCGTGCCAGACAGCCGGACGCCACGCTCAACCGGGCCAGATCGCGCCCAAGTTATACACAGGTTACCAAGCGTCAAGCATTGATTCTGAGCGGTCCCCTCACGGACACCCGGCGTATCGCCCGGGTCCTTTCGGGATTCTCACTCAACCGACAAGCCCGCTGGAGAGCGCCCACCAGACCCGTTCGGTCTGGGTAACAAGCACAGGCAGCGCCAGACGCGCATAGAAGAGCGCAAGCCCGAAAAAGACGGCACTGAAGACCGCTTTGCTACCTTCCATCCATCCGCCAGCGCGCGGCAACTTCTGGATGAGCCCCGAGAACGTGCCCAACACCAGAAAGAGCAGCCCCAGTCCCAGCGCAAAGATCGAGAGCAGTGACCACCCCAGCAGCACATCGCCCTGTTGAGCCACGTAGACGAGAATGCCCGCAACCACCGGACCAATGCAGGGTGCGGCGATTGCACCGGCCACAAGGCCCATCACAAATGCGCCTCCGAACCCTGCTCCGCCCGCCTGACTCAAACGCGTCTGCAAGCCTCCAGGAAGACGCATATCCCAGGCCCCCAGGGTCCCAAGCCCCAGCGCCACAAAGAGCAATGCGATGCCCAGCTGCACTCCGGGGTGCTGCAAAAACCCGCCGAAGACCGTTCCCAGGCTCGCGGCCATCACCCCGAGCGCCGAATACGTCACCACAATGCCAAAAACATAGGTCAGGCTGAGCAAAAATGCCTCGCGACGCGTGGAGGCCTGGCGCGCCCCGAAGACCCCGATGGTGATGGGAATCAATGGATACACGCAGGGGGCAAAGCTGGAGAGCACGCCAGCACCAAAGACCAGGATGAAGACCGCCCACAGTCCCCGCTCCCGGAGCGCATTCGAGAGCCATCCTTCCGACCCCGCGTCGCGTCCTTCAAGGACCGCATCCAGGCGCGCGTTGAACTCCTCCACTCCGAGCTTACCCTCAAAGCTGGGGCCGCGCAGAAACTCGCCACCAGGGCTCTCAAAGGCGATCCGCGGCAGGCCCGCAACTTCGAAACGCTCGATCGCAGCGATGGTCTCGGCGTCGCCGGCTTCATAGTCGATTTTGAGCGTGACAAACTCCTCTTCGAGACGCTGACGCACCTGCGGGTGCTCAAAGACCTCGCGTTCCATCTCACTGCAGGCCAGACACCAGTCCGCGGTGAAATCGAGCATGATTGGGCGTTTCTGGGCTTTCGCCAGGGCCTGAGCCTCGGAGTACGAGGTGATCCAGCCGACGCGCTCCCCGCCGGGCGGAGGCTCGGTGACCCCGAAGGTCAACGCATAAAACCCGACACCGGCCAGCATCACACCGAGCACTCGCCAGCCCTTCGCCCGGGACGACAACTCAAACCAGGCGCGACGCAGGGTCATCAGAGACATACCCGCGACCACCAGAAGCCCCCCGGCGGCAAGCATAGGCCACCGGGATGCCACCGCAGCTCCCTCGCTGGCATACACCACTCCCGGCCACCCCAACGCCACCGTAAGGCTTAGCGCCGTCCACACCTTTTGCATCATCGCCTTTGAACACATCGGCATTCTCGCTCGTCGACTTCATCTCACGGCAACCTCGCGACCGCCTCGCCATCATGGTACGTAGAGGCGCGCCCGCCGAACCTAGAGCAGAAATCCTATGAACACCAAGCTATTCCGCCGCAGCCTGTTTCTCATCGCGTTGAGCCTGGCCCCCTTCAGCCTCACCGCATCCCCGGTCCTGGCTCAGGAGCCCGATTTTGCGCGTCCTTTGGCCAGGCCCTGGCTGGGTATCATCCTGGGTACGAGCGACGGCACCGGCGTGGAAGTCGAACTTGTGCTGCGTACCTCACCAGCCCATCAGGCCGAACTTCGCAAGGGCGACCGCGTCATCGCCGTCGACGGTGAGCCGGTGCGAACCGCTGGCAAGCTGCTCGCGCTCGTGCGTGGGAAACGCATCAACTCCTCCGTCGACATCACGGTGCGGCGCGGCGATGACGTTCTCACTCGCAGCCTGACGCTTCCGGCCTCCCCCACCCCGGATGAAGTCGCGCGTCGCCACCTGGTCGGTGCCCCCGCGCCGACACAGGATCTTGCGTCTGTGCAAGGAGAGCCCATCACAGCGCAGGGGCTGGAGGGCACGCCCTACCTCCTCGACTTCTGGGCCACCTGGTGCCAGGCCTGCAAACTCGCCGAACCGCGTATCGCAGCCATAGCGGAGCGCTACGGTGAACGCCTCACCGTGATCACCCTCAGCGATGAAGAACCCACAGTGGTCCGCGACTACCTTCAGGCCCGCGGCGAGCGCCACTCCCCTGTGTACCTCGACACCGATCGTGTCCTTACCGAGGCATTCCTGGTGCGTGCCCTTCCGACCTACGCCCTGGTCGGAGCCGACGGTCAGGTCGTTGAGGTGGCCTTCGGGGTCGATGATCTCACACGTATTGAGCGTGCGCTGGCCGACGCCCTGCCGCCCACCGAACCATCCACAGAACGCGCGCCACAACAAGGCCCTCCGCCCTCCCCCACCGACTCGAAGGGCGCCGACGCTCCGTGAGCATCGCCCAATCGCCGGGACCCACGATCGCCGAAGGCCGCGCAGCTGCGCGGCCTTCGGCGTGTTTCATTCAACCAACATGTCTCAATCTGCAGCCTGCGCCGTCAGAAGATCCATCACTGCTTTGGGGCGAAAGAGCGAGAACAACCCGTCAAAGCAACGGCTCTGCTCCATCTGCACCACGCGGTTCTCCGGGTTGCTGAGCGTGCGGCAACGACCGATGATCGCCTGATCGGTGGTATCCACGCCATCAATGTTGGTGAGACGCTCCCAGGCGAGCAGCTCAACGTTGACGCCACCCAGGTACTCGAGCAGGCGGGTGAAGTAGCTGGCCTGCTGCGCGTAGGCCGTCTGCGAGGTGATGGGACTCGACGCCGAGTAGACCACCACCGGCTTGGTCACACCGTGAATCGCCTCAATGCGTCGCAGGTACTGGTAGTGCGATTCCACCATATCCTGAGGCACCGCGTAGCTGCGCAGCGCGACGGCATCACCCGTGTTCACAAGAGGCAGCACAACTTCGGCAAACGCTTGATCGATCGCGGCCTCATTGACCTCACCATCGGCATAGCGCGCGGCGATCACGTTGGTGATGTTCTCCCAGTGGAAGCCGGCGGCCACCTTCGTCTCTGGCGAGGCCTCTTTGATAGCGTCGACCGCCTGAGCAAAGAAGTCCTTAAAGGCATCGAATTCCGCCTCGGAGATGGGCTCACCATCAGGCCCGGCTACCAGCCTGTCCATGGCGTCACCGACGATGATCCAGGTGGGCTGGTGGGTTTCGGCAACTTCCGAAAGATCCGCGATGAGATCATCGACCATCTCCTGGCGCGTAAACCCGTAGGTGCCCTCCCCTTCGATGTTGGTGCCCTGGTTGAGCAGGCCGTCCCAACGGACCAGCCAGTCGCCGCGCTCGCGCCAGAAGTCCACGACAATGCTCAGCTCAGAGACGAGCTCTACCTGGGCCTCCTGCCCGGCAAGTTCCACTTCCGCGACGAGATCATCGGCACGGGCCGCCAGGCGCCCGGCCGGTGTCCCGCTGGCGGGAAAGTCGCTGGCATCGCGAACTTCAAATCGAGAGGGCAACGAGTGAGCGTGGTACTCGCCAACAACCGTCGCGATCTCATCGTAGGACTTCACCCGCAACAACCCGTGCGTCGCCGTAGCGTTGACGACCTCCACCGACTCGGGGCGATTGGCCGCCAGCGCGAGCGCATCGCCGTGGTGGATGCCCACACCGATCTGCGACTTATCGAGCGATAGCGGTGCTACCGGCTCAAGCTCAGTAAAAGGATCATCCTCTCCCCCGCATGCCATCAGGCTTCCCAGCGCCAGGCTGGCCGCGACCAGCGCGCCGGCACGGACGTTCAATGTGGAAGAAAGCACGATCGGGGACTTCGAAAAGGTCATCACATCTCTCCAGGGGTTCAAACACCACGGGCCGAGCGCCGCCTTTGCAGCCTCGGCCCGCGAGGATCGCATCGTTAGCCCGCACTTACTGCGGGCAATGCGGCTTTAGTAAATGATCAGGTCGTCGCCACCGCCGGCTTCCAGATCACTGAAGTCGTTACGCGGCTGACGACGTTTCTTCTTCTTCTTCTTTTTCTTTTCCTCTTCCTCGCGTTCACGCTCCGCGCGGGCTTCGGCCTCGGCGCGGGCCTGAGCTTCGGCGGCCGCGGCTTCCTCCTCGCTGTAGTCCGGGCGCCCCGCCGAGAGGTCGACGGCAGTATCCCCGCCGAGCAGCGAATCGACCGCGCCGGCGTGGCGATCAACGGCTTCCGAGCGTTGCAGCGCGCGCACCCGGTCGGAGACTGCAGCTTGCTGAGTCTGCTCGCCGGTGGCCAGGCGATTGGCCGCACGAAGCTCCGAGAGCATGCTGCGGTCGCTGAAGATCATCGCGAAGGTGCCGAAAAACTCTCGTTTATCTTCGACGCGAAGCTCCGAGTCACGATCCTCCCAGGTCGCGCGCACGAGAACCTCTTCGCCGAAGATTTCACCGTAGTCCGACGAAACGGGGCGGCCGTAGCGACGGCTGGCCTGGGCCAGAAAGGTTTCAAACCCCACATTCTCGACATAATCCCGGTTGTAGGCGACCACCACCCGGTAGAGCTTGCCATCGACGAAGATATAATAGCGCTGAGCGACGTCGTCGCGAACACGCAGAAGCTCCTCGCTGTTATCTTTCTTGAACTCCCCGGAGATGATGCTGACCTCGTAGCCAGTGCGCGAGCCGCGAAGCGGAGTGTGGCTGTCTTCGACGGCACGGGCCCGGTCAAGCGCGCGCTGGCGTGCACGCTGCATGGCGACCCGATCGTTGCGCAGACTCTCGTCATTGCGCACCTCCTGGATCATGTGCTCCCGCAGCTTCTCCACGACCTCGGCGCGGCTATCGCCCCACTCGATGTCGCCGAGCATCGCGGCGATCCCCTCCTCGGCCGCAGCCTGAGACGACATCGCGAGCAGCACGAACATAAACATGGCCAGGACACTGAGTTTTCGCATCGCAACCCTCCACCGTAGATTGAAGAGACGCCGCGAACCTGAAGGCTCGCCGACGTCGACGTGCTCAAGCTACCAAATGGCCCGGGTGGCAACAACCCGCACCACCGAGGCATCCCGGGTCTGACGGGAGGAACGCGCCTTCGATTCATGGAGGCCTGGCCACGATCGGAGAGCCCCGCGTGGTGAAGCTCGTACAACTTAAAAAGCCCGCGCCGACGGGGAGGTCGGTACGGGCTTCGCTACGATGCATCGCGCGAGGAGAGCTCACGCTCTCCTCGCTTTGAACATCACTCGCCGGCGTCTTCACCGCGCTCGGCCAGAGCTTCTTTGCGGCTGAGCTTGATCTTGCCGCTGCGGCTGTCCACGGCGATGACCTTGACCAGGCACTCATCGCCTTCGCGCAACACATCTTCGACCTTGTTGACCCGACCTTCGGTCAGCTCAGAGATGTGGCAGAGGCCATCGACACCCGGAAGTACTTCAATGAACGCGCCGAAATCGACCACGGTCTTGACCGTCCCCAGGTAGATCTTGCCGACCTCGGGCTTCTCGGTGAGGCCTTCGATGATCTCGATGGCCTGCTGGGCGGCAGCCTGGCCACTCGACGCGATGCGCACGGTGCCGTCATCGCTGACGTTGACGGTGGTGCCGGTGGTCTCCTGAATGGCACGAATGGTCTTGCCGCCCGGGCCGATGATCGTACCGATCTCCGAGACCGGGATCTGGATGGTCACGATGCGCGGGGCGGTCGCCGCCAGATCCTTGCGGGGCGCACCGAGCGCTTCGTTCATGATGTTGAGGATGTGCAGGCGACCTTCGCGGGCCTGCATCAGCGCGTCGACCATCGTCTGGCTGCTCAGGCCTTCGATCTTGGTATCGAGCTGGAAGCCGGTGATGCCCTTCTCGGTCCCGCAGACCTTGAAGTCCATGTCACCCAGGTGGTCTTCATCGCCGAGAATATCGCTGAGAATCACCAGGTCGTCGCCCTCTTTGATAAGACCCATGGCGATGCCGGCGGTGGCGTGCTTGACCGGTACACCGGCATCCATCATCGCCAGGCTCCCGCCGCATACGCTGGCCATGGAGCTCGACCCGTTGGACTCAAGCACGTCGCTGACAATGCGAATGGTGTAGGGGAACTCCGTAGCCTGGTCGGGCAGGGACGAAGAGATGGAACGCTCAGCCAGGGTCCCGTGACCGGTCTCGCGGCGAGAGGTGCCGCGCAGCGGCTTGGCCTCACCCACGCAGAAAGGCGGGAAGTTGTAGTGCAGCATGAAGTTACGGGTGACATCGCCTTCGAGCGTGTCAATGCGCTGCGCATCGCGCTCGGTGCCAAGCGTGGTGGTCACCAACGCCTGCGTCTCACCACGGGTGAAGAGCGCCGAGCCGTGCGCCATGGGCAGCACGCCAACTTCGCAGGTGATCTGGCGGATGTCTTTGGGACCACGGCCATCGATACGGATCTTATCCTTGACGGTCGCCGTACGCACGACGTCTTTCTTAAGATCGCCGAAGGCTTCCTTCACATCGCCCAGATTCTCCGGGTAGTCCTTCTCGAGCTTGGCGACAACTTCATCTTTGAGGGCATCAAGCGCCTTATAACGCTCGATCTTGTCGGCCACCGCCAGAGCTTTTTTGAGCTTGGTGCCCGCGGCCTTCTTAACGGCTTTGTCGATGGCTTCATCGCGCCTGGTGACGTTGACGACCATCTTCTCTTTGCCGATCGATCGCGCCAACTTCAGCTGCAGGTCGAGCACGTCTTGAACCGACTCACGCCCGAACTCAAGCGCCTCCACCATCACATCTTCAGGAACTTCATCGGCCAGGCCCTCGACCATCACCACCGCGGTGGGGCTGATGGCCATCACCAGATCCAGCGAGGAACGCTCGCGCTCTTCAAAGCTGGGGTGGGCGATGAACTTGCCATCAACCAGACCCACGCGCACGCCAGCCACCGGGCCGTTCCAGGGGATGTCGCTGATCATCAGCGCGGTCGAAGCGCCGGTGATGCCCAGGATGTCGGTGTCGTGAACGCGATCAGCGCTGATCACCCACGCAATGAGCTGGGTGTTGTTCATGTAGCCGTCGGGGAAGAGCGGACGGCAGGGGCGGTCGATCAGACGGCTGCTGAGCACGGCCTTGTCGCTGGGCTTGCCTTCGCGCTTGAAATAGCCGCCGGGGATGGTGCCCGCCGCCCACATGTTCTCAACGTAGTCGCACATCAGCGGGAAGAAGGACAGATCGGGGCGCTCGCCACCGGCGGTAGCGGTACACAGCACCATCGAATCGCCGTACTGCACCACCACGGAACCATTGGCCTGACGGGCCATACGGCCGGTCTCGATGATCAGCTCACGGTCCCCAAACTTTGCACCTTCACGAATAATTGCCATTTCTTTCTCCTCAAACATGGTCGCCGCACGCAGGGCCGATCCCCGCGCTGCGGTGGTTCAAAAACAAACAGGCCGAGTCCTGAGATGAAGCCTGGCGCCCTGCCCCGACCTATCGGTCGGACAGCGCTTACCGGCCCATCGTCATGAGCAGCCTCAGGGAGGGACTCGAACACCTTTGGCAGGGCGCGATTGCGTAGCATGTAACAGGACTCTCCAGCGCTCCTTGATGCGCTGAAGGGGCCTGTTACAGGCTACCCTATCGATGGCCAACATCGTCGTGTTCCTCACCTGGAATCATGCTGTCGACTCAGGCGCGCTACGAAAATGCCCCCGCTGAGCCATCTCAGCGGGGGCAAAAGAGCCTTACTTACGCAGGCCGAGAGCCTGAATCAGCTCTCGGTAGCGGTTGACGTCGGTCTTGCGCAGGTACGCAAGCAGACGGCGACGCTGGCCGACGAGCTTCAGCAGGCCGCGACGGGAGTGGTGATCGTGCTTGTGAGCTTCAAAGTGGGACTGCAGCTCATTGATGCGGGTAGTCAGCAGCGCCACCTGAACTTCGGGGCTGCCGGTGTCGCCTTCACCGCGCTTGAACTGTTCGATAATCTCCGCTTTGCGATCCGGATGCAGGGCCATGGGGTTCCTTTTGGGTCAGAAGTAAAATGAATTGCTCCGGTACGCATCAACTCCCCGGCAACCCACCCATGGAGAGTAGGCCGAGGCTGCGTACGGCGCGGGACACTAGGTGCGCCCACCCTTAAAGTCAAGCACGCAGCCCCCTCATTACATGTCCAGCTGACGCTCAGATCCGGGCTCGGTCAGTTTGAAAATCCGTGCGCCGAAGGTTCCGCAGAGGCGTGGTCCACGGGCAAACTCCCAGTGGATGTAGACCCGGCCATCATGGCTGATGACCTCATCGGGCACGGGTGCCACCGAGGTGATGTTCCAGGCAACGATGATCGCCTGCCCGTCAAAGAACTCGTTGCCGGAACTCTCCAGACGAACCACATCGACAACCTCCCCCGTCTCACCGTCGATCACAAGCTCAAGGCGAGCCATCAACTCCAGATTGTTAAGGGGGTGAGCCATGGAGAGGTCGGACTCAATGCGACGCACAAACCCTTCGGCCCATTGCGGGTGAATGTAGCGGCGGTGCATCCGCGCGATCATCGTGGCGTGGGCGGCCGAGGCGGCGTTGACCTGCGTATGATTGCCCACCTGCACATGTGGCACGAAGTTCTGCAGGCTCGCGCGCAGCTTCGCGCTGTCTCCCTGCCAACCGCTGAGCAACCGTCGTCGCTGCGAGGCACGCGCTTCGGCAATCTCATCAGCCCGTTCTGCATCCCTCTCCTCGAAGACCTCCTGGTAAGCCTTCATATCTCGCCCGAAAAGACGTGCCGGCCCCAGGGTCTCGTCAGCGACGCCGGACGCCGCCGCATCTTGAGGCTCTGTGGTGCTCGGTGCCTCTTTGGGATCAGACGTCTCGGCTCTCTCAGCCGTATCCAGAGCGCGATCTCGAGCAAGCGGCACCTCAGCTGCCTCATCGGCGGGGAGCCTCATGGCCAGATCGTCTGCAGCGAGTTCGGATGGCTCAGGCTCAGCCACAGGCAGCGGCTCCACCACAGGCTCATCGCGCCGGTCTACCGCTGCCTGAGCGGCAGGAACCTCCTCATCGCGTCCGACCTCAGAGGGAGCATTCGATCTGGCGACGACCTCTTCCGAGGTGCCCTGATCTTCACGAGCTCCCTCCAGATCTTCGTCGTTCACCTCAGCCTCACTGGCGAGGTACTCGGGTGCATCCGACGCGACCTCCTGCTCCGGGGCCGTGACGTCTTCGTCGGGCTCGGGTGCCTCGGCGTCTTCCAGGGTCGTCTGCTCGGCCACCATCTGTACATCGGTGCGCCGGGCAACCTCGGCGATGAACTCCGCATCTTCGGGCTCCTCCTCGGCGGGATCGGGGTTTTGCAACTCCACGGCGATCGCCTGGTCTGAGGGCGGCTGCGGCTCTTGCTGCGCATCGTCATCTTGCGGATCTGGTTGTTGAGGCGGAGGCTCTTCCTGCTGCACCACTTCGGGGCGAGGAGTCTCATCCGGGAGCGGTGGATTCTCACGACGAAGAGGCTCCTCCAGCACAGCCTCGACGTCGGGCTCATCGAAGCGTGGCTCCCAATCCTCGAGCACCACCTCGACCGCCTCCTCCTCATCAGTCTGCGCTTCCGGTCCTGAAACAACCCAGGCCAGCACTACCACCGCCAGCAGATGCGTGAGCACCGAGGCCGAAAGCCCCACGAGCATCCCCCCTGCTCTCTTCGCGCTGGCTGGCTTCATCTTGTCAGCATCTCAATGCGACGGTAGAACGACCGGGTCGCTGGCATCCTGCCAGCCTCAGCGCGTCGCGCCCACCTGAACTCCAGCCAGAACGTTGCCCCATGCTCCCATTCTTCCCATTGACGCGCATGCTCCCTGCCATCCTCACCCTGACGCTGATGCTGGCCGTCGGATGCGCGCCGCAGATCGGCGCGGAATGCGCCTCCGACAACGAGTGCCCCTCCGGCGCGCGCTGCGACCTCTCGGTGGAGGGGGGGCTCTGCACCGTGCGCGGCTGTCGCCCGGGGGACTGCCCCGAGGACGCGACCTGCGTGGTGATCGACCGCCACACCAGCTTCTGCCTTAAGAGCTGCGAGAGCGACGACGCCTGCCGCGATGGACATCGCTGCTACGACGCCGACGAGCAGGCCGAGACCAACTACTGCTTCTCGGCGGACTGAGCGCTCCTCGCTCAGGGTTCCATGCCCTTGCGGCGCATATACGCCACGATCTCCTTAAAAATCCCGTGCCAGATCGCCAGCTCGCGGGAATCGAGGCGCGCGCGCAAAAAGACCGATCGCAGGCTGCGCATGATGTGATCGTTGCTGCTCCCCTTCACAAACTCAATGGCCTGGAGCGCTGCTTCCGCCTGGCCAAACATCCGCGTGAGCCCGGCCATCGGTGCCGGGTCAAACTCGGAGTGCCACTCCGTCTGCATGGCGAGCCTCGGGGCCGTCTCCACGTCACCGGCCTCCATCTTTCGAAGGGCTCGGGAGACCTCCCAGACCATCAACAACACCGCCTGTCCCAGATTGATGGAGCTGTAGTCGGGGTTGGTGGGGATGGTGACCACCGCCTGACAGCGATCAAGCGCGCTGTTAGGAAGTCCGCTATCCTCCCGACCAAAAAGCATCGCCACGCGTCGGCCCTTTGCTGCCTCAGCGATAAGCTCTGCGGCGGCCTGCTCCGGCTCCAGGACACGCCAGTGGGCCGAGCGCACCCGAGCGGTCAGCCCCACAGTCATCACGCAATCATCAAGGGCCTCATCAAGCGAACCAAAACGGCCCATCCGATCGATGGTCTCATGAGCGCGCGGCGCGCTGATCGCGATGCGTTCGCGATCGGCGTTCGCCGGGTTCACCAGCCGAAGATCTTCGATGCCGAAGTTCTTGGAGGCACGCACCGCGTTGCCGATGTTGATGTCATCCTGGGGCTCCACCAGCACGACCGAGACGTTCTCAATCAAACCTGTCATAACTGCTCTCAAAGACAAAAAAGCCCGCTCCCATTGAGAGCGGGCTTTGAGCGACCGCGTCGCCCGAAGATCAGGAGTCGTTGCGCCGCCGCGAGTTGCGCAGGAAGGTCGGCGTATCGATCTCTTCTTCCTCCGTTGCGCTCAGGCCACCGGGTACCGAGTGACTGCCCGTGTTCGAACGCAGAAAGGAGGCGCGACGCTCGGTCACCGAGTCCTGTGCGCCGCGATCGTAGCGCGCACCACTCTGGTAGGCAGGCGCACCACGCTGGGCGGGCACACTCTCGACCACCTCCTCTTCAACCGGTGCCGGCGCACGAGGCGGCTCAGCCTGACGGGGCGCTGCGGCGACCGGGGCCGACTGACGCGTCGTCGACTCGCGACGGCGGCTCATCTCGCTGAAGTCCGAGCTTTCGGCGCGCGCCTTGTCAAAGCCCGTGGCAATGACGGTCACCATCAGCTCATCGCGCATATCCTCTTCGATCACATTGCCGAAGATAATGTTGGCGTCCTCATGCGAGGCCTGCTCGATGAGCATCATCGCGTCGTTGATCTCGGTGAGCGTCATATCAACGCCACCGGTGATGTTGACGAGAATGCCGGTAGCGCCCTCGATGGAGACATCCTCGAGAAGCGGCGAGGAGATCGCCGTCTCGGCGGCTTCCAACGCACGGGTCGGGCCGGAGGCACGGCCCGTGCCCATCAAAGCCAGCCCTTTGCCGGTCATGATGGTGCGCACGTCCGCAAAGTCGACGTTAACCAGACCACGCACCGTAATGAGATCCGAGATCCCCTGCACGGCATAGAGCAACACCTCATCAGCCTTTTTGAAGGCTTCCAGGATCGTGGTCTGCTCACCGGCGATCGCCAGCAGACGCTGGTTGGGGATCGTGATCAGCGTATCGACCGCGCTGGCCAGGTTGCGAATGCCCTCATCAGCGGAGCGACGACGGCGGCGCCCTTCAAACTGGAAGGGTTTGGTCACCACACCAACAGTCAGCGCGCCCAACTCCCGGGCGATACTCGCGATGATTGGCGCAGCGCCGGTACCGGTCCCACCGCCCATCCCGGCAGTCACAAAGACCATATCGGCACCCTTGAGCGCCTCGGCGATGCGGGTCTGGTCTTCGAGCGCCGAGTTACGTCCGACGTCCGGATTCGCACCGGCACCAAGACCTTTTGTCAGTGCTCCGCCAAGCTGAATCTTGACCGTGGCGAGGTTCGTCTCCAGCGCCTGCAAGTCAGTGTTGGCTGCAATGAACTCCACGCTGGAGATCCCCTCGGTGATCATCGTGTTGATGGCGTTGCCGCCTCCCCCACCCACGCCGATCACTTTAATATTTGCCGCGTTTGAGACATCGGCGTCATCGAACTCGAGCATACCTTTTCCCTGGACTCCTGAGTCAGAACTGAACATCTGTGCCCACCCGTGGGCGGGCGCAGATGATACGCCTCAAGGCGCGCTTACCGCAAGGACGGACTTGGTCATGATGCCATCCTCCTTCCAAGGGACAACGGTAACACTCCGCGCCTTGTTTCCACATAAAGCTGAGACTTCGCGCGACGATAGCACCGCCCCCATCCGTCAGCAAGCAGGCTTAGAACATCTCGGCAAGCCACTCGCGCATACGCGTGGTCAGGCGTTGGTAGAGGTTGCCATGGCTCTCGCCGAAAGGCGCGCGTTCGGGCGCTTTAGCGCCATGCTGCACAAGGCCAACCCCGGTGGCGAATTTGGGGTTACGCACCACATCCACGAGCCCACCGATATTGCGCGGAACACCGCGGCGCACCGGCAATCCAAGTACTTCTTCAGCAAGCTCCGGCATGCACTCAAGAAGTGTGGTACCGCCGGTGATCACGACGCCACCCGAGATGAGATCCTCACAGCCCGACTCTTTGATCTCACGGGCCACGTAAGCAAAGATCTCTTCGACACGCGGCTCAATGATCTCGCTCAAGATCTGGCGACTCAAGATCCGCGGCGGACGCCCACCCACCGAGGGCACCTCAATGGTTTCTTCGGCGCTAACCTTGCCGGTCATCGCGCAGCCATAACGCTGCTTAATGCGCTCGGCCTCGGCCATCGGGGTGCGAAGGCCCACGGCGATGTCGTTCGTCAGGTGGTTCCCACCCACCGAAAGCACAGCGGTGTGAACAAGGCTTCCCTGGCTGTAGATGGCGATATCGGTGGTGCCCCCACCGATATCGACCACCGCCACACCGAGCTCCTTCTCGTCGGCGCCGAGCACCGCCTCACTGCTGGCGAGCTGCTCAAGCACGATGTCGGCCACGTTGAGACCGCAGGCGTTGGCACACTTGACGATGTTCTGAACGCTGGTCACCGACGCGGTCACAATGTGGACCTTGGCCTCCAGGCGCACCCCGGTCATGCCCAGGGGCTCCTTGATGCCGTCCTGCTCATCGATGATGTACTCCTGAGGGATCACGTGCAGCAGCTGACGATCCATGGGGATGGCCACCGCGCGGGCCGCGTCGACCACGCGATCAAGATCCCCGCCCTTCACTTCTTTATCTTTGATGGCGACGATGCCGTGAGAGTTAAAGCCCAACACGTGGCCGCCGGCGATGCCTGCGTGCACCGTGTTGACCTCGCAGCCTGCCATCAGCTCGGCTTCTTCGACGGCCTTCTTGATCGAGTTGATCGTGGCGTCGATGTTGATCACCACTCCCTTACGCATCCCTTTCGAGGGGTGCGACCCAATCCCGATGACATCGATCCCTTCAGGGGTCACCTCGCCGATGATGCAGGCGATTTTAGTCGTCCCGATATCAAGCCCAACAACAATCTCACCATTACGTCGATTCGCCATTCCGCACCTTCCCTGGTCTCGGCCCGAACCCCGTGCCCTCGCCACCCCACGTAGCGACCATCACGAGTCCAGAAACATCTACAAATGAACTTCCAGTACCGTCATACAAAGGGGCTTCGCCACGCCTATGGCGAGGCCCCCGCGGAGGCCGCATCCTCGCGCATCCATGGCTCGGTGCGCGGCCCCACAGTCACGCGACTCAAGTCGCGCTCCTGGTCAATCAATACATACTCCGCGTCCATCCCTCGCCGAATCAGCGAGGTCTGCACGACTTTCAATCGGCTGAGACGATCTTGCCAGCGGCCCCACCCCAACCGAATCTCTGTTCCCGTCTCAGCGGTCACCATGGAAAGCCCCAGGACCGAATCGAGGTGCAGCTCACTCAGCGGCTGCTGCTTATCGAGCCCCATGGCGTGATAGAGCTCCCACACCGAGAGCGCCTCAAGCAGACGCTGACGCGCCTCATCTTCAACGAGTTCAGCTCGCGTAAGTCCGGTCACCAGCGGAAGCTCCCAGAGACCCTCAATACTGCGAGCGCTGTCCATCGCCAGAAAGACCTCGCCACGGGTATCTGCAAGCCAGATGCCCTCGTCGGCGATCAGCGCAGCCGGCTCATACTCCTCAATCGTGATCCTCAGGCGGTCGGGCAGGCGACGCTCGACCTCGACCGAACGCACAAAAGGCAGCCCACTCATCGCACTTTCAATGCGTCGCGGATCGACGTTGAGGATGTTCTCGCCCGCAATGCGCTCGGCGGCCTCCAAGAGCTCACGCTCCTCCAGGTAATTGAGCCCCTCGACATCGAGGTAGTTCACCTGGAAGTACTCGCTCTGCATGGTGTGGCTGTAACCCTGAAGCACCAGATACGGCAGCCCCAGACCCACGGCGATCACCGCCAGAGACGTTCCCAGCCGCCGCGCCCACAGCCAGGCCGTCTCTTTACGGCTGGCCACGCGCTGCTCCCGGGTCGGCTTCCGCCGATTATTTGCACGCCTCTGAAACACAACCTACTCCCAACCATCCGCCGCGAGATGCGCGGCCTGCCTACAACCTCTTCTGCGTCGCCTGAAGGCGACGATTCAGCGCACCCGATCGAGCCGGGCACCGGAGAGCATCAACTCCACAAAATCTTCAAAAGAAACGCCCCTCGCTGCGGCCATCTTCGGGACCAGACTGGTCGCGGTCATCCCCGGGATGGTGTTGACCTCCAGGAATCGCCCCTGCGAAGAGGTCACATCGCCCTTAAAATCAACGCGAGCCACGCCCCTGCACCCCAGGGCCTGATAGGCCAGACGCCCGAGTTCTTCCAGGCGCGCATGCAGCGTGCCCTCGTCCAGCGCATCGTAACGAGTCTGCTGGCTCTTGTACTTGGCTTCGTAGTCGTAAAAAGCCTGCGCTGCGGTGATTTGAATCGCCCCGAGGCACGTATCTCCAAAAAACCCCACCGTGTATTCGGGGCCTTCGATATAATCTTCCAGGAGCAGCGCCGAGGCCGGGTCGTCACTCAGATGAACACGAAGCTCGCTTATCGCCGCATGGACATCTTCGGTACTCTGGCAGATCGCCACGCCAAAACTACTTCCAGCGTCGTTCAGCTTGACCACGATCGGAAGTTTCAGACCGGCGCCCTGAATGCGTTCGACGATCGCCTGCGCGTCGTTCATCGCGACATCGCTCAGACGCAGCGCCAGACCTCGCGCAACCGGTACGCCCACATCGGCCACGGCTTCGCGTGCCCGAGCTTTGTCCATCGCCAGGGCCGAGGCCAGCACGCCGCTTCCGGTGTAAGGAATCCCCGCGCACTCCAGCAGACCCTGCAGCGACCCGTTCTCTCCAAGTCCACCGTGACTGCCGATAATCACCGCTGCCGGGATATCCGCGACCAGCCGGGCCACATCGCTGGCCAGATCATAGACCGTCACATCGTAGCCACGAGCACGCAGCGCGTTCTCAAACGCAGCGCCCGTCTTCAAGCTGATCTCGCGCTCTGGCGAGTCACCGCCGGTGACCACACCGACGCGCTTTCCCCGAAATGTCGTTGTATCAAGCTCGCTGAACATCCGTGTTCACCTTAGCGATTTTTCCTGCTCGATAAGTTGCGCCCACCCGTCAAAACCAACGAAGCGCACTTCCGGGCGAAGCTCCACACCAAAACGCTCTCGAACCCGATGACGGGCCAACGCCATCAGAGCGATGAAGTCGGCCGCCGTAGCATCACCGGCATTGATAAAGAAGTTGGCGTGCAACTCGCTTATCTGCGCTCCGCCAACCCTGTGGCCCTTAAGCCCGACGGCCTCAATGAGACGGCCGGCGTAATCACCCTGCGGATTTGCAAAGGTGCTGCCGACACTCGCCAGACGGTAAGGTTGCGTGCGATTTCGACGGTCCTTGTCCTGCCGCACCCGCGACTTCGCCTCTTCGACGTCGCCGCGTTCCACCTTCACCACTCCACTGAGCACCACGTCGCCGTCCTTCAGCCCGGCATGGCGGTAGCTCAGGTTTAACTCGGAAGCCGGGAACGTTCCCACGTGCCAGACACCCTGCTCTTCGTTCACGCGCGCTATCTCACAACGCTCCAGGATCTCGGAGAGTTCCCGCTCGCGGGTTCCCGCGTTCAGCGCGACAGCGCCACCGAAGGTGCCCGGAATCAGCGAGAGAAACTCCGCGCCGATCCAACCCTCACGCAGCAACCCTCGCACAAGATGCGCGTTCACCGCTCCCGCACCAACCGTCACCTGCGACTCGGCACTATGCCAATCCGCAAGCTCGCCGCTCATTCGAACGACCACACCGTCGATGCCCTCATCAGGAAAGAGCGTGTTACTTCCGAGCCCGACCCAGACCAAACGACGCCAGTCGGGACCGACCGCCGCCAGGAGGCCTATCACATCTTCGCGAGAGCCAAGATCCACGAAGCGCCAGGCAGAACCACCGATTCGCAACGAGGAGCGACGGTGAAGCGGCTCATCGGCACGCATGCTGCTCCGGAGAGCTGCGCCTGCAAAACGTTCCAGACGCTCCTCCAGCGGAGCCGATGGCTGCTGCCAGGCTATGGTTCTGTACGTGCTCAGCGTGGCTGCTCGCTATTTAAGTATCTGTAAGTTCCACCCTTGGAACGAGGGCAAGAATACACGAGCGCACGGGCCTCGCAACCCGTTCTTTGCCACACACTTTCCACTTAAAAATCAGCAACTTGCGCGCAACACCTGAAGCAAAATTTCAGCCTTTTTAGCTCCCCTCAAGAGGGTTCTTGGGTCTAAAAAATTGCCTCAAAGGCATCACTTCAACCCCGGCAAACCCCGTTCAGGGTAGGTCCTTCCCTGCCATCGCAAGCAGTCTGGCAGCGATCGTTTCCGCAGCATCAGGACGACCGATGCGACGCGCAGCGGTCGCGATGCGGAGGAGCGATTCGGGGTTGCGCATCAGACCGGAAAGCAAATTCACGGCTCGCTCGGAACCCAGCTCAGCGTCATTGAGCATCACTCCGGCACCGGCCTCGACCACGGAGCGGGCATTGAAGCGCTGGTGGTCGTCGGCTGCCTGAGGAAAAGGCACATAGATCGCCGGGAGCCCGAGATTGAGCACCTCGGCGATGGTGGTCGCGCCCGCCCTGCAGATCAACAGGTCACACCAGCGATACGCCTCCGCCATATCGTCGATGAACTCTTCGACCTGGACCTGGCCGCCAAACCCCTCATAACGCGGACGTACCGCTTCGGCACGGTTGCGTCCGGCCTGATGGCGTACCTCCAGACGAGTCTGCAAATCGCCCATGGCCTTAAACCAGCCGGGCAGGTGTTCGTTAAAGCTGCCCGCTCCACCGCTCCCCCCGACAATCAATACACGGAAGGGCCCCTCGGCCGCGGGGGCCTCATAGGCGAAGGTTTGTGCCAGCTTCAGGAGTTCTTCTCGCACGGGGTTACCCGGCACCGAGAACGAGACGCCGCCCAGATGTGGCGCGCTCTCCTCAAAGGTTAAAAACGCGTGCGTCACCACCCGAGCGAGAAGTTTGTTGGTCAGCCCCGGAATGGCATTTTGCTCCATCAACGCCGTGGGCACCCCGCTGAGCGAGGCTGCCAGGGTGATCGGACCGGCGGCATAACCGCCCACACTGACCACAACGGAAGGCGCGAGCCGCTTTATGATGCTCCGTGCCTGTAGCCCGCTGCGTGGTAGTCGCGAGAGCCCCCGCATGACCCCCAGCGCCCCACTTCCCTTGAGGCCCACCACATCGACCCGTTCGAGATCATAACCGAGCCCGGGGACGACGCGGGCTTCAATCCCACGCTCGGTCCCCACAAAGGTCACGCGTGCGCCGGGCGCGAGGCGCTCAAAGGCCTGGGCGACGGCCACCCCCGGGAAGAGATGGCCACCGGTGCCGCCACCGGCGATCACAAGATGAGGAGGCGTCGAAGTGGGAGATGTCATGGGAATGTCCATTGGAAGGAGAAGAGCATTCAGCTTCGAAGATCATCGCGGCGCTTGAGGATGTTGCGGCGCTTGCGCTCCCAACGCTTCTCCTCGCGGCGCGCGGCGCGATGATCGCGCTCCTCCTCCCAGGTGTCTTCATCGTTGCGGGAGATGTTGAGGACGATGCCAATCGCAAAGAGGCTGATGATCATCGAGGTGCCCCCGAACGACACAAAGGGCAAGGTCAGCCCCTTGGTGGGCAGCATACCGGTAACCACAAAAAGGTTGGCCATACCCTGCAGGGCGAAGAGCGAGGTGATGCCAAAGGCCAGGTACATTCCAAACGCATCCACGGCGTTAAACGCCACCCGGTAGCCGCGCCAGAGCATGCCGATAAAGAGCGAGAGGAGCACGACGACACCGACAAACCCGAGCTCCTCGGCGATGATCGTGCCGATAAAGTCATTCCAGAGCTCGGGGACGTAGCCCAGCTTGCCAGCACCGTTGCCAAGCCCCCGGCCCGAGAGCCCGCTGGCGCCGATGGCAATCAGTGACTCACTGATCTGGTAGCCGATATCCTGGCGGTGACTCCACGGGTCGAGGAAGGCCAGGATCCGCTTCATGCGATACTCGCTGTTACTGATCGCGACATACGCCAGGCCAGCCCCACACAGGGTCATCACCAGCAGGTAGGAGAAGCGCGCGCCGCTAACAAAGAGCAGCAACATCATCATGCTGATGAGGATGACCGAGCTGCCGAAGTCGGGCTGCAACATCAGCAGGCCGACCATCAACCCGATGATGACCAGGTGTGGCAAAAAACCGATGGTAAATGAGCCCATGCGTTTGGCTTTTTTGCTCACGGAATAGGCCATGAAGATCACCGCGGTGAGCTTGGCGACTTCAGCTGGCTGAAACGAGAGCCCGCCCAGGCTAAACCAACGCCGGGCGCCATTTTGCACCACCCCGATCCCGGGAATGGTCACAAGGATCAGCAGCAGCACGGTCCCGAGCAAAATCGGATAGACCAGACGCTTGTACCAGCGATAGTCGAACTGCAACGCGAAGATCAGAAGCCCCACCCCGAGCACTATTTTTTGGGTCTGACTCCACAAAAGCACGTTATGAGCAGCCATGCGCTGGCTGGCCATCACGGCGCTGGCCGAATAGAGCATGACCAGCCCGTAGGTCACCAGGGCCCCTACGAAGAAGAGCAGCCAGATGTCCCAGCGGCGCTCACCGTCGGCGGCGAGCGAGCCGCTGGCCCCGCGGCTTTTCTGACGCGTCAGATGTGAGAGAAGATCGCTCGACATGAGCCCTCCGTGGCCATGGCGTCGGTCATCGATTTACGAAGAGAGCGGCGGCGAGCCTCAACGCAGCTTCAGACTCGCCAGTGCCACCAGGCTGAGCATAATGGCGATGATCCAGAAGCGCACAATAATCTTGGGCTCTGGCCAGCCCTTCATCTCAAAGTGGTGATGAATCGGCGCCATACGGAAGACGCGCTTTCCGGTGAGCTTGTAGCTCGTGGTCTGCGTGATGACGCTGAGCGCCTCCACCAGAAAGATGCCGAAGATGATCGTCGAGAGCAGCTCATGCTTGGTGACCACTGCCAGCGTGCCGAGTGCGCCGCCCAGGGATAGACTTCCCACATCGCCCATAAAGACCTGAGCCGGGAACGAGTTGTACCAGAGAAAGCCCACCCCGGCGCCGATGATGGCCGCGCAGAAGATGGCCAGTTCCTGAACGCCCTCAACCTTCGGGATCATCAGGTATTTTGCGACATCGAAGCGCGAGACCACCTGCACCCCGTCGATCACCTCGGTGTAGTGGAGAACCGTGGCTGTGCTCCAGGCCAGGATCAAAAACGTTCCTGCAGCGATAATCACCGGGCCGATCGCCAGGCCATCAAGGCCATCGGTGAGGTTCACCGCGTTGGCCGTGCCCACGACGACCAGCATCGCAAAAGGCACGTAGACCCACAGGGGCAAGGTCAGACTGAACTTCTCGGTGCTCACAAAGGGCAGGTAGAGCTCTGTGGAGTAGCTGAAGACGTTGCTCTTGAACATCAAGAGCATCATCGCGAGCACAACCGCAAACTCGATGCCCAGGCGCGCCTTACCGCTGAGTCCGGCGCTGGAGCGGCCGCGGATCTTCATGTAGTCATCGAAAAAACCGACCACGGCAAAACACACCGTCACCCCCAGGACGACCCCCACGTAGGGATTCTTCAGGTCGGCCCAGAGCAGCGTCGAGACGACCACAGCAAAGAGGATCAGTACCCCACCCATCGTAGGCGTGCCGGCCTTACTGAAGTGAGATTGCGGTCCGTCGTCGCGGATGACCTGGCCAATCTGCTGCGCCTGCAGTTTTCGGATAAACCAGGGATAGAGCAAAAAGCTCACCATCAGGGAGGTGAGCATCGTGGCGACCACCCGGAAGCTGACGTAGCGAAAGACGTTCAGCCAGGAGAATTCGTCTTTGAGCATGAAGAAGAGTTCAAAAAGCATGGCTTATGCCTCGCTAGAGTTTGGGCCCGGCGAGCCAGACGCGGGGTCGTTCGTGAGAGCGTCGACGATGGTCTCCAGGCGACCTCCCCGGCTGCCTTTGAGAAGCACGGCACTGCCCTGTCGGGCTCCAACCCAGTCGGTCAGTTCTCGGGTAATCGAGGAGAAGGCGCACACATCGAGCTCCGAGCGCACCTCAAGGGCGCTCCGAGCCATCAGCTCCGAGAAGCCTCCTACGAAGGCCAGCCCGTCGATGGACGGGCGAAGCGCCACCCACCGCGCAAGCTCCGCGTGCGCGCCGGCGGCACCCTCGCCAAGCTCCAACATCTCGCCGAGCACCGCGTAGCGCCCCTGACAGTCACGGGCGGCCGCCCAGCGCTCAAACGCTTCCACCGAGGCGCGTACACTGGAAGGGTTGGCGTTGTAGGCATCATCGAGGATGTGCACGCCCTGGACCACAAGCTGACGAAAGCGTCCTCCCGGCAAGACCAGCCGGGCAAGTGCCTCGTTGAGAAGGGACTCATCGAGCTCTACCCCGTTGGCCGCCAGCGTCGCCAGCGCCGCAGCGAGGTTGGTCGCATTGTGCATCCCCAGCAAGGGAAGCGACAGGGTGAGCTCTCTAGAATCCACTTCAAGACCTACAGTCATACCTGAAGGTTCCCCAGGCGCGCGCTCTCGAAGTGAGACGACGCGCACCCGCGCGCCCTCCTGATGCCCGAAAGTCCACCTTGTTCCGGAAAAACCCTCAAGTACCAGTTCATCTTTTTCACTAAAGGGAAAGACCGCGTGGGAGTCAGCATCGGAATGCTCAAAGATCTCGGACTTCCCGCGGCGAATGCCCTCCATGGAGCCAAAACCCTCCAGATGAGCGCTGCCGATCGAGGTGATCACACGGGCGGATCCCGGCGCAAGGCGCACCAGATGGGCGATCTCACCGATATGGTTCGCCCCCATCTCGCAGATGAGGTGGTCGCAGTCGACGGGCAGCGCGCAGAGGGTGAGGGGAACCCCGATGTGATTGTTTAAGTTTCCGGGTGTCGCCCAGACCTTGCCTCGGGTCGACCACAGCGCCGAAAGGAGCTCCTTGGTGGTCGTTTTTCCGTTGGAGCCGGTCACTGCGACGGTGTGCAGGCCCTCGGCCGTGGCCTCCTGCCAGAGGGCGTGCCCCAGACGCGCGAGAGCGTTGAGCGTGTCGTCGACCACAAAAAACATCTGGGCGCCATCGGGGTCGGCGTAGTCGCCCCACCAGGCGGCATCGACGAGCGCCGCGCTGGCGCCGCGCTCAAAGGCGCTTTCGACAAAACGGTGTCCGTCGAAGCGCTCGCCGCGCAGCGCCACAAAAAGCGCTCCGGGAGCGATGGAACGGGTGTCCGTACTGACGCCGCTCACGCGTCCATCGCGCCAGCCGTGCAACTGCGCCCCCGCTTTCTCTGCGATCTTCTCGAGGGGCCAGGTTGCGAGTCGAAGCGTGCTCATGACCTCCCCCTGGCCGCCGGCGCCCGGGCCTTCAGGAGGGCCGCAGCGAGCGCGGCGTCATCGAAATGACGGCGCACCCCGGCGATCTCCTGATAGGTTTCGTGCCCCTTGCCAGCGATGAGGACGACGTCGTCAGGCGCGGCGTTGCCGACGGCGTTTTCGATCGCCGCCTGGCGATCGACCACTGCCTCCACCTCAAGGCCGGCCCGTGAGAGCACCCCTTGCAGAATGTGCGCAACGATCGCCCCGGGCTCTTCGGAGCGGGGATTGTCGGAGGTGATGATGACGTGGTCCGCGAGCTCCGAGGCGATGCGCCCCATCGGGGCGCGCTTGTCTCGGTCGCGGTCACCACCGGCGCCGAAAACCACCCGAAGCCTGCCCGCGACCATCGGGCGAAGCGTCGTGAGCACACGCTCAAGCGCATCGGGAGTGTGGGCGTAATCGACAAAAACTGCCGGGGTGCCCTCGGGGCCTTCGACGCGCTGCAGCCGCCCGCGCACCCCGGAGAGGTTGCGCAATCCTGCGGCGATCGCCTCATCGGCGATGCCCAGCGCGTGCGCCGCACCGGCGGCTGCCAGAATGTTGGAGACATTGAACTCGCCATGAAGTGACGTCTCAATGGGAAGCTCCGCGTCTGGCGATGCGAGGGTCAGCGAGGTTCCGTCGATGCGCATCTGTACGTCGGTTGCCCGGAGCTGGGAGGTCGCGGCACGCCCGTTGTGTTCCATCACTGCCCCCTTACTCGCTCCGTAGGTGGTCACATCAAGACGCGGGTCATCGGAAAGAAGTGCAGCGAGCGTCTTTCCCTCGACGTCGTCGATGTTGATGATGGCCGCTCCCGGCACACCCTGAACATCCATGCGTTGGGGCAGCACCCGCGTAAAGAGCAGCCGCTTGGCGTCGCGGTAGGCCTCCATCGTCTTATGAAAGTCGAGATGATCGCGGGTGAGGTTGGTAAAGATCGCCACGTCTACGGCCACCCCGTCAACGCGTCCGAGCGCGAGGCCATGGCTGGAAATCTCCATGATCACAAGATCGACCCCGTCATCGGCCATGTCCCTGAGTCGTCGATGCAGCGCCAACCCGTCAGGTGTGGTGTTGACGGTGGGCTCCACCCGGCCCTTCCAACGGTTATTGATGGTGCCAATGACACCAACCTCGCGGCCGGCCTCGCGCGCGATGGCTTCCACCAGATACGAAACGGTGGTCTTGCCGTTGGTGCCGGTTACTCCGACCACGTCCAACGCGCGGGAGGGGTGCGCGTAGAAGGCCGCCCCCAGATGGCCAAGAATGGCGCGGGTATCCGGCGCGCTTAGCACCGGGCAGGTGAGCGCCGAGGTGTCATAGTCGTCATCGACAAGCACCGCTGCGGCGCCTTGCGCGATGGCCTTTTCGACAAACGCATGACCATCAAAATGCTCGCCGCGCACCGCGACAAAGAGCGTACCGGCTGAAACCTGACGCGAGTCCTGCGTCAGGGCGCTCAGAGCGACTTCGGCCGCGCCACTGCGCAGCCGCACGCCCTGCTCTTTTAATGCTTGTACAACTTCGTTCAACTTCATCGACGCTGGCCTCACTGCTGATCCCGTCCACCTGCCGAGGGTTCCTCGGCCAGCATTCCATGCCTGCCTCCGGGCGCAAGCGCAAGGTTGAGCGCCGCGACCTCCTCCAGCGGTGTTCCCGGTGGTGGATCCTGATTGATCACGCGCCCCCAACCGGTGACCTGGGGCACGAACCCGAACTCCCGGGCACGATCGATCGCCTGACGAAGTGTAAGCTCGGTGAAGTTGGGCAATTGCCCCTCGGCCACCTCATCCACGGTCGGATCGAGGACACGCATCGTTGGCAGGGTCACCACATGCTGCGGTGCCGGGGCTGCGGCCTGGCTGGCGAGCGCCTCGGGCGGCTCCTCTTGAAGTTGGAAACGCGCATCGGGCGGCAGTGGCATGATCCCGCGCACGCGCAGCGCCTCGGCCGTAATGCGCGCAAAGGCCGGTCCAGCCACAACGCCGCCGTAGTGGGTCTTTTGCGGCTCATCGATAAAGACCACCACGGCAACCTCCGGTGACTCGGCCGGAGCGTAACCCACGAAACCTGCGATCCACATATCCGGATCGTAGCGGCGCGTCTCCGGGTTGACCTTCTGCGCGGTGCCCGTCTTTGCAGCAACGGTCACGTGCGGAATCGCCCCCCTGGTTCCGGTACCTCCCTTAATGGTGACAAGGGACATCGCCCAGGAGACCTGCTCGGCGACCTGCTCGGAGACGACCCGGCGCACAAGCGTGGGCTCTTCGCGCTCGACGATACTGCCGTCGCGGTCGAGCACCGCGTCGATGATGCGGGGCTTCATCAGAAGTCCGCCATTGGCCAGCGCGGCGGTTCCCGCGGCGAGTTGCATCGGAGTGGTGGTCAACCCCTGGCCGAAGGAGACGTTGGCAAAAGTGATCTCCGGCCAGCGGTCAGCCGGCCACACAAGCCCGGGCTGTTCGCCGCGAAGTCCCACATCGGTGCGCTGACCAAAACCAAAGGCGCGAATATAGTCGTAGAGCGTCTCTTTACCGATCTCCTGCGCGACCTTGTAGATGCCCACGTTACTGGAGACCTGCATAATCTCTGCGGGAGTGAGTTCATCGCGGCGCTTGGTGTCGCGGATGACATTTCGGCCGATCTGCATGCGACCGTCCTCAATATCGTAGACCTTATCCAGGGAGGTGGCCTGCTCCTGAAGTGCGGCCGCCAGAACGAAGGGCTTGAAGACCGAGCCCGGCTCAAAGGTATCGGTCACCGATCGCAGGCGCCAATCCGAGCTGGTATGGTCGCGAAAGCGGTTGGGGTCGAAGCCCGGGGTGTTGGCCAGTGCCAGGATATCACCCGTGTGTACATCCATGGCGACCGCCCAGCCGCCTTTGGCCTCAAACTCGCTAACCTGGTCGGCGAGCGCCTGTTCGGCGACGCGCTGGATCTTCTCATCGATGGTCAGGCGAACGCTGTGACCTTCAAACTTTCCGAACTGCGGCGCATCGCTCAAAAGCATCGCGCGCCCGCTGGCGTCGCGCGTCACGCGCATCTCATAGGTGCCGCCGGCAAGCGTGCGGTCGAGCTGCCGCTCCAGCCCCTCCAGCCCCTGGCCATCGATGCCGACAAAGCCCACCAGCTGCCCGGCGATCTCACGCAAGGGGTAGTAGCGCTTGTACTCCCGGGTGATGTGAACCCCGGTGATGTCCAGGCTGCGGATCGCCTCGGCAGCACTCGGACGCGACTGGCGCTCCAGCCACACAAAGCTCGAGTTTCGACTCAAGCGCGCGACCAGCTCGTCATAACTCAGCTTCAGGTGAGGTTGCAGCTGGCGAGCAACCCGATCCGGGTTGTCGATGCGTCGGGGATTGGCATGAATGCTGGGAACTTCGACGGAAACGGCCAGCTCGGCACCATTGCGATCGACGATATCGCCGCGACGCGCCTGTTTGACGACCTCGCGGTTCCATTCAATCGCCGCGCGTTCCTGCAAGGCCTCCGACTCGACGGTCTGCAGGTAGTAGACTCGACCGGCAACCGCCACAAACCCCAGCGTAAAGAAGACCCCCACCATCAAAAAGCGCGCCTTCAGCCAGAAGCGCTCTCGCGGCTCATTGATGTGCTCCATTGTCGTGCTCCAGGCGGCCAGATATCGCGCGCGTCAGCGGGTCGCGGTGCTCCCATCGAAGAGCGCGGCGTGCTCCTGACGATCTCCAGCTTCGAGGTCAATGACAATGACCTGTTCGGGGCGCGCCGGCTCCAGCCCAAACTGTTCGCGCGCGGTCTGCGCAACCAGGTCGGCGCGACCATGCATGCTGGCTTCGACGGTCAGCCGCTTATGCTCTTCGAGCAGCTCGCGGTGCTCCTCAGTAACCTCAGCGATCGCATAGCCGGTCTGCGTGATCTGGTACTCCTGCCAGACATGAAAAAGCAAGAGCGCGCCAGGCACCCCGACGAGCACCAGCACTTTGGAGACTTCAACCAGATCGCGAAGCGCGCCAATGATAGGGGACTTCATACAACTCCTGATCACACATCGCTGCGTGTATGGGGCAACACCGTCAGCGCGCGCAAACGCGCGCTCCGGGCGCGGGGGTTTGTTTGAACTTCCTCGTCGCCGGCGACCACCGACTGACGGGTGAGCACCTCCACCAGAGGCTCTTTACCGCAGGCACACTGCGGAAAATCGCGGGGGCAGGTACACGGGTCGGCGAGCTCTCGGAAGGTGTGCTTGACGATGCGATCTTCGAGGGAATGAAAGCTCATAAAGACCGCACGCCCGCCGGGCTTGACGACGTTTGGAATCTGGCGGACAGCCGCCTCCAGATGCTCCAGCTCGCGGTTGACCGCGATGCGAAGCGCCTGAAAGACGAGCGTGGCCGGGTGAATCTTGCGCGAGCCTCCGCGCTGCTTTGAGGCCACAAGATCGGCAAGATCGGTGGTGGACTTAAGCTCTCCGCGGGAGAAGGCTCCCAGAATCGCGCCGGCCACACCCCAGGATCCACGCACTTCGCCGTAGACTTTGATCACCCGGGCGAGCTCCTCTCGAGAGGTCGACTCCAGATATTCGGCAAGGGTGGGCACATCGGGGCCCATGCGCATGTCCAGGGGGCCGGGCTGCTGAAAGCTGAAGCCTCGCGAGGGCTCATCGAGCTGATGGGAACTCACCCCGGCGTCGACCAGCCAGCCGTCGGCGAGTTCTCCGCGTTCGGCGAGGATCTCGGCGGCCTGAGAATAGTTGGCGTTGACAAGCGTGAGACGCGAACCGGCCAGCTCGGCCAGGCGTGCGCGTACGGTGCTCAGCGCCTCCGGATCGCGATCGATGGCGACCAGGCGCCCGTCGGGAGCGCTGCGATCGAGGATGGCCGCGCTGTGCCCACCACCACCGGCGGTCCCATCGACGTAAAAGCCCCCGGGCTTGACGTTGAGCCAGTGCAGCACCTCCTCGACCATGATCGGAGCGTGGTAGTCACTGGCATAAAGATTCGATGACACTGGCGACCTCTCTGACTGCACCTACAAACGCCGCCACGTCGTCGGCTGAACTCAAAGCCGGGACGGCTCGCCCTTCCCTGGGCGTCTGCGCTGCAGAGCTCTCACGAGCGCCACAACCCATGCTTCAATCCGTGAAGCTCCCGGCCTGCTCATCCCTGAGTCTTACCGCGCGATCGCTACCATGCGCGGCCCGCTCATCCTTGAGCGTTAAGACGAAGGACTGTTCTTAAAGACCGAGCTCCGACATCGCCGCGGAGAGCGCCTGCGGGTCTTCCAGCGCGTCTTCAACAGCGCCGTCCCACTTGGCCCGCGACCAGAGCTCGACGGTGTCGAGTTGGCCCACCCAGACACACTCACGGTCGAGCTGCGCGAAATCTCGCATCGCCTGGGGCACCAACAGCCGACCGTGGCTATCAATCGAGCACTCGACCGCACCGGCGATATAGACCCGCTTGAGTTGCTGGACGCTGGGGTTGAACTGAGGGAGCGCGCGAACCTTCTCCTCAAAGGCCAACCACTTGTCCATGGGATAGACCACCAGGCATTGCTCGAAGGTGCGCGTCAAGATGAGGCGGTCGGCATGGTCGCCGGTCGGATCATTCGCGGCCAGCACCTCACGATAGCGAGCCGGGACGCTGATACGCCCCTTCCCATCCATCGTGTGTTCGTACTGACCTCGAAACATCGCGACACCCGGCTCATATCACCAACCACACTCCATCCATGGAACCCATCTCAACTCCGGCCGCGCCGTCCCTGGCGCTTGCCGGTTAACCCGTGCTCCACCACCTCGTGCCACCGGATGGGAATTCATCCCACTGAGGGCACTATAGGGACGCGCAGATCCGTCGTCAAGAAAAGTATTTGACGCGTTCACCCGCATAAAACGTGGACAAAAGGCACTTCACCCCAACCCACAAAAACACCAATTAACCCTTAAAAAACAACAACTTAAAGACCAAACAAACACCTCCCAACTCCTTATAAAACCCTCCAAAAGCGATCTATGGGAGAAGGTGGGAAGCCGAAGTGGGATCAGCTCCCACGCTCCGCTCTTCCAGAGGTGCACACCCACACCAACACGTCATGAACTACGCCCCTGCGGCCTGGCGGGGGGATGAAGTCCCATCGGGGGGATGAAGTCCCATCGGGGGGATGAAGTCCCATCGGGGGGATGAAGTCCCATCGGGGGGATGAAGTCCCATCAGGGGGATGAAGTCCCATCAGGGGGATGAAGTCCCATCAGGGGGATGAAGTCCCATCAGGGGGATGACGTGCCATCAGGGGGATGACGTGCCATCAGGGGGATGACGTGGCACCAGGGGGATGACGTGGCACCAGGGGGATGACATGGCACCAGGGGGATGACGTGGCACCAGGGGGATGACGTGGCACCAGGGGGATGAAGCGGGTGTCCTACAGAGCAAAAAAACCCGCTTCCCTGAGGGGAAGCGGGTCTGAAAGGCGAAGCCGGCGCCATGCGCCGAACTCAAACCTTACGCGTTCTGGTCGTACTTGATGTACTTCGGAAGCACGCGAACCTTCTTGTGCTCCTGAACTTCCAGCTCAACGGTGTCTTCGATCGGCACCATCTGCTTGGATACAAAGCACATGATCTTTTCGCCGCTCAGCTTGGTGGCTTCGCCTTCGGCGGGCGCGTTGGTGGTCTCTTCAGCCATGGTCATCTCCTTAAAATCTATAGCACTGGGCTGTGGGCGTCTCCCGCGCCGATGGCGAAGGAGAACGGGTCAGGCAGGCCGGATGAGCTAACAGGCATCTGAAGCGCCGTCAACTCTGCACGGCACTTAGAGGGGCGGACGAACCGGGTCGTAGGCGTTAAAATACTCGGCGTCGTGACGGGCAACGTTGTTATTGGTGCGACTCATCCCGCCGGTGATCAGGACGCGTCCATTGGATGCGACATCCGCGGTAAAATCGAATCGCTCCTGATGCAAATCGCCCTGCGTACTCACGCTGAAGGGCGGAATGGCGGTGAGTCCCTGGAAGGTCAGACGCTCGGCGTTGCTCACATGCTCACGCCCCGGCCCCAGGCCGCCGACAAGCAACAAATCACCGCTCTGGGGAAGTTCAACCAGCGAGGCAGCGCCGCGAGCCTTATTGATACGCCAGTTGCTTTCGCTGAGCATCTGCCCCTGCTGGGGCCGCCCGACCTCGAAGTTGGCGGTGCCGCCGTCGGTCAGGCCGGTGAACCCGCCGATCACAATCACCAGGTCCCCTCCCCCGCTGCTGATGCGGCGAGCGGAGGCACCAAAGCGAGCGGTATTCAGCGGCACGCTCTCCGTGGTGACCGAGCTGGCCTCCGTCGGCACAATCTCTTCCGAGCTTGCAAGCACCTGGCTTGCGCCACGACCGCCGGCCAACCACACCGTGCGCCCATCGTGCAGCAAGACCGCGGCGTGTCCTACGCGTGCGTCGGTCATCTGCAGGCCGGAGCTCACCTGAGCGGCGTCCACGTTAACTACCTCAAACGTGTTGAGCACCGCGTTATCGCGCCCCAGACCGCCGGCAATCACCACGGCACCGTCAGAGGTGCGGCGTGTCGCTGTGTGATGCCCACGCGGCGTCTCCAGGCGAATGGCGTTGCCGTTAAAATCAACGACGCTGCGCACGCGGGTGCCCGGAGCCTCATTCAGGTCGATCAGTTCCAGCGAGTCCACCGGCCGCACCACGCCATCGCGCAGCGTGAACCCTCCGGCCACCAGGTAGCGATTATCGCCCAGGTGGGTTACCGAATGGAACGCACGCGGCACCGCGAGCTTGTCGCGACCGAGCACACCGACGGCCTCCGCAGCGTCGTCCTGGTCCAGGCTGGTAAAGTAGCCCGTCACCGGTGAGAAGACCTGAATGTCGTCGTAAACATCCGTGAGGTTCGGGGTGGTGTAGGGCTGGTAGAAGCTCCCCGGATTTCCGCCCCCGACGACAATAACTTCGCCCTCGGAGGTTGACGCAGAGCCATGCCCGATGCGCCCGAGCCAGTCATGCGTATCGCCCCGATAATCAAAAGCACTCTGCACAAACTGGGTCTGCTGCGTCTCACTGTCCAGGATCAACGACCCTACCGGCGACGACTCGCCGACCGGAGCGACCATCGCCCGGAAGTTCCGCAGCGGACTTCCGGCCTGGAAAGTGAAGATCGGGGTAGCGCCGGCGGCTACGATGTTGTTGGAGGCATCAAAGACCTCCACATCCAGCCGCAGTCGCTCGCCATACGTGATCTCGGGCATCGATGCGCTGCGCTCCGAAACATTAAAGGAGCTCTGTGAAAGGATGCGCCGGTCCATCGGCTGAGTGACTTTGATTCGGACCGTCTGCGCCCCCTCGTAGGCAGGCATACCGGTCACAAACCCCTCGTCTCCTTGAAGCGTGGGGCCCCAGCCAAAGATGCTAACCTGCACCCGGGGCGTCGCCTCATCGGGGCCGCATCCCAGCGGACTGAGGACCAATGTTCCTGCCAGCAGGCAGGCAAGTTGTTTTGTCGTAACGTTCACCGTACTCACCACTCCACCTCCGCCTCAAACGCCGCGGGCTGCGAGGCGCTGCTACGCAAAATCAAAAAGAGAGTCCCGGCAATCGCGCCGCCAGCCAGGACTGCGGCGCCGCCGTAGGCGAGGTAGCGCCCGGTGTTGCTGCGTCCCTCCGAGGGCATCGCTGCGGGCGGGGCGATGACTTCCGGGTCTTCGACCACAGGGCCGGGCGTGGGCAGCGGAGCACGAGCGACCTCGTTCTCCTCCCTCACCTCGCGAACGCCCGAGGTCGAAGCGCCCTCCTCGGAGGTTCCCTCCGTCACCGCGGGAACCTCCACGGCGACGACGGGCGCCGGGGCCAGGTCCACGTCTACCACCGCCCGATCTGCGGGCATCGTGCGCACCGCAGTGGCGATCTCAGCGGCAAGACGACTCACGCCGACGCGCTGGTTCGACATCTCCATATTGAAGCTGACGTTTTCGCCCTGCACCACCATCCCGTCGCGAGCCCGGTACACGAAAGGCGCCGCGGCATAGTCGCGCCCGTCTCGTACCATGATGACCCAGGCCACAAAGTCGGCGCCGGTACGCGTGGTCAACTCTACAAGATAGGGGCTAAGTTCGGTGCCGAAGCGACCCGAGCGCAGCGTTTCGCGAAGATCGAGGTAGAACGCAGGAAGATCATTGTCGGTCGAAGCCGACGCCTCTCGCGACGCGCCCAACTCCACCGAGACGGCCTGCTCTGTGCCGCGACCACGTACGCGCACTTCCTGCGACCACACGCTGCCCCCGCCACGCACCACCAGGTAGTGGTGGCCAAAGCCCACCCCGTCAATGCGCGTCGGGGTCACCCCCTTGAGCTCACCGTCAAGGTAGACCTGAGCACCGTCGACATTACCCACCACCGCGAGCACACCCGGACCGGCCTTCTCCACCCGGTCAACCTCCGCGTCAAAGACCTCGCGCAGGTCGGCGGGGAACTTCTCCGGGTCCAAGGTGGCCCCGGGGCGAAGTTGCGCGTAGCGCTGCATCAACTTGCGAGCGTCCAGATCGAAGTTGGTCTGAAAGTAGGCCAGTGAGAGATTGGCCAGGGTATCGGCGTACACATCAAAATTCTGAAGATCGGAGAGGTGCTCGTTCATCATGTCGAGCGCACGCTGGAAGGTCTCCGCGGCCCGTTGCGAGTCACCGGCGGCCAACAGACCGATGCCGGAGGTGTAGAGGCGCTCGGCTTCGGCCACCGCAGCACTCGCGTTGCGACCACCGCCCAGGCGCTCTTGCATCTGCCGGTAGTCGGGCAAAAGCTCCAGCCCCCGCTGCTCCTTGAGGCGAGCCCGGGTGCCATCATCAACGCGCTCCGGAATGATGCTCGTAAGCTCGCCGCCGACGCTGTCGGTCGGCACCATAAAAAGACGAGGGGTGGGTCCCGCTGGCAGGGCTGTCTCTTCGGCGGCGGGCTGCTCACCCTGGCCGCTCTCCTCGCCCTCTTGAGCCCAGGCCGGGGCGCTCAGCGCGACAAACCCCAGCATAAAGAGCAGCGCGCCCAGCGGACGCCTGGCGCGGCTCGCGATACTGACAGAATTCATGATACCTCAACCTCCGGCCTGCTCGCGTCCTCGCAGAGAACCCGGGCACGACGACATACGCGCTGCACTGGGTCGGCACTCGACCTGTGAACGACGCCTCTAAGACGCGCAACTCGCGTGGATAAAACGGCCTCGTTCACTAGCATAACCGCGATTTATGCGTCAACCGGCACCCTGCCGAGCCCACGCTCCGGGGCCCACGCACAAGGCCCCCCTGCCCTCTTCATGATGGTGTATGCGACTCGGTCCAAACGACGTTCGCACTCGAGTGCCCCCTCCTCCAGCACTCCGGCCTGCTCGGCACGTCAACGGCTTAAATCAGGCAGCCCACGCACGCATCGTTACGCTCGCGGTGCACAATAGCGATGACGTCCAGGCCCTGCGCTCAGCTGACATCTCAAACGCCCCCAGTCACCTGATGGGCAGGAGTAGGAATGCCCATGGTCGCCGTGGTCGAGATAGCAGACAAACCCACAGACCGGACCTTCCTCATCACTCAACGTACACGCCAGGTGAAGATCGGGCCCCGCATAGCCACACCCTGTGCCCGGGGTCTCGCAACGTCGCGTGCAAAAACCGTCCGCCTCCGGCTCAAGGTCACGAAAACACAGGAGATCGTCCTCGCAGCGTTGCGTGTCATTGCATGAGGCTCCCAGCGCTCGTGGAGCAGGGGGCTCCACATCGGTATCAGGCCCCTCCGTCGCATCGGGGGCCTCGCTCACATCGGGGGCCTCGCTCACATCGGGGGCCTCGGTGACATCGGGGGCCTCACTCACATCGAGGTCCTCGCTCACGTCGGGGGTCTCGCTCACGTCGGTCCCGACATCCCTGTAGGTCTCGACGTCGGGCCCCCCGATATTCGTGTCAGCCTCACTGCAGGCGCTGGCGGCTGTTGCCACCAGCGCCCCCACGAGAACTGAGCACCATCGTAGTCGTCGCTCAGCGCTCATGGTCACTCTCCCAGCACGTCGGAGACACGCAGCAACGCTTCATCCGCCGTGAGAATCACGTCGTTGCCCGCCACGCTTACGCCGGAGGTAAAGTAGAGCCTGGCCTCGTCCAGCGGCGAGTAGCGCAGCCCGCTGCCTCCCGAGGTGCCGAGACTGCCGACAAGCGTCGTCACAGCCGACTCGGCAATATCCACGTGTCGAATCGCGAAGTTTGCTCGGTCGCTCACCACGAGCACCTGGTCATTTTGCGCCAGCGAAAGATGAGCGGGCAACGAGAACGTCGCGTCAGCCCCCACCCCATCAAACGCATCCCGCACGCCGATATCGCCCACAAAGGTCTCGACCTGAGCCGTGCCAACATCGATCCTGCGAATCACATGATGGCCTTGATCGGCGACATAGAGACGTTGGCCATCCGCCGTGAGCGCCAACCCGGCAGGCCCCGCGAAGATCGCCTGCGCTCCTACCCCGTCGATGGCTGCCGGATTCTCCTCATCCGACTCGCCACCGCCGGCGAGCGTTGTGACCTGTCCGGAGCCCAGCTCGACGCGGCGAATCAGGTGACTGGCGTAGTCTGAGACGTAGAGGACAAGCCCCTCGGCGCTCTCATCGCCCACAATGGCAAATGGCGCGTCGAAACGGGCCTCCTCCAGAGGTCCGTCGGCCGAGGTCTCCTCGTCGGCCAGCGGCATCCCCGCCACGGTGGATACCTGTGCCGAGCCCAGGTCGATGCGACGGATGGCGTCGTTTCCGGAGTCCGCGACATAGAGCTGAGTCTCTTCCGAGTTCAGCCAGAGGCCCTCGGGATACGCGAATCGAGCCTCGTCGGCCACGCCATCACGGAAGCCGGCACGCCCCGGAAGGCCTGCCAGCGTGCTCAGACCGCCCGTCTCCGCGTCGTAGACCCGAATGACCTGGTTGCTGCCATCGGCCACATAGAAGCGCGTGCCCGCCTCGTTGGAGACGACACCTCGCGGACCATTGAGACGAGAGACGCCGGCTTCCCCGTCGCGCCAGCCCGTGGGCTCGGGCGCGCCCATGACCGTGCTCACCTGGCGAGTTCGTCGGTCGTAGAGGCGGATGCTGTTGTTTCCACGGTCCATATAATAGACGCGTCGACCGTCGGGATGGGCCAGAATCCCGAACGAGACGCCAAAACGAGCATCGAAATAAGGACCATCAGACGAACCACCAACGCCATTTTGGCCGGCCACCGTGGTGACCTCGTGGGTGTTGAGGTCGATGCGTCGAATGCTGTTATGAAAACCGGCGACAAAGAGCCCATCCTCGGCACGCGCCAGCCCCTGCGAGACCTGAAACCGGGCCTCCTCGGCACTTCCATCGATGTTGCCGGGCACACCGGGAGCGCCGGCGATCGTCTCAACTTCAAAGAGGGCCGGCCCGCCGCCCGCGTCTTCGTCGACCGCCACGACCAGCGAGCGAATCACGTTGTTAAACGTATCATTGATGTAGAGCGTGGACTCATCCTCCGAGAGATCGATGCCTCCCGGCCCGGCGAAGCGGGCGTCGGTGCCCACCCCATCGGCGTGGCCCCGGAACTCATTGCCGTTCTCCACGGGAAGGTGTCCGGCGATCGTTTCCACCACGTTGTCTTCGAGATCGATGCGGCGAATCACGTTGTTGCCACGATCGGCGACGTAGAGGTAACGCCCGCTCGATTCCACAACCATCCCGATGGTCAGGCGAAAACGAGCCTCCTCAAAGGTGCCGTCCACCGCCGCGCACTCCCCGGGCTGGCCGGTCAGAGTGGTCACCTCACGGCTCACCACATGGAGCTGGCGAATCGTGCAGTTAAACCCGTCGGCGATGAACAAGCGGTCGCCATCCGGGTGGATGGCGATACCCCGGGGGCCATCAAACGTAGCCTGGTCGCCAACGCCATCCGACGCCCCCTTCTGACCCGCCAGACCGGCCAGGGTCACGACCTGTTGGGTGCGCAGACCAAAGCGGCGAATCGTCATGTTGAACGTGTCCACGAAGTAGAGAAACTCGCCATGAGGGTCGTAGACCCCGTCCAGCGCCCCATCCATCCGCGTCTCGGTGCCGACCCCATCGGTGGTCCCCACCGAGGTCACCCCCGCCAGCAACTCCAGGCTGAGTTCACCGGGAGCAACCCCCGGCGCCGGCGTCCCAATGGGCGCGGAGCTTCCGTCCTCACAGACGATCGTCGCGCTCCCATGGGCGCCTTCTTCCACGCTGCACGACGCCCCGCTGGTGCCGTCCACGCCGTCTCGAATCACCACATCCGTGCCATCATCGCAGCGGATGCGGACCGCTCCCTCGGACTCCTCAAAGCTGCAGCTCGTCGCGTCTGAAGACGGTCCCGAAATCGTGGCACGGGTGCCATCGGGACAGCTTACCTGCACTTGACCGCCGGCAAGCTCGGCGACGGTGCACGACGAGCCCTGCTCGGTCTCACCTCCGCAAGCGCTCGACAGGACGATGGCCCCAAGGGCCGCTGAGAGCGCGACGCTCTTACCTCTTACCTTCAGATTTCTACGCATGTTTTCTCCATGCTTTACAAACACATGTTATTTGCACTTAAGCGGGACACTCCTCTTTGCCGGAGCGACGTACGACGCGCGGCAGAGAGCGTCCCACCCGCTCATAGCGAGCGTGATGTCATGGTGATCAGGTCGCCCTAGCGCTGCAGGCGCACGAGGTTCTCCTCGGCCCACTCCAGCGCGCGCTCGCCCACCTGGGCACCGGCGAGTCGGCCATCATAGTCATCCGCGAGGATGTGAATTCCGCCCCAGATTCGCGACTGACCCGCCTGATCCGCGGCGTCGAAGTAGGTGGCCCATTGCAGGCGAACCTCCTGCGAGGGCCCATTCTCAAACTTCAAGAACTCGCCCGCGTTCGCGACAAATTCAGCACGGCCACCGGGGAAAAACTCGCTGCCCGTGAGCTCTGCCAACACCTCCGCCGCGCTCCGACTAAACGCGCTATGTCCTGAGACGTAGCCGGGGAACGCCGGCGATACGAAGGTTCGCGGCTGATAAGGGCTCCACTCGACGGCCCGCTGCCAGACGCATGACGCGTAGCGATGCTCGTGATCGCCGGGCGCGCCCGGCCAGGTGAAGAGCACCACCTGACCGATGTAGGGCTGCAAATGCTCATGGCGCATGCCCGGCGCCGCTGAGGCCTCGGTCACCACTTCGATCAAGCCCTCGATCAACGGAAGCCCCTGCGGATCGTAGGAGGGCATCGTCGGATCGCTGGATTGCCCCCGGGCCCCCATCCACCGAATCAGCGTGATCGGTCGCGAGGTCTCATACAGACGCTTTAACTCCCAGGCGGCAATCGCCGCGTCATGAAGCGCGCCATTGAGCACCAGATAGAGGTGCACATCAAAGGTCAGCGCCTCGACCTCCTCGCCATCACCGTAAAAGCGCCGCTCAAACAAAGGGTGATCCAGCGCCTTATGCGCGAGCGTATTCCAATGCCCCGGCGGGGTCTCCGAGTCGGGCCCGTCGGCCCAGTATTCGGCAAGCACCCGACCAAAGTCGCTACGCGACACGATCTGCTGGTCGTAGGCGCGGCCGGTCGACGGGTTGATCGCATGTCCCTCGCCGTCGTCGGCGCCGAGGGTGTTGTTGCCGTAGGCTCCCGGCGACGCATCCATCCTTTCCTCGGAGTTTGCGTCGAGCCAGGAGGTTCGCCGAATCACATCCACCACCCAGTCGCGCATGTCCGCGCCCATCTCCGGTCGCGGCCCCGGTGTCACATAGGGACGATCCGCGGCGCTACGCTCGATCGCAAAGGGGGTCACCACGGCCCAATGAGGACCGATGTAGCCCTGCACTCCTGAGTCGACGGCAATGCCGTTCTGCGTCACCGCCTGGGCCAGGTCCAGGGGTTGCCACAGCGAGGGATCGCTGGCCAGGGTGCCCGCATCGTCCACGACCAGGGGCGGTGCCAGGCTCTCATAATCTGGAGACTGATAGCCCGACGCCTCCAGCGAACCGTCCTGCACGAAGGCATCGATGATCGTTTGTGCCACCTCCTCGCCAAGTCGCCCGGCCGGCCCTCGCTCATCGGCCATCAGCGCCGGGTCATACCCCAGCGACGCCAGCGTTCGGTCGAGACAGTCGCGGGTTATCGCCGCCCCGAGCCCCCCGTCGTAGCGATGCGCCAACAGACGGTAGGCCGCCACACTCATCGCCTCGTGCCGGGCGTCACTCCACTCCTCGGGAGAGAATGTGTCGCGAACGCCTTCGCCCAGGCTGGCATCGACCAAAATCGGCTCTTGCTCCGCGTCGAAGAGCGACCAGGCATCAAAGAGCGCTAACGAGAGATGGTAGAGGTTGCGCGCATGCACCGGGGGCATCGGCACCTCAAGGCGAATGGCGGCCAGATTCTGCTCGATCCAGCGCCGCGCCACCGAGTGCTCCGCGCCACGGGTGAGCACCTCGTCGGGACAGCGCTCCCGGGGAGGCTCGGGCCGCAAGGCCTCATCGATCTCCGGCGCTGCCCCCTCCCCCTGAATCAACATCAACCCCTCATCGAGCTCCGGCGAGACGACGCTCCCCCCCACGGCCAGCCGAACCCCATCTGGAGCCGACCAGACTGCGTGCAAGGATTCCACGACGAGGTCGAGTTCATCGCCCACCGGCACCCATTGCCCCTCCTGGCTCTTGCGCACAATCGTTCCGAGCCCGCCTACAGCCACGACCTCCCCGTCATCAGAGACATGCACGCCCTGCAAAAAGGGTGTCGATAGCGTCTCGACCCGGGGGGCATCGCCCAACTCCACGATGACGCCCTGCGCGTGCCCACCGGCCGCATAAACCGTCTGGCCGGCGCCATGCACCGTAAAGAGCGTCGCCCGGGTATCGACGACAACACGCTCCAGGGGTTCCTCGCCCTGGCGTCGCAAGACCGTGCCTTCAGCGCCGACAACCCAGAGCGTGCCCGCCTCGTCGACGTGCGTTTTGAAGAGTCCCGGGAGCGTGCCGTCCTCCAGACGTGGCATCTCCTTCGGGAGTGGGAGGTCTTGCCAGCGCTCGCCATTGAAATGCCATACAAATCCGCTGCGAGCGCCGATGCTGCCAACGGCGTAGAGATCGTCCTCCTCTCCGGCGATTCCGAGGACGGTATGACGGGCCAGACTCAGCTCGTCGATGCGTCGAAAACGCTCACCCTCCAGGGTCAGAATGGCCCCGTCACTTCCACCAAAATAGGGGCGCCCCGATGGTGTGATATGGACCCACCACAAATCCACGTTAAATGGGACGTCGTGCTGAACCCACGACTCCCCATCATAGTGTATCGCGATGGGCCTATCGCCGACCTGAGCGCCCACGGCCCACACATCGTTTGACGCGCGCCCGGCCACCGAAAGAAGAGCCGCCGGCAGCTCCTCGGCCAGAACGTCCCACTCGGCCGAACGCGCATCGGGAGCCTCGTTGGTCCCGGGCTCCTCGGCGCGGTCAGCACATGCAGCAAGTGCGACCGCAACCACGCTCGCGACCAGTGCGGCTCGGTAATTTTTAAACCTCAACTTCATGTCTTGAATCTCCTTGCTCCGCCTTCGAGCAGACGCCGACGTCGATGGCTGCGACGTCAGCGCTGGCTCGCGGCGTCCTAGTCGCAGCACTGGCTCAAAAGCCAGACCTGGCGTCGAAACATCTCATCACCCCATTGCACCTCGAGTTCGTAGCGAATCGCCTCATCATTCATCGTCGAGGGACGTCGCGGTGCCTGAAGCACCGCGTACAAGCCCCGCGCCTGCCAGGTTCCCTCGTCTTCGTTAAGACGAAAGCCTCCGGTGCGACTCGCGGTGGCCAGCAACTCGCCATCTTCATGAAAAAACGTGTAGGTGTGCCGAATCTCCCGGCGAGCCTCCTCGTCGATCGCATCGAGAACGTGTCGGTCGACCTCCGCGGCGATCCAGATGTGGTAGCCCCCCTGCACCCCCGCCTCCCAGAAGACGTGGTCGTCGAAGTGCGACGCGACAAACTCGCGTCGCCCCGTTCCCGGCCAGAAAGGCCCCTCCCCGATCGGCCGATCTCCCGGGGCCCATGCCTCCACCGGGTCGGCCCCGCCATCCACCTCCCCGCCACCATCCTCAGCGTCGCGCGGCTCCTCCCAACCGCCGTCCGTGAACGCCTCGACATCTCGGATGGCGACATCGCCACGATCACCTGCCGCCGTGTCCATCTCCCCCGCGTCATTCGGAGTCTGCGCTGGTTCTGCGTCGGCAACTCCGGCGGCGCACCCCATCAAACTCAATCCCACCACCCCTGTCAGATGCCACATGTTCATGTTGATTCCTTCGTAAGCGAAACGTACGCCCCTCGGGCTCGGCCCACGGCGTAGTAATGCAAACGCAAATCACTTGCAATAAAGGATCGAGAGAATTCTTCCCGCTGCAGCCCGTGACAGCTTCCCGGGTCTCCGGCGCCTGAACGTAGGTCGACAGGCGTGACGACGTCTCGCTACTATCGACGCGTTGGTCCCTCCCCCCCGACTCTCCTATCCCACCACGAGCCCATGCGCCTGAGCCTGGCCACCAAAGTCTTCATCGCCTTTGCCGGCGTCACCATCGTCTTTAGCGCGGTAGTGATGTTCGGCGTCGAGCGCACCCAGAGCCTCTACGGGCAGCTTCGCGCTATCAACCAACGTATCGTCCCGCTGGGGCTGCAACTGAGCGATGTGCAAAACGATCTGCGCAGCTTTCACGTCGTACTCAACGAGCGCGATCCGGCGGTACTACGTCGCTCATTGCAGCTGACTCGCCTGCTCAATGCGCTGCCTGAAAACCTCGACGAGGAGCTCGGCGAGGCCGCGCTCCTGGCCGACTTCAGCGAGCTTGAGGAGGTACCCGCGGCGCAGAGTGAGGCCTTTGCGTCCATCCTTCGCGATCTCCGGGCTCTGCAAACGCGCGGCGCGGAGTTCTCAAAGGCGGCCAGTGCGTTTACCGCCCAGGTGTTGAGGGAGCGCCCGCAGGGGTCCGAACTTTCGGCCTCCATCTCGGAGACGCAGACCGAGCTCAGCGCCGAGGCGCGCGCGCTGGACAATCGACTTACACAGCTGCGCGCCGAACTGCGTGTGGCCACGGATCAGGCCCTGACGCGAGCCGATGACGCCGAACGCAGCTCGGTCTACGCACTGGGCGCGCTCAGCCTTGCCGCTCTGGCGGTGGCGCTGCTTGTGCTCATTCTCATTGTCTGGACGCTGCGACCGCTGACCACGCTCGCCCAGGCTGCCCGTCGCATCGGTGAGGGCGACTACCGCCCTCTTCCCACCCCCTCGACCCGCATGGGCCAGGACGAGGTCGCCCTGCTCACCGCTGAGTTCAACGCGATGGCCCACAGCCTCGCCGAACGCGATGCTCGCCTTCGCAGCCAACACGCCGCGCTGCTCAAGTCGGAACGCCTGGCCACCATCGGGCGCATGACCAGCCTGATCACCCATGAATTGCGAAACCCCCTCTCCAGCATCAACCTCAATGTGGAGATGCTCGCCGAGGCCTTAGAGGAGCGCGGCATCGACGCCTCCGATGAGGACATCCGCCCTCTTCTGGAAACTGTGATCGAAGAAATCGATCGTCTGCGCGACATTACCGAAGAGTATCTCACATACGCGCGCCTGCCCTCGCCGAAGACCCAGCCTGAGAACCTTGATGACATCGTTCAGGGGCTCATCGACTTCCATCAATGGGAGTGGAGCCAGCACGGTGTCGAGGTGATTGTGACCATCGACAACGCCCCCCTGGAGGTGGATGTCGACGCCAACCAGATACGCCAGGCCCTTCTCAACCTCATCAAAAACGCCGTCGAAGCCAGCTCGCCGGGCGATGCGATCGTGGTGAGTGTGACCCGCGTCGAGGGCGTCGCCCGCGTCGCAATCGAAGATCAGGGCGAAGGCATTCGCCCTGAGGCGCTGGAGCGCCTCTTTGAGCCTTTCTTCTCGACCAAGTCCCAGGGCACCGGGCTGGGGCTCCCGATGACCCAGCAGATCCTCGAAGAACACGGCGGCCAGCTAAGCGTCGAGAGCGACCTCGGCGAGGGCACGCGCTTTTGCTTCGAGCTCCCTCTCTCCAGCCCCCATTGAGAGCTGGAAAGCTCCCCTCAGGCGCCTGCCATCTGCGCCTGAGACACCTCGGCGATCATCTGCTCCAGACGGTCGAGCCCGGCCTCAAGCTCCGCCTGAGGCGGCCCGAAGCTAAAGCGCACGTAGTTCTTAAAGCGGCTGTAGCGGTTGGCGCGACGCTGGCCCGGGTTGACGTCAAAAAACTCGCCGGGCACGCAGATCACCTGCCTCTTGAGAGCCTGCGAGAAGAAGTCCATCCCATCGCGAAGTCCGGGCGGAAGCTCACTTAAATTGGCCCACACGTAGAAGGTGCCCTGAGCAGGCAAGTCGAGCTTGATGCCCATCTTCTGCAGGCGCGACATCATCATATGTCGCTTGGCGGCGAAGCGCTCGCGTATGGCAACGATCTCCGCGTCGGTGACCTCATCATCAAGCAGTCTGACCGCCGCGCGTTGCAGCGGACGCGCCGCGCCGCCATCGAGGAAGCTTCCGGCGCTGGCCACGCGCTCGATGACCTTTTTCGGCCCCACCGTCCACGAGAGGCGCCAGCCCGGGTAGCGCCAGCTCTTAGTCAGGCCATTGACGATGACCGCTGGATCTCGCTCCACATCTTCGACGTAGCGCGCCGCGGTGGCCTCCTCCACGGACTTGCCCCAGACGTAGTGGCTGTAGAACTCATCGAAGATCATGGCGCAGTCGAGCTCCCGCGCCACGCGCAGCCACTGGCCGAGTTCGTCGCCTCCGACCAGCTTTCCGGTGGGGTTGCAGGGGTTAGAGAGCAGCAGCGCCGAGAGGCCTCGCCCTTTAATCTCATCTTCGAGTTCGCCCGCGCTAAACGCGTAGCCCCGGCGCGGGTCGAGCAAAATCGGGATGGGGTTGAAGAGGCGGAAAAGATCCAGCAGCTCTTCGTAGGCGGTGTAATCGGGCAAAAAATGCCCCAGGTTAATCGGCCCCAGCGCTGCGGCCAGGCGAGAGAGCGCGGTGCGCCCACCGCCGCAGATCGCGACGTTTTCGGCGGAGTACTGACTGGCCATACCGCGGCGGTAGCGGCGGTTGTAGTGGTCAGCCACAGCCTCGCGAAGCTCCCACAATCCGGTGACCGGGGAGTACTCGTGATCATCTTCGGTAATCGAGATGGCATCGATGCGCGCAGGCGCATGCTCAAGCATCCCGGTCTCGGGCTGGCCCTGGCCGAGATTGGTCCACCCCGGATCACCGGGTCGGTAACCGTGGCGACCGGCCTCGCTCATCACATAGATCACGCCGGTCTTGGGCACCGAGCGAAACGCCCCGTGCGACTTCTTCCCTTCCGACCGTCTCTCCACCATACTTCTCTCCGGGTAGCCGGGCCCCATCCACAGAGCCCCATGAGTTGCCTGAAACGCCTTCGAGCCCTAGCACACTTCCCTACCCCCAACCAACGCCGGGAGGCTTCGATGCCACACCAACTTCGAGTGATGACCTACAACATCCGCCTGGGCATTCAGGAAGGGCTGTATGCGATCTCTCAAGTGATCGACGAGGCCGATGCCGATGTGGTCGCACTTCAGGAGGTCGGGCATCACTGGACGATGGGACCTTCCGGGGACTCCACCGCCCGGCTCAGCGCCCTGACCGGACTTGAGCATCACATCTTTATCCCGGCGATCATCGAGGACCGCCCTGGTCAGGAGCCGGCGCGCTACGGCCAGGCCCTCTTAAGCCGCTGGCCGATTCTGGAGGTTCAGGTCGACCCCTTGCCTCAAATCCGCGACGAACCCCGACGGCTGGCACGAGTCCTTATCGACAGCCCGGCTGGAGCGGTGGAGATCTTCTGCACGCATCTCTCTTACCTGGAAGAAGATCGCCCGCAGCAAGGCCAGGTGCTGCGCGAACGCATCTGCGCAGCGCCCCTCTGTGGTGCGGATGATGCGCCGGTGGCCCGCTTCATTATGGGGGATTTCAACGAACCCGAGCGCGCTGAATGGCTTGAGGCGCTGGTTGCTGTCTGCGACGATCCGGGCGCGCCCGAAGCGATTGAGACCTTCCCGGCCCACCAGCCTGACCGCCGCATCGACTTCGTGCTGGGCCAGGGCGCTCGCGCCCTGGCCCACCGGGTTTTGGAGAACGCCACGGCTTCCGATCACCTGGGCGTGCTCACCCTCTGGGAGGTTTGAGCCCTCAGGCTTCGGCGAGCTGGCGAAGCTGATCTTCGAGGCGGTCACGCTCCAGGATGATCTCAGCCAGCGTAGCCTCCAGCGAGGTCTTCTCTTCGAGAAGTTTCGCCACCTCGCCCTCGTCGACAGCTCCGCTCTCACCTCGCTCACTCGCCGCTTCATCGCGGGCCTGAAGCTCAGCTTCGAGCGCTGCCAGGCGCGCGTTTAACGCATCGCGCTCGATCTCAACGCTGGCGTTCTGGTCGCGTGCCTCTTCGAGTTCAGCCTTAAGCCTGGCGAGCTCCTCGGCGTCGGAGCCCTCTCCGGCCTCGGCGGCGTCCTCTACGGCCTGGCGCGCCTCTTCGAGCTCGCCCTGTGCGGCCTCCAGCCGGGCTTGAAGCTCGGCCATCTCGCTGCGCAACGCTTCGAGCGCTTCCCCCTCTTCGAGGTCAGCGAGCTGGGCGGCGCGGGCGGCCTCAAGCTGCTCTCGGAGCTCGGTTTCCAGCGAGGCCAGCGCGTCTCGCTCCTCGGCGATCTGTCCCAGGTCGCGGGTGAGGTTGGAGGCGTCGCTCTCCAGCTCCTCAATCTGAGCAGAGAGCGACGTGATGAGCTCTTCGCGCTCGACAAGTTCCGACTGCAAGGCCTCAAGCGCCTCCCCTGTGGGAGCCTGCTCCAGACGCTCGCGGACACTGGCGAGTTCACCGCCCAGGCGATCGTTCTCTTCGACCAGCCCGCGAAGATCGCCGGAGAGCTCTTCGAAGATCTTACGCTTGCGCTTGCGGTCTTTCTCCAGCTCCTCAACCCGAGCTTTAAGCGACTGATTCTCATCGCCCAGTTTGCGTCGTTCGACCTGCAGGTAGTCGGTCTCACGGGCAAAGGCGGCCTTCTCCTGTTTGAGCCCGTCACGCTCACGCGTAACCTGGTCGCGCTCAGCAGCGACCCGGCTATGACGGGCTTCGAGGTCTTCCAGAAGTTGGCGTTCTCGGGTCAGCTCACTACGCGTCTCGTGGAGTTCTGCTTGAAGGTCGTCGCGCGCCGAGGTCATCGCGACAAGGTCGGCGTCGAGGGTCGTGGCGCGCGCCAGAAGCGCATTGGCCTCATCCTCAGGCGGCCGCCGGGAGAGTTCCTCGTTGAGCTCTTCGATCGTGGCGTTAAGCGCGGCGACCTTCTGCTGCTCGGTTTCCAGCGAAGTGCTGAGTGCCTCAATGCGCTCAGCGCGAAGCTCCAGCTCGTGGATGTGGTCAGCGATCTCCGATTGCAGCGCGTCGCGCTCAGCCTGCCCAATCTGAGCGGCCTCTTCGAGCTCTTCGATCTTCGCCAGGCTCGCGCCGAGTTCTTCGGTCACATCATCAATGCGCAGAAGCGCCTGATGGTAGCGGTCCTCGTAGCTTTGCATCTCATCGCGCAGCTCACTGACCTGACTGCCCAGCTCGGCGCGCTCGGAATCCCCCAGCGCCTGCGCTTGCTGGTGCGATTCCAACTCCTGGCGCACCGCGGCGAGCTGCGCGCTGAGTTCCTGCTCCCGCTCCGCCGCCTCTTCGAGCTGACGGGCACGCGAGCCGGACTCATCACGAAGCGCCTCCATCTGAGCTTCGGCCTCGGAAGCACGGTGGCGCTCCGCATGGAGCGCGGCCTGCGCTTCGGCCATCGCCTCATCGGTGGGAGCCTGCTCCAGCGCCTGTCGGGTATCGTTGAGCTGACGCACCAGCGTACGACGCTCATCCATCAAACGATCCCGCTCACCGCGCAACCGCTCGACCTGCATGTCGTCCGAGTCGGCCACTCCTGCATCAAGCATCTGGCGAAGAGACGCGACTTCCTCGCGCAGGGCCTCAACCTCTTCGTTATTGACTGCCGCCGCTATCGCCACGCTCTTCCGCGTCGGCGCTACGTCAGCGGGTTGCGCCGCAGGCGGGGGCACAGGAGCGGCGGCCTTCAGCTGCGGCTGCTCGTACTCCCCGCTGCTGAACTCGCGCTCCCAGTTTTGCAGGTTAAGCGCGTGGCCGTCAGCCCGTTGTGTGTGCTCATGCGTGTCCGGCCCTGCCGACTCCCGAGCCGCCGCGCGCAGCGCGGCGAGGCTCGCTGCGATCTCGGCGCCACCATCGACGGTGTCGTCGCCGAAGGACTCCGGCTCAAGCTCCGGGTAGAGTTCATCGGGGTCGAGCACCTCGTGAATCTCATCCTCCCCGATCATCATCGGCTGGTCATCAAACTCATATTCTTCGACCAGAGAAGAGGCATCAAGCTCGATAGGCTCCGGCTCGAAATCGTCCATGCCAAAGCCCATCCCCATCGAGGTGGCATTGGCCATTGACGCGATGCCCGGATCTTCGACCGGGGTGCTGATCACCGGCTGCTCTTCGGCAAACTCCAGCGGAAACTCGCCCACGCGAACCAGGTCACCGTGCTCGAGCACCTGGCTCTGGATGCGCATCCCGTTGACGTAGGTGCCGTTAGAGCTGTTGAGATCGTAAAGGGTACAGCGGCCGTTCTCGTAGACAAACTTCGTGTGTCGCCGAGACACCGACGGGTTGTTGATGCGAATGATGTTGCCCGGATTTCTCCCGATGGTGACTTCGGGAACCTCCGAGTTGATCTCAACGATGACCTCGGTCCCGATCTCGGGATCCTGATAGATCAGCTTTGGCACGTGTCCACCTTGGCTCGAATGCGTCGGCGCTGGCGTAAGTCGGATTAGTGGCGAAGGTTAAGGCTCTCGGCAACGCTACGAAGGCACCGACAAAGCGGGTCCGAACTTTCCTTTTTTAAGCCGAGAAGCGCACCTAACCTAACCCGCGTCTGCCCCCTTGCCAAGTAACGATCGGTCAACGAAGATAGCGCGCCCGCTCGGGCTTGAGCCCGGCATTTGATGCCCTCGCCATGCGGAGTAGGCCCGTTGAACCAGATCGCTCCCCCCCAACATCCCGACCGCCCGCGCGTCGTCACCTTCGGAGGCGGCAAAGGGGGTACCGGCAAGAGCACCCTGTGCGCCGACATCGCCCGGGCGTTGACCCGCCACCAGGGGCGCGTGCTCTGCGTCGACGCCTCCTGGCACTCGCCCACGCTCAACATCCTGCTGGGCGCCAATGAGCCTGCCTTCGACCTGGGCGCCGACGACGCGCAGGGCCTGGGGGATAAGGGAGCGCATATTGCCGATTTCATCGTGAGCACCGCGTACACCAATGTGTACCTGGCCTCGCTCGCGGCCGCGCGACGTTACCCATTTACGCGCCCGCGGGTGCGCCCCGAAGAGATCATCGCTCAGCTGCACCAACTCGACTTCGACTGGGTGCTTATCGATCTTCCCCCCAGCCTCTCGCCATTTGATGTGGGGCTCTTCACGTTGAGCGACACACCGATCCTGGTGGGCACGCCCGACCCGGCGGCGATCCGGATGATGGCCCAGTTTTTGCGCGCCTCGCTCTTCAGCGCCATCGGCTACCACCCGGAAGCTCCCAACTTTGAAGACGAACTTGTCGAGGTGCTCTACAAGCAGCCCTTGTGGCTGAACACCCGCTCGCTTCGTTACGATGCGCCCTCGGCCCAGTCCCGCGCCATCATCGATGAGACCGCCCGCCAGCTGGAGGTCTACATGGTGGTGAATATGGTGCGCGAGGGAGCCGAGCATGATCTGGGCTTTGTGCTCAGCCACGCACTCCACCGTGAGTTGCAGGTCTTCCCCAGAGTCCTGGCCAGCATCGACTACGCCGACCGCCGGTGGTTCTACAACCGCCGCACCACCGGCACCGGATCATCGCGCAATGAGGAAGGGCTGAGCAACGAGATCGAGTTGCTCTCGCGTCATATCCGCGACGTCCAGTTGGTTGACTTACGCTATCCGCGGCCCATCCCTGCCCGCGGCGATGCGCATCCGGCATTGATGATGGGACTCAACCCCGAGCTCAGCCGCAACGAGGTGCGCCAGTACTGCCGCAGGCTCTGGGAGGGATACCGGCGCGAAGCCTCCATCAGCCTGGTCTTCACCGAGCCCACCCGGAGGATGGAGATCGCCGAGGAGCTCGAAGGGCTCTACCGTCACGTGCTCACCATGCCCAGTGAGAACTTCTCGCGGCCGGAGGTCGATGAAGCCATGCGCAACTATGAGCGCGAGCGAACCGCCCCACCTCCCCGACAGGAGCACCCCACCCCCCAGCCTCCTCGCCCCCCGGAGTTTACTCCCCCGGCCCAGCCTTCGGCGCACCAGACCGAAACACCGCCGGACCATCCCGAGACGCTCGCAGGCGACGAGGCCAAAGCCGCGCGCCGCCCAGCCGGCGCAAAGTCGCCCGGAGACGCCATCGCCGCCCTTCGACGACGTCACGGGCTGAGCCTCCAGGAGCTGAGCTCCCGCACCCATATCGGCGTCAAATACCTGGCCGCCATCGAAACCGTCGACTCCGATGTGCTTCCACGGCCGGTCTACCTGCGCGGCTACCTGCGTGAGATCTCCCGTGTCTTCGATGTCCCGGCCCAGCCCCTGATCGAAGATTACTTCCGATATCTCGATCAATCGTGATAAGGTCGCCGACACTGGCGGCGTCCTGCCGTTTTCGCTCCCGGGCTCCCGGCCCGAATTCACGTCCAACCCCTCGCTATGAGGAACGCATGTCCAAGATCACCGATCCGAAGAAGGCCGCTCAGCGCGCCCGCGTTATCGCCTCCGACCTGACGATCTACCCGGACATCCAGAAGAAGATCGAAGCGGGCATCAAGAACGACAACCTCTTCGATGAGCTCGATGGCATCTGGCGCGAGGCGCTCACGCATATGCGTCAGTACGTCGACGAAGACATGCTGGAGAACACCAATATTCTGGAGAAGGCGTTTATTGATATCGTCTTCGCCAACTGCGGCCATATCGAAAGCTCGATCTGGTAACCCGCTGCCCCCGGCATGCTTTGAGCACCACTGAATTCAGCTTTCAGGTTGAACCGGAAGACGCCGGCCAGCGCCTTGATGTGTACCTGGCCGAGCAGGACGATCCGCCGTTGACCCGCTCCCAGGTGCGAAAGTTCCTGGACCGCGGCGAAGTCACCGTCAACGGTGCGCGGGTCAAGGCCGGCTATACCTTGCGTGAAGACGACCGCATCCACTGGTCGCACGTCTCCCCCACCGAACCGAGCATTCAAGCCCAGGCCATCGCGCTCAACCTCCTCTATGAGGACGACGAGGTGGCCGTGGTCGACAAGCCGGTGGGAATGGTCGTGCACCCCTCGATTGGCCACCCCGACGGGACACTTGTTAATGCGTTGATGCATCACTTTGACGAGCTCCCCACCATCGGCGGGGAGCTTCGTCCGGGCATCGTACACCGCATCGACAAAGACACCTCCGGGGCGCTCGCGGTGACCAAGACCGACCGCGCCCACCATCACCTCTCGGAACAGTTTCGCGACCACAGCATCGACCGGGTCTACCACGCCATCGTGTTCGGTCCGGGGCTGGCCGATGAGGGGACCTTCGAGACCTTGCACGGGCGCGATCCCAACCACCGCATGCGTTTTACAGGACGCGTGACAAAGGGACGCCACGCCATCACGCACTTCCGGGTGATGGAGCGCTACGATAGCGGCGCGGTGCTGGTGGAGTGCCGCCTGGAGACCGGACGCACCCACCAGATCCGCATGCACTTTGCCGACGCGGACTCGCCGCTTCTGGGCGATACGCTCTACGGCGGCCGACGCACCTCGCAATGCTCGCTGATCGGACGACAGGCCCTTCACGCGCGCACCCTGGGCTTTGAGCACCCCGATGGTCAGCGTGTGCACTGCGTGGCGGAATACCCCGAAGATTTCGCGCGGGCTCTCGAAGCGCTTCGCGCCGGGCGAGACTGGCGTTAATCCGCCGCGGTCCGAACATCGGCCAGCGCCGCCATGATTTGTGCGTTGAGAGGCCGCGCCAGGTAGTCTCGCCGAAGTCGCTCATCGTCGATGGCAGACGCGCGCTCCCGGACCACCGCCTGGGCGCGCCGCAAGGAACGTAACTTCTCGTCGTCCAGTTCGGCATCGCCCCCCGTGTCCAGAATCGTTGCGTGGGCGAAGTGGACCTCATCCTCCCCGTAGATCTCCACCACTTCAAGCATCTCCAACGCCTGGCGCGAAAGGGAGAGCGCCTGGTCAAAGCGCCGGGAGCTGGCGTGCGCACGCGCCATCAAGCTCAATGCGAATGCCCTGCCCCAGCGCATGTCGGCCTGATCCGCGCGCTCCAGCGCGTCTTCGGCCTGCAGCAACGCCACACGCGCATCACCCGGGCCGGCCCCCTGCAACTTGACCTGGGCCAGCGCCAGAGTCGCACAAACCGCCAGGTACGCATGCGGGATGGAGTCCGCCAGCCGTAGCCCCTCGTGGAGAGCCCGCTCGGCCTGCGCACTCTGCCCCAGCTCCAGATAGCACAGCCCGAGCGAGATCTGACCGTCGGCCTCCGTAGTCGTATAGCCTGTACGGCGAGCCAGATGCAGCCCACGTTGAATCTCGGAGATCGCCTGGCGCGTCTGCCCGAGCAAAAAATTCACATGGCCGATGTTGACGAGCAGCAGCGCCTCATCTCGCCTGTGCCCGAGTTGGCGACACATCGCCAGGGCGCTCTCGTAGCGGGCCATCGCTGCGGCGAAGTGCCCCACATAGGCCAGCGCCAACCCGGAGTTGGTCAGAACCTGGCGTTGGTGACGGGGGAGTTCCAACTCACGGGCGCGGATCAGCGCGCGATCATAGGCGATGAGCGCTTCACGGTGCCGCCCGGTCTGACGAAGTATAACCCCGCGCACCGTAAAGAGTTCTACTGCCACCTCCCCCGCCCGGCGCTGATCCACATGATGGATGCTGGCCTCATCGAGCAGTAGCAGCCCGGCATCAACCACTTCGAGAGCACCGTCGCGATGGCCCTCAGTAAGGTCAAGTACGGCGCGCTGACGCGCCGCCTGGGCCAGGCTGATGCAATCATCCCGGCGCTGAGCCACGTCTTCAGCCCGTCGCAGGTAGTCCCGTGCCTCCCGAAAGCTCGCGCGCTGATACTGATAGCGCGCCTGGCGCAACCACACCTCGGCGGCGCGATCGTCGGCATCGCCGCTGGCCACGCGGTCTTCAAGAGCCTTCAGCGCACTTCGAGCACCGGCGTCATCTCCGATCTCCTGGCAGGCTTCTTCTTTGAGCAATAAGACCTCGACAAGCTCTCCGGTCGGCGCCCCGCCCATCTCGAGAACCCGATCGCAATGACGTACACAGGCCTGCGCCCCTACCCATCGCGAGGCCTCCCGGGCGGCACGCACGTAGTAGCTCCGGGCGTTCTCCGCGTCGCCGCCGGCCTCCAGGTGCCGGGCAATCAGCGCGCTGTGCCGGGCACTGTTCTGCCCTTCGCGCGCGATCAGCTCGGACGCGATGCGCCCGTGCAATTCTGCGGCATGTTCGGGAAGAAGCCCCCGGGCGGCCACCTCCCGCGTCAGCTCGTTGCAGAAGCGATAGCGCAGACTCCCCTGTGCGCCGACCTCCTCCAGAATCCCCGACTCCACCAGCAAGGCGATAGCCTCCCCGCAGGGCTGCTCCAACAGACCTTCGGCCCGCTCTCGATCAAAAGGCACCCCGAAGAGCGCTACCCTCACCAGGACTGCACGCGCCTCCGAGGGCAGCCGCTCCAGCTTCGCGTCGATGATCCCCTCGACGCTCGCCGGCAACCACACCGCCTCATCGCTAAGTTCCGCCGAGTCTGTCGCCCGTCCAAAGCCCACCCGCTCCCGAATCGCCTCGATCACCTCCCGAATATAGAGCGGGTTTCCCCCCGTTCGGTTGAGCACCTCATCCACAAGGGCCTGATCCTCGCCCACCTCCAAACGCAGCAGATCGCGAACCAGCCGACGGGACTCACGAGCGGAGAGCTCTCCGACCGCTTCACATTCAACGCGCGGACTTCCCACAAGTCGCTGCCAGGCGTCGCTCTCGACATGCGGCCCCAGATCACGGGCGGTGCACACCATGAAGACCGGCACGTCGCGATCGGTCTCAAAGTAGCGCGCTGTAAACTCCAGCATCACCGGATCGATATAATGTGCATCATCAATGGCGATGATCACCGGACCGGTGGCCGCAAAACGACTGACCAGCCTGCTTAGCGTGAGGTAAATGCGCCGTTGCCGCTCCTCACGGTCCAACCGGGAAAACGCGCGCTCCGACACCGGCACCCCGAAGACGGTCGCCATCGAGTCGAAGATCAGTTCCCGCTCGTCAACCTCTTCCTCCGAGAAGATCGTCTCAATGACCTTCTCCAGGCGAGCCGCCAGCTGCCGAAGATCATCGCGAGGACCGAGCCCGAGGGCTTCGGCAAAAAAGGCCGCCGCGCTCCCCAGCGGTTGGTCGCGCTCATGGGGTGAGGCCACCGCACGTAAGACCCGAGCCTGACCGCCATCAAATCCGGAGAGAAACTCCTCCAGCAGCGCGGACTTCCCGGCCCCGGCCGGCCCGACCAGCACCAACGCCCCGGCCCGGCGGTCCATCGCCACACGGCGATACGCCTGACGCACAACACGCCGCTCGACATCGCGCCCGTAAAACGAAGCCACCGAACGACGCAACTCTTTGATGCGATCACGCGCGCTCTTGGGCCCGACCAGCCGGTATGCCGTCGCCCCCACCGCTCCCCCGGCGCCGGCCTCCTCGTTACCGGCCACAGGTTGGATCGCCTCGCAGTAAAACGCCCGCCGCACCCGCTGAAAGACCTGCGGACCGATCAAGGTCTCCCGCGCCAGGGCTGAGGTTGCCAGCGATCGCGCGCCGTCTTCACCTCGCTCCAGATACTCCCATCGGTAGCCCTTCTTCAGGCCGCTCGACGGATGCTCAATGAGCACCTCCGAGGTGGCGATTCCCAGGCTGACCAGCAGGGGCACATCAAGGCTGAAGTTCATGCCCGCGACCGCTTCGTGCAGATCGCGAGCCACCCGGGCAGCGCGCACCCCGTCATTCTCACTGGAGATAGGCAGGCCCAGCACGACCACAAACCCCGCCGCATCGATGCGATGCAAAACCCCGTCGTTTTTAAACGCGATGGCATCGACAATCCGCGTAAGCTCCGCCACGAGATGACGCCATCGCTCCGGACTCAGGGCACGCTCAAGTTCTTCAAGCCCCTCCAACCTGCCGGCGATGGTCACCACCTCTTTGCGGCGTTGCACCATCGCCGGTGTCACCTGCAACGAGGTGCGCAAACTCGCCGCGCGAGCCGATGCTCCGCCACGCGCCACCTGCGTTCGCCCCACCACCGTCGACACCGAGGGCTCCGCCCCCACCGAAACACTCTCCCCCCACCGCCCCTCTCGCTCGAGATGCGGGCTGAGCTCGCGCAGATGCTGAGCGAGTGTCATCTCGTCATGAATCTCGCTGAGCCCGTAGAGCACGCGGGTCATCGCCCGCTGCATCTCACGGGCGCTGGCCGGGCGCTCTTCACGATCCGGGGAGAGCGCTTTGTACATCAGGTGCTCCAGCGCCTCGGGAATCTGCGGGAGGATCGCCTTAATGTCCGGCACCACCGCCCCCGAAACCAGGCTGAGCAGGTCCTCGTTGCTCTCCGCCCGAAAGAGCGGACGTCCACACACCAGCTCAAACATCAGCGCGGCCAGGCTAAAGAGGTCACTGCGTTGATCGACCTCCTCGCCACGGGCCTGCTCCGGGCTCATATAGCGGTACTTCCCCTTGACCAACCCGGGACGATCCTCCCGCACACCGATAGCCTTGGCGATGCCAAAGTCCACCAGTTTGACAGCACCATCCCGCGAGATGAGCACGTTCTGGGGGCTTACGTCACGATGCACCAGTTCCAGACTTCGCCCAAAGCCGTCGGTACGGCGATGGGCGTAGTCAAGCCCCCGGGCAAGCTCGATGGCGACAAAGAGCGCATCACCCAGCGCCAGGGCGCGACCGGCGCGCTTTGCTGACCGAAACAGATGCCCCAGATCCACGCCATCGACGTGCTCCATGGCCAGGTAATAATCTCGCCCCACCTTCCCGAAGTCGTAAATCTGCACGACATTGGGGTGATTAAGCCCCATGGCGATTTTGGCCTCAGCGATGAACATCTCCACAAAACGCTCATCGGTGGCGAGCTGTGGCAGGATCTTCTTGATGACCAGGGTCTTCTCAACCCCCTCGGCACCAACACTGCGCGCAAGAAACACCTCGGCCATCCCGCCCACGCCGATGCGCTCTCCCAGCATGTATGTACCAAAGGGCTCGCTCACAGCGCTTCACCACGACGACCGTACAACCGGCATACTCTAGCCCTGGAGGGGCTCCCAGTTAAGTTGACGCATTGCGTCATACAACACAATCGCGCACGCGTTGGAAAGATTCAAACTGCGTACTTTATCGGTCGTCGGGATGCGGAAACACCGGTCCTCATAGCGCTCGCGAATCTCCGCAGGTAGCCCTTTGGTTTCTTTACCGAAAATCAACACACTTCCCCCCTGCCAGTTGGCCTGATCGTAGGCGCGGGTGGTCTTCTTGGTAAAAAAGTGCATGCGCTCACGCGGAAAGATGGCCTCCACCGCTTCAAAGTTGTCATGGAGGCTGATGTTGACGTGCGGCCAGTAATCCAGCCCGGCACGCTTGAGGTAACGATCATCGAGCTCGAACCCCAGCGGCCTGACCAGGTGCAGCCACACGTTGGTACCGGCGCAGAGCCGGCCGACATTGCCGGTATTTCCCGGGATTTCCGGCTCGTGAAGCACGATATGAAGGCGACGATCGTCGGGACCGCCGAAGCCATCCAACGGCTCCAAGATATTGAACTTATAGGGATTTTCCAAAAAAACCTCTTCTGTAACCAGTCTCGACATCGGCCATGACGCACCGCGCCGCGCAGATGTTGCGTAAGGTAACACACCGAACCCGACTCCCCAACTGCTAGCGCGTTGAAGCCCGACGACGTGCGGCCTTGAGAAAGTCGTTCATCAAGGGTGCCGCGGGCACAAGCTCAACCTGCTCGGGCCGCTGAAACTCCGGGTGCCACTGCACACCAACCACCCACCGATCGCTGCCATCATCGAGCTGCACCCCCTCGATGATGCTGTCCCGCGTCGAGCGTGCGGTCACGCGCAGCCCGGGGGCCAGATCCTTGATTGCCTGATGATGCACGCTGTTGATGAACGCCTGCACCTGCCCGTAGATCCGGTGGAGGTAGCCGCCCTCCAGAAACGTAACCTCATGGATGCTACCGGCGTAGCGTTCCGCGTCTCGATGCCGCAGCGCCCCTTCGACCTGGGTGGCGATATCCTGAAAGAGCGTGCCCCCGAGCGCCACGTTCAGCACCTGGTGGCCCCGACAGATACCGAGCACCGGCACGTCAAGTGCAAGCGCCGCGCGAATCAAGGCGATTTCAGCCTCGTCGCGTCTTCGGTCGCCCTCCCACTCCGGGCGAAGCGCACCCTCGCCATAGCTTCCCGGCCACACATCGGCCCCCCCGGCGACGACCAGCGCATCCAGCGCACCGACCATCTGCTCCGCCGTGATCGCCACCTCACACGTAGGACTCGGCGCCGGGATCATCAGCGGCAGCGCCCCGGCTGCCAGAAACCAGTCGCTCATCGACTGCTCCATATAGAGCAGTGGCCGGCCGTTGTAGACGGTGCGCTCCGGGTCGGCGTGCATCCAGTTCGCGCTCACACCGACGCGCAGCGGTCGGGAAGGTTGGTCAGACATCGATTCTCCTGATGCGTGGCAGCGCCGCCAGGCGGTCACTGCCTGAGATCACCATGCGATGGAAGACGAAACGCGAGAGCGCCAGGCTCCAGCCCTCTTCTCAAGCAAAACGTGGAGAGAGTCTGCGGCACTCCCCCACACCCCTCAACCTGGAATCAGGCGAAGTCTCAATGCCGGTCGCCCTGCCCCAAAGCCCCCGGCAACGCGCCATCACCATGCCCACCTCACAGCCGCAACATCTCCCTGCAATCACTGCTTTTTATTGACCGCTTGTTTCAGCGTGAGTAAACTCGTTCCCCGCGATTCGACAATGCAAATTTTTCGCACACCGCACGAGGTCTCTATCGATCCACGACCGGCCCCCCAGGCCCCCTGACACCGAGCGACGCCCATGCGCCAGCCTTCCCCGCCCGTCCAGCATCCGGTCCAGCCCGACCTCTCCGATTCTATTGCAGATGCGCTCATCGAGAAGGGGTACGCCTGCGTGCCCGGCTTTTTAAGCCCCCCCCGGGTGCAAGCGCTCGCTGCAGAAACGCTGAGGCTCTGGGATGACGGTGAGTTCCAGTTCGCGCGCATCGGCTCCGGCCCCAACCGCCAGCGATGCCCCCAGGTGCGAAGCGACCGCATCCTCTGGCTGGACAACGACCAGCTCAGCGCCCCGCAGCAGATCTACCTCGACGCGCTCGACACCCTGCGCCAGCACATCAACCGTGCCACCATGATGGGCCTTGTCGACTGGGAGGGACACCTGGCGCTCTACCCGCCGGGCACCTTTTACAAACGCCACATCGACGTGTTTGCCAACGCCCGCGAGCGTCAGCTCACCACCATCCTCTACCTCAACCCTAACTGGCGTCCCGGCGACGGCGGTGAACTTCGCCTCTACCTTGACGGCGCCGAGATGGAGCCCTACATCGACCTTGAGCCGCGCGGCGGCACGCTGGTGACCTTCTTAAGCTCGCGTTTCTACCACGAGGTTTTACCGGCCCACACCGAGCGCTTGAGCATTACCGGCTGGTATCGAGTGCGCTCCACTCGCCACTTTTAGCCTCCGCAGCCCCGGTGGTATAGTCCCGCCGCTTCGGCATCGACCCACTCTTTTCCCTCCCAAGGAGTTTCTATGGCAGGACATAGTAAATGGGCCAACATCAAACATAAGAAGGCCGCTCAGGACGCTAAACGAGGCAAAGTGTTTAGCCGCCTGAGCAAAAAGATCTCCTCGGCTGCCCGTCGCGGCGGTGGTGATCTCGATACCAACAATGAGCTGCGTCTCTGGGTCCAGAAGGCCAAAGCGGCCAACATGCCCAACGACAACATCGAGCGCGCCATCCTCAAGGCCACCGGTCAGCTCGAAGGCGTCACCTACACCGACTTCACCTATGAGGGCTACGGCCCGGGCGGCGTGGCCTTTTTGCTCGAAGGCTCCACCGACAACAAAAACCGCACCGTCGCCAACATCCGCCACTTCTTCAGCAAGCAGGGCGGAAACCTCGGCGAAAACGGCTGCGTGGCCTGGATGTTCCACGACAAGGGCATCATCAGCATCGAGCAGGACCAGGTCGACAACAACGACACACTCATGGAAGTCGCGCTGGAGAACGGCGCCGAGGATTTTGAGGTCGAAGACGGTGTGATCACCATCTCCAGCGGCCCTGACGACTTCATGCCGCTGCGCGACGCCCTCAACGCCGCCGGCTACGTGGACTTCTTAAGCGACGAGATCACCAAAGTCGCCGAGACCGACCTCTCCCCCGACCTGGCCACCGCCAGGCGCAACATGAAGCTCATCGACCTGCTCGAAGAGGACGACGACGTCGAGAACGTCTACCACAACCTCGAGCTCTCCGATGATGTCGCCGAGGCTCTGGAAGCCGAGGGCTGATCGTGCCCGATCGTCGTCACGATGAATTTGCTCGACGCATCGTCGCCGAGCACCATGGCCTTGTCGCCTGGGACAAGCCGGCCGGTCTTCCCAGCACCGGTCGCACCCTGGACGATCCGCAATGCGCTCAGGCCCATGCCATGACCTGGGCCGGGCGCATGGTCTGGGCCGTGCACCAGCTCGACCGTGACACCTCCGGCCTGCTTCTCTTCGCCCGGAAAAAGAGCGCACTGCTGCGTGCACAACAGGCCCTGGCGGCACGCGACCTCCAGAAGATCTATGTCGCGCTGGTGCACGGCCGTCCTGACAACGCCACCCTGCTCATCGACGCCCCCCTGCGAAAACGCTCGCAGCAGGGGCGCTCGGTGGTCGACGTGCACCGCTCGGGAAAAAGCGCCCAGACCCGGATCTGGCACTGGGCCTCAAGCCCCGATGGCAACTACAGCCTCGTCGCAGCTGAACTTCTCACCGGGCGCACCCACCAGCTGCGTGCGCATCTGCACCACGCCGGGCATCCCCTGCTCGGAGAGACGCTCTACAACGACATCCCCTGTGCGTTGCATCCCCGTCAGGCACTGCACGCTCTGGGACTTATCAACCGTGGTGGCCACCAGGCCCTACCCGAAACCCCGCTCATCGCCACGCTGGCCGAAGACCTCGTCGCGCTGGCACACGATCTTCACGTCCCGCTTCCCGCTCGCGACGCCTCGGGATGGGCGCAGGCATGGCATACACTCGCCACCTGATTTCTGCTGCCGAAACGGAGTCTCACATGCGAATCCTCATCGTTGGCGCCGGAAGCGTCGGACAACTCTATGGACTTCACCTGGCACGCGCTGGCGAAGAGGTGCACGTCCTGGTACGCCCCCGCTACGCCGAGGAAGCACGCCGGGGCTATCGCCTCTATGAACGCAGACGCGACTTCAAGCAGCACGCCATCTTCACGCCCGATGGCGTCTGGACCGACGCGGCCGATCTTCCCCCGGGACATTTTGATGCGATCATCCTCGCCATCCCCTCAACCGGCCTCAAAGGCCCCTGGCTCGCTTCGCTCGCCAGGGGACTTGGCGATGCCACGCTCCTCACACTGACCCCGGGCCTCGACGATGTGCAGACGCTCTCCGAGCACATCGCCCCCGACCAGATCGTTCGCGGACTTATCACCTCAGTGAGCTACCCGGCGCCTCTCCCCGGGGAGTCCTGTCCGCAACCGGGGACCGCCTACTGGTTCCCACCGCTGACCCCCGCCCTTTTCGAGGGCCCGAAAGAACGCGTGACGCCCATCGTCACTGCACTCAACCGCGGGCATATGAGTTCAAGGAGTGTCCGCGGCCTGGCCGAAAAAGCCGCCTTCGGCAGCGGCGTACTTATGCCCATCGTCGCCCATATGGAAACCGTGGGCTGGAGCCTCGACCGCCTTCGTGACGAGACCTTATCAGAACTGGTCACGACGATGTCGCAAATCCGCACCATCCTGGAGGCCACGCTTCAATCAAAGGCGCCGCTTCCGATGAGGATGCTCACCCCCACAACGGTCAAGCTCTTGACCCGCGTCGCCCCGCGCGTGCCCCCCTTTGATTTTGAAGTCTACCTGAAGGTGCATTTCACCAAGGTCGGCGCACAGACCCGAATGTTTCTCGACGATTACATCGCAAAAGGCGAATCCCTCAACCTCCCTAACGACGCCATCGTCGAGCTCCGGGCGAAGATTGGCGAGCCTTCATGAAAGAGTCGCCCGACGCTCTCGCCAGGTGAGCGTCCCCGCTCGTTATCCTTCGTTGAATGCGTCACGCACTTCAAGGAAGTCCGCGGGCCACGGGCAGCTCACATCCACCGGATCGCCGGAGTGCGGGTGCGGCAACTCCAGACGCTCCGCATGCAGCATCACGCGCGTAAAGCGCTGTGAGCCCATACGCCGAACCCCGCCGTAATCCTTATCGCCTACAATCGGCAAACCTCCCTCGGCCAGGTGCGCGCGAATCTGATGCATCCGCCCGGTCAACGGACGAGCCTCAATCAGGTGCAACGAGCCCCAGCGCTCACGCACCACAAACGACGTCTCCGCCCAATCCCCCCCCGATCTCACCTCGCCCTGGCGTCGTTCTCCGACTCGGCCCAGGTGGTTTTTCACCTCCCAGCGCTCTCCGACCTCCCGCTCCAGCTCCGGACGCAACGCGCGCGCCACGGCCACGTAGGTCTTCTTCGCCAGATGCTCGCGAAACGCGCGCGCCATCCCCTTATTGGAGCGGCGCGCCGTGACCAGCGCCAGCACCCCGGAGGTGCCTACATCCAGCCGATGGTGAATCGCCACATAAGGCTTCTTCTTTCCCTTCGCCTCCAGATAGCGTTTGGCCACAGCCACCGCATGATCGCGGCTCCGATCGCGGGTGCCCTGGCTGGGCAGCCCGGCCGGTTTTGCAATCACCAGAAGATCGCCGTCTTCCAGAAGCACGGTGGAGCCGTCGAGCTCAAAACGCCCCTCCGACCCCTCATCGCTACTCCCCTGCCCTTCCACGTCCACCGCCAGGCGATCTCCCGGCGCGAGCGTGTAGGAGGCGATACCATGCGCCTGCCCGTTGAGCTTGACCTGCCCGCCGTCGAGCAATGCTTTGGTCTTCTTGCGCGAAAACCCACCGGGATGCTGCTCGCAAAGATGGCGAGTCAACGCCTTGTCGAGGCGCTCACCGGCATCGGCCTCCGAGATCGTAAACAGGTAATGCGCCATCGGCAGTCATCCTTCAGTTGGTCGAGATATGAAGCGTAGAGTCGCCCGGATCGCCACCGACCCAGACCCGGTAGAAGCCCGGCTGCAGCGCCCCTAACACGAGTGTCGCCGGCTGACCAGCCTCGCCATGCTCACACGCCAACTCATGGGCCGCATCGCAGGCACCACGCTCCAGCCACAGCGCCACGGCCTGCTGCGCATCCGCCGGGGTCAGCGTCAGAATCACGGTACTCGTCTCGCTCAGCTCAAATGCGTACGCCCGATCCGCAGCGAGCCCCCCGCTTACGCACCCCGGCATCGCGTCAGGCTGATACCCGCCAAGACCCACCGCATGGTCATGATCGAGCGACACGAGCTGCGCACCAAAACACCGCTCCCCTGGCTTCAAAAGCTCAAGCGACACTTCAACATCGCCCTCATCAACGCCCGGCGATCCACCGAGCTTGACCACCTGATTCCCCGCCTCCAGCGCGGCGATACCGTGGTGAGCATCCCCGCAACTTCCCGACACCTCACAGCTCGGTGCGTGCTCCACCACAAGATCCTCAAGGGATACTTCACCTGTGGCAACGATCGCCAGATCTCCCGCCTCAACCAGGTCGAGGGGTACCACCCGATCACGCACAACCTCTGCCCCACAGCTGATCACTCCCGAGAAGCCGTCTTCCTGGCGAAGGCTCACCTGCGCCGTATCACCGATGGCCAGAACCACCGGCTCACCAGGCACCTCACAACTCCCGCCTACAAGGGCCGGGGCGACACGAAGGTCCAACTCAATATCGGCCGGATCGTCGAGATCGCCGTCCACCCGCACATAATACGTTCCCGCAGCCAGCCCCGAACGCGCCACGCCCCCGACCGAGCAATCGCCCGGCGCATCGCAGCTGCTCGAGAGCGTCACGCTCAGAGGCGCACCCGACACACCGCGCGCCTCCACCCGCACATCGGAGGGCTCCGTCAGCACAAGCTCCCAGACCCGATCTCGCCCATTCATGCCGCACTCCGCAGCGGCACTATCCCTATAGCCCCGGAGCGATGCGGCGATCACGGCCTCGAAAACCCCATCCTCATCGCGTGCGCTGACATCCAGCACTTGAGGGCGCGCGCAACTCTGCCCCTCGAGCTCGGAGCTATGACGAAGCTCCAACCCGTAGCCGGGTATCGCCGAGTCCGGCAAATTCCCCAGCGAGAGCGTCTTCCTCCCGGCCTCAACTTCCTGGCGCAACAGATTCCGCCGGAGCTCACCCAGGATGATGTCACCACAGACTTCGCCTTCCGCCCGGGAGCACTCGCTTCGCTGGCGAGCGGCAAAGCCCTGCCCCTGGCCGCGCAGCAGGTCGATGCTCCAAACCCCGTCGGCCTCCACATCGATCCCAACTTCGGCGCGCGAGCTTGCATCATGCCCACATAAGGGCCCCCCGACCTCAAACTGTCCCCGTGCGCTGACGCCCAACCCGAGGACTTCCCCATCACCCAGCGAAACCTCCGGCAACGCCTCGCACGCCTCCAGGTCCTGGGGCTCCGGGCGAGCCTGGAAGCTGGCCCGAAGTCGATACGTCCCGCGATCTGCAGCCGGCGGAGTGGACACCCAGACATAATACGTCGCTGGCTCCGCGCTCAGGAGCACCGCAACGTTCTTCGACGGTTGAGCGCGATGCCGCAGACACGCCCCGGGCAACGCGGAGGCCCGCTGAGCGCAGACGTTTCGGACCGAGAGCGCCGGCACAAAGGTCCCCTCATCCGCTTCAACCTCAATGACCAGGTCCCCCGATGCATCCGTGGTGAGCGCGTACACATGCCCCACACTCGCGTTGGAATCGCAGCTGAGCGCTTCGCCCAACCCCGTGCCGGCAAAACTCCCCTCTACCTCGGCCTGGCCATCCACCCACACCAGCTCATCGGGATCGTCGCAGCGTTCCACGTCCCCGGGATCCCCTACGTCCCCCACCTCAACATCCGCCCCCACATCACCGGCATCAAGCTCGCAATCGGTGCATGATGGATACCGCCCGTCGATCTCAACCAGGATCTCAGCCGGAAACTCACCGCTCGCGTTGCATAAGAGCAGCTCTCCATCTCCGAGCCTGTTTGGAAACCCCTCCGGGCATGCAAACCCGGGCCCCACCGAGGTTCCCTGCCGCTCTCCGAAGATGCAAAGTGTCGCCGGCGCCCGTTCATAGAAATCGCCCCCGGCCGCCTCACAACGGGTCTCAAGCCCCCGCTTGCCCTCGTCCGAGTCGCCCGGCTCCGTCGGTGACAAAGAACATCCCACGGCCCACGCCACACCCACCACACACCAAGCCTGCCATCGTCCCACGTCTCGACTCCTCGGTTGCCTCGCACCTTGTCGCTATCCCTTTGTGGCTACCACTGCAGGCGCCCCGGATCAAAGATGGCGAGCCTCGCTACGCGAGCGCTCGCCATCTCCAAACCTCAGCTAAAAACCTGAAGTAACGCCTCAGAAATCGGCGCTACGCGGTGCCCGCGGGAAGGGAATCACCTCGCGGATATTCTCGACCCCGGTGGCGTAGGCGATCAAGCGCTCAAATCCCAGCCCGAAGCCCGCATGCGGCACCGTCCCGTAACGTCGCAGGTCGCGGTACCAGCTGTAGTTCTCTTTCGGGAGTCCCATCTCTTCAATGCGCGCGTCGAGCACATCCAGGCGCTCCTCCCGCTGACTCCCACCGATGATCTCGCCGATGCCCGGTGCCAGAACGTCCATCGCCGCCACCGTGCGCCCGTCATCATTCTGGCGCATATAAAACGCCTTGATGTCGCGCGGGTAGTTCATCACCACCACCGGTTTACCGACGTGTTTCTCGCTCAAGAAGCGCTCGTGCTCCGACTGCAGGTCGACGCCCCACGTGACCGGAAACTCGAACTTCTCCTTGTCGGCCGCCTTCTCCAGAATCGCGATCGCCTCGGTGTAATCCATGCGCTCAAAGTTTGAGTCCACCAGCGCTTCCATACGGTCTCGGACGCCTTTCTTCACAAACTGGTTGAAGAAATCCATATCCGCCGGCAGCGCATCCAGAAGATCCTTTAAGAGATACTTCAGGAAATCCTCGGCCAGGTCGGCGTCATCGTTGAGATCGGCAAACGCAATCTCGGGCTCGACCATCCAGAACTCCGCCAGATGGCGCGAGGTATTGGAGTTTTCCGCCCGAAAGGTCGGTCCAAAGGTGTACACCTTGCTCATCGCCAGACAGTACGCCTCGACGTTGAGCTGACCGGAGACCGTCAGATGCGCCTCCCGCCCGAAGAAGTCCTGGGAGAAGTCCACCTCGCCATTCTCCAGCCGCGGCGGGTTCGCCATATCCAGCGTGGAGACGCGGAACATCTCACCGGCCCCCTCCGCATCTGACGCGGTGATGATCGGGGTATGAATCCAGTAAAACCCCTGCTCATCGAAGTAGCGATGAGTGGCCATCGCCAGACGATGACGCACGCGCGTGATCGCCCCGATGAGATTCGTGCGAGGACGCAGGTGAGCGTTGGCCCGCAGATGCTCCATGCTGTGACGCTTCGGCGCCATCGGGTAGGTGTCCGGATCATCGACCCATCCCACCACCTTGATGCTGGTGGCCTGCACCTCGACCGGCTGCCCCTTCCCTTTCGACTCCACCAACTCTCCTCGCACCTCCACGGAGCAGCCCGCCGTCAGCTTGAGGATTTCATCGTTGTAATTGGCCAGATCTCGGGGAGCGACGACCTGAATCGCGTCGAAACACGAGCCATCATGCACATTGATGAATGAAAACCCGGCCTTGGAGTCACGTCGTGTGCGAACCCATCCCTCAACAAGCACCTCAGCGCCCGTGGGAGTCTGGCCTTCCAGCAATCCTTTGATCATCTCACGTACCTTTATCTTCGAAGTTAGTCCTCGCCCCGAGGCATCGCCCTGCTTACACCGTCGGCGGTGCTGCATGCGCTGCCCCGGGCTAGTTACCACCCCGCTCGCCACCCGGGCAAGGATAGCACCGGGGGATATGCGGCGATTCGCCCCACCTGCCGATGGATGACCACCGCGCCCCACAATGTTATGGGCACGTGGAGAATGCTCCGACCACCCCAAAGGCTCTCCCCGGAAATGACGATGTCCAGCCCCGCCCCCCGCACCAGCCGCGCATTTACCGCCTACGCCTGGATCTTTCTGGTCTACTTGCTCGCCGTCATTCTCTTTGGCGCCTGGGTACGCATCACCGGCTCAGGAGCTGGCTGCGGCTCGCACTGGCCCACCTGCCACGGCGAGATCATCCCGCCCTCTCCCAACGTCCAGACGATCATCGAGTATACCCACAGACTGACCAGCGGCTTTCTGGGCATCCTGGGCATCGTCTTGATGGGCTGGTCCTGGCGCATCTTTAAGAACCATCCGGTGTTCTGGGCCAGCGTCATTACCTTCATCTTCATCCTCTTTGAGGGGGCGATCGGTGCGGGCCTCGTGCTCGCTGAGCTCGTCGCTGACGATGACTCCGTGGCGCGCGCGGTGGTCATCGCCATTCACCTGGTCAACACCTTGATCTTGAGCGGAGCCACGGCCTTTACCGCCTGGCTTTCCGGTGGCCGAGAGCTCCCGAGGTTGCGTTGCGGCGGCGTCTTTCGAGCGCTGCTGCTGGTAGGGATGCTGGGGCTCATCGCCACCAGCATGTCCGGTGCGGTCACGGCGCTGGGCGACACCCTCTTCCCGGTCGACCCCACCGTGGGGGGCGGCCTGGTCGATCGCGTTCGCGGCGACCTCTCCGCAGCGAACCACTTCCTGGTGCGCCTGCGCATCTTTCATCCCGTCATCGCCGTGGGTACTGCCGCCTACCTCCTTGTCGTGGGTTGGATTGTGAAGGTGCGAGAGCCCTCGCCACAAGCCCTCACCTGGGCCAACGTGGTCATCGCGCTTCTGATCGGGCAGACGATGGTCGGCGTGTTCAACATCCTCCTCTCCGCCCCCGGCTGGGTGCAGCTACTGCACCTGCTGGTCGCCCAGATCCTCTGGATCGCCACCCTCTTTCTGGCCAGCACCCTGATGCAGCCCGGCACCTCAAGCCACCATCAAAGCGCCAACCTCTCTGCAGAGCCGTGACGCTCACCTGACATAGCGGCGTCTGGAATTGCGGTGCCCGGCCCTCAACGCTACTATTCGAGCGCGAAAGCCATCGCTCACACATCGCCATCTCTCGCTCCCGACGACTGCAGCTATGCCACTGCGTGACGCTCGCTCGACGCTCGAGCAGACCCTTCATCAGTGTTTTGGGCACTCTCCGGTTCCGACCTGCGTCTGCACGCGGTCGGCCCATATGGTGTACCAGAACCTGGCTGCGCAGCGGTCTGTCGTCACTTCACCAGGCAACGAGCAAGCCCCCCAACTCAGCGATCACCTGTGCCCGGAGTCGTTGAAGACGCTACGTGATGGTTTCCAGCAGCTCAGCTCGCAACACCCGGCGCAGAGCTTCGTCCTGAGGCCTTCCGAACCTGAGGGCGGGCCGCGAACCGTCCAGGCCTACATCTTTGGGGACCACGACCATATCGTGCTGACCTGGCCTGCATCCGCCGCACCAACGCTGAACCTGACCGAGACATCCGAGGCGAACGAACACTCCTACCGCACGATCGCCCAGGGCACCCACGACGCCATCTGGGAGTGGGACTGCGCCAGGGGAACGCTCACCTGGCACTCCGGTTTGCACGCAGTCTTCGGCTATGACGATTCGAACCTTGATTCCACCTATGACGCCTGGCTCAAGCACGTTCACCCCGACGACCATGATCGTGTCGTCACCTCCCTCGATCGCGCTCTCGCCCGGGGGGCACAGGCCTGGGTGGAGGAGTATCGTTTTCGACGCGCTGACGGGAGCTGGGCCCACGTCGTCGACCGAGGATTTGTCGTCGACTCCGACAGCCAGGGCCCCACACGACTTATCGGAGGCCTCAATGATGTGACGGCGGACCGACTGGCCAATGCTACAATCCGCCAACAAGCCCGACTCATTGAGCAGACTCACGACGCAATCTGGGTCATTGACTTCGAAAACACCGTCCGCTTCTGCAATCCGAGTGTCGAGCGCCTGTTCGGCACCGATCGCCGCCACCTCATCGGCGCACCGCTTTCCGTGCCCGACTATGAGGCCGCCGCACCTTCAATCGACATGATGCGGCGTCGAGGTCTATGGCAGGGCGTTGCCCATCACCGCACCACCGCCGGCGAGGAGGTGATCCTGGAGGAGCGTTGGTCGCTACTTGTGAATGAACACGACCACCCCCAGGCGATCCTCATTGTTGGAACCGATATCACCGAACGGCGAGCGTTGCTCTCGCAGTTTCTGCGCGCTCAACGCGTCGACAGCATGGGGAGCCTGGCTGCGGGGATGGTCCATGACCTCAACAACATGCTCGTGCCCATTCATTTTGGTGTGGAGTTTTTACGACTTCAGCTCGATCGCACCAACGCCGAGGTCAACGAGGTCCTGATCGAGATCGCCGAGAGCGTCCAGGGGGCCAGCGCGATGCTCCATCACGTCCTCAACTTCGCGCGCGGTGAAACTCAGCTCCCGGAGCCGCTCGACCTGCCACACATCATCAGCGAAGTCTTTCGTGTTGCCATGCACGGTCACGCGCACCGTATCAGCACACACCTGGACTACCGTGCCCGCCGCTGGCAAGCGCTGGGCAATCCCCCCCAGATCCATCAACTGCTACTCAACCTCTGCATCAACGCCCGCGACGCTATCGCCTCCAGCGGGCATGTCGAGGTGGCGGTTTCCGAGCTGACGCTCAGCGCCCGGGAGGCCGCCGTCCACCCGGACGCTCGTCCCGGCGATTATCTGCGGATTGATATTCGCGACAACGGCCAGGGCATGAGTGACGCGGTCCGAGCCCGGATCTTCGAGCCCTTCTACACGACCAAAGAGCCCAACCACGGCACCGGCATCGGCCTGCCCACCTCCATGGCGATTGTTCGTTCTCATGGAGGTTTCATGACCGTTAAAAGCGCCCCGGGAGAAGGAGCGATCTTTTCGATCTTCCTGCGTGCCGTCTGACAGCTCAACACGCGCCGCCGTTGTTCCGGCCGGCGCGCGCCGCACCCCGCCCTCACCTGACCCGCACACCCTTGCGTGAGCAGCCCCTGAGCATCAGCCCTTCTCAGGCTGCGGAGTCATTCGCAGGTACGGCTTGATCTCTTTATAACCGTCGGGGAAGAGCCGGGAGAGCTCCTCTTCATCTTTGAGCGAGGGCACAATAATCACGTCATCGCCCTGCTCCCAGTTCGCCGGCGTGGCCACCTTATGCTTGTCGGTAAGCTGCAGAGCATCGATCACGCGCAAGAGCTCTTTGAAGTTGCGACCGGTCGCCGCCGGATACGTCAGCGTCAGGCGGATTTTCTTGTCGGGATCGATGATAAAGACCGAACGCACAGTGGCCGTCGTATCAACCTTGGGGTGAATCATGCCGTAGGCGTCGGCCACCACCCGGTCCTCATCGGCCACAATCGGAAACTCCACGCTGGTATTTTGCGTTTCCTCAATATCCTTGACCCATCCGTGATGATCCTCGATTCCATCGATGGAAATCGCGATGGTCTTGACCCCGCGCTTGTCGAAGTCCTCCTTGTAGCGCGCCACCGTACCCAGCTCGGTGGTGCAGACCGGGGTATAATCGGCCGGGTGGCTGAAGAAGATCACCCAGGAGTCGCCCGCCCACTCATAGAAGTCGATGTCGCCAGCAGTGGTGGTGGCCTGGAAATTCGGTGCGGTATCGCCGAGTTGAAGCGTCATGATGTCCTCGTCTTACGAAGGGTTTGAGGGATAGGGTCGGATCTTTAAAAGATATCCTACCAAGCTGATAGGAAAACAAAGATTGACCATCGAACATCCGGGGTCAAGGAAGAGCAAGCTCATTCGGGCGAACACCTTGTGCAGCGAGCTTTTCATCTGCGCTCCCTTGCCTACAATGCGCCCGACGATCTTCGAGAGAGCACCCTATGAGTTTTAAACACCCCATCAGCATCGCCCCGATGATGAAGCGCACCGACCGGCACTTCCGCTTCTTCATGCGCCTGATATCCCGCCGCACCCTCCTCTACACCGAGATGGTGACGACCGGTGCGATCTTGCATGGTGATCGCGACCAGCACCTGCGCTTTGACGACAGCGAGCACCCCATCAGCCTGCAGCTCGGCGGCGACGATCCGAACGAGCTCGCGCAATGCGCCAGGATCGCCCGGGACTGGGGCTACGACGAGGTCAACCTCAACGTGGGCTGCCCCAGCGATCGGGTGCAAAACGGCAACTTCGGCGCCTGCCTGATGAAGACCCCCGAGACGGTTGCCCGCGCAGTCGAAGCGATGCGCGAGGCCGTGGATATCGAGGTCACCGTCAAACACCGCATCGGGGTCGATGAGCTCGACGACTACGCGCACATGCAGCGCTTTGTCGACACGGTGGCTGCCGCCGGTTGCACCCGCTTCTCGGTGCACGCTCGCAAGGCCTGGTTGCAGGGGCTTAGCCCCAAAGAGAACCGCAACGTCCCGCCCCTGCGCTACCCGGAGGTCTGGCGACTCAAAGAAGAACGCCCCGAGCTTACCATTGAAATCAACGGCGGGATCCTCACCATGGACCAGGCCGCAGAACACCTTGAGCACGTCGACGCGGTCATGATCGGGCGAGCAGCCTACGACAACCCCTATCAATTTTCTGACGTCGACCGGCGCTTCTATGGCGAGCAGTCCGCGCCGCGTACGCGCCACGAGGTGGCCCGGGCAATGTACCCCTATATCGAGCGCCACTTAAGCCAAGGCGGAAAGCTATCGCATATCAGCGGGCACCTGCTGCAACTCTTCGCCGGCCAGCCCGGCGCGCGCCGCTACCGCCGCCACCTCTCCGAGAACGCCTGGCGCGAGGGCGCGGGCGTTCACACCCTGGAGCAGGCGCTCAACCTGATGCAGGAAGACGCTCCAGCCACAAAAAAAGCCGCCACCCTTTAATACGCCGTCAGCAGCAGTGGACGTCGTTGGCTGCGAAGTTGAGAGCTGCTCGGGTAAGGAGCGAAACGCAGACGATGCTTTAGCCTTTTTCCAGGCATTGCAAGGCTTCCCGAGGTGTTCTCAACGCAGCAGATACGGCGCCAACGCTAGCTCACGGCGTCATAAGGGCGAGGGCCTCAGCGCGGTCGTCGCACGCCACACAACGAGCGACGACCTCACGCAACCTCCCTCAGAGCAGGCGTTCAACCTTGGAGAGGTCGCGGGTGATGTTTTTCTGGTGCGCCTCATTGGTGCCCCCGCCGATCTCCAGCAACTTCGCGTCGCGCCACAGACGCTCCACATCGTACTCGGCCACATACCCGTAGCCCCCGAGCACCTGAATGGCGCGATCGGCCACATTCTTGCCCATCGTCGAGCAGTAGAGCTTAACCCCGTCGGAGTCCGCGCGGCTGCCGAAGGCATCCAGACTCAGATCCCCGGCCACCTTATAAAGGTAGCTGCGTCCGGCCATGTACTCGGCATAACTCTCGGCGATATGACGCTGGATCTGCCCGAAACGGTTGATGGGCTCACCAAAGGCCTCGCGTTCGGCGCCGTAGCGATTCATGATCTCCACTGAACGACGAGCGATTCCCACGCTCATGGCTGCCAGCGTCACCCGCTCAATGGCCAGGTTGCGCATCATCGAGCGCACCGCACTCCCGGGCTTGCCCACGAGGTTGGCCGCAGGCACGCGCACATCTTCAAAGACGAGTTCGGCGGTGGTGGAGGCCCTCATCCCCAGCTTCCCGGTGATCTTCTGACCGAGGGAGAATCCCTCCATGCCCTTCTCGACCAGAAAGAGCGAGACTGCCCGATCGCCGCCCTCTTCGCGGGCGTACACCAGAAACACGTCGCCGAGCTCCCCTTCGGAGACGGCTCCGTTGGTGATCCACATCTTCTGCCCGTTGAGGATGTAGTCGTCACCATCGCGGCGCGCCACCGACCCCATGCCCAGCACGTCGGTGCCAGCGTTGGGCTCACTCATGCACATCCCGCCTATCAGCTCACCGCTGCAGGCTCCGGGAAGGTAGCGCGAGCGCTGGTCGTCGTTGCCGTTGACCGCCAGGTTGTTCACAAAAAGCATGGAGTGCGCCAGGTACGCCAGGCAAAACCCCGGATCGGCCGCGGCCAACTCTTCGTGCACGATGGCCGCTGCGGTGGCGTCCATTCCCGATCCCCCGAACTGCTCCGGCGCGGTCACACCCAGCAGGCCCAGCTCACCGAGCTTCTTGAAGAGCTCGATATTAAAGCGCTCTTCCCGGTCGTGATGCTCGGCCTGAGGCGCAACCTCGCGCTCGGCAAACGAACGCACCATCTCGCGCAGCACTTTATGTTCTTCAGTCGGGTTAAAAAGATCGCTCATAGACTCACTCTCTCCTCAATCGGCGCATGTACCGGCGAGGCTCGCCGGTGCCTTACACGTTTACAGACTCGCCAGTCACCATAAACCGATCCGCGCGGGGAACAAGCCTGCCCGGCAATTTCTTCGCGATTTCCCCCTTCGCATCGCCCCGTCGGCGGTGGTGGGCTGGACAAGCAGCAAAAAACCTGCTCAATACCACCTTCACTGGCTGGAACCTGCTTTGAATCTGTTGCCTTGAGGAGTGTTATGTCGCACGCGCACGGTGGTGAAGTGATCGCTCAGCGCCTCTCACGTCGAGGGGTCTCCCACCTGTTTACCCTCTGCGGAGGTCATATCTCGCCCATCTTCACCGGCGCGAAGTCCGAGGGCATCGAGGTGGTCGATGTCCGCGATGAGGTCTCCGCGGTGTTTGCCGCCGATGCCATGGCTCGCATGACCGGCGTACCCGGCGTGGCCGCGGTCACCGCCGGGCCGGGGGTGACCAATACGGTCACCGCGGTCAAAAACGCGCAGATGGCGCAATCCCCGGTGCTGATCATCGGCGGAGCTCCGGCCACCGTGCTCAAAGGGCGCGGCGCGCTTCAGGACATCGACCAGATCAGCCTGATGCGGCCGATCACCAAGTGGGCAGCGTCACTCTCGATGGTCAGCGAGCTTGCACCGGCGATCGATTACGCCCTTGAAGTTGCCACCAGCGGCACCCCCGGCCCGGTCTTTCTGGAGATCCCCGTCGATCTGCTCTACCCGCAGGCTATTGTCGAAGAGTGGTTCATCAAGGAGAGCGGCCTCGACAAAATGAGCGGCGTCAGCGCCAAAGCGCTTGAGCTTTACCTGCGTGCCCATCTTCTGCGGCAGTTCAGCGCGCCTTATAACCCGCTGAAATTTACCGACACCTCCTTGCCCCTTCCCGACTTCACTGACCCTGAAAAGCAGATCGACCAGGTCGCCGACGCGCTTGCCCGCGCCGAGCGCCCGGTGCTTGTCATCGGCTCCCAGGCGCTGGTGAACTACTCTCCGGGTGAGGCGGCAAGCCTGGCCACGGCGGTGGAGAAGTTGGGTATTCCGACCTTTCTGGGCGGCGGCGCGCGCGGGCTGCTGGGCGCGGAGAGCGATCTTCAGTTCCGTCACAAGCGCTCCAAAGCGCTGCGCGCGGCTGACCTTGCGATCATCGCCGGCTTCCCCTTCGACTTCCGTATGGGCTACGGGCGCACCTTCGGCTCGAAGACCCGCGTGGTCTCGGCGAACCTATCCCAGGAGGATCTGCGCAAGAACCGTCGCCCGGAGATCGGTCTCAACATCCACCCGGGCGACTTCCTGCGCGAGCTCTCTTACCGCATGGGTCCGGCTGCCTCGCGACCGACCTGGTTTGGCGACCTGCAGCAGCGCGAAGACGCCCGCGACGCTGAAATCGATGCGATGAGCGAGGACGATGCTGGCGGGCTGGTCAACCCGATCGATTTCTTCAAGCGCCTCGATACGAAGCTCGACGACAACAGCGTGCTGGTGGTCGACGGCGGCGACTTCGTGGCCACCGGCGCCTACGTACTGCGCCCCCGCAGCCCGATGGCCTGGCTTGACCCGGGCGTCTTCGGCACCCTGGGCGTCGGCGGCGGCTTTGCCCTGGGCGCTGGCCTGGCCCGAAAAGACGCCGAAGTCTGGCTGATCTGGGGCGACGGCTCCTCGGCCTACAGCCTGGCGGAGTTTGATACCTGCGTACGCCACGGATTGGCCCCCATCGCCGTGATCGGAAACGACGGCGCCTGGGCCCAGATCGCCCGCGAACAGGTCGAGATCCTGGGCGACGATGTGGCCACGGTGCTCACCCGCAACGACTACCATACCGTCGCCAAAGGCTACGGTGCAGAGGGCATCCTGGTGAAACGCAAGAGCGACATCAACCGCGCCATCGACAAGGCCAAAAAGCTCTCGAAAGAGGGTCGTCCCGTGGTCATTAACCTGCACATCGAGCAGACCGACTTCCGCAAGGGCTCGATCTCGATGTGAGTTGACAGGATGATCTGAACGATTGAAAAAACCGCCGCGCCCCGCCCGGCGGTTTTTTCATGCCCCCTCTCTCGGTCGTACGCCCGACCTCCCCGGAGTTGACGCGCCCCCCACCTTTTCTGCAAGTTACCCGCACCTTAGCTCCCCTGCCCCCCTTTTGCCCCACGTCACCAGACGGAGCGCGCGATGAACCTCACCGATCTGCAGACCTTTGTCGTCGTCGCCGAGACCGAGACGATGAGCGCGGCGGCCGACGAACTCGGCGTACCCCGCTCCACGATCAGCCGCCGCGTCGCTCGCCTGGAGGAGGCCCTGGGGGTGACGCTTGTGCACCGCTCCAACCAGGGCAACACACTCAGCGCCGATGGCCGCCACCTTTACGCCCGCAGCGCGCCGGCGATCCGCGAGCTCTCCCAGGTGGAGCGCGCTCTGGCCGACACGGCCCTCAAACCCACCGGCATCTTGCGCATGACCGCACCGCATGACTTCGGGGCGATGGCTGGCTTCGCCGAATTGATGACGCGCTTTGAAGCGAACTTCCCCGACATCGAACTTCGCATCGAGCTGACCAACCGCGTCGTCGACCTGGTGGAAGAGGGCTTTGACGCCGCCATCCGCGCTCACGGCCCGAACCTTCCCGACGACACCGGCCTGATGATCCGCCCGCTCACCCGGGTGGAGCGCGGCCTCTACGCAAGCCCGGCCTACCTCAACGTGCACGGCACCCCGGCGCGCGTTGACGATCTTCAAACCCACCGCGTCGTGGCACACCAGACGATGCTACGGGAGCGACACAGCGTCTTCGACCCGCACATCCCCCAGCCCATCATGCGCGTCAACGACTTTGGGCTGGTCGTTCAGCTCTTGATCGCAGGCGCAGGCATCGGGGAAGTTCCCACCTTCTTTGCTCGCGACCATGTGCGCGCCGGACTGCTCACCCGCGTCCTGCCCGAGATCGGCAGCGCCACCGGCCGTTTTTCGCTCTTCTGGCCGGCGAGCCGACATCTGGCGCAGCGCATCCGGGCGTTGATCGACTTTTTGAGTCGAGAGGAGCACGTTCAGCTGCTCTTCGCCGAAGATGACGGCGACGTCGCATCACCCTGAAGCGCAAACTTCCGCATCATCTCAGGCTTCGGGCATAGAACATCTACCCCGGCCGTTAATCGCGCGAGAAGTGCGCCCTGAGCGCCTGCTCGCGCCCTGACCATGCACCATCCCAGGCATCTATGACCGAACACGACCCCACAGCCAACTCGGCGCTGCGAGTAACCTCGGAGCAACGTCAAGGGCTTCTTGAGCTAGGCTGGAACGACGCGCTGGAAGCCGACTTCTTGCGCCTCGCCAGCCCTGACACCCGTCCGGCCCGCGTAGCCTCGGTGGAGCGCGGCGGTTTTTTTGTGGTGGAAAACGCCGCGGCCATCGACGCCCCCACCCTCGCGAGGCTTGAAGGCACCGAGCTTGACTCCACCGCCCAACCCGCGGTCGGCGACTGGGTTGCGCTGGTGGTCCGCGAGGGCACCCCGGGCATCACCGAGGTGCTGCCCCGTAAGAGCGCCCTTCTACGGCGCGCCTCAGGCCGTCAGGGCCGCGCTCAGGTCGTGGTGTGCAACCTGGACTACCTCTTCATCGTCACCGCCATCGGCTACGATCTCAACCTGGGCCGTCTGGAGCGCTACCTCATCGGCAGCCTCGCCGCTGGCATTGCGCCGGTGATCGTCATCAACAAGACCGACCGCGAGCACGAGCGCAATGCGATCGACGCGCTCATCGAAGAGCTCGGCGTTGATGTTCCCGTCCTCTTCACCTGCGCGCTTGAGCCGGGCGGCATCGACGCACTTTCACCCTATCTGACTTCGGGAACATCCGTGGCGCTCGTCGGCTCCTCGGGAGTGGGCAAATCCACCATCGCCAACAGCATCCTTCAAACCGACCGGCTGGCCACCGGCGATGTGCGCCACACCGACGACCGCGGCCGTCACACCACGACGCGACGCGAGCTCTGGCGAGCGCCGGGTGGTGCCCTCATCATCGACACCCCCGGCATGCGTGAGTTTGGCCTGTGGGACGCGCGCGAAGGGGTCGCAAGGCTCTTCCCCGAGATCCACGCCGCCTCCGAATCCTGTCACTTCCGAGACTGCACCCACGTCGATGAGCCCGGCTGCGGCCTGCTCGCAGCGCTCGCCGACGGGACCATCGACGACGATCGCTACGCCCGCTACCTGCGCGCCCTCGAAGAACTCGCCGAAACCGAAGCCCTGGCCGCCGAGAGCACCGAGCGCCTCAACGCCCGGCGAGAGCGCGGCAAACAAAACAAACTTCGCACCCGCAAAGGCTCCCGCCGCAAACACTGGGATCGCTAAGCCCCACACCCCCGAGAATCCTATGCTGATCGAAATCTGGTCCGACGTCGTCTGCCCCTGGTGCTACATCGGAAAGCGCCGCTTCGAGAGCGCGCTCAGCGACTTCCGCATCGCCCACCCCGAGGTTGAGGTGGAGATCGCCTGGCGCAGCTTTGAGCTCGACCCCAACGCCCCGCCACAGCGTACCGAACCCATGGCCGAACATCTCGCCAAAAAGTACGGCATGAGCGTCGCGCGCGCCCGCGAGATTCAAACCCAGGTCAGCGACGCCGCCCGCGACGAAGGCCTCACGTTTCACTTAGACACCGCCAAAAGCGGCAACACCTTCAACGCTCACCGCCTCATTCACGCCGCGCAGAAAGCCGGCCTTGGCGACGTGATGAAGGAGCGCCTGCTCAAAGCCTACTTCACCGAAGGCAAAGCCATCGGCGATCCGCAGGAGATCCTTGCCCTGGCCGAAGAAGTCGGCCTGGAACGCGGGGAAGCAGAACGCGCGCTCAACGACGACGCCACCTCCCGCGCGGTCCGCGAAGACCAGGCCCTCGCTGGCGAACTCGGCATCCGCGGCGTTCCATTCTTTGTGATCGATCGCCGACTCGGTATCAGCGGCGCCCAGCCGCCGGCCACCTTCCTGCAGGTTCTGGAAGACGCGCTGCATCACCACCCGGGCGACACCCCGGCGACCACCGAAGACGACGCCACCTGCACCGATGAGGGATGCGCCGTCGAGAGCTGAACGGTCTGGAGTACCTGGCGAGAATCCTCCCGCTCTCACTGACATAGCGAGTTTCGTTGGCATGGGCCGCATCTCGCGCTAGCCTTGACGTACCAAATCTTCCCGTTGTGTACCTGCTATGCCACGCGTGCCAACTGCCTCGGAGCTCGCTGTGTCGAATCTCGCCACCCAAAGTCGCCCTTTCACCCGCGTTCTGCGCGCCCTGAGCCTGCTCACACTCCTTGGCCTTTCGGCCTGCTCCTTTGAGCCTGCAAGTTTCGCTGAGATCCGATGCGAAAACGAAGGGGAAGAGCGCGATGGCGCAACCTGCCAGAACGGCTTCTGGGTCGCTGTCGATGACCTCGACATCGGCACCCCGGACGCCGACACCGATCTTCCCGATGCGGACACCGATCTTCCCGATGCGGACACCGATCTCCCGGACACAGATACCGATCTCCCGGACACCGACGCAGGCTGCGAACCTCCCACAGATCAGGAGCTCTGCGACGAGGGCGCGATCGGCTGTGGCCCCTTCGAGGTGGTCGATGATTGCGGCACGGCGCGCACCCTGAACTGCGGCACCTGCGAAGACAACGAGCTCTGCGAGAGCGGCGTCTGCGTCTGCCAGCCCGAAGATAACGTCGCCTTCTGCGCTCGCCTGGCGACCGACTGCGGTGTCGTTATCGCCCCGGATAACTGCGGCGAGGAGCGCACCGTCACCTGCGGCACCTGCCCGGACGGCGACATCTGCGGCGCAGACAACCGCTGCACCTGCCCCGGTGAATCGATCACTGAGCTCTGCGAGCAAAACAATGTGGAATGCGACACGCGCAGCGTGGTCGACGGCTGCGGTCAGACCCGCGAGATCAACTGCGGCAGCTGCCAGGGAACCGGGGAGAGCTGCACCCTGGACAACCGCTGCGTCTGCACGGCCCTCTCCGATGAGGAGCTCTGCGACGACTATTCCGCCCAATGCGGTGCCCTCACCGTGACCGACAACTGCGGTGACGAGCGCGTTCTGAATTGCGGCACGTGCACCGGTACCGGGGAGTCCTGCACTGACGATAACCAGTGTTTCTGCCCGGCTCAGTCCCAGGAGTCCTTCTGCGCAGACAACGACGCGCAGTGCGGCAATGTGACCGCCGACAACAACTGCGGTGACGAGCGCACCATCAACTGCGGCCTCTGCACCGGCACTGGCGAGAATTGCTCGCTGGACAATCAATGCGTCTGCAACCCCATCCTCGACGAGACCTACTGCGCCGACAAGGGAGCCGCATGCGGCACCCTGGAGCTGCCTTCCGATAACTGCGGCCAACCTCGCACTCTTGATTGCGGCACATGCCCCGGCAACGACAGCTGCAACGATCAGAACCAGTGCGAGGCCTGCCAGCCCCAGACTGACGAGGATATCTGCGACGACCAGGGAGCTGCATGCGGCATGATCCTCGATCATGTCGACAACTGCGGTGCGACTCGCGATGTCGACTGCGGCGGCAGCAATGCCTGCAACGGGCAGAACGTCTGCGCCTCCGATCTGACCTGCTGTAGTCCCGCCAGCAACAACGATTTGTGCGACCACTACAACTACCGCTGTGGCGAGCACACCGTGACCGACAACTGCGGCGCCGAGCGCACCATCAGCTGCGGCGGTTGCCCAACCTTGCGCACCTGCTCCGGCGATGGCGATGGGTTCTGCTGCCGCGGAGACGTTACCAATCTCTGCTACAACTAGTTAACTATGGCCGGCCGAGCCTCCCAGGTGACGCTCCAACGCGGTCATCACCTTCGGCCAGGCCCGCTGAAAGTAGGCAAAGGTCGCGTCCCACTCCGCCGCGTCGGGCTCTCCCGACGCGGCGGCTTTTTGCGCCTCATCGCCATCCAGGCTCGGCCAACCGGTGTGGGTAAGGCGCAGGCGAGAGACCGACTGTACGCTGTCGATATCCGAGAGCTCCACCACCACACGGGTCTGCCAGAGACGCGTGGGATGATCGGGCGGCGCATTCCAGCTAAAACTGAGCATGCGCTCCTCCAGATAACTGAGCACCCGGCAGCCCTCGCTGCCCCGAAACCCGGAGGGCTCAGCCAGCATGTAGATCTCAAAGGGCCCGCCCACCCTGAGCTCCACGTACGCATCACGTCCAAACCAACTCCCAAGCTCATCCTGGTGTGTCCAGGCCTGCCAGACGCGTGTGCGCGGCGCCGAGATGATGCGCTCCACCTCGATGGCTCGCGTCGACTCACCGGCTGCCGCTATCCTCACAGGCCCCGGCACGCCCATCCCCTCAACAAGCTCCAGACGATTGCCGAAAGGATCGCAGACAAGGGCACCCCACACGCCATCCTCACCCATGCAGGGTTTCTCAACGGCCTCGGCCCCGAGCTCCAGCAGGCGCTCCCAGGTGCCCTCAACATCCTCGACCTGCCACCGGGCAGAACAGCCCGATAGGGCTTTGCCAGCGCGATCTTCGACGAGAACCAGCCAACCCGCCCCCACCTCAAATCGCACCTCGGAGGCGCCCTCCACCGCAGGTGAGCGCTGGAGCCATTCCTGATACCATCGCCGCGCTTCGTTGAGATCACGTACCGCGTAGGTTGTGCCTTGCAGGTGAATCATGGTCGCCCTCACGAGTTGTCCGGGGGTCATTGAGACACGTGCCCGCCTTTGTTGAACGTGTGCACATACCGGCCAGCCCCCTACACGCCCACGCACCCTCCCCCCCTCGCGAGACCTGCCATGCAACCTGCCACCGCCCCCCTCGCCGAACCGACAGTCCTCGATGACCTTCGTGCACTTCGCGGCCAATCGGGCGTGCGCCGCTTCATCGGTGGTATCAAGCTCCCGCTCAAAGCGATGCGTTTTATCGCCGCTCACTCGATGATGTGGCCCTGGATGATCATCCCGGCGCTAATCAACATCGTGCTCTTTGCCATCACTGCGGTCGCCCTGGTGATGAACGCCCCGGATCTCCTGGGCTGGCTGTGGGCCCGGCCCGAGGCAACCTGGCTGCAGATCGTCTGGTACGCGGTACTCGGCGTGGTGCTGCTGGCCTCGGTGGTGCTCTCCTACGTTGCGGTGCTGATGGTCGCGGGCGTCGTCGCCAGCCCCTTTAACGATCAGCTCTCCGTGATCACCGAACGGGAGCTTTGCGGCAGAGTTGCCAACGCCCGCGATGGGGAGTCGATGGCAACGGGCATCCTGCGCTCGATCGCCATCAGCCTGCTCACCCTCACAGCCTACCTGGCCTGCATCTTCCCGCTGCTCTTTCTGCATCTGATTCCGGGGCTGGGGAGCCTGCTGAACACGGTGCTGGGGACCATGATCAGCGCGGTCTTTTTGGCCTTTGAATACAGCGATGCCGCCCTCGATCGCGAGGGCTATTCGCTCAAAGAAAAAATCACCCGGGTGCGCGCGCAGCTCGACCTGGCCGGCGGCTTTGGCCTGGGGAGCACGCTCTTGATGCTCATTCCGGTGGTCAACCTTTTGGTGATGCCAGTGGCTGTGGTAGGGGGCACGATGCTGGGCATTGAGCTTCGCGAGGAACGCCCCACGACGCCGCCCACCTGATCCCATCGCTTCCCCCTCCCCACTGCCATACGACGGTGCGCACACAGGGTTTGCCTGCGTGTGCGCCGATGAGTCGTGACCATGACCCAACACTACGATCTGATCGTCATCGGCGGCGGCGCAGCCGGCTTCTACGCCGCCATCACCTGCGCTGAGCAGAGCGCCCTTTATGGGGCGACACCCCGGGTGCTGATCCTGGAGAAGTCCTCGCGGGTGCTCGACAAAGTGCGCATCTCCGGGGGGGGGCGCTGCAACGTGACCCACCATTGTTTCGAGCCCAGGCGCATGGCGACGAACTACCCCCGGGGCAACAAAGCGCTTATCGGCCCGCTGCACCGCTTCGGCGTCGCGGAGACGGTGGCCTGGTTCGCCGAGCACGGCCTTGAGCTTAAGACCGAGGCCGACGGCCGCATGTTCCCGACCACCGACAGCTCCCAGTCGGTGATCGATGTCCTGCGAGGCACCGCCGACGCCGCCGGCATAAAAGTGCGCACCCGCGCGGCTGTGCGCTCCCTCGCAGCCCTCAACACGAGCGAAACCACGACACCGCGCTTCGAGGTCACTCTGAAAGGCGGCGAGTCGCTCTACGCGCATTTCGTGGTGCTGGCGACCGGCGGGGCCCGCGCCGGCGCAGGCTCCGAGCTCGCAAGACAACTCGGCCACAGGCTCATCGAGCCCGTCCCTTCCCTCTTCACCTTTCACGTCGACGACTGGCGTATCCGCGATCTTCAGGGGCTCGCCGTCGACCCGGTGAGTGTGCGCATCGACGACGCTGACCTTGAGAACGAGGGGCCACTGCTGATCACCCATCGTGGATTTAGTGCTCCTGCCATTCTCAAACTCTCGGCCTGGGGAGCACGCAAACTGCACGCCCTCGACTACACCTTCACGCTCAGCGTCGACTGGCTCCACGGCGCCGATCCCACCGCCACCTTCGCCGCATTACGCGCCACGGCGGGCACCCGTCATGTCCATACCCGCTCGCCATTTGACGCCATTCCCAAACGCCTCTGGCAACGCCTGGTGGCCGCCGCTCGCATCGACGAAGAGCAAACCTGGGCCACGTTGCAGGCCGGCCCCCGCGACGCCCTCATCGCACAGCTGACCAACGCGACGTTCAACGTCACCGGCAAGAGCACCCACAAAGACGAGTTTGTCACCGCCGGCGGCGTCCCAACCGATGATCTGGATATGCGCACCATGGAGAGTCGCATCTGCGAAGGCGCCTATATCACCGGTGAACTTCTGGATATCGATGGGGTCACCGGCGGATTCAACTTCCAGAACGCCTGGACCACGGGTCACCTGGCCGGCACAGCCATCGCCCACAGCCTTTTGGAACACGCCGGCTAGCGAGCCCAACCGGGAGCGCTGAGCGCCCCCGATCAAAGTACTTGGGGATGCACGCTTTGCTTCTAACTTTCATAGGACCACCCGACACCTGGTCGGCCGGCCGCCTCCGAGCACCGGCCACTTGCGGACTTCGGATCCGGGGAGATTCCTATGGTGCAAACATCGACCCAACACGCCCAACACACCCCGATGTTCGAGGAGGAGGAGCGCGCTCTTGAGCGCACCGCCGCCCCCGACACCGAGCCCGGACTTCAGGAGCTGGGATGGCCGTCGATTGGCCTGGGTACAGCTCTGGCGACCTGGGCCTTTGCCCGCCAGCACGGCATCAAACAGATCCTGGTTGCCGCGGCAGGCGCTGGCCTGATTTACAACGGCCTTAAGCCCGGCTTCGACAAAGGCTTTAAACGCCTCATCGCCAACACAGCGGCCACGGAGCCGGTCGAAATCGACATCGCCACCTCCATCGCTCAACCTCCCTCCCGGCTCTACCAGATGTGGCGCGACCCCGAGCAGATCCCGCGCTTTTTCCGCCACATCAAGCGCGTCGAGCACCTCGGCGAACGCCTCACCCGCTGGGTGGCCGAGATCCCCGGCGATATGGAGCTGTGCTGGAACGCCGAGATCACCGAAGACAAAAAAAACGAGCTCATCGCCTGGCGCTCCCTCGAAGGCTCCGAACTTGTGAGCTCCGGCGTGGTCAGCTTCTATCCACTTGATGATGAACAAACCCGCGTCCACCTGTGCCTGCGCTACCAGCCCCCGGGCGGCGAGTTCGGCGCGGCGATCGAGCGCTTTTTTAAGGCCATCCCCGAGCAAATCCTGCGCGAGGAACTGCGTGCCTTCAAGCAGCTTGCCGAAGCCGGAGAAGTCGCCACGGTGCGCGGCCAACCCTACGGCGGCACCCAAAACCGCGAGCAGGGGTTGAGCATGCTCACCAACCGCTGAAGCGGCTCAACCAACGCCTCACATCCCGCCCCCTCTTACGCCTGACCCACGGAGCCCCTATGCGCGCGCTTTGCTGGTTTGGAAAAGAAGACGTCCGTCTGCAAGATGTCCCCGATCCCACGATCATCAACCCTCACGACGCCATCATTGAGGTCAGCCTCACTGCCATCTGCGGCTCCGATCTCCACCTCTACGACGGCAACATCCCCACCATGGAATCCGGCGACATCCTGGGCCACGAGTTCATGGGTACCGTCGTCGAGGTCGGTCCCGAGGTGCACCAACTCAAGGTAGGCGACCGCGTCGTGGTTCCCTTCCCCATCGCCTGTGGCCATTGCCACCACTGCCATAGCGACGAGTTTGCGCTCTGCGATAACTCCAACCCAAACGCCTGGATGGCCGAGCGTGCCTTCGGCCACTCGCCGGCCGGCATCTTTGGCTACTCCCATCTCTACGGGGGCTACGCCGGAGGCCAGGCCGAGTATGTGCGTGTGCCCTTCGCCGATATCGGTCCCATCAAAGTCCCCGACACCTTGAGTGACGAAGACGTTCTCTTCCTCTCCGACATCTTTCCCACCGGCTACCAGGCTGCCGATGTGGCCAACATCACCCCCGGCAGCACTGTCGCCGTGTGGGGGTGCGGCCCGATCGGCCTCTTCGCCATCAAGAGCGCCTACATGCTCGGCGCCGAGAAGGTCATCGCCATCGACCACGTGCCCGAGCGTCTGGCCATGGCCCACCACCAGGCCGGCGCCGAAGTCCTTAACTTCACCGACGACCCTGTCTTGGAAGCCATCAAAGAGATGACCGACGGCCGTGGCCCCCAGACCTGCGTCGAAGCCGTCGGCATGGAGGCCCACGGAAGCGGCCTGATGGACTATCACGACAAAGCCCGACAAACCCTGGGCCTGGAGTCCGGCCGCCCCCACGCGCTCCGAGAGGCCATCATGGCCTGTGCCAAAGGCGGCACCCTGGTCATCCCCGGCGTCTTCGGCGGCATCATCGACAAGCTCCCCATCGGTGCGGCCTTCAGCAAGGGCCTGACCTTTAAAATGGGCCAGACCCACGTCCACCGCTACCTCAAACCCCTGCTCGCCAGGATCGAGAAAAACGAGATCGATCCCTCCTTCCTCATCACCCACCGCCTCTCCCTCGAAGACGGCCCGGAGGCTTACCGCATCTTCCGCGACAAAGAGGATGACTGCATCAAAGTCGTACTGCGCCCCTGATCCGATGCCGAGCTCTCGTTGAGCAACCCCGGGGGGCCGGGTCAACCACCGGAGTGATCACATCTCACCCGGGGCGACTCGACCCGCGGGGCCTGCGCGTATAGTCTCGGCGCAAACCTTTCGCCGGGCGCCCCACCCCAATCATTCGGCGCGTCGCCCTCCCTTTCGACGAAGCTATGAGGAGTATTCCGATGTCGACCACCCTGACCCCCTCCCTGATGTTCATCGGCAAGGCCTCGGAGGCCATCGATCGCTACACCTCGATCTTCGATGACGCCGAGCTTGTGCGCATCACACGCTACGACGCCTCCAACCCCGAGATGGAAGGCCAGATCATGCAGGCTGAGCTTCGCCTGCAAAATCAGTCCCTGCTCCTCACCGATAGCCCGGACATGCACAGCTTCACGTTCACCCCCTCGGTCTCCTTCTTTGTGCGCTGCGAGAGCGTCGAGGAGGTCGACCGCATCTTTGCCGCACTGAGCGAAGACGGCACCGTCATGATGCCCCTGGATGCCTACCCCTTCAATGCGCGCTTCGGCTGGTGCAACGACCGCTTCGGCGTCTCCTGGCAGGTCGGCCTGAACTGATACTTCCTACCCTGATTGGAGTTGTAGAATGAGCGACGAGACGTACCAGCGCATCTTTGAGTTGAACCGCCGCTGGGTGGAAGAACGCAACGCCGAGGACCCCACCTTCTTCGAGAAGTTGGCTCGCGAACAAAACCCCGACTTCCTCTTCATTGGCTGCGCCGACAGCCGCGTGCCCGCCTCCACCATCATGGGAGTTGAGCCCGGCGAAGTCTTTGTGACACGCAACGTCGCCAACCTGGTCGTCAACACCGACCTTAACGTCGCCTCCACCATCAACTACGCCGTCGACCACCTCAAAGTGAAACACGTCGTCGTCTGCGGCCACTACGGCTGCGGCGGCGTGATGGCGGCGATGCAGTCCAAAGACCTCGGGGTGCTCAACGGCTGGCTGCGCGAGATTCGCGACGTCTACCGCCTCCATCGAAAAGAGCTCGACGCCATTGAGGATAAAGAACAACGCTACCGCCGCCTGGTCGAGCTTAACGTGCGCGAGCAATGCCTCAACGTCATCAAGACCGCCGAAGTTCAGCGAAACTTCCTGGAGCGCGGCGCCCCCACCGTTCACGGCTGGGTCTACGACCTGTCGAGCGGCCTGCTCAAAGATCTCAACGTCAATTTCGAAGATCTTCTCAGCGAAGTCCGCGAGATCTACAGCCTGACGCCCGGCGAGCGAGGCTAAACCGCGTCATCGGCCCCGGGGAGCTTCGACTGAAACGAGACCTGCAGGCCCCCGGGGCCTGTTGCAAAATAGATCCGCTCCCCGTGCATATCCATCGGGCCTTTGGGAGAGAGACCGTTGGCCCGGGCATGATCGGCAAACGCGTCGGCGTCATCGACCAGCACCTGCAACATCGTGCCCGCCGGCATCCCCTCGCCCTCCTCCCAGATCTCCACCCAGCTCTCGCCAGCTGGAAACACGGCCCCCATAAACACCTCCGGGGCCAGGCCTACGGGGCGCTCCATCGTGCGCTCGGGCAGGCCCAACTTCCCCAGAAACTCAGCGATCGCGCGGGCCTCCGGGCTCACCGCGCAATATCGAATACCCAGAACCTTCATCTGAACTCCTCACTCCTCAGAACACAGCGTGATGGGACGACACCCGTACATACGCTAACGCTCCACACTGGCCTGTATAGCCCCGGGCCTTACTACCGGCGCGACCATCCCCGATGACCTACCCGAGAGTTTCGCGTGACCCACCAACGTAACTGGCTCAGCCAGGAAAGCATCATCGCCATCTTCACCGTGGTGGCGATCCTCACTCACCTTCTCTTTCGATTCGGGCCCGGCCCCGCATCCGTCCAGGACTGGCCCCTTTACGCAACACTGACCCTGGGCGGTATCCCCTTAATCTGGGATCTGCTCAAGCAACTTCGCCAGCTCAACTTCGGGGCCGACTGGCTCGCCGGCATCTCCATCGTCGCCTCGGTGCTGCTCGGCGAGTATCTGGCGGGCAGTATCGTGGTCCTGATGCTCTCCGGGGGTGAAGCGCTGGAACGCTACGCCGCAGGCCGCGCCTCGTCGGTTCTTGAAGCCCTGGCCGCGCGCATGCCCAACCTCGCACACCGACGTCAGGACGACGCGATGGTCGACATCGAACTCAGCGAGATCGCCGTAGGGGATCTTCTGGTCGTCCTCCCCCACGAGCCCAGCCCCACCGATGGCGAAGTCGTTGAGGGGCACGGTGCCATGGACGAGTCCTTTCTCACCGGTGAGCCCTACATGATCTCGAAGGCCCCCGGTGCAGAGGTGATCTCGGGAGCCATCAACGGGGAGCACGCCCTGACCATCCGCGTGACACGCCTTCCCGAAGACTCGCGTTATGCCCGCATCATGAAGGTGATGCAGGATTCCGAGCAGCGCCGCCCTCGCCTGCGCCGGCTGGCCGACCAGCTCGGCGCCTATTACACCCCGCTGGCCGTGGCCATGGGCCTTGCCGCCTGGGCCCTCAGCGGCGACCCGGTGCGTTTTCTCGCCGTTGTGATCGTCGCCACCCCCTGCCCCCTGCTCATTGGCATCCCGGTGGCCTTGATTGGCTCGATCTCACTGGCGGCCAAACGCGGCATCATCATCAAAGATCCCCGCGTGCTGGAGCGCGCCTCGCGCTGCACCACGCTCATCATCGACAAAACCGGCACCCTCACTGTGGGGGAACCCGAACTCACCGACGTTGTTGTTCGCGGCGAACTCAGTGAACATGAGGTCATCGAACTGACGGCCTCATTGGAGCACTATTCGCGGCATCCCCTGGCCAAGGCGATCATCCGCGCCAGCGACGCCCGGGGGCTTGCGCCCCGCTTCGCCTCCGAGGTCAGCGAGCCTCCCGGACAGGGGCTCACCGGTAAGGTGGACGGCCGCGACATCGTCGTCACCAGCCGCAGCAAGCTCGCAAAACACAATCACCCCGACCTCCACGCCATCCCGCCTGTCGAGTCTGGACTGGAGTGCGTGATCCTGGTCGACGACCGCTACCAGGCCACCCTTCGTTTCCACGATGCCCCCCGCCACGATGGGCGCCCCTTCATTCAGCACCTCAAGCCGCGCCATGGCTTCAACGAAGTACTCCTGGTCAGTGGCGACCGGGAGCGCGAAGTCGCCTACCTGGCCAACCTCATGGGCATTGAACGCACCTACGCCGAGCAGAGTCCGGAGGACAAAGTCGAGATTGTGCGAAAGGAAAGCGAATCGACACAGACGCTCTTCGTCGGCGACGGCGTTAACGACGCACCGGCGATGGCCACTGCGACGGTCGGCGTCGCCTTCGGCCAGGCCCACGAGGTCACCTCGGAAGCCGCCGGCGCGGTGCTGCTAGAGCCCACCCTCACCCACCTCGACGAACTCCTGCACATCTCCGCACGCATGCGTCGCGTCGCCCTGCAGAGTGCGGTGGGCGGCATCGCACTGAGCATGATCGGCATGGGCTTTGCCGCCTTCGGCATGCTTCCCCCCATCGCCGGTGCCCTGGCTCAGGAGGGCATCGATCTGCTCGCAGTGATCAACGCCCTGCGCACCTCCCGCCAGGGCGGGCCGCTCTCCGACATTCATACCGAGAGATGAATTCGAGAGGCGCCTCCCTGGCGATGTCGGGTCCCATATCGCCAGCCGCCCCCCTCGCCCCCCGGACGGCGCCCTTCAGCACACCCGTTTCGGCCGGTGTCGGTATCGCCGGCTCCACAACCTCAGGTCGGGACGGGTGCTTGCGACAGGTCGGAGGACGCGGTGGAGTACACTTACCCACCGGTTAGGACTCTAAACCCCACCCCGACTAAACCCCTGGAATTGCACTCTTTTTCAAAACCTTTTGCACTCCCCCCTCAGATAAGATTCCTTGCTCCCATAACCCGCACCACCGCGCCACGCGGCGATTGTCGCCGCGTGGGCAGTGTTTCCCCCTTCGCCGTTACGCATCGTAACAGGCCCTGGCGGAGCCATGCCCGGGGCGCCGGTGCACAACATCTGCATACCGCAGAAGGAGCAACTGTATGAATGTCTTGTTTAAGCGCTCACCTGCCCTGCTCGCCGCAGGCCTCCTGGCCTGCACGGCGATGGCCTGTGGCGACGCCACAGACACCTCCCCCGACGAGAGCAGCACCCCGGCTCAAGCCGATCAGGCGCTGGAGGCGGTCGCTGCGCCCGCCCCGCTTAGCATCGGCGAACGCGGCAACCTCGATGAGCTCAGCCGGCTGATCGCCGATGCCGACGTCCGCGCGCTCAACGAGGCGCTCCCGGCGCTTTATGCTACGCGCGGCCCGGTCCAGCTCGTCACCCAGGGGCCGATCATCGATTACGCCGACGCCCGCGAGCCGGTCTACATCCGCCACCCCAACAGCCCCGATCTGCACCTGATGATCGCCGCCGGCGCCGAGATTCAGCTCAAGCTGCGCGACACCTCAGGCCGCCTCCACGAGATCGCCCATGTGCTCGAAGAGGTCGAAGGCGGCCTGGCCGAGCTACGCATCCTTGCCACCGACCTGCCGGCCGCTGGCACGCTCTTGCTCGGCACCGCCGACACCGACCTGGAAGCGCTCGGCGACGACGTCTTCGCCCTGGCCGTGCTGGACGAACCGATGAGCTGCGAGGGGGCCGAGCGCGAATGCGCCTCCGGTGATCTCGCTTGCATGATCCAGGCACACAGCAGCTGCATCACCTCGAGCTTCGACGCCTTGCCAGCCCTTCACGAAGACGCATCACCGGCCGAGCTGATCACCAGCTACATCGCCGATCGCAGCGTCTTCGGCGCGCTGCGCGTCGACTCTTTCGATGAAAACCGCGGCACGGTCACCCTGCAGTTGTCCAACCGGGTGCGCCCGGAGCGGGCCGTGATGATCCTGGAAGACGGCAGTCAAAAGCCGCTGGAGTTTGAACAGACCGGCGACTTCACCGTGCGGGTTAACGCTCCTGAGGAGGGCTTCGGCCCCGACACCCTCATCGCCTTACAGGCCCCCGGCGGCGGCATCGAAGACACCGGCGTTGTCATCGCGCCGATCTTCGGGTGGAGCTTTCCCGACAAGACCTGGCAAGTCTCCGGGTGTCTGAAGTTCCAGAACCAGGCTGAGCTGAGCGCCACCACCACCGAGGAGATCCTGCACGATATTGACGTGCGCGTCGCCACCAGCGTCGACGGCTTCTTTTTCAGGCCCTGGGCCGCCACGCGTACCAACGCCAACGGCTGCTTCAATGCCAAGAAGAAGTTCACCGGGATGTTCGCAGGCGCAAAACGCCGTATTCGCATTCAGTACCGGCTTAAGGATGGAGACTTCGCAGCCTGGAACACCTTCTCCGCCGACGGCATCCTCCGTCAGGGGTACTCGGTGATCAAAAAGACCCACAAGCTGGCGCACGCCCCATCGGGCCATACCATGGGCTGGATGCTCATTGCTCCCGGTCAGCCTGATGCGCTCGGTGACGCCGATCATCGGCGCCGCGCGGTGGCCTTCGACGCCATGCGTCGCATCGATCAGGTCTCCGGCGCACAAAACGACTGGCTGCGCTTTCATGGTCCGGTCTTCTTCAACTACCCGGTCCCCTTTAACAAGGTGGGCATTGTGCCGCCAAACCCGGCCAACGTGCTCGCCCCCATCAACCCCTTCCCCATTGCGCACCGGGTCTTCCTCTCGGAGGATTCCTGGACGTTTGAAACCGCCGTCCACGAGATCGCTCACGCCTGGCACTACAAACATAAGAGCGGCAACATCCCCAACGTCGTCACCAGCCTCATCGACGGATGGAATACCCACAACTGCCAGGAAGACACCAACGTCGCCTTCCTCGAAGGCTTCGCCGAGTACTTCGCTCACGAGGCCCTCTGCGGCGCCATCTTCGACTCCGGAGCGTGTAGTGAGAGTGAGCAGCACTACTATGAGAGCCCTCTGAGCCTGCATGGTCTCTACCAGGACTACGACAACACCTGCGCTTCCGAAAGCCAGCCGCCGCTGAACTCACCCTACCGCGTGATCCGCCATGACGACGGCGTCACCCACGGGCTGAAGTTGTTGACCGCCAACAACTTCTACCGCCGCAACTTCACGAGCAGCGGCCAGACCGCCAACGTCCACTCCTCGATCAACCTCCCTGCCGAGTGCTACTGGGGCACGACCGACTACGACTTCTGGGATCTGCTCTGGGCCTTTAAAGCCGACCCGGACAAGGGATTTGGCGACCACTTCTCCATCGCGCCGGGCAACGATCTTGTGGACTTCATGCAGCGCTTTGCTGCCATCCACGACACCCACGCCCACTTCCTGAATCAGCGCTTGCCCTTCCTCAACCCGCTTCACGGGAGCAACCCCAGCCAGAGCTGCTTTAAGCGCTGCACGCAGCCTGCGGTGATGGCCGACGGCCAACTTCAGAGCGCCACCCCGGCCAATAACCACTGCGAGGTGATCGGAGCGCCCTCATGGGTCGACGTCAGCGTCAGCGAACGCAACTGGTTCACCGAGACCTCGCCAATCTGCCCAGTGGGCACCTGGGACACCGAAAACTGCCACGTGCTCACCCCGCACCCGGACGTCTCTCCCTTCATCTGGCAGGGACACCTCTACACCACGGCGCTCCCCGGTGGCGTCTGCCCCGACGGTTGGTTTGATGAAGAGAACTGCCAGATTGCCCAGCCCGTGCCCGGTCATCAGCCCTTTATCTGGGATGGCAAGCTCTACTTCACCGCACAGTACTCATGCCCGATCGGGGAGAAAATCAATGACGACCTCTGCCTGATCGGCACCACCCCGCCCGGCACCACCGCGGCGGTCACCGGAAACAACATGCTCAGCTACTTCGAGTGATGGTGATCAGGCGCTAATCGCACCTGAGCACTGCTCGAAAGCCCGGGCCCTCGCATCGATGAGGGCCCGGGCTTTTTTGCGCGCCCTGACCGGGGCTGCCGCCTCTCCTTCCCCACAAAGACTGCACTTGCGTTCAGCGCGCATCCTCGCCATAGTCACGCCACCTGACGACGCTGAACAAGGAGGCCGACGTGGTCGCTGGCACCCAGACTGAGACACCTCGCACACCCTACAAACTCTGGTTCGACGCCGCGCTCGTCGACGAGATCGCCGCGCTCCTGCACGCCACGCGCGACGATTTCGACCGCGCGCTCTTTCGCCGGGAAGCCACCCGCGGGCTCGACACGCTCGAGTTCAAAGATCGCACCCTGCACATCGCCGACGCCATGGCTCTGGCGATGCCCTGGCCCACCGCCGAGCGCATGCAGACGCTTATCGCCGCGCTGCCGCCGGAGCTTCCCGATGACGAGGGTGTCACCGAGAAAGGCTACCGCTTCTGGCCCTTTGGCGAGTTCATCGCCCGCCAGGGGCTCGACGACGTCGACGCGAGCTTTGAGGCGATGGTGGAGCTCACCAAACGCTTCACCTCCGAGTTTGCGATTCGGCCCTTTCTGGCGGCCGACCTCCACGGCGCGCTCGACCGACTCGAAGCCCTCGTCGACCACCCCAACCTTCATGTACGGCGCTGGGTCAGTGAGGGCACGCGCACCCGCCTTCCCTGGGCCAGAGGGGTGCCCGGGCTCAAAAAGGCTCAGCCCCGACGCCTGAGGCTGCTCGAAGTGCTGCGCCATGATCCGGAGCGCTACGTACAGCGCTCGGTGGCCAACCACCTCCAGGACATCGTCAAAGACGACCTCCCCACAGGGCTCGACACTCTGGAGCGCTGGGCGACCGACGGCGAGTCCAACTCGAGCGAAGGCGACCTCCTGTGGGTCGTGCGCCATGCCGCCCGCGGCCAGCTCAAGGCCGGCCATCCCCGTGCGCTGCGCATCTTCGGTTTTGAGCCCGGTGTGGTGGGCATTGGGCAATTCACCCTCTCGCACGACGAGCTTCGCGCCGGCGACACGCTCACGCTCGCGTTAACTCTGAACAACCCCACCGACCGGTCCATCGACGTGCGGGTGGACTACGCGCTCAGCGGTCCCACAAAGAGCGGGCGCGCCTTCTCGAAGGTCTTTCGCTGGAGCGACCTGGAGCTCAAGCCCGGCCAGTCGCAGACCCTGGAGACGACCCACAGCTTCGCCCACCGCAGCACTCGCAAGGTGTATACGGGGCTGCATCGCCTGGAGGCCCGCGTCAATGGCGTCCCCTCGCAGAGTCGCGAGTTATGGCTGGAGGGACTGGAGGGCAACGATCCAAACGCCCTCAAAAACACCCCTTAAACCCCTGAAAACTCAGCAATAAATGCCGAAGACGGAGTCTCACCGAGCGCCTTCAGATCCCCGCTCTGCACGATGCGCCCCTCCTCCATCGCCACGACCCGGGCTCCCATGGCGGCCACATCACGCCAGTCGTGCGTGACGATAATCGTGGGCACCTTGAGTTCCACAATCGCCTCACTGAGACGAGCACGCAGCCGACGCCTCGCGATGGCGTCCAGCGCTGAGAGGGGCTCATCGAGCAGCAACACATCAGGGCGGGCGGCCAGCGCCCTTACCATCGCCACCCGCTGCGCCTCACCTCCGGAGAGAGCCCCCACGCGGCGCTCCGCAAGTGAGGCGGCCCCCCAGCGATCAAGCCAATGCAGGGCCTCGGCGCGTTTCCCCTCCCGACCGCCGGCACCATCGCGCAAACCAAACGCCACATTCTCCCACACCCGCATCGTCTCAAAGAGGCTCGGCCCCTGGGGCACATACCCCACGCGCCGCGCCGCCGGCGAGAGCGCTACTCCCTTGCGCGTATCCACCCACGCGCGCCCCTGCCACGCCACTCGCCCCTCATCGGGCAGAAGACCGCCGGCCAAGAGTTTGAGCACCGTACTCTTCCCCGCACCGTTGGGCCCTATGAGCGCCACCGGCCGCTCGCCGAGCTCAAAGTCGACATCGAGTTCCAGCGCTCCGAGGCGATGACGCAACTCCACCTGCAGCCTGCGCTCGTTCATGGCCGCCCCCCGACGCGCACAACACCGCCGAGTCCCAGCCTCAACGTGAGCAAAAGCACCGTGGCGATCGCAGCCAGAGCCAGCGCAAAGGTGACCGCCAGGCCGACATCGCGCTCCAGAGCCGCATAAATCGCTATCGGCATCGTCTGCGTGACGCCCTGCAGACTTCCGGCAAAGATCAGTGTGGCACCAAACTCCCCGAGCGCCCGCGCCCAGGCAAGCGACGCCCCGGCGACAAGCCCGGGCAGTGCTGCTGGCACCGCCACCTTCCAGATCGCCTCCGTGCGTGATGCTCCCAGGGTCTGAGCCACCAGCAGCTGCTCTTCGCGAACCGAGCGAAACGCGGTCGCCGCCGCCTGCACAAAAAATGGCGCCGCCACGACCACCTGTGCCACCACCACTGCGGCACTGGTGAAAGGTAAACTCACCCCAACGCTCTCCAACACACCTCCCAGAAGTCCACGACGCCCGTAGGCCATCAACAACCCCACCCCCACCACCGCCGGAGGCAGCACCAGCGGAAGATCCACCAGCACTTCGACCAGCCGGGCCCCACGTGAGCGTGAGCGTGCCAGCCACCACCCCAGCGGAAGCCCCCCGACCACCACAAGCGCCAGACTCAGCAATGACGTGCGCAGGCTCAACATAAGCGCCGGCGCAAAGCGCGCATCGCGCACACCCGCCAGAAGCTCTGCCGGAGACATAGCAAGCGCAAGCGCTACCAGTGGCAAAACCAGTGCCCCGAGCAACCCCAGCGCAGCGACGCGCCCCAACCCAACCTCCAGCCAGCCCGGCTCATGGCTCACAGCACATCTCGCTCAAAGCCATGCTCGCGCAGCACCTCGTTCCCCTGAGCCGACATCGTCAGCGCCACGAAGTCCTCAACCCGCGCGCGCCGCGCCCCCTTAAGCTGGCTCGCCAGGCCCAGCCCATAGCTCGCGCGCACCTGAAACGCCTCGGGGATCGCCACCACCTCAACGCCTTCGAAGTTCAAGGCATCGCTTCGATACACAAAGGCCGCATCGGCCTCACCGAGCTCAACCTTCGCGCGGACCTGGCGCACGTTCCGCTCCCGCGACACGATGCGCTGCCGAAGCTCCGCGGCCAGCCCGGGGTTGGCGACGGCGACCCGCTCGAACATCATCTCGGTATAACTTCCCACAGGAACCTCCGGCCCCCCGACCACCAGACGCTGTGCCCGAACAAGGTCCTCAAAACGCGAAATCTCAAGGGGGTTTCCCCCCTCCACAATCCCGACAAGCGCGTTGCTCGCGAAGTGTCGCTCATCGTCCAGGTGCCCCGTCTCCACCAGCGCCTGGAGATGCCTCATATTTGCGCTCACAAACACATCGGCAGGCGCGCCCTCTTCGATCTGCAGTCTCAACGTCTGACTGCCGGCGGCGCTTATCACCACATCAACGCCCGGATTTGAAGTTTCATACCTCGCCTCAAACGCCTCAAAGACCTCCGTCAACGACGATGCCACAAAGATCTGCAGCGGCGCGGACTCCGGCGCCTCATGCCCCCGATCACACCCGCAGAACATCGCCAACAGCACCAGCGCCACAAACATCGTGACACCCTGCCGGGCGTTCCTGTGGCGTTTGAGACGATCCGCTGAGTTCATTTATCCACCGAAGATCGCCACAAGCTGCAACGCCTGTCCCAGACAACGACCGTCGGCGCTGTAGACCGCCGCGCGCTCCTCGGAGAACCCGCCCACCGCACGCTCCGAACGCGCCGTCACAAGGTAGAAATCGTCCGCTGCGGCACCTTCAAGCGGCAGGCGCTCGTTGATCACCACCTGCCAGGACACCGTCGCCGCCGGAGCCGGACTGGTCATCCGCGTGATCACCGCCGGGGGCCACATATCCAAAAGACCAATGAGCTGGGCGGCATCCAGCGGTCCCGGCGCATCTTTGAGACGACACCACCCGCCAAGCTCCGCCTCATCATGCCCGGTATAAGGAATCGCCCCGTGGCAGAACTTATATTCGTAGTACTTCGCAAATTTCGGAAAGAGCGGGCTCTCCGGCGCCGTCGGCACCTCGGCCGCCGGGGGCACCTCGGGCATCGCGCGCTGCTCAAAATCCGAGCCCGAGCTTCGCTCTTTTGCAAAGGTTCCAATCGCCACCATCCGCGCCTGGCCCTCCTGCACGATTCGGGACTCCGCGCAGATCACCGACGATCCTCGGCGCACCACATCCACATGTACCTCAAAGGGCTCCTCGGTCACCGGCGCGCAGAAGTTCACCGCCAGCGCTCGCAGCGCGAAGTGCGGCGCTTCGAGGTGGCGCTCCATCGCGCGAACCATCGCCGCCCCGCTCACCCCACCAAAGGCTCCCCGCCCCTGATACCAGCTGCGATCGATCTGCCCGTGGAAGATGCCCTCTTCATCGCGCGTCAGCGCGATGGCGTCGCTATAACTCTGACTCATTCCGTCCTCACTCTATGTAGGGTCACCGAACGTCGTTCAGCAACAGCTCGTCTTCGGGGCACTGATCGTCGCACCCACAGCAGTGCTCTCGACCTCACGGCCCGCATACTGCGCTGCCGCCATCGTCGGATCACAGGCAAAGGCACCGTAGTGGGTCTGACGGCATCCCCGCACATCAAAGAACTCTGCAAAACGCGTCGACTTCAGCATCGCCGCGGTATTGCCGCAGACCCGCTCCGGCCGCCCGGCCTCAAAGGCATGATGGTCGTCAAGCCAGAAGAGACGCTCCGCTCCTTCAACTCCGCCGCGATAGGTCGCCGACTGCCCGTAGTCCTCACACTGCGCATCAAGCCCATCGAGCTTAAAGAGGCGGTAGGTCACCGACACAAAACTCGCCAGGCCCACCTTCGCCATAATCTCGGGGTTGTTGATGGTGATCGGCGAGGTCGAGACGATACGTGGGTCGGCAAACCCGGTGACTTTGGCAAGGGTTTCAAAGTCGAACTGGTAGAGCGCCCCACCCAGGCACTCCGCGTGCAGGAGCGGATCATTGGCGATGTCTTCGGGAAGTCGTCGATCGACGAACACATCACTGAAATAGAGTTCACCACCGGGCTTAAGCGCCCGATACGCCTCCGCCAGCACCAGATCTTTGCGGGGACTCAAGTTCACCACGCAGTTCGACACGATCACGTCGACCGACGCATCCTCGATACCCGCGCCCTTGAGGTCTTCGATGTAGCCCTGCACAAAGGACGTATTGGCCTGTGCATAACCAAAACGCTCCGCGTGCCAGCCCTCGGTCTTCCTCGCTGTGGCGAGCTGCTCTTCGGTCATGTCCAGGCCGATCACGCGGCCCTGCTCACCAACGAGCTGCGCGATGACATACGCGTCGCGACCGGTGCCGCATCCCAGGTCGAGCACCGTAGCCCCCTCAACGGCCTGCGGAATGGGAAAACCACAGCCGTAAAAGCGCTCGCTGACCTCGGGGTGCACATGCTGCAAACGCGAGGCGATCCAGCCAGCCGGCGCCCCGGCCGCGCAGCACGCATTGGTCTGAAGATCCTCAGAGCTCTCAAGGAGTTTGCCATAATAGTCTTTGACCCATTCATGGGTGGACGCACCCTGCGGAACCTTACTCATCTTCTGCTCCTCGATGTTGCTCGTCATGGTCAGAGCCTCACTACCGGGGGCTCATCTCCTTTACCGGGGCGGAAGGTACCTCGCACCGACTTGCTTCGCCAGCAAAGCCCCCAATGGCATTGCTCAGAAGACAGCCCTGCGTGTAGAAGCAATCAACAAGGCAAAACACTCCGTCAACGCGATCTCGATCTTCACACTGAGGACATCATGGGCGCCTGGGGCCACGAACCTTTCTCAAATGACCACGCCATGGACTGGCTCCACGAGATGCTCGATGCCGAGGATGATGAGCCGCTGATCGAAGCCCTTGGCGAGATCGCCGGCGCCGAGCCTGACGAATACCTCGACGCCGACCTGGGAAGCATCGCGTTGGCGGCCGCCGCGCTGATCGCCGCGCTCGGCGGCTCTGCCCTCACGCAACTTCCCGAAGCGCTGGTTGAGTGGATCGACGACCAGGACGGCGAGGTCATTACCGAGCTCTACGAGAAACACGCTCCGGTGGCCCGGGCCGCGGTGGTGCGCGTGCGCGTCAATTCGGAACTCGCCGAACTCTGGGAGGAAAGCGACGATGCCCGGGCCTGGCTGCAAGGCCTTGATGAGCTTGAGGCAGCGCTCTCGCGGGCGAAATGAGTGCCCGGCAACCCTTGAGGGGGAGGAGCAAAGGCGCGGTTCACGGCACGATGCGCACCCGCAACGCCGCTGGCAAAGAGTATCATTTCGCCTTCTGCGACCTCTACGAGTTACGCGGTGAGAGCGACCCGCAAGTTGCGAAGCTCAAAGCCTTTGTGCTTCCCTTAAACGACGCATGACTCGACCTACGATATGCGGCGCCCGTTCCCCCCGACAGGTTGCGGGCGCTGCACACGATGACCTGATGAGGCCCCACAACGATGCGTTCTACGCCAGATCCCACCATCGACTACGATGACGTTGACGACATCATCGCCACCGCTGAGCGTTTGCGCGAGAAGGCCCGGAACGAGCTCACTCTGGACGAGATGCGCGAGGTCGGAGCCGAAGTTGGCATCCCGGCGGAGTATATCGATCGAGCCCACCAGAAGTTGCAGGAGGTCCGGCGCGCTGAAACCATCGCCGCGATCCGCCAGAAAAACCGCAGGCGGCGGCTGCTTTCCATCGCCGGTGGCATCCTCCTTGTCATCGTGGTGGCCGGTGCAGTGAGCTACCGCACCACGACCTCACGCCTGAGCGAACTCTACGCAGAAGTCGAGCGCCATCAGGCCGAGGTTGCCAACGTCAAAGCGCGGCAACAGGCCGTCGAGGCTCACTACCGCGACCTACCCGACTCCATCGACAAGCAGGCCGAACTCATCGGCGCGGAGAACCGCGTGCACGTGGCCACCCAGCGCTTCCATGAGGCGGCGGCTCGATACAACAGCGCGGTGCGCCTGCCTCCGGCGTCGCTCATCACCGGTGGGAATCTTCCGAAGACGGTGAAGCTCAGCCACGGCACCGCCCGCACTGACTAGCCGCCTGATCAGAGTGTCGAACCTCCCCGTGCTCGATCACTGAATCGCTCCGCTCGCTACCGGCCCGCCCATGCTCGCACTTCGATTCATTGTTCTGGTCTCGACGCTGCTTCTCCCCACGCTCGCCAGCGCCATGGGCCCCGAGGAGGTCCCCAACCCTCGCCATACCGGCGGGTGGGTCACCGACGAAGCGGACCTTCTGAACGACGCACAGACGGCCCGCATCAACAACGTGCTCACGGAGCTCGAGGCGCAAACCGGCGTGGAGGTCGCGGTCGTCACTGTGAACTCCGTCGACTCCCCTACGCCCAAAGACTTCACCACCGAGCTCTTCAATCTCTGGGGCGTAGGGAAAGCCGGGAGCGACAACGGTCTTCTTATCGTCCTCGTCACAGATGAGCGCCGCCTGGAGATGGAGACGGGCTACGGCCTGGAGGCCACCCTCACCGACGGCTGGCTCAAAGTGATGCAGGAGCGCGATATGGTGCCTCATTTTCGCCGGGGCGACTTCGGCACAGGCCTCGGCGCAGGCATCACCGCCGTCGATAAGCGCCTGCGCGCAGCTACCGAAGCCCCCTCGCACTCGTCTCCCGCCGAATCGTCTTCAACATCCTCACGTCGGGGCTCGGCCCCGATGCTGCCTCCCTGTGGATGGATTCTGGGTTTGGGCGGCCTTGCCTTCTTCCTCCTCCGTCGCAAATGGCTAAAAACCTGCCCGCAATGCAAAGACACCATGCGCATCCTCCGGGAAGACGAAGACGACGCCTACCTCAACGCGGGCCAGCTCACAGAAGAAGCCGTCGCGTCCGTTAACTACGAAGTCTTCGAATGCGCGTCATGCGGTGTGCAGCGCATTCACGCCAACTCACGCTGGTTTAGCGGGTACGCCCGCTGCCCGGAATGCAGCAATCGAACCCTGGCGTCGGAGTCCACCGTCACGCGCAAGCCGACCTACACGTCCACCGGCAAAAAACGCGTCACAGTCACCTGCGCGCATTGCTCCCACACCCGCACCTATACCGCGACGATTCCCAGACGAACCCGTACCCAATCCTCGTCTTCCGGCGGGGGATTCTCCAGCGGCGGAGGCGGGGGCAGCTTTGGTGGCGGAAGCTCCGGCGGAGGCGGCGCCGGCTCCAGCTGGTAGGTGAGCCTCAGCGCGTCAGCGCGAGAATCTTGCGAAGCGTGCGCATGTTGCGCGTGGTGGTCGTCGGCTTATAGCGCACCTTTGCCGCCTCTTTCGCCAGGCGACTCTTCGTCGACTGGCCGCGAACCACCTCCCAGTAAAGCACCGAGGGGCCACGTTCGATGCGCTCCACCGCCGCGTCGAGCTCGGATCCGAGCACTTCGAGTGCGTCGAGCGACGCGCGCTCCGAGGCAAAGGTCACATAGGGTTGAAGGCCCTCTGCCTCTTCATCGAAGGGGTAGCCCTCGACCACGTCTCGAAGCTCGGTAGTAGAGATGACGACCACCCAGGCCTCATAACCAAACGCTTCTCGAAGGGCGGCTTCTGCCTGTTCTTTAACCCTTTCCGGGTCGCCTTCCGCGCTCTCCAGCACCACATTGCCGCTGGCCAATACGGTGCGTACCCCTTCAAAGCCGGCCTGCTCCAGCGCTTCGCGCAAATCCCCCATCTTCAAGCGCACGCCGCCTACGTTGATTCCGCGTAGCAAGACGACATGTTCCGTGAACTCAGAAGTGTTCACTATGGCTCCCTGCAGTCAGAGGTGAAAACGCAGCTCAGAGCGAGAGTCGCTTAAAGACCTTCTCCGGGATCGACTTGATCACCCCCATAATCCCGCCCCAGAAACGCGGATAATAGAAGGTCTCAACCCCGCGTCCCTGAGCCTGGAAGATCGCGGCGGCAGCTTTCTTCGGGCTCGCCACAGGGATGCCCGTTTCAAGCTCAAAGGTCATCGGCGTGTCGATAAAACCGAGCTTCACCGTCATGACATGCACGTTCTTGGACGCAAGCCTGTTGCGCAGACCTTGCAGATAGAGCGTCAGTGCACCTTTGGCGCTTCCATAAAAATAGTTCGACGCGCGCCCGCGCTCCCCGGCAACCGATGAGAGCCCGATGATGCTCCCGGCGCCGCGGCTTACCATAACTCGCGCGACGGCCTCACACACACTGACCGCCCCGGTATAGTTGATCTCGATGACGCGTCGCGCCTTCTCAAAATCGTCTTCGGACGCCTGCTGATCGCCCATAAACCCGAACGCCACCAGCGCGACATCGATCGGGCCCAGCGCTTCTTCCACCTCACTCACAAGCGTGGCGTGGCGCTCAAACGCATCGCAGGCATCAAAGCCAAACCCCTGCGCCTCCACGCCATAACGAATCCGCAGGTCACTCGCCGCGCGGGCCGCTTCCTCCACATCACGCGCGGCCAACGCCACCGATAAACCGGCAGCGGCGTACACATCGGCCACAGCCTGAGCAATGGGCGAGGTCGCCCCGAGGATGAGAACAGTCATGAGAACTCCAGTACTACGCTATCAACCAGGCGTCAGGCCCAGGCGGCGGCTCAAATCCGATTGAAATACACCCTGCGGATCCCAGCGGTCGCGCACCTCTCGCCAGGCCTCCCAGGTCGGGTACATTCGCCGGAACATCTCGGCACTCAGACGCGCGTCTTTCCCCAGGTAAATCCGCCCTCCTACCTCGGCCACAAGCGCATCGAGACGCTCCATCATCGCTAAGAGCGGCTCCCCGAAGTTCGGAAAGTCCAGCGCCAGCGTTGTCCCCCCGCAGGGGAACGAAAGCCCGCCGTGATCCTGATCTCCGAACTCTTTGATGACCGCCAGAAAGGACGCCATCTTGCTCTCGGAGATCACCTTAAGGATGTCGCGCACCGCTTCACGCTCGGGCACCACCATCTGGTACTGCAAGAACCCGCGCTTGCCGTAGACGTAGTTCCAGTTTTCCACCGCATCCAACGGAAAGAAAAAAGGCTCATAACCCACCACCGAATGCAGCTCCCCGGCCGGATGCTTGTGGTAGTAGGCCTCATTAAAGAGCCGAATCGTCGCCCGATTCAGCAGCAGGTTCGATTCGAAGGCTCGCCCGTCCAGCGCGCGCTGAACAAGCTCGACAACTCGCTCCAGGGGCCCTTCCGAGAGCGTCGCGGCCTGCTCCGCCGACGCGTGCCGACCGCGCATGAAGATACCGCGCCCCATCTGCGAGCCGCCCTTCACGCAGTCGATCCACGAGACGGTATGAAAGTAGTCCGTGCTCTCTTCGCTGATCTGAAAAAACTCATCGAGGTTGTTAAAGCGAATCGACTCCATCTCGATCGCCCCGCTCTCCACGGCCTGAAGCTGAATCTCGGCGCTGAGGATGATGCCGGTTAGCCCCATCCCCCCGATGGTCGCCCAGAAGAGGTCGTCGTGCTGCGCTCGACTGCACCGCACTACCTCCCCGCTGGCAAGAAGCACCTCCATCGAGAGCACATGGTCGCCAAAACAGCCCGCGTGACCGTGATTCTTGCCATGAATGTTGCACCCGATCGCCCCGCCCACGCTCACAAACTGCGTGCCCGGCACCACAGGAACAAACCAACCTCGGGGCAAAAACACCTCAATGAGCTCCCCGATGGTCACGCCCGCTTCCACCCGCAGCACGCCAGAGGTTTCATCGAACGCCAGCATCTTCTTGAGGCGCCGCGTGAGCACCACACGCCCCTGGCTGAGCAACGCAGCGTCGCCATAACTTCGGCCAAAACCATGCGCAAGCACAGCGTCGCCTTCGCGCTCGTTAAAAGCGTTTAACGTCTGCGATTGCGACTCCGGACGCGCGCAAAGCGCCTCGACAATCGGGTATCGGCCCCAGCCGGCCAGCGGCTTTGAGGCCCATGAAGTGGTGGTCATCAGAGAGTTCCGCGAGGTTCGGGTCATCGTGTTCACGCATCCGTGAACTCAACATTGGCATCGCGCGACAGATTCGACGCGAGGGCCCTCGAAGTCAAGCGCTCCGCCGACGCCGCCACCGCTCTAGCCCTCCTGCGCCTCTTCGATCACCAGCGCTGGCAGTGGATTGGGTAGCGTCGACCAGACCACGCTGCTCTCTTTGAGACGCTCATCATCGAGCAAACAGTGATCGAGCTGCTCGCAGAACGCGTCACGGTCGAGGTGCTGCCCGATCACCACAATCTGCTGGGCGCGATCGCCGTACCGCTCATCCCACTCCGGATGTGCATCAGGTCGCTCTTCCGATTCAAAGTCCCAATGCTCCTGCGGAATCGCTCCCCACCACATCCCGATAGGCTTAACCTCACTGACGCCTCCAGCCTGGGCCCACTCGTAGACTGCACGATGGTCTGCAGCGACCCAGAAAAATCCTTTTGAGCGCAGCACGCCTCTCCAGCGCGACGCATCGTTGAAGAACGCCCAGATCTTCTCCGCGTCAAAGGGTTTACGGGCGCGATACACAAAACTTCCGATCCCGTACTCCTCGGTCTCCGGGGTGTGCTCGCCAGCGAGCTCACGTATCCAGGCCGCGGAGTTCATCGCGTCCTCAAAGTCAAAGCGTCCCGTGTTCAGAATCGACCCCGGAGAAACTCGCCCCCGCGTCGCCTCAAGACGCTGCGCGCCGGGATTCAACGATGCGATCACCGCGTCGACTTCCCCCAGCGCCTCCTCACTGAGAAGATCGGTCTTATTAAGCACAATCACATCGGCAAATTCGACCTGTTCGATCAACAGATCGGTAACCGTGCGCTCATCTCCCTCCCCCAACGATGCGCCGCGCTCATCAAGACGTTCCGAGGCGCGAAAATCCCTCAAGAAGCTCGCTGCGTCCACCACGGTCACCATCGTGTCCAGACGCGCGATATCGGAGAGCGTCACGCCCTCTTCGTCCTCAAAAACAAAGGTCTGGGCCACAGGAACTGGCTCCGAGATCCCGGTCGACTCAATGAGCAGGTAGTCAAAACGACGCTCCTCCGCCAGGCGTCGCACCTCGCTTAAGAGGTCGTCGCGGAGCGTGCAGCAGATGCACCCGTTGGAAAGCTCCACCATGGTTTCTTCGGTGCGAGAGAGCGCCGCGCCGCCGCGCTCTATCAGCTCGGCATCCACGTTCACCTCGCTCATATCGTTGACGATCACCGCCACCCGAAGCCCGTCCCGGTTGTTCAACACATGGTTAAGCAAGGTGGTCTTTCCCGCACCGAGAAAACCGGAGAGTACCGTCACGGGCAGGCGTCGATCGTTCGAATTCAACAATGTCATGGTCGTGCTCCCTGGTGAGAAAAGTGCGGCGAAAACCGCCACACATGCAATACACTTGCAAGTAACCGCCACATAAACGCAAGTCAATTGCAATTACACAGAGATTCTCCTCCCCCCTGTCACCATGAAGAGCGCTCAGCGACCTTCCCAGGTCCTGCGATCCAGCTGATACACCGCGCAACGGTCCTCTCCGAAGGTGCGCTCTTCAACAAACGCAAAGCCCAGCCGCTCATAAAATCGACGTGCCCGCGCGTTTCGTGCCAGCGGGTCGATCAGGATGGCCCGTACCTCAGGGGTTGCGAAGCAATGATCAATAGCCAGGCGCATCATCCGGGTACCGTAGCCCTTTCCCAGCGCGTCGGCCGGACCGATCCAGATATCGATCGCCCGCAAATCAGGCTCGCAATCCCCCCAGTAGTGCGAGTCCTCGCGGGCGGGATCGATGATCTGCAAAAATCCGACAGGTCGCCCGTCCACTTCCGCGATCCACATCTCACGCCAATCGGGCTGGCGTTGAAGCTCCTCTTCCCACTGCCAGTCGTCGTTGGGATCGGCAGCGATCACATGCGCCTCTTCATCCCAGGCACGCAGCAGCGCAACGTCGTCGAGGGTTGCATCTCGAACGGAAACTCCGGCCATGATGGCTCCTTAAAAGGGATGTTGGCAGACTACGATGAGTTCCTGGCGTTTTTGCCCTTTGGGATACGAAACACCGTCGGACACAGCTCACGCACCATCCCCCTGACACTCGCCACGCTCGCAGAAGAGGCACGTGATGCATCAATGTTTCAGCCCTCCTCAAAGCAGAACGTCCATCCTCGCCATGCTTCTGACGGTATCGCTGATGAGCAGCTGCCGAGCCCAGCGCTCCGACGCCGATCCTGCGCCGACCGCAGAGCCGGAGACTCTTGTGAGAATCGACGCGGCGTTTCGCGAAGTTGACGCGTCTCGAGCCGCCTCGGAGGTCGCCTCCACCGGTTGCACCTCCGACGCACGGCTCTACCCCGGCGGAGAGTCTCACGAACGCGCGCTTTTCCACGACGGCCTGGAGCGCACCACCCGCGTCTTCATCCCTTCAAGCTACACCCCTGGCGTTCCGATGCCCGTGGTCTTTGTTCTGCATGGAGGCTTTGGCAGCGGCGAGCAAATCGAAACACGGTCTGCCGAATTTAATCCCATTGCCGAGCGCGAAGGGTTTATCGTGGTCTACCCCGATGGCGTCGAGTCCGACGGTCTGCTCAAGGCCCGTACGTGGAACGGTGGCGACTGCTGCGGGTATGCCTCCGAGGCCAACATCGACGATGTGGGCTTCGTGATGGCACTGCTCGACAGCCTTGAGACACAGCTCTGCATCGACACCTCTCGCGTCTACAGCACAGGCATGTCCAACGGCGCGATCATGAGCTACCGCCTGGCCTGCGAGGCCTCCGAGCGCATCGCGGCGATTGCCCCGGTGGCCGCCCCCCAGGTCTTCGAGAACTGCAACCCGACCCACCCCGTAGCCCTCCTGCACATCCACGGAACCGACGATCCAAACGCGCCTTACGAAGGAGGCGAAGGCTGCGGCTTTGCCAACATCACCTTTCCCCCCGCCATGGAGGGCATGCAGGTGTGGAGAGATGCCAACCTCTGCGAAGGTGCCCCCGCCGATCTGCTCTCACTGGGTGCAGGGCACTGTCAGACGCTGGGCGACTGCGGGAGTCCCGTGGTGCGTTGCCTCGTTGAAGGAGGCGGTCACTCCTGGCCAGGAGGCCAACCGCCCGCGCTCCAGCTGCGCCGGTGCGAAGGCGGCCACCACACCACAGACTTTGCCGCCAGCGAGGTGATCTGGCGCTTTTTCAGCGGGCAATCTCGCTAACTCGCCTCGCCATCAAAGAATGCATGAAGCTCGGCCGCCAGCGAAGTACGAAAAGCCTCGGTGGTCGGCGGGCAATGCCTCGATCCCTCCAAAACACGGGCCTTCTGAAGATTTTGAAAGAGCTCGGAAGCACGCGCAACGACCGCCTCTCCCGGAAAGCTCAGGTCGCCATCAGCTCCCAGAACAAAAACCGGCGAGTTGAAGCGTTGCAATTCTTCAACCCGCGCGAGCGCGGGCACCTTCATGTTGAGGTTAAAGCCGGTAAATGCCTCACCGAGATACCCCACCCACTCCTCATCCATCGTCGTCAGTAGCCGACTCAAAAAGCTGCGAAGGCGCTTCTCAGACGGTGCCATCACAAACTTCGTCATCGGCCAGCCCATCTTCCAGCCGCTGGAGATCGGGCTCTTCACCATACCCGCAGGCACCAGCAACGCGAGCTTCGCGATGCGCTCGGGCGCATGCGCCGCCAGCCGAATCGCCACAAAGCCCCCCCAGCTCACACCTACCACCAGCGCCTTTTCCAACTCCAGCCTGTCAAAGACCTCCTCAAGCCAGCGGCCGTAGGCGTCATCACTTACAGCAAGACGCACATCCGCGCTCATCGCCGACTGCCCGATAATGTCGATCGCATAGACCCGATAGTGCGTGAGCAACCCCTCAAGCTCCCGCAGCGCATGCGCCGAGCTTGCCAGTGCACCGTGCAAGAGCACCAGCGCTGGCGCACCGTCGGGCCCGCCGATCAGAACATGAGTCTCTCCGAAGCTCGTCTTTAAACGTTGCGCTTCAGTCGTCGAGCCAATGCGCTCCCGAAAACGCGTATGCCACGCGACCAGACGAGCCCTGGCCTCTTCGCTCTTAAATAGAGACGCCATCTTAACCTCCGGTTGTACGCGCGGAGTTCAGCCCCCGCAGATGTTGAGCCATTTGCACCGACACAAGACGCGTCGGGTCCTCATGGCCTCCCTGCGCCCAGGCCAGCAGCGCGAAGTAGTAGAAGGACACATACGCCATCGCCAGGAGACGCGTGTCGACCTCCGGGAGGAGCTCCCCGCGCCGAACGGCATCACCAGCCAACCCCTCCACCCCACCGTGCAGGCGCTCAGTCTGCGCCCGAAAGCGGCTCGCCCACGGCTCCTCGGCAAAGAGCGACTCTTTGAGCAAGACCCGCGAGAGCCGGGGGCGACGCCCGTAGCAGGCGAAGATATGGCGCGTCATGGCCTCAATCTGCCCTGCCAGCGGTGGCGAAGTCCCCAGCGACAACGCTTCGGACATGGTTGCTTCGAGATCCTCAAAAAGAGTGGCGTAGAGCAGCTCCCGCTTGCTGCCAAAATGATGAATGACGCTGCCAGCGCTCACTCCGGCCGCACGCGCGATGTCGCGCACGCTGGCCTTCTCATAGCCCTCGACCTCGAAACACTGCCGCGCAGCTTCGAGAATCGCCTCCCGGGTGGCCTTCTTCTGCTCATCTCGCGAGGTGGTCATCCTTACACTCCAGCGGGGGTGAAGACTCGCGCGTGCACCAACGCACTATGGCGCGTCACGCAGCACTCATTAAACACGTTTAACAAACATATTAAACACGTTCAATGAGCTTCGTTTCTGAATGACGACGCCAGCGCCTGAAGGTGATGCCGCTGGACGCAAGATCGAGCGGAAAAATACCTGCGAAATGTAGAAGGGGGAGCCGATGCACTGGCAGCGCCGGGGCTTTGCGAAGCTGCACGCGGTGCTCTCGAAGCAGTAAACGCGGCGTCAACGATAGCTCGAGGCGTCATACCACGACGCGATCGTGGTCCCCCCAGAGCGAAAACGCCCGACCTCGGCAAGGTCGGGCGGCTCGCACGGTTTCCTGACGCTATCGACGCACCCCATCTACGTCGTCAACGCGCCAACACACTCTCCGCGCACAGCGTCCCGTATCTCAACCTCTCTCCTCGCTCACTCGCCCCGCACCGACGCATCGTCCAGGGCGCTGGCGCGCACGTACGCCTCGCGCTCACGCAGGCGCGACCAGTACGCCTCAAACTCCGGACGCGTCTCCAACGTGCCGAACTCCAAAGCCCATCCTACCTGCATCCCTACGTACACGTCGGCCGCGGTAAATCGGTCGCCAGCAATGTAATCATGCTGACTCACGGCATACGCCAGAGTGTCGACTGCACTCTTATAATTTCCGTACCCAAAGCGGCGATAGTCCTCCGGCGCCACCTCAAACCCGGCAGACGCATTGCTGACGGCCGCATCCAGCGGTCCGGCCGCAAAAAAGAGCCAGCGGAAGTAAGATGCCCGCTCATGCACATCAGGGTTCAGCTTCGCTTCGGGAAACGCCTCAGCCAGGTATGCGCAAATCGCAGCGCTTTCGGTGATCACATCTTCCCCATGCACCAGGGTCGGAACCTTTCCTAAGGGGTTGATCTTCAGATACTCCGGCGACTTCATGGTCGTGCCGTAGCCGAGCACCTCCACATCATAGGGTTGACCGACCTCTTCGAGCATCCAGCGCGCGATGCGTCCCCGAGACAACGGGTTTGTGTACAGCTTAAGCGTTCCTCTCATCATCTTCTCCTGAGTCACCAAACGTCAGAATGCTGTCTTCAACACCCTGCCAACCATCTCATCATCGAAGCGACGACCCTACAGCCGCGCGCCTGTCGCACACAATCTCGGCCAGCCTGTTCTACTCCTCCCTTCCGCGGGTACCACACGTCGCACATCCGGGCACCTGACTTCGTACACAACGCACGACCGGGAGCTCACACCAAACTCGCAGCTCCTCCGCCTTCCCGTCGCCTGGCCACACGAAAGTCGTACCGCATGGACGTGCCATGTTCGACACGCGCAGCTCCATGCTCCCGTGAGGCGTCAATCGCCCATCCGTACAACATCTCGATCGGCAGCGAGAGTACGATGTTCTGCAGAACCTGCTCGCCAGCCCTCCTCGCCGGTCTACGCCAGACCCACCTTCACGTCACGCACGCACCGGCAGCAAGCGAACATCAACGAAGGGAATGAGAGTGCAGGCCCAGACCTTATTCTCCGTCGTCACATCTTCAGCGGCGCTCATCACGCGCCCTCAACGCTTCTAAATTGATTTCGGAGACGCCACCATGTCTGGAGACACCCCCTACACCCCGCCTGCCGTCTGGACCTGGGAACAGAAGAGCGGCGGTGAGTTCGCGTCGATCAATCGCCCGCTCTCGGGAGCCACCCATGATAGAGACTTGCCCGTGGGCCGGCATCCCCTCCAGCTCTACTCACTGGGCACGCCCAACGGCCAGAAGGTCACCATCCTCCTGGAGGAGCTTCTGGAGCGCGGCATCACAGACGCCGACTACGATGCGTTCCTGATCAACATCCTCGAGGGCGATCAATTCTCCTCTGGCTTTGTCGAGGTTAATCCTAACTCGAAGATCCCCGCCCTCCTGGATCGCTCCACCTCCCCGCCCACCCGCGTCTTCGAGTCCGGCGCGATCCTGCTCTACCTGGCCGAGCGCTTTGAAGCGTTCATCCCCACCGATGCGGCCACCCGCACCGAGTGTCTCTCCTGGCTCTTCTGGCAGATGGGCTCCGCCCCCTACCTCGGCGGAGGATTCGGGCACTTCTACGCCTACGCCCCGACCAAGATGGAGTACCCCATCAACCGCTTTGCGATGGAAGCCAAGCGCCAGCTTGATGTTCTGGATCGACGGCTGGCCGAGTCGACTTACCTGGCTGGCGATGAGTATAGCATCGCCGATATCGCCAACTGGCCCTGGTACGGAAAGCTCGCACTCGGTGAGCTCTATGACGCCGCGGAATTCCTCAGCGTGCACACCTACAAAAACCTCCTGCGCTGGGCGAAAGCCATTGAGGGGCGACCCGCGGTGCAACGCGGCGTCATGGTCAACCGCACCTGGGGGCCAGCCGACCAGCAACTCCACGAGCGCCACGACGCCAGCGATTTCGAACTTCGCACCGCCGACAAACTCCCTTCGCAAGATCCCGCCGAATAACGCTCACTCTCCGCGCAATGCGCGTCCCGATGGATGTTTACGATGTCCGACCCGTGGCAGGGCACCCTCTACCAGATCTGGATCTGCGCGGAACGCGGAGGCGTCCCGGCGACTGTCACGCAGGCCGAAGCCGTAGCTTCGACCGGCCTGCGCGGCGACCGCTACTTCTCCCCCTCCCTTCAACGGGATCCCGCTCGTCAGGTCACGCTCATCTCCGCTGAAGTGCTCACGGAGGTTGCAAAAGAGCAGAACATCGACTTGCGCGACGGTCGCCACCGCCGCCAGCTCGTCGTGCAGGGAGCTCCCCTCAACGATCTCGTCGGTCATGAATTCGTGATCGGAGAGGTGCGTTTGAGGGGGATAGAGCTCTGTGAGCCCTGCCGACGCATGGCGCGCCTCTCCGGCGAAAAGGGCGCCATCAAAGCCTTCGTGCACCGCGGCGGCCTCAACGCAGAAATCCTCATCGGCGGCATCCTCAGACCGGGAGACACCATCCTCCCGGTGCCCCCGATGCAGGGTCGCCTGCCACTTTAAGCGAAACAACACCCCTCGACGTAAGGCCCCGTCGAGCCGGGCCTTTTGCACCAGACGCATGCCCCCCCCGGCGTCTCACCTCCCCCTGCCAGGCGCCGGCCGAGCACGCTCGAAGCGTCCCCGCGCATCGCAGGCCATCGCTGACTCTGCCGGCACCAGACCTCGCTCGGCGGCAAGCCGATTTCTATCGGCGGCTGCGAGAATCCTTACCCCATGTGCCGGCAACACCTCGCCCCGAACGTCCTCAAACGAGGCGGTACTTCGGCTGCATCATACCTCGACCTGAATGTGTGCGCCTTCCCCCGGGCGCGCCACAAGCTCACCGATCGGCTCCTGATGCGCGTGCAGCCCGGCATCGACAAGCGCGCGTTGCACCGCCTCGACCGCCTCGGGAGCCACCGCCACGAGCAAACCACCGCTGGTCTGAGGGTCGCAAAGAATCTGACGCACACGCTCTCCCGGGTCGACCACATGATGGCCGTAGCTCTCCCAGTTGCGCCCGGTACCGCCGGGAATCGCGCCGGCATCGAGGTAGTACGACAGGTCCGTGAGCTGACGTACGGCACCCAGGGCCACACGGGCGTTCACACCGGCCCCGGCGCACATCTCTGAGAGATGCCCCAGTAGCCCGAAGCCCGTGACATCGGTCATCGCGTGCACGCCTTCGATCTTCGCGAGCGTCGCGCCCACCTTGTTAAGTTGCATCATCGATGCCGCCGCGAGCCCCCGATCTTCCTGTCGAAGCACGCCCTTCTTCTCGGCTGTCGACAAGATTCCCACCCCCAGCGCTTTGGTCAAAAAGAGCGTATCGCCAACCTGCCCGGCGTCGTTTCGCTGCAAATGCGCCAGGTCTACAAGCCCGTTAACCGCCAACCCGAAGATCGGCTCCGGGCTGTCGATGCTGTGCCCACCGGCCAGTGCGACACCGGCCTCCGCGCATATCGAGCGCGCCCCTTCCATAACGTCTCCGGCCACCTCAGCCGAAAGCACGTTGATAGGCCAGCCGAGAATGGCGATAGCCATCACCGGGTCACCACCCATCGCGTAGATGTCGCTTATGGCGTTGGCCGAGGCGATACGTCCGAACTCGTAGGGGTCGTCGACAATCGGCATAAAGAAGTCGGTCGTACTCAGAAGCACGCGACCATCGCCCAGATCCATCGCCCCGGCATCATCGCGCGAGCTGTTGCCAACCAGAAGCCTGCGCATGGCATCGGGTGTGGTTACCCGGTTCGCAAGGATCCTATCGAGTACCGCCGGAGAGAGTTTGCAACCGCAGCCCGCCCCGTGACTGTACTGCGTCAATCGAATGGTCTCGGACATCTCACTCATAGCACTTCTCCGGTGGGCGCGAGCTCATCGCGCACCTCGATCAGACGGAGCGCCACGTCCCGCGGCGTCCCCTGGGTATCAACGTCAATGACTCGATCGGCATCGCGACGCGCAATGCCTTTTGCGTAGGCCTTGTCGTAGTACTCAAGCGCAAGCGCCGCAGCAGCGCGAACATCCCCCGCATCGAGCGCGGCTCTGGCCTGGGCTGTTCGCAACCCACCCAGGCTCTTTTTGATACGTTCAAATGCATCCGCAAGAAGCCTGTTCGCGGCGTCGCCATAAACACCCACCAGGCGATCCAGGCGCTCCTCCAGAGGAGCATCTACTACGACACATGGTGAGCGATGAATCGCTTTGATCAGGGCGTTGGGAAGATGCCGAAAGCCGATCATCCGACTCTCATCCTCTACCCACACCGCGCTCCCGGAGCGTCGAGCGAGCGCAAGTGCCATACCCAGCTTGTTTTCAAAATGCTCTTGTGTGGGCTGCTCGCCCAGCAAAAGGCCTCCAAAGGCCGAGCCTCGATGGTTGGCCAGCCCCTCCAGATCAACAACCTCTTCGCCCTGCTCTCGAAGCGCCCACAAGATCTCGGTCTTTCCCACTCCGGTGCGCCCGCCCAGCACCACCAGGGGCGGGATATCCTCCATCTGCTCGATGGCCCAGCGTCGGTACGACTTATAGCCCCCCTTGAGCACGCACACCTCAAAGCCATAAAGCTCCAGCAACCACGCTACGCTCTGACTGCGCATCCCCCCTCGCCAGCAGTGCACCAATACCGGTCCTGAGGACGCGCCCACCTCGGCCTGAACTCGCTCCACAAGCTCGCGCATCCTTGGCCCGACAAACCCCAACCCCTCCAGAATCGCGCGCTGGCGCCCCTCTTCTTTGTAGAGCGTCCCGACCACCACGCGCTCCTCGTCTTCAAAAAGCGGCAGATTCAGCGCGCCCGGGATATGGCCCTTCGCAAACTCCGCCGGGGTGCGCACGTCATATGCGACGACACCTCTGGCCATCTCCCCCAAAAATTCGGTCATCCCTAGCTGCTTCATTCACCACCTCGTATCAACGCGCCGTCTCAACCACCCCGTCGATCCAGCTCACGTGCAAACCTCCGGCAAGCGCTGCACCTTCCCGGGCACGCGCTGATTCATGCATCCCACGTCACCGGGGGTTTCGCCAGTTCCGCGTATGTGTCTCACCGCGTGCCCCCGGGAACTTCGACCACGCAGGAAGACTCCCACTCCCAATCCACGGACCTTTTTGACATCGGAGTGGTCACGGTAGCGAAGTCACGGTCGACGTCGGCATGCGATGCTCAAGCCACCGGTACGATCGCCCGAGCCGTGACATCTCGATACCGAGTGGAACGAACGCGCACTGCGGCGCGCACCGGGCGACAAAGGTGTAGTCGCGGGAGCCCCCTCGTCTCTCGCAGGCCGCTTAGCTCCATCACCTGCGTTCGCCCCTTGCTGGCGCTTGCGAAGTCCTGTGCCCCACTGCGTGCACCACGTTGTTCTGGCCTGGCACCACCACCCCACCTGGAGTAACCGCAGCTTCGAGCCCGATCACCGTATAGGCCCCTGCGAAGAGCGGCTTCCCCGTGCCAGATAGAGGGGGTGTACGCACGTACACCCCTGATTCTTCCGAGGAACGTCCTTCAGACGCGTGTTTTGTCTGGCGACAGAAAATCGCCTTTGTTAACCTGACGTACTCAACCCGAGCAGTCCTGACGTACGGGGATCTCTGTTGTCGCAACCTGCAGTTGCTGCGCGCACCGGTGTGCCTGCCGCCTCACCGCGACATCGACCTTTTCCTTACAGGAGGCTGTGATGAACAAAGTGGGTAAGACGACCGAAAACCGCGTTAAGTGCGCTCGATACGTCATCTCTGCGGTAGACTCAAACCTCAAGGCCATCCTGGTGGCGCTGGTGGCGCGCACAGGATATCGCGAGGAGGACTGGCGCTGGTGGATCATGCTCCAGAGAGACACGCTGGATGAGAAAACAGCGAGGCTCTACGAGGCGGCCCTGGCACTGGCCCGGGAACGCTCGGGAGACAAAGAGCTTCGTACGCGACGCGACGAGTGCGGCGTCGAGCTTGCCGGGACTCTGGCGACATCGCGCGCGTCGTTGGCACTCGTTGACTCCGATCTACCAAAACGTTTTGGGCTCGACGGGCGAACGCCTCGGTCCGGTGTGGAGTTGGAGTCCTTCGCCGACAACGTTGCCCGGAGCCTGGCAGCCGCCGACGAAACCTTCACTGTCATCGGCAACCAGATCCACACCGGTAACCTCGCCCGAGAGATCGCCGCGCTTCATGAGCGCTACAAGGAGCTCTCAGCCAGCGTGGTTCATGAGCAGCGCAAAGCCGAAGCTCTCCTCACACTTCGCAATCGCGCGCTTGATGACTGGTCGATGACGTACAAGATCGCCGCCAGCACGCTGGAGAACGTCTTTCGCATGGCAGACGCTCACGAATTGGCAGAACGCGTACGCCCTACCGTCTCCAGGTCATCGGGTCAGGAAGTCCCTGAGGACAACGCACCGGCGCAGATCACCACGACCGGCGGCACGCTCCCGACGTCCGACGACACAAACGCCGCCCAGCCCTCGACGCACTGAGGCCAGCTAGAAGGGGGCGTTGAGTTGGGAGAAAGGAAGCCCGGTGCACAGCGAGGAGTAGGATCGGTGCTCACCGGGCTTCGTAGTGTAGATGGAGACGCCGAGCATCAGACACGACCCCTGCCTCCCAGCTCAACGCATACCGACGTCCCGCATCACTCACTCAAGGGCCTGAGACATCACTGGAGCCTCGCTACTCCCTGGGAGGCTCCAGTCTCCCGTCTCGCGTCGCGGCGTCTCCACGCCAACCCATCCGCTCAGGAGTCGCCCAGGAGATCGCGCATCTTTCGCTGGATCAAGCGAATGGAACCTTTGGGAGCGATGCGATTAGCAAGCTGCATCAACCTGGCATCCGACCCCACCAGAATATGCAAGCGTTCATCCTCCATGCCCTCCAGGATGATCTCGGCGGCCTTATCCGCCTCCAGCGCACGATAGCCCTCCCCGGCATCACCGCCCTCCTCTCCGTCCCCCATCACCACTCCCGAGTTCTCTGCGATGTTGGTGGCCACCGCCCCGGGCATCACCACCGAGACCTTTACCGACGTTTCCATGAGCTCGGCATAAAGCCCCTCGGTCATCAACTTCACCGCGGCCTTCGACGCCCCGTAGATCGCCTGGCCTGGCACCGGTAAAAACGCCCCCATACTCGCCACGTTGACGAGATACGCCTCCGGGCGTTCGAGCAAATGAGGCAGAAAGGCTCGCACCATCCACAACGTGCCGTAGAAGTTCACGTCCATCGTGTGCTCAATCACCTCGTCGCTGAGATCGTGCACGCACTCAAAGGGCTGGATGATGCCGGCATTGTTGATCACCACATCTACCGCACCGTGACGCGCGATAACCTCGGCGGGTAACGCGCGCACCGCGCTTCGATCGGTGATATCAAGCCGGTGGGTAGAGAGACGTTCGCCGGCGTTAACCTCTGCCGCAAGCCTCTCAAGTCCTTGGTCCTGAAGATCCACAGCGGCCACCCGGGCCCCCTTCGCGAGCAACGCCTCGACCAATGCGTGTCCAATGCCGCTGGCCGCACCGGTGACCACGACCCCTTTACCTCTCATCTCCATAACAACTCCCTCTCTCTGGTGGACGTCCCAGAACGCATCCGAGGCTCACCTCACTTCGGTGAAACCCCATGCATGGTATAGTGAGAGCATAAGAACGTAACGCCCTCGATACAGGGGAAGACTCGCCGGCCTTCCAGGAGTCCCGTCCGATCTTCCCGGGGCTTACTCATCCCAGTCCCCCGTCATTTGACTCGTGCACACCCGCGACTATTGCTCGACGCACCTCGATCGGCAGCGGCCGGGTATGATTGCCACCGATATCCCTGCCCCTTTCCGCTACGACACGAGAACGGCCGCGTGACAGCCGTCACGCTTCAGGGGGACAGAAAGGATGTTCTCGCCATTGCGGGCCTGCTTCGTGATAAGCGCATTCGGCGTTTCATCGTTCAGGCCTTTCCACGGAGTCAGGCGGCTCAGGCCCCAACCCTCGATTGAGCGCGGTGCGGTCGCCGGACAGACCGCTCCAACGATCGAGGCGTAACCTCAGGCGGACGTTTCGCCAGTGAGCGCTGCAAGGGCATCATGGGTGCCTTCCCTTCACGACGAAAGCTCTCCAGACCACAACCAACTCATGACACTACCTCTCTTCGACGACAACGCCCTGGCAGAACGCACGACCGAAGACCTTGGCCCCGCCTCACGGGTGCTTCGCGCTTTTGCGCTCGACAAGGCTACGGAGCTTCTTCGGGAGATCGAGCGTGTGGCCACGGCCTCCCCCTTTCGCCATATGACCACACCGGGGGGCCACACCATGTCCGTCGGCATGACGAGTTGCGGCGAACTTGGGTGGGTTTCGGATGCCCGCGGCTACCGCTACGCCAGACTCGATCCCAGGAATGGCAGGCCGTGGCCAGCGATGCCCGAGCGGCTGCTGACCCTTGCGAAAAATGCCGCCGACACGGCTGGTTTCTCCGACTTCACCCCCGACACCTGCCTGATCAACCGGTACCTCCCCGGTGCCCGCATGTCGCTTCATCAGGACAAAGACGAACGCAACCGCGATGCCCCCATCGTCTCGGTCTCGTTGGGCATTCCGGCGACCTTTCTCTTCGGCGGAAACCAGCGCAGCGACCCTACCCGACGCGTACAACTTCGCCACGGCGATGTCGTGGTGTGGGGCGGCGAGGATCGCTTGCGCTTTCACGGCATCCAGCCGCTCAAGCCCGACGACCATCGGCTCGTTGGCCCGCAACGCATCAACCTGACCTTCAGGTGCGCGGGCTAATCGCTCTCACATCATCTCGCACCTGCGTCCCGAGAAGCCCGCTCCGCACGAATCCGTCGCAGGTAGAAGCGCTCAAGAGCAAAGACTGCCCCCACACCGGCCGCGCTGATGACCACAATCATCGGGTCATTCTGAGCCTTCACCCAGAGGAATCCGGCGAGCACCATCGCATCGAGGGCGATGGCACACAGGAGCACGGGAGCTCGCGCTCCGACGTCGTCGCGCAGGTAGTGGTACACTCCCACATGAATCGTCATATCCATCACAAGGTAGAAGATCGCGCCCATCGACGCGATGCGTGAGAGATCGAAGATCGCCGCCAGCAGTGCGGCCAGCACTACGGTGTAGACAAGCGTATGCTTCTGAATGTCTCCGGGCATTCCAAAGTGTCGATGCGGAATCAACTCCATGTCGGTAAGCATCGCCAGCATCCGCGAGACGGCAAACATACTGGCGAGCAACCCGGAGGCCGTCGCGATGATCGCGACAATCACGGTAAACAGCGTCCCGTATCCGCCAATCGCCGGACTTGCCGCTTCGGCCAACGCGCAATCTCGAGCGGCGATTAGCTCTTCAAGGTTCAGGCTGGAGGCCACTGCGTATGTCGCCGCCAGGTACACCACCAGGCAAATCAGCAGCGAGAACACAATCGCCCTCCCCACGTTCTTCTCCGGGTTACGGACTTCATCGCCGCTGTTGGTGATCGTGGTAAAGCCCTTAAACGCCAGAATGCCCAGTGCGACCCCGCCCACAAACCCGGCTGCCCCCGGCTCCCCGGCCGGGGGCCACATGGTGACGCGCAGGTCGACACCGGACGCGACCACTGCGATCGCAGCGAACACAAGCAGCCCCCCAATCTTAACGACTGCGCTCACGTTGGCGGCCGTACCGATGACCTTGTTGCCAGCCAGATTTACCGCGAACGCAAGCCCAATCAGACCTACCGCAAGTACGGGCACCCAGACCTGAGAGCCCTCACCATCAATGAGTTGCAGGGTGTAGGTACCAAAGGTGCGAGCCACCAGGCTCTCGTTGATTACCATCGAGAGCGCCATCAAGAGAGACGCCGCCCCGGTCACCGTGGAGCTGCCGTAGGCCTTCTTGAGAATCATCGCGATCCCCCCGGCTGAGGGGTAGGCACTGGCAACTTTGATGTAGCTGTAGGCACTGAACCCACTGACGATCGCCGCCACGCCAAAGGCCACCGCAAAGAGCCCGCCAGCCAGCTCAGCGATCTGACCAGTGAGCGCAAAGATGCCCGCGCCGATCATCACGCCGGTTCCCATCGCCACGCTTTGCCAGAGTCCCAGGCTTCCCTGCTCATAGCTCGCGCTGCGTTCGCTCATGTCATCTCAGTTTTCAGGAGGGCTCGGACGACCACTTCTCTCATGACACCATGATCGTGAGCACCGAGCCCGACCTCGCAAAAGAGCATCCTCCCATCAGGACGCGCGCTGCCGTCCGGCCCGGCGCGCGTTCAACGCGCACGCCAAGCTCGCGGGGATTTGCAAGTGATTAACGGCAGCGATTCGGGACCTACCTTTGACTCCGAACCTGAGCGAGTGCGCGACACGCATCTCCACGAGGACGAGTCACTTGATGAGGCGCAGCTGGCAGAGTGGATCGAGCAGGCCGCCGACCTTCCGGGCCTCTCGTTCTTTTGGGAGCGCCCGGCAAACGCGCGCTCGGTGGCCGCAGCGGCCACGAAACGAAGCAACACCGTTTCGAGCTACCCTCGGAGAAGACCACGGCGCACTCCTGGCTCTCCAACCCAGCCCTTCCCCCCCCTGCCATCGCGCTCTCGCGCAACGCGTCAGAAGGCCTACACGGTGCCGGACGCACCGGTCGCTCCTTCTGCACGCAACGTCTCCCGCATCCGTGTCGCCACGACAACGCCCGAAGCAAAGGTTAACGCGGCGATCGTCAGCATCGCCACCGAGAGCCCGAACGCGTCGGCAATAATTCCGGCGAGCAACGCACCGAAGGCGTAACCCATATCGCGCCAGAGGCGGTAAACGCCAACTGCGGAGGCCCGCCAACTCGGGTGAGCCACGTCGCCAATCGCGGCAAGAAGCGTGGGATAGACCATGGCGGTGCCCAGTCCGAGCAGCCCCGCTCCGAGGGCAAACATCGCAAAGGTTGCTCCGAACGCAATGACGACAATGCCCGCAGCCTGCGTCCACATCCCCGCCACAATCAGGCCCTTGCGACCGATCGTATCGCTCCAGGCGCCCGTGAACAGCTGCCCCATCCCCCAGACGGCCGGATAGATCGCCGCCAGCGTGCCGATCTGCCCCAGCGACATCGAGGCCGCAGCAAAGACGAGCGGAAATAGCCCCCAGGCCATCCCATCATTGAGGTTGTTCACAAGGCCCGCCTGACTCACCGAGGAGAGGTTCGGGTCGGAAAAACTCGTGCGTGTCATGACTTCGCGTGCCGAGAGGGTCGCCGCATCAGTATGACCTGTTTGCGAGGACTCCAGCGCGACGTGATGCTGCGTCTCCCGCACCGCGAAGATTGAGAGTAAGGTACCCAGCACCACAAATGCGATCCCCGGGAAGAAGGGTTGCGGTCGCAGGCCATACTCCGCGGCGATAAAACCGGTGGCCAGCGCGCTGAGCGCAACGGCGAAGTAGCCAGCAAACTCATTGAGGCCCATCGCCAGACCGCGATTTTTGGGGCCGGCCAGATCGATCTTCATGATCACAGTCGTCGACCAGGTCAGCCCCTGGCTGATACCGAGCAGCACATTGGCCCCCAGAATCCATGACCAGGAAGGCGCCCACATCAGCAAGAAGGGCACCGGCGCGGCCACAAGCCAGCCGGCGATAAGGACCGCCTTGCGGCCGAATCGATCGGACCAGCGCCCGGCCATGTAGTTGGTCAGCGCCTTGGTCACCCCGAAGACGACAATGAAGGATAAGATCGCGGTGCGCGCGGCCAGCTCAAACTCATCTTCGGCAATGGCCGGTAAGATGCTGCGCTCCATGCCGATCATCGCGCCCACAAAGGCGTTGACGAGTACCAGCAGAGAGAACTGCGCGATATTCTCTCGCAGGCCCAGACGAATCGGTGATGCAGACGTGGAAGTAATCATGGCCGCACTCCAGATTCCCCAAGGCTGTGAACCGAGACATCGGTACGACGGGCGTCAAAGCCGAGAGCGCGCAACCTGCGTGCCGCCTCGGCTGAGAAGGTACAGAAGGGACCGCGGCAGTACGCCACAATCGCCCGATCACGAGGCAACTCCTCAAGGTGAGCCTCAAGCTCTGTGAGTGGGATCGAGAGCGCACCGCGAAGATGCCCCACCTCAAATTCCGCCCGAGGACGCACATCAATCAGCACGACCTCACCTGCATCCATCCGTGCTCGGAGCGTGGCGGCGTCAAGCGACTCCAGCCCCTGCGGGTCGTCGAAAAATTCGCGGGTTAACTTCTCCAACCCCGCACTATGGTGCGCCGCCACAGATTGCAGCCGCACCAGCAACGCAGCCACATCATCGCCGGCGATCGAGTACACAACGTGCAACCCCTGGCGCTCCGAACGTACCAGCGCAGCACGCTTCAGCGCCTGAAGATGGTGCGAGGTATTGGCCATCGACTGGTCAATCTCCCCGGCCAACACCTCTACGGTGCGCGGGGCCTGGGCCAGAAGCTCCAGGATTTCCTGCCGGGCCGGGCTGGAGAGCGCTTTGCCGACCTGTGCCAGGTGGGCGTAGGCAGCGTCTTTAAATGCTCGAGATGAAGATGAGGACATGGAATACTCCGCGCGAAGAGATCAAGCGTTCAAACGAACACTTGAACAATGCGCACGGCACTTTATTCAAGCAAGCCCATCGAGCCCTGAACTCTTCCATCTCGCAGCGGTACGTGTCCGACACGCCCGCGTCGCCCCCGCTTCCTCAGCGTTCGTTCCAGCCCTTGCCCTTCATGATCTTTTCAACGCTGCGTTCGACGCGCGCCTGGCGCGTCCCCGCCTTCTTCGCCTCGCCGATATAAATCTGATAGCTGCGCTGGCGTCCCGGCGTCAGCGCCTCGAACGCTGCTTTGAGCTCGGGGTCCACCGCCAGACGCTCTTCCAACTCCGCAGGCAAGGCCTCATCATCGTCAACCTGCACCTCTTGACCCGATCGCTCAAAAACGATCGCCTCGTGCAGCAGCTGCGTCAGCGCCTCGCGACGCTCCCTGACCTCGTCCACCGACCGAAATCGCACCACCCTCGAATAACGGGTGTTGGGCCCCGGCTTCTCCAGAATGTTCGTCGGGTCTGGCAACGCCGCGCCTTTCAAAAAGCTCAACACGCAGTTGTCGCGATACGCGCCAATCATCACCACATTCTGCCCATCCAGCGAGTAGCAGGGAGACCCCCACTTCAGCTGCTCGTCGAGCTCCGTGCTCTGAACAAGCTCACGGATAGCCCGCAGAGCATCAGCCCACTGATGCACCTTGCATTCGGGGGTCTGGTAGTGCTGACAACGCCCGCAACCATCTTCGAGATAAGAATTCACATCACCGGTGTTCATCATCTTACTCCCTTTTGAGCCTGTGCCGCACAGCTCCAAAACCAAACGCGCAGCCTTCGCCAGGCCCGACAGCGTAGCCTGGCGTGCAGTTGCGTTAACTCCCCGGAACCTTCACGATTTCAGCCCAGACTCGCAACTCCCCTGATCCAAACCCGGCTCAAGGGCCCTGCAGGAACCTCGGATGGCACTCTCGTCGGAACAACGAGCCTTCACCCTGCACCTCCTGCGCGATCTGGAGTTCATCGATATGCTGGATGGCGAAGAGCTGATCGCCCGGGTGAACACCCTGCGGGCGATGTTCGACGATGAAGACACCGAATCCTCCGGCGCTCAAACTACCCTGGAGGCGCTGGAGACTCGGCTCGAGATGATGCTCTTCCAACTTTGTGCGGCGCAACGCGTCGAAGCGATGCGCGGCGAGTTGCGCCGGACGCTTCAGTTCCTCATGGATACCGTGCCGGAGGGCTGAGTGTACCGTCACTCGCCAGCGCTACCTCTGAACTCAAACTCAAAGACGCAGGGCTCCCGGCGCTTTGTGCAAATCTGCACCGACGAGGGACGCGCACCGATGACTTCGGAGAGAAACTGAACCTCGAGCCGGCACGGGGCGCGACTGGCCCGGGCCGCCGCTGGCAGCGGACAATTGCATTCACAAACCCTCACACGCTCGGAGCCGTCCGCGTCAACCTCGCGCTCGATCCGCGGCATGAAGTCGGTGCGAATGAGCACCGCCTCCAGAGCCCGCAACCTCTCGGCAAGCGGTGGCGAGCGAAAATCCGAAGCCCCGAGCTCTCGGAGCACATCGAGCGCCCGCTCGGCCCAGACATCGGCAAAATACCCCTCCACAAGCTCACCGGCCCCCTGCCGCTCCAGATAATGCACCAGCCCGGAGAGCATCGCTGCATCGCTGCTCGGGAAGAGCTCGGCGCCCTGATCCGTGAGCGAAAACGCCACGGGCGGTCGCCCCGGCCCGGCATGCTCAAGAGGAGTTCGCTCGACGGCCCCATCCCGTTCCAGGCGTACCAGATGCGCCCGCACCGCCGTCTTCGAGAGGTGTGTTACCTCGACCAGCGCGTCGATGGTGACGCTCCGTTGGCGGCGCACTACATCGAGAATCGCTCGCCGCGAGTCACCTAAATCCTCAATACTCATCGCCCACCCTCGACCGAATCTGACGGGAGGTAGCGCGAAAACGCTTCGGCGATACGGCTGGCAGCCTCGAACACCTGCTCGGCATCATCGGGTTGATAGATGCCCTCAACGACGTCCTTAAACAATGCAAGCCAGCGCCGGTAATGATGGCGTTCAACCTCGTCCATCGCCCAGTGCAAGACCGGCGGCGCTCCCCGCTCCGACATCGTAAACGTCGGCTCCGAGCGCAGGACAGCTCGCCAGAAATACACCATCCGCTCCAGATGGTCGGGCCAGTGGTCGATTCGTGACTCAAATATCGGCCCCAGGACCGGGTCCTCACGAATACATGCGTAAAAGGTGTGGACCATCTCGTTGATGGCCGCAATCGAGAAGCGCTCGCGGCGCTCTTCAACTTTCGGTGTGACGACTCGTTGCATGATTCTACCCGGGCTCAAGCTCTCAAAGGTGCGTTGGACGTCGAGACAACGTCCAACGCAGCGAAACGTTGCATCCCCTTGTCCAGGGTAGTCATGGATTTAATCTATACAAGTAGTTTTTAAAACCACCTTGATTGGAGAACACTATGAGCAGCCTCAAGTCCCCCGAACATGGCCACCTCATCGACCTCAACACACTCGCCACCGAGCTCCGTCGCGACGATCGCTATCAACGCAAGGGACAGGTCGCCCGTACCATCGTGCACACCCCGGATCTTCGGGTCGTCCTCATCGCCCTGGCCCGCGAACATACCATCACTGAGCACCACGCCGGCGCCACGGTGACAGTGCACTGCCTCAGCGGCAGGTTGCGTCTGCGACTTCCCGATCGACACGTCGATCTCAGTGCCGGCAACCTCCTGGCCATGGGAGCCAACCTCTCTCACGACGTGTCGGCAGTCGAGGACAGCGTGTTTGTGCTGACCCTGGGGGCGAGCTGACACCGCGAGGCCTCGCTGAATCACGATAATTTATATTATGACAACACGCACACCCCGCTCCCCTGGTCCGAGATGGCACGAGGAGCTTCAGCCCGGGAGAGACGTTGTGCTCTCAACGTCCTGCCGAAGGTAGTGCTGCGCGAGGACGGCGCACACCATCAGCTGAATCTGGTGGAAGAGCATGAGCGGAAGAAGCACGGGCCCAATCACAGCAGTCCCAAAGAGGACGCCGGCCATAGGCACTCCGTTCGCCAGACTCTTCTTGGAGCTACAGAAGACGATGGTGATTTCATCTTCGCGAGAAAAGCCCATCCGGCGAGTCGACCACGTCACGAGACTGAGCACGATGGCAAGAAGTAGGATGCAAACAAGCACAAGCCAGGAGAGCGCGCTGAACCCCACACTCTTCCACAGGCCCGCGACAACAGACGCACTGAAGGCGGTGTAGACCACCAACAGAATCGATCCCTGGTCGACAGCACGGACCAGTGAAGCGCGAGTGCTCATCCACCCTCCAATCAGCGGGCGCATCAGATGTCCGACGACAAAGGGCAAAAATATCTGGAGACCGATCTCGCCGATCGCGTCCAGAAGGGAGGCGCTTCCGCCCAACACGGAGGTGTCCGTTTGCAGCAGGAGTTGAAGCAAGAGGGGCGTTAGGACGATGCCCAGGATGCTGGACGCCGAGGCAGCACAGACAGCGGCAGGGATATTCCCGCGAGCGATGGAGGTAAACGCGATCGCGGACTGAACGGTACCCGGGAGTACGCAGAGGTAGATGACGCCCATGTAAAGGGCCTCCCCCAGCAGAGGTCTGAGCAAGGGGCCCAGCGCCCATCCCAAAAGGGGAAAGACCACGAAGGTCCAGATGAAGATGACCCCGTGAAGTCTCCAGTGCATCGCTCCTTCGATGATGGCGCGGCGAGAGAGTTTGGCCCCATGCAAAAAGAAAAGGAGCGCGATGGCAGCGGTGGTGGCGTGCTCAAAAAAGAGCGCGCCCTGCCCGTGCACGGGCAGAATCGTCGCCACCGCGACCACTGTGATCAACGCGAGGGTAAAGCGGTCGAAAAGCAGACGTAGTTTGGACAGCAGGCCGCTGGACGCGAGGGGATCTGGCATGGTGGGGATCTTCGTAAGACAGGAAAAACCAGACGCCCGAAACGCTCGGGCGCATCAGCATCAGCCCGAGCTCATAGCATGTTCGAGCGCGCGCATCTTCCTACGGCGAACCTCCCGCTCCGCTTCATCATGCTCAAACCACCATACCGTGCCCGGTTGTTGGCGCGGGCCAGCAGGTGCCTCGCCCGGCTCTACATACCTCCCTGACCTCCCCAACCTCCCGCACCGTCGCGGCCCCAGACACGCCTACATCCGGCTCAGGCAGGCCATCCACACACAGTCCTGAAAGTCGGTGACCATATGAAAAAGAAGGCCGATGGCAGGGATTCGCACCTGACGCACAAAACACCCCGCAGCATAGACGCCGATAGCCGGATAGGAGTGCAGCGGATGAAAGCCAATGCCACAACGATCGGGCACGAACACGTCCGGCCATGCAAAGAGATGATCGAGATCGACGAGCATCGTCGCGAGCATGATCAGCCACGCCCTCTTCCACCGCCCCCGAAAAAAGACCCACGCGATAAGCCCGGGGGCAAGCAGGTGCAGGCTGTAATGCACCAACGACTGCGCAAAGGGGAGAAGTTCGACCATCATGCACTGCCTGGTGAATGCCAATAAAGCGAGAACCTTGAGCCGCTGTACGGTCTCGCACACGGCTTCGCCGAGTTGCACGCCATCGCGGTCGATGCAATAGTTCGCGCACAGTCCATTCACGGAGCTATCTGCGCGGGAATACTTTCGCGGGCATACCTGAAGGTTCAACTTCAGACAACACGCCCGAGCACACTTGAGTTCCGCCCCTGGCGACGTCGGGGGTGCACCGCGCGGCACAAGGGGAGAGCACGATGCAGCAACGATCGTTTTTACTCGTACTGGCGTTGACGATGGCAGTCGCCTGCCCCTCCGGCGATTCCCCTGATTCTGTCAACACACCTGATGCATCAGTGCCGGACGACACCGGCGCGCAAGAGGACGCGGATAGTGACCCCCCTGTTGATGGCGGTAGCGACGGCGGCAACGATGCTGGCGATGACGCGGGCACCGACAGCGGTACAGATGGTGGCACCGATAGCGGTACCGACAGCGGCACAAATCCCCAGCCAGAACCTCTGGGCCCGCGCCCGACGCCCGGATTGATGAGCACACCGGCGCCAAGCCCCGAGTGTTCTACCGACGGTGCGCAGTACTATGTCGCCAACGCCCCCACCAACGGCGACGGCTCTCAGGCCAGCCCCTTCAACACCATCCAGGAAGCACTCAACCTGGCAATGCCCGGCGATACGGTCTGGGTGATGCCCGGCGAGTATGACGTCACGACCCGAACCCACACCGCTCGGGATGGTACGGCGGATGAGCGCATCTGCCTGAGAGCCTTCGACCCTGATGACCGCCCGGTCCTGACGCGCGCCGGCGAGTACGGCGGGGAGTTCTTCCTGATCAAGCATCAGTACTTCGTTCTGGACGGGTTTGTGCTGGATGGGAACTACGCCGCCGACGACTTTGCGGCCCGCTATGAGAACTCCGACACGCCGGGCGGCCCCCGAGAACGCGCCTTCCGAAGCATGATTGCCGTTACTCACTGGGGCACCTGCAACGGCTCGCCGGAGTCCCCCTCGTCCTCGGAGGTGTACTACGACTACAACGGCGACCACGCCATCATTCGAAATGTGTCGATGGGGCATAACCAGGTCGACTGCCTGCACATCGCCGCCGACGATGTGCTCGTTGAAAACTCTGAGATCCACCATTGCCTGCGCGGGACCTTTGATACCCAGGTCGACTCTCATTGCGTCGCTGTCACCCATGCCCGTGATGTGCGCTTGAATCACGTCGACATCCACCATTGCAGCGGCGACAGCCTCCAGGTGGACGCCGACATCTACAACAAATGCGGCACGCAGCAGTGGGATAACCTGCGCATCGAGAACACTCGCCTCTGGACCTCAGCGTTGCAGGGGCAACATGCCGGCTGGAACGATGGCGAAAACCCCGGCGAAAACGGCATCGACACCAAGACCTTCGAGACCCCGGAGCACCGCGTTTTGCGTCCGCGCGTCTCCCTGGTCAACGTCGAGGCCTTCGGGTGGGATAACAGCGGCTACATCTCAACGCGAGCTGTCTTCAACGTGAAGTACCGTGTGGACTGGACGATGGATGGCATCAACATCCACGGCAACCAGTACGCGTTCCGCATCCGCGGCGGATACAACAACGAGCCCCAGGGCTCGGCGACCCTGCAGATGGCCAACGTACTGGCCTACGACAACGACAACGTGGCGCGCATCGAGCGCTACGTGGAAGATCTGCACATCTACAACAGCACCTTCGCCAACAACGCCAATCTCTTTCAACACGCGGACTGTCCCGACGACCTCTGCTACGAGGCCGACACCTACGAGATGTTCAACAGCCTCTTCCTCGGCGATCTTGCGGTCGAAGGAGAAGGCAGCACGAGCAACGCAGGCGTCACCGCCGACTGCTTCGTCGATGCGGCGAATCACGACTACCAACTCGCCGCAGGATGTTCAGCGATCAATGCCGGTGTAGACGTCGCAGAAGTCGTGGAGGACATCGCCGGCAACCCGCGGCCGGCCGGCGCCTATGACATCGGAGCGTACGAGCATCAAGCGGACTAAACACGAGTCCCCCTTCGCGCGCTCGTGACGCGCGAAGGGGGACTCGCCGTGGCACCGTTGCCGCTTGAGCACGGGTCCACAGGACGGGCAAGCCAACCAGGGCGGAGCAGCCTTTTGTAACGCGCTCCCGTGGTTGAGGCCCACGTCGCGGAGGTCGCCATCACTGTGCAGTGTAGCCACCGTCGATGACTAACTCAGATCCCGTCATGTACCTCGATTCATCGCTGGCCAGGAAAAGCACGCCGTAGGCGATCTCGTCCGGCTCCCCCATCCTCCCCAGGGGAATCGCTCCCAGAATGCGATCCTGGAAGGCCTTTGCTTCGTCTTGTGGCAGCTGGGCCACCGCTCCAGACACCATCGCCGTCAGAATGTAGCCGGGATGTACTGAATTCACGCGGATGGCGTACCCCTCGTCCGCACAGTGCAGCGCGGCGGACTTGGTAAAGATACGCACGCCTCCTTTACTGGCGTTGTACGCCGCTGCCCCCGGCTCCCCGATGATGCCCTCGATGGAGGAGATGTTGATGATCGAGCCCCCTTCGTGATCTTTCATGTACCCGATCGCCGCGCGAGTCCCGAGGAAGACGCCGTCGAGGTTCACCGCCAGGGTCTTACGCCAGATGTCCATGGTGGTTGTTTCGACGTTGGCGGGAATGGCGATACCGGCGTTATTCACGACCACTTCAAGCCCGCCAAAATGATCCACGGTGGCGTCGACCGCCTCGGCCCACTCCTCTTCCGATGTCACGTTGAGCGAGAGCGCCAGCGCCTGGCCGCCGGCGCCTTTGATCTTCTCGGCCACCGCGCTGGCTCCGTCCATATTGATATCCGCGACGACCACCTGGGCGCCCTCGCTCGCCAACATCTCGCATTGCGCAGCCCCCAGGCCCGAACCTCCGCCGGTCACAAGGGCTCTCTTTCCGCTTACACGTCCCATATCGCTACTCCTGGTATCAGGAAACGCCTCGTCGCGCTTCATGTCGGTTCACTCAGAGCTGACATCCCAGACGGGCCCGGCGCATCGCGCGCCCGATGCCCCTGAGCCATGGAGTCACCTGTGCCCCGGGGCCTGGCCGATCCCACACCCACGGATGCGGGTGATGCCACCCCTGAAGTTCCGCCCTTTTTGTGGACACTCAAGCAACCCGGCCGCGCGGGCCACTGCCGCTACTTGGACACGATGCGCTCCGGCTACCGGCCGTTAAACGAAGAACCTCCGCCCAAAGAGCCCGGCACGGCCAATCAGACAGCCCTTTTCCCCGTCGCCTCGTCGCCCCTACTGCCTTCAATCGTCATCGGGATTAACACCGGAGCGCTCCAGACGTGCCAGCCCTTCTTTCATGGCCCGCACCGCCTCCGGATCGTGCCCTTCCCACGCCTCGACTTCACCCACCACGCGCAGGGGAGTTCGCGAACGAAAGGATTGGGTCGGATTGCCGCGAAAGCGCCTGTTCGTCAGGTTGGGGTCGTCTTCAAAGGGACCGGTGGGTTCCACGAGGTAGATGCGCGACCTGCTCTCACCGGCCGCGAGCTCCGCGCCCCAGATGGACGCATCGAGGGTTCGAGTGAAGTACACGAAGTTCGCCCGGCGAGGCGTCGCTCCGAAGTTGGCGGCGTGGCCGGGCTCAATCAGGTCACCGGCAGATAAAGGTGCCCGCGTCCCATGGTAGTGATTCCACTCGACCACCTCGCTCAACACCGTGAGCGGCTCCCGGGTACGCCAGGACATCGCCGGATAAGGTGGCGCCGTGTAGCCGTCCAGCCGCGAGGAGTCTTCTATCGGCCCATTCACCGCCACCCGGTAGACGCGAGCGTTGTGGTCCCCCTCGGCAAGCTCTGCCGCCCAGATCGCGGCGTCGAGATTCGGGCTGAAGTACGCGAAGTCGCCGACAGGCAGGATCGTTTCCCCCGGCGCCAACGCGGCACGGGTGCCGTGATAGAGGAGCATCGCTCCAGGTGCAGACATCATTTCGGTCATGCCGCTCACCTTGTCCTGAGCCCGGAGCCACAGCACCGGACACGGGGTGTTGACACAAAAAACACGAGCCCCCGAGGCACAGGCTACACCGCCCGAGCACCGACGGCTCTCGTGATCTCGTGTTCTTGCCCCATGGACCTTGTAAATAACGCGAGAAAGGCATGGGAGCCTCTCCCTTCTCATCGTAAACCGTCTTATATGCGGCGAGATGTGCGGGTTGAGAGGGCCCCGGAGAAAGAATGAGGCAGGCTACTGCACCCGGTGAGTGTCAGGCCGGGAGTGTAAGACTTTCTGTGTACGGCATGTTCTAATCCAAAGCTGGTCAATTTTTGGAGTTGGTCATGACGAAGAATCGCCGTGGTGGTCGCCGAAGAAGTGCTGATGAACGGATGCTCCCCGAAGCGCTTGAGGAGTTGTTACGGCCGATGGCCCGTGAGGCTGCCAGAGAGCAGATGACGCTGGGTCAGGTCGTGAGCTCTTCGCCGATGTCAGAGCTGTTGGGGAGGTTCGTGGAGCTCATGTTGGAGGCCGAGCAGGAGCATCATCTGGGCTACGGATGGGGGGAGCGCGAGAGTGAGGCTCTGCGCTTTGGCAACCGGCGAAATGGTTATGGAAGCAAGGTCTTAAAGACGCAATTTGGGGAGGTGCCCATCTCGGTGCCGCGGGACCGGGAAGGCAGCTTTTTGCCCCGGGTTGTGCCCAAGCACGGGCAGCTCAGCGAGACTATCGCCGGACAGATTCTCTCGCTTTACACCAGTGGTATGTCGCAGCGAGACATTCACCATCATATTGAGGAACTCTACAATATCGAGGTCGACGACGGACTGGTGAGCCGGGTGGTTGCCAGGGTTGAGCCGGAGCTTATTACGTGGCGAAACCGTCCTTTGGAGGCAGTCTGGCCCTGTATTTTTGTCGACGCCCTCTATGTAAATACACGCCACGAGAGCGGTGTTGAGCGCACCGCGGTCTACACGGCAGTAGGCTACAACTGCGAGGGAATCCGCCAGATTCTCGGGGTCTGGATGGCCGGCGAAGGGCAGAAATCGGAGAGCGCGAGCTTCTGGCATCAAGTGTTGCTCGACCTGAAGCGGCGAGGAGTGGAGGACATTTTCATCCTCTGCGCCGACGGCCTCAGCGGGATGGAGCAGGCCGTGGCCACGAATTTCCCGCAGACTCGCTTCCAGCGTTGCGTGGTGCATCTGATTCGCAACAGCATGCGCTATGTGCCCAGCAAACTACGCCAGGAGGCCTCCGCCGATGTACGCGCTATCTATCAGGCCGTCTCCTTCGAAGCAGCGAAGTTTGCGCTGCAACAACTCCAGGAGAAGTGGCGTCGAAAAGAGCCCCACCTCTGCGATGTGTGGAAAAATGCCCTGCCTCACCTGGAGAACTTGTGGACCTACGGCTACGCATTGCGGCGGATGGTCTACACCACAAACATGGTCGAAAACCTCCACCGCCAGATACGCAAAGTCACCAAAACCAAGAGCAGCTTCCCCAATCACGACAGTGCTCTGCGTCTGATTACCCTGAAGCTGCGTGAGATTCACGACGGATTCAAGCTACCCCGCAGCGACTGGGCTGCCATTCGCTCTGAGCTTGAACTGACGTTTCAAGACCGCGTTCCAAACTACGTTCCGTGGGAAGGCCGCGCGGATAGTTAAGAAGAGCCGAAGGGTCGTACACGAAATTGCTTGCACACCCGTCAGGCCTGTCTGTCGTCAGCGTTCCCCCGAGCTCCGAGGCACCGGCCACGGCCGGGCAGCGCCTCGGCAGGACGTCGACACGGGTCGTGCACATCGAAGAACGTCGTCAGCCCCATCGAGCCATTGCGCCGGAGTTGAGCCCGGATTCGGGCTCACGTAATATTTTCTCCTCACCCCCAGCTTTTCTGTCCCTGCATCCCGAGGAACGCATGACCTTTCCGCCATTCGTCTTCGTCTATCCGCCCGAGGGCAATCCCGAAATCCCGCGAGGCACTCGGCTTCTGTGGTACCCGAGCATCCGCGAACTCTCGTTTAGCCCCGCGGGCACGACTGAGCACCTCGACGAGCTTATCGCGACCGGCCTGGTCGACGACGCCGAGTCGATTCGAATCTCCGACTTCGCAAAAAAAGCGGTCCGTCTTCCCGATTCGATCGCCCGACTCACGTCCCTGCGCAGCGTGCGCATCGAAACGAGTCAATTCGCGGATTGGCCAGGCGTCTATCGCATCTCGACGCTTCGCACGCTCTTCGTTGATGAGAAAGTCACCGCGCTTCCGGACGGGATTGGACAACTAAAAGCTCTCGAAGAGCTGACGATCAAAGGCAAAAAGATCGCGTCTCTCCCTGAAGACCTCGGCTCGCTACCGAACCTTCGCACTCTCGTGATCGTCAACGCCCCGATCACTCACCTCCCGGACCTATCAGGGCTCACCGCACTGCAGACCCTTCGACTCGTCTGGACCAAGAAGCTCAAGGTGCTTCCGGACGGACTCGACACACTCGCTGCGCTTGAGCGCGTTGAGACGGACATGGTTCCTCTCACCGAGATTCCAGTCGGGTTGGCGCAGCACGCCAACCTTCGCGCGCTGGTGATTCGGGGAGGCAAGGTCAAAAAGCTTCCCGACGTGTCGTGGCCGCAGCTACGCGAACTCGAGAACTTCGGCCCCCTCAAAAAGCTCCCGAAGACCTTTGAAGCCCCGGCACTCGAGCACGTGGTGCTCGGAGACGCGCTCCCCGCCTTGCCGCCCTTGCCAGCGGACTCCCTCCAGTCGCTCGACGTAAACGCGCCTCTCACCTCGGTCGACCCTGCGCTTGCCAGCGTCAACCGCCTTCGCCTCACGTGTACGAAACAGGCGTACGCCGCGCTCTCCGATGACGAACGAGAGGCCTTTGGAGCACGACTTCGCGCCGCCTGGGCCTGAGCGTCTCTGCACCCCGGAGGTCCGTCCGCCATCGGAGCGGCGCTTCGGGGTGCGAGCCGAGAGGGCGAGCGCTGACGTCAACCTGCACCTCTTGACCCGATCGCTCAAAAATGTTCGCCTCGTGCAGAGCAGCTGCGTCAGCGCCTCGCGACGCTCCCTGACCTCGTCCACCGACCGAAATCGCACCACCCTCGAATAACGGGTGTTGGGCCCCGGCTTCTCCAGAATGTTCGTCGGGTCTGGCAACGCCGCGCCTTTCAAAAAGCTCAACACGCAGTTGTCGCGATACGCGCCAATCATCACCACATTCTGCCCATCCAGCGAGTAGCAGGGAGACCCCCACTTAAGCTGCTCGTCGAGCTCCGTGCTCTGAACAAGCTCACGGATAGCCCGCAGAGCATCAGCCCACTGATGCACTTTGCATTCGGGGGTCTGGTAGTGCTGACAACGCCCGCAACCATCTTCGAGATAAGAATTCACATCACCGGTGTTCTTCATCTTACTTCCTTTTGAGCCTGTGCCGCACAGCTCCAAAACCAAACGCGCAGCCTTCGCCAGGCCCGACAGCGTTGCCTGACGTGCAGTTGCGTTAACTCTCCGGAACCTTCACGATTTCAGCCCAGACTCGCAACTCCCCTGATCCAAACCCGGCTCAAGGGCCCTGCAGGAACCTCGGATGGCACTCTCGTCGGAACAACGAGCCTTCGCCCTGCACCTCCTGCGCGATCTGGAGTTCATCGATATGCTGGATGGCGAAGAGCTGATCGCCCGGGTGAACACCCTGCGGGCGATGTTCGACGATGAAGACACCGAATCCTCCGGCGCTCAAACTACCCTGGAGGCGCTGGAGACTCGGCTCGAGATGATGCTCTTCCAACTTTGTGCGGCGCAACGCGTCGAAGCGATGCGCGGCGAGTTGCGCCGGACGCTTCAGTTCCTCATGGATACCGTGCCGGAGGGCTGAGTGTACCGTCACGCGCCAGCGCTACCTCTAGAACTCAAACTCAACGACGCAGGGCTCCCGGCGCTTTGTGCAAATCTGCACCGACGAGGGACGTGCACCGATGACTTCGGAGAGAAACTGAACCTCGAGTCGGCACGGGGCGCGACCGGCCCGCGCCGCCGCCGGAAGGGGGCAGTTGCACTCGCAGACGCGCACGTGTTCCGTGCCGCTCCCGTCCACCTCACGCTCAATCCGCGGCATAAAGTCGCTACGCTTGAGCACCGCCTCCAACGCCCGCAACCTCTCGACAAGCGGCGAGTTCCGAAAGTCCGGGGCCTGAAGCTCCTCCAAGACATCCATCGCTCGACCCGCCCAGACCTCGGCGAAATACCCTTCCACAAGCTCACCGGCGCCCTGCCCCTTCAGGTACTCGAGCAGCCCGGAGAGCATCGCCGCGTCGCTGCTCGGAAAAAGCGCAGCCCCCTGCTCGGTGAGCGAGAACGCGACTGGCGGCCGCCCCGGCCCCTCAAGTTCCAGCGACGTACGTTCCACCGCTCCGTCCCGCTCCAGACGCACCAGATGCGCCCGCACCGCCGTCTTGGAAAGCCCCGACTCCTCGACCACCGCATCGATCGTGGAGGCCCGATGCCGGCGCAACACATCCAGAACGACTCGCCGCGAATCGCTCAACCCCTCCGTGCTCATGGCTCACCCTCGTTCGCATCCGCAGGCAGATAAAGCGAGAAAGCCTCCGCGATGCGGCTGGCCGCTGCAAACACCTGCTCGGCGTCGTCAGGCTCGTAGATGCCCTCAACCAACTCCGAGAAGAGCGAGAGCCAGCGCTGATAGTGGTGGCGCTCAACCTCCTCCATCGACCAGTGCAACACCGGCGGCGCCCCACGCTCCGACATCGTAAAGGTGGGCTCGGAGCGCAAGACCGCGCGCCAGAAGAACACCATCCGCTCCAGATGCTCGGGCCAACTGTCGATGCGGCGATCAAAGATCGGCCCCAGCGCGTCATCCTCGCGCACCTGCGCGTAGAAGGTGTGCACCATCAGGTTGATATCGGCAATCGAGAAGCGCTCGCGGCGCTCTTCAACTTTGGGAGTAACGGGTCTTAGCATGGTCCACACCTGCACATGGGTTTTCAGACGAACGCCAGCAGCCGATCTGGCTCTCAACGAAGCGATGCGCTACCCCCTTGCCCAGACTAGCCTCGAATTTAATCCCCTCAAGTAGATTTTATTACGCACACCACTATGGAGGACACCATGAGCAGCCTGAACGCTCCCGATAGCGGACACCTTATCGACCTCAACGACCTCGCCGCTGAGTTCCGAGCCGACGACCTCTACCAGCGCAAAGGCCAGATCGCGCGCACCCTCGTACACACCCCGGATCTTCGCGTGGTCATCATCGCCCTGGCCGGCGACCGCACCATCGCTGAGCACCACGCCAGCGCCACGGTGACCATCCACTGCCTGAGCGGCAGACTGCGCCTGCAACTTCCCGATCGCCAGGTGGAGCTGGCGGCCGGCAACCTTCTGCCCCTGGGCAGAGACCTCCCCCATGACGTGCATGCGCTTGAGGACAGCGTGTTTGTGCTGACCCTGGGCACGACCTGAGCAACCCTCCAGACGACGCGCCCACGATAATCACCATTATGACAACTAAACTCACCAACCTGACACCGCTGCTCGTCGTCGACCATCAGATGTGGGTCAAGCACGATATCCACACGCAACTCTTAAACCCCGTAAGCATGTGGAAGAGAATCCCGAGCGCGAGCCCGGTGCAGGCTGACGTGAACAAGCGATTGCACCTGGTGTATCGACGGTCGAGCATCACACCGCCGGACTCAGAGCGGAGAAACCAGAAACGCCTCCTGACGCAGCGGGCTTGGAGTCTGCGGTGCCGCACCAGATCGCGCGTCAAAGAGCCTGGCCTCGATCAACCACCGGCCATCGCTCATGCGACCCAGACCGCGCGGAACAACCTGCGTCGGCAGCGCCAGATCAACCCCGAAGTCCTCGCCTGACCAAGCGCTCCAGTCCTCGCTCGCGCTCATGACCGTGCCATCGTCCAGGAGCGCGTAGAAGGTTTGGCTATCTTCATCGTAATACACACTGACCACCTGCTCGTCGGCCCCAGCACTCGGCACGACCTCCCAGGAGACCGTGTTGGCGGCTGGCGAGAAGTCGGAGAGGTCGGCACGAACCAGCACATTCGTTTGCGGAAAATAGACGAGCACTTCCCCCTCGCGCTCCGCATAGGTCAGCGGTCGAATATCGGGCGAAAGCCCGCCCCCGAGCTGTCCGTTCGGAAGATCTCCGACGAGCTCGATGAACGTTCCATCGAGCGTGATCACGTGCACCCCACTCAGGCCGGGCGCATTCGTCGGGCTGCTAAACACCAGGAAAAACGTGCCGCTTGAAGCGTGCACCCGAATAGGCTCTCGCAACTGCCCTGCAACGGTCGGCACTGCGACGGGCTCCCCAAACGTTGCGCCCCGGTCGCTGCTCATCGCGTAGGCGCCCACGCCGCCGACGCTTCCGGTCGTGATCATCACATCGCCGGCCTGCTCCACGGCCGACATGCCAATCGGCAAAGACGTGACCTCCTGGGCGTACTCCGCACGCATCTCAGGGGGCTGCTCGATCCGATTCCAGCCCGTCTGACGCAGCAGACGCGACGGAAATCCGCGGTTTTCGCGCACCCGCCAGATCCCGCTGCCATCTTCCACAGGACGCGAGAAGGACCAGCGGTCCTGAGTCGAGGGCTCCACCAGCAGAACGCGCTCTTCCCGGGGAACCATAAAGCGCCCGTTGGGGCCAAGCGCACGCAGCACTCCGAGCTCGCGGGCGATGATCGTCGGCAGTCCGGGCTGGCGATACTGCAGGGCCACCGGCTGCCAGCGCGAGTCGTCACTTAAACCCGTGCCATGCTCAAAGAACATCTCGCGACTGTAGTCGCCACTCACCAGCCGGGTACTGTCCTGGTAGGTCTCCGAAGCGCCCTCAGCAAACGCATAGTAATGTCCTTCATCGTCATGCATGTCCTGCGAGAGCACCCAGCGCCGATGACCTTCGGTTTGAAACTCGAACTCGGTGAGCGACCCGAGTTCGAGCGCGTTGAGTCCCTGACCAAGCGCGACCCGGCCCGTGGGAACATCGTCAAAGGGGGTCTGCACCTGCGTGGTGCGATGGAGCCAGAACTCGCGTTGAGACGCGCTATCGCCGGCGTCCGTGCGAACCATCAGCGGCCCCTCCAGGGGCATCGCCGCGTCCATCACAAACGCAATGCGGCGATAGGTCCACTCCGTGATCGCCGACTGCGGGACCGCCATGTCCCCGATGAACAACTCCCCACTCTGACCAAAGCGCACGCCAAAGACCTCCACGGTCGATCCGGGATACGCCGCAGCACGCGAGGTATGCAGGATGCGCGGCGCGTCGCCTGCATAACCTGCATCGCTCCCCACGCCCACGATGCCGAGCACGCGGGCGTGCGTGAAGTCGTAAGGGACGTCCAGGCACTGCGTGCGCAGGCCCTCGGAGATCCGAGAAACGCAGAGCTTGCGCGGCACCGTCGTCCCCTCGTCGACAACCGTCGCAAAGTCGCGGCCATCGGGCGACACCATGCCAATGCGCTCGCCAAGCCACGGCTCGCCACCGCGCCATCCAATCCAGGAGTCGGGACGCCCGTTGATGTCGATATCGATGGCAACGAGCGTGTCGCCATTACCAAACGACATGACCAGGCCCGGCATCAGATGCGGCGGAATCTGATTCAACCTCTCACCGGGATCCGGCAGGCCACCGCCAGCGATGGTCGTGCGCCCCAGAGTCGAGGTCCGAAAACCGCGCGAGGTCCCGTCGCGACGGATCCCCACCAGCGCCCCTTCCACGGGAGTCTCCCGCAGCACGTTGGTGGTGAGATCGGACTCAATGACATACGAGACAATCCCGTAAAAGACCTCTTCCCCATCCGGCGAAGTTCCCAGATGCGTGAAGCGCCGGCCCTCCCCGTCGGTGAACCAGGGCATCAACGCCTCCGCCAATGGCCAGGTTTCAGATGCGCCGCTGGACGCCCCGGACACTTCGACGCCAGTGGAGATCACGCTGCCGTCGGCAGGCGCACCGAGATTCTCCTCGACCTTATAAAGCGTCACGAACCCTGCGGCCTCTTCAACGATGTACTTGCCGTGAACACCGGGCGGAAAGTTCGCAAACGAGCCCTCCGGCAAGGCAGGGACGGTGTTGGCGCCAACCTCGGGTAGGGGCACCGGCTGCGCACCGTGAGCGACGACGGTTCCGTTCTGGAGCAGCTGCCCATCGGAGGTTGGGAAGCCAAAGGCCCCGGAGGTGATGATCTGGTCATCGCGGCGCAGCGTGTAATTCGTCTGACAGACAACGTCATGGCTGCCCGGAATCACCGTCGCGTAGCGAACTCGCAGCGGGTCAAGGCCCGGGCACGGATAGACGATCTCCTGATCGGGATCGATGAAACCGTCATCAAACACGAGCCTTCGCCCATCGGGGGTCCAGCGCAGAGTCCATTGCGACATGATGTTTCGCGTCTGCGCGAACTTCTTTTCCTCCACCAGCATAGGACCACTGCCGTTGACGACGACGCGCGCAATCGTGATTCCGAAGTCATCGACATAAGCCACCCGCGAGCTGTCCGGCGAGATAGCGACGCCGGCCGCCGAGCGCATGGCGTACATCGGCGACATCTTCCCGGTGGAGGGGTCCAACAGCGCGATATGCTCACTTACTGAGTTGTAAGAGAGCAGCAACAACCCGTCGATCGGCGTCGTTTGTACCGATGTGACGACGTCTTCAGCATCTGAAGGGTCACCTGAGCAGCCTGAGATGAAGCTCGCAGACACACCCGCAACGATGAGAACCGAGCAGAACGATCGAAACGCACGCGACCAGATCATGAACTACCTTTTGCGGCGAAGGGGGCCGCAGACGTGTCGGAGAAGCACCGGAAAAAAACAAAGCGCCGCATGAGCGACCTGAGGTGAAAAAACGTAACGCAACGTACCTACCATTCATCCCGCACACAACAAGCAGGGGCATCTTCGCACTCACGTCGGCCACACACGGAGCCTTCCCTCCCATCCCCATCTCTGCGAACGTATGTTTGAACGTCATTGTGATGGAAATATTGAGCTGATACGTTCACCCAACACACCATGCGATGACCCGGAATAAAGCCATGAAAAGCCTTATGATTACCCTTGTTCTCCTCACGCTCATCTGTGCCAGCGCAGCCTGCGTGACCCCAACCTGTCCTCAGCGATGAACGAATCGCCATTCGACGGATGACCAACGCCGAGCCCGACGGCCCGGAAGTGGGTCATGTCACCACAAACAACCACTGGTTCCGTGAGCCCAACGACGTCAACGTCTACCTGCGCAATGAAGCTGCGACCACCTACGATGCCAACGTCGTGCTTCGAGACACGCTGGTCCTGGAAGACAACCTCTACAGCGGCACGGGGAGAGTGTTTCGATGTGAGGATGTTGAGGACGAGCGCTGAATCGTTTGAATGTGTGCCGCGACTTTTTTCGGAAGGCAGGTGGCGTCGTTGAGGTGTGCGCCCGCCCCCCCTCGGTCAATGCCTCGTGTGCTCACGCACGCCTGCCACCGACCCGTCGTACGCTGCGCACGCGCCACCGAAACGAGCCGATCGCCAGCCCGCCGAGCACCGGCAATGTTTCGTGACGCAGGCCCCAACTCCAATTCCGCCAGGGGGCCGCAGACATGAACCCTCGGATGCCAGCGAAGCGAGGCATCGACGATGGGGTAGCCGTAGTCTGCACAGGGCAACGATGCCGAGGCGATCAGCTCGTCGAGCATCGCTCCGCCGGGTCGCTCCGACCGGAAACCGGTTGCCAGAAGCACCCGCTGCACCTCAAGCGACTCGCCGGTCGTGAGTCGAAGTTTGAGCGCCCGCTCCTTGGAGGCTAGCCCTTCGACTTCGCCCTCATGCCAACGTATCTCCTCGCGAGCGAGGGCCGTCCGCAGTCCTCGCTCGATATCCGGCGGTACCGAGCCCTGGTGGCGCGCCTCCACAATCATCGCACGGCGCCGATCGAGATCTGGCTCGCGGCCAAAGCTGGACATAAACTTCGGGCCGAGCCAGCCCGGATCACTGTCAAACTGATGCTGGCGCAGCGCATGTCGCGAGACCAGATGCACATCGTGGCCCTCCTTCTTAAGTCGCAAAGCGACCTGCCCCGCGGATATCCCTCCACCCACCACCGCTACACGTTCGCGAGCCTCACAGGGCCACGCATCAAACCCCTCCTCGAAGACGTGCTGAACACGTTCACTTTCAGTCGGCGCCCACGCCGGGCGCCGGGGTTGCTCGCTCGCTCCGATAGCCAGCACAATGTTGCCGGCCGTGAGTTCGTCCCCTCCCGAGAGACGCACCGAGACGCCCTCGCAACCGATGTGCATGCCGACGACTCGCTCTTGGATGTGGCGCTCAGCAAGGCCAAAGGTCTCTACGACCTGGTCGCAATGCGCATCGAAAAGACCCAACGCTGGCAGATCGTAAGGCGGCGCGAACGTCCTTGTGCTGGTGCTCCGGTAGTCGCTGGCGAAGCGCTTCAAGGACCTGGGATTCAGATCGAGGTGATGCACCACCGGCGAGCGCAGATGGGTCATCCCCGTGATCCTGGTGCAGCTCCGCCAGCGCATCAGGAGACGATCGGCCGGATCGATGATCCGCAGCGCGTCTGCCGAGACCCTCGCCTCCCCGAGTAAGCGCGCCGCGATATGCACACCATGAATCCCCCCGCCAATGATCAGCCAATCCAAACGCATATGATCTTCCCCGTGTTCACGGCCCCCGGCGCGTCACCCTGGCGCAACGTCATTCCGGACCTGGTTCGAGTCAACATACTCAGAAGCCAGCGAGAGCATCTCTGGCATCACCGCTGCACTGCAACAAACACAATTGCAACTCAATTGCATTCAGCACGCACAACCATGCGTTTCCACCCCGAAAGACCGGAAGAGAATGCCACCCGATCCGATATGGAAACTTCCCCTCGGATGCAGGTCGGCGCTAGCGAGGGATGGTGGCGCGGGGATGACACAGGCTTGAGAGCGCGCTGGCGGATCGCGACCACATCACCCCACCCACAATGGCGTTGATCAGCCCGAGACCAGCGAGCGCACCCCCGGTTGCAAGTCTCCACGTCGTCCCAGATCGGGGCTGGTCGGAGGCAAACCAGATCATCAACGCCGTTCCGAGGACCACCGCGGTGGTGCCAATCCCAACCGACTCCATCCCCGCGTGGCTGCGAATCGTCTCCACGTTGCTCGCCGCAATGCCATCTCCCAAACCCGTGCCACGCAACATGCGCATGCCGTCGGCGCCCAGGGTCACGCAGCTCGGAACGGTCTCCAACGTGGCGCCGTCGGTTCGCACAATCGTGGAGGTGAACGCGCCTCCACACCCCGGCGAGAGCAAGAGGGAAACGATCAGCAGGATGTGTCGCAGGGCGTTCATAAACGCTCTCCTCATGATGAACTCTTCTGTCGTGCCAGCCGGATGTGTTTGGCGTACCACGACACGATAGCAAACGTCGGTGCTGGCCTCATACACCCACGCCAGCTCACGCGCGCGTTATGACGTACATGCCCCCGATGCATGCGCCCCCCCCCCTTTCATCCAGAGTCCTCCAGCCTCAAATCGAACCCAGACACCGCATCCACACGCAATCCTGAAAATCCGTGCCATGTGGAAGAGGAGTCCGACCGCGACGATGCGCAGCGGGCGAAAGAAGCATCCCACCGCATACACGGCGATCGCCGGATACGAATGCAGCGGATGAAATCCGATCCCACACCGATCGGGCACAAATACATCTGGCCACGCGAAGAGGTGGTCGAGGTCGACGAGCATCGTCGCCAGCATGATCAGCCACGCCTTCTTCCACTGCTTCCGAAAGAAGATCCAGGCGATAAGCCCGGGCGCGAGTAGATGCAGGCTGTAGTGAACCATCGACTGAACAAGGGGGAGATACTCGACCATCACGACCAACCTGAGCGCCAGTCATAGCGCGAGAAGTAGCGCCTCAAGACGCATCCTACGAAAGATAGCCGGCCGACAACGCTTGCGGCACCCTCCCCCCGGACCGCGAGGTCGTGGCCTGAGCCACCCAGGCTTCGTCGGAGCCTGGCAGGCTCCTGTGTGCTGGCGGTAGCTTAACGTCTCCGCCCTAACCTCGCATCGGGTTTCGGTCGTTTACGCCGCCCGCTGTGTCGTCGCGCGCCCATCAGGCTCGCGTTGCCCGAAGTCTGTCGCCACCAGAAAGTCGATCCATCGCTTCAGGCTCGTCTCGATGTCCGGCAATTTCACGCCGACTCGAGACGCAAGCGCGGTGACGGGCCGCGCGTCGTAGCGATCGCTGCTCACAAAGGTCAGCGCCTCCGGGTGCACCCCGGTGAGCGCCATCGGCAGGCAGCGCACGATCCCCACCGGCACCGAAAAGCGAGGCGCGGGCACATTCATATGGCGAGCGGCCAGCGCGATGAGCTCGCGCAGACTTGGCGTGCGCTCATCCAAGACCACCACATGTCCACCGAGTGAATCGGCGTCGCCGGGCACCCTGGCGAGCAGTGCAGCGAGCGTGTCGACAGCGATGACCGGCAGCCAGCTCTCGCGGTTGCCCGGAAGCACCGGTAGCTGGCGGGCGTGCAAACGCTGCAGGGTCTCGGCCAGGCCGAGCTCTTGCGTCGTCTCACCGCTGCGACTGTCACCGATCACAGAGGCAGGGCTGATGCGGGTTAGCGGCACATCATGCCTCGCAGCAACCTCGGCGACGCGGTAGTGGGCCTCCACCTTGGAGCCCTCGTAGGCGCCGTGCGCCCGGTAGAAGCGCGAGAGCGCACGGGCGTCATTCACATCCAGCTCTCGCGCCTCCTTTCCTTCGGTCCGGTAGCCGCTCAGATGCACCAGCCGCCGCAGGCGCGCGCTGCCGGCCAAGAGCTCCACCAGACGCGACGATGCCTCCACGTTGTCGCGGCGCGTGGCCTCCAGTGGCATCCCAAAGTCGAAACGCGCAGCCAGGTGGTAGACCGCTTCGGCACGCGCAAGCCAGGTACGGCCTTCATCATTGAGGCCGAGATCAGGATCGCTCAAATCAAAGGCCGCAGCGTGCAGCTTTGCGCCATCCCCTCCCCTCGCGTTCACCCATGCGCGCAGCTCCGGAAGACGCGCCTCGGGGTTGCGGATCAGCGCGCACACCTCGACCCCATTCGCTGTGAGTTCGAGGAGCAACCAGCGGCCGATAAATCCAGTGGCTCCTGTCACAAGAACAATATCAAAATGCAGACCGGTCATCATATTATCATCTCCAGAAGAAAGAGGCCTCTCTACGGGCCGGTTTTGTGCGCGTTAGGCAACGCGCGGGCGATACGAAACGAAAGCTCAGTCGGAAAGCAACGCGGGAAGCCTCTCCCGAAGGTCGTGAAGAATGCTGGCATCGCCGTACGCGCGAGTCAGCACGAGCGCCCCTTCGATCGCGCAAATCGCGGCGCGCGCGCGTTGACGAGCGTCGTCGGGAGAGATGCCGTCGGCGCTCAAGCGCCTGGCGAGGATGCCGCTCCATCGCTCAAAGACCTCGCGGGTGGCCTTACGAAGTCTCTCCGAGGTGTTGGCCATCTCGAAGGCAATGGCCCCCACCGGGCAGCCGGTCTGACAGGCGGTGGCCTCACACTCCCTGGCGAGCAGGTCGACGATCTGCCGGGCGCTTGTGACGGCGTCTGGCGAGGCGTTCATCACCTCTTCCAACGTCTGCGCGAAGTCCTCACCGTGGCGAGCTACAACTTCGACGGCGAGCTCTTCTTTGCCGTCTGGGAAATGAAAATAGAGCGAGCCTCGGGGCGTGCCGCTCTCGCTGAGAATCTGCTTGAGTCCCGTCGCCGCATAGCCCTGCGCCTGAAAAAGACGGGTCGCCGTCGTGATCATCCGCTCGCGTGTTTCTTCGCCTTTGCTCATGCGTAGCTCCCTTGCCACCAAAGTTCATCGTCACGTTCGGCACCAATGTAGACCGGTCATCATATTCACGCAACTGTCATCGCATCATTATGTCGTAGGCCTCACGCCACAGGGCGTCACGCTCACCATGAACCGCAGGCGATGCTCGCTCGCTCTTGCCCTCGGACAGAACCCTCGATGCATCGGATGAAGCGGCGCTTGAGCCCGATTGGATCGCCCGTTATGCTCTGTCGCACATCGTCTTATCCAGTTTTTCAAGGATATGTCCTGCTCGTCCGACCCTTTAACGTCAGGATGTCTCCCCTCATGATGGGTTGTTCTTAAAATGCTCCACACTCCCCACTTCGATCGAATTGCCCCTATCTCATCACAGGTCTCAACATCCTCCTGGTTGCCAGCCGCGCTGCTGATTGCGCTCCTCTTTGGTGCGGGCTGCGGCGGAAGCAGTACGGCGCAGGCGCCCTGCTCGCCACAGGCTGATACAGGGTGCGAGCACGAAGATGCCGATATCACCGAAGACGATGCAGGCGAAGATGCCACCTTCGACGGGGGTGAAGATAGCGACGTGGAGGACAACGATGTTCTCGACTGCGGTCCCGACGAATACCTGGCCGATGACGGCTCGGAGTGCATCCCCATCCCGGAGTGCGATTCCGGGGAATACGCAGCTGATGATGGCGAATGCTATCCTCTCAATGACTGCGCCCCTGGCGAGTATGTTCGCGCGGAGGCCACCCCCACCAGCGACCGTGAGTGCGCCGCGTGTTCGAGCGGCACATTCAGCACCGAGACCAATGCAGCAAGCTGCACGGATTGGACGATGTGCGTGGCTGGCGAGTTTGTGGTCGCGGCAGGCAGCCCCACGAGCGATCGAGAATGCGCGCCTTGCGAAGATGGGACGTCGACCTCGGGCCCCAACCAGACGGTGTGCCTTGAGCCTGACGTCTGCCCCGCCGGAACGGTCCAATCTGCGTCTTCATCGACCGACTGCAACGCCTGCGCGTCGGGTCAATACTGCGCCGGCGGCGAGGCCCCGATCACACACTGCGGCACCGGGGCAGACACCTGGGATCACGACGCTAACCCTGCCACGGAGTGTGTCGCGCGCACCGCATGCACCGCCACCCAACACGCCGACGATGAGGGTGATGCGACACATGACCGCGTGTGCACCGCCCTGAGTGTCTGCGCCTCCAACGAATTTGAATCAACGCCGCCGACGCCGACCAGCGACCGTGAGTGCACGGCGCTCACCGTGTGCACCTCAGACGAGTACCAGTCGACGGCCCCCACTCCCACCAGCGACCGTGAGTGCACGGCGCTCACCGCGTGCACCTCAGACGAGTTCCAGTCGACAGCCCCTACTCCCACCAGCGACCGCGAATGCACACCTCTCACGGTCTGCTCGCCCGGCGAGAGTGAGTCCACACCGCCGACCCCGACGAGCGACCGCGAGTGCACCTCAACCTTTCGCCCGCACGTGAGCGCGGGAGCCTCACACACCTGTATGGTCAACGAAAACCACCAGGTGATCTGCTGGGGGCAACCCAACGCCAACAACGACTACGGTCAAACTACCGTGCCCGGCTCCCTCGGTACGGTGACCCGGGTGAGCTCCGGGTACAACTCGATGTGCGCGCTCAACACGGATGGCCAGGTGAGCTGTTGGGGAATGAACAACTATGGCCAATGCGATGTGCCCGCAGCCCTTGACGAAATCGTGCAGGTCAGCGCCGGCAGAGACCACAGCTGTGCGCTCGATGAAGATGGCCTGGTGACGTGCTGGGGTCGCGACAACTACGACCAGAGCACCGTGCCCGCCTCTCTATCGGCGGTAAAGCACGTCAGCGCAGGCACCCGCCATACCTGCGTTCTCAAAAGGGATGGCACTGTCACCTGCTGGGGGGATAACGACGAAGGTCAACTGACGGTACCGAGCAGCCTTAGCGACGTTGTGCAACTCGACGCCGGAGATTTCCATACCTGCGCCGTCGACGCATCCGGTGGGGTAAGTTGTTGGGGGGACGATTCCTACAACCAGGTCTCAGGCTCCATGTCCCTGGCGCCGGTGGTGCAGGTCAGCGCTGGGACGTTCCACACCTGTGCGCTCCACGACACGGGCACCGTGACCTGCTGGGGCCGCGATGATGATGACCAGATCACCGACACCCCCGCGGCCCCCGAAACCTTCGCCCAGATCAGCGTCGGGCACCGTCACTCCTGTGCGATCAATAACGCGGGTGAGGTGACCTGCTGGGGGGATAACGGCTACCTCCAGAGCACCCCTCCCTGAGGCTTCAACGGCGCTGTGGGGAGGAAAGCTCGCGCCGTCTCGTCACGTGGTCTACCCGGAGGGGGGGACGCGGTCTCATCCGAAGTAGACATCGGCGTCATTATGAACGCGTAACGAACCTGGGTGTTCACACCATGTATGAACTGAGGGCCGCCGCTGAGACGAGCGGTTCTTGGTCGACTGGCATCTCGACGAGTTCAGCGTCGATCAGGCGTGCGTAGATCTCGATGTGGTTGCCGACGGGGTCGTTGGGCCAGAGCTCATGCAGGGGGGGCCGCGCCAGGTGGTGCGCGCAAGTTACGGAGCACCTCATGGCAAGCGCGGCTCCGCTCTCGGGCAACGCGGTCGATCCAGGCGCTGGAAACGCAACGTATGCTCCAAAACCACCTTCGCGGCTTCCCACGCCATCACCCACGATCATCCGCCAGACGCGGCGCCACTCGGTGATGAGTACGCCTGGCTGAGAAGCTCGTCGACCTTCTGTGCTATCGAAGGAGGGATCGTGATGTTCAGCGTCTTCTTCGGCTCCTGCGCGAGTTCTTTGAACCATGTCCAGGATGCCCGGTACGCGGAGAACAGCTCATCAGGCTGTGCGCCGGCGGTACAGGTCACGTAGCGCTCGTAGGTAGCTGGCGAGAGGTCACTCTCCAACGCACGCGATGGGGTCGGCCAGTGCGCAGTCGTGCCTTCGGATAGGCGGATCAGCTTTAAGAGATACTCATGTGCCCTGCTGAGCAAGGCCCAGGCGCGTGCAAACTCGCCACGGTTGAGCACGTTTGCTCCAAAGAGCATCAGGTTCGTAAGGTTCAGCATGAGCCGCTCCACCTCCGCAGCCCCCCCGCGCTCAGGCGGCCCCCCCACAAGTACGCTGGCGTATCGCGAGAGTTCGCCGCTCCGATCCAGCACCACGGCAGCGTCCAGGGACGGAAACCACGCGTACCCCTTCCAACTCTCAACGACCGACATCTCCGAGGCACGCATGAAGTGGAACTCACCACGCACGCCGTTCTCGAAGAGCGCGGTGTGATGGCCGAAGTCATCGATGAAGTAGGCCGCGACAGGATGAATCTGCTGAAGCCATGTGTGCTGAGGAAAGGTATCGAACCTCTCGTCCTGGATAAATATCGCAAACTCGATGTCGGAGAATGCATCCCCTTCGTCGATGGCAAAAGAGCCGAACATCAGGGCACCCACGATACCCTCATCGCGGGAGCATAGGTCATGAACGCGCTTGATCATGGTCAACTGCAGCATGAGAAACTCCTTGTAGCTGATTGGGGAGGGCTCGGGCTCGGTGGCTGGAGTCGCTTCGACAGCTCGCCCCTATAAATAGCGCGGCTCTCTACAACCGGCGAGAATGTACCGAAGGCTTTGGGACCCCAGCGTAAGGCAGGTAGACGCGTTCTGAAAGGAGCCTCCTTGAGTGCGTACGGATAGACCGTTAGCCTGAAGGGCACTTTGTCTTATCCCCTTCCTGATCGCTCTTTCCCACGCGCCCCCCTTCTCTCGCCTGGTTGCCTCCAACATGCCTCACGCCCCTGTTTCGCCGGCTCGCCCCTTTCTCATCGCACTGCTCGACGCGCTCCTGGCTGCCCGGCAGCGCCGCTAGTATCGCTCCTCCTCGGTGCGGGCTGCGGCGAGGGGAGCACGACCCGGCCCTCCTGCTCTGCCGATGTCGACGCCGGGTGCGACAAAGAAGATGCTGATGTCGGTGAAGAAGATGTCCTCGACTGCGGCCCAGGCGAGTATCTGGCCGATGGCGGCACCGAGTGCCTCCCGATCACCGAATGCGCGCCCGGCGAATATATGAGGGCCGAAGCGACCGCCACGAGTAACCGGGAGTGCGCCCCATGCGCGAGCGGCACCTTCAGCACTGTGACCCATGCCAGCGACTGCCCCGCATGGACGGAGTGCGTGGCGGAAGAGTTCGTCGCGTCGCCTGGCAGCACCACAAGCGACCAGGAGTGCTCAGCGCTCACGGTGTGCACACAGGACGAGTATCAGTCGGTGGCACCGACCCCTACGAGCGACCGCGAATGCACAGCGCTCACGATCTGTGCGCCTGGAGAGATGGAATCCACGCCACCGACCCCGACAAGCGGTCGCGAATGCATCGCCCTCCCCCCCTTTGAAGCACACGTGAGCACCGGAGAGACCCACACCTGCATGGTCAATGAGAACCATGACGTGAGCTGCTGGGGGCAACCCAACGCCAACAATGACTACGGCCAGACTTCAGTGCCCGAATCTCTCGGGACGGTGGTGCAACTGAGCGCCGGCTACAACCACATGTACGCCCTCAGCGAAGATGGCAGAGTGAGCTGTTGGGGCATGAACACCTACGATCAGAGCGACGTGCCGACCGAGCTCGACAACGTCGTGCAGGTGAGCGCCGGCGGGGATCACAGCTGTGCGATCAACAACGCGGGTGAGGTGACCTGCTGGGGTGACAACGGCTACCTCCAGAGCACACCGCCATGAGTGTATCCGGCGCAATGAGGGATCCCTCCTGCGTCTCGCGAAGGTCTCCCTCGCCACCCTCATCTGCGTCTGCTGTTGAGCATGGTTGGCACCGCCGGGAGCCCTGGTCGAAGTCGGGTCTTCACCAACGCTCCGCCATGTGCTGGCAGGCAAGAGTGAGATCCTGGCGCATGTGTGTGTGATAATCTCCCAGCCAACCACGCACCGTGACGCCAGGTCGACAAGGACTGCCAGATCGCGCCAGAGGCTGCGGCCTCATTTAGAAATTCGCGATTCTCCCTGAGAATGCGACTCTCCCTGCGCACACGCCGCCACTCCGGATGCTCCGGCTCGGTCCCATCATCGCCCTGCTCCTCGCGGCGCTTTTTACCAGCCATGCCGCAAGTTGGCGTTCACCCCCAGGTCGCCTGCCACCTGCGGACCGGGCATCCCCTCCTGCTCAACCAGCCGGATCGCCTCGCGTTTGAATCCGTCGGTATCGCGTCGGTCCGGTCGTTTACCGGGCATCGTTCACCTCCATGCTCCCCCGTTGAACCGGTAGGAGGGTGTCGAGAAGACCAGGGCGGATTCAGTCGCTCTTTTTGGTTCTCATGTGGCGCAGCAGGACCGGACGCCCGAATACGGCGATGACAATCAAGAGGCCGAGAAAAACAATCGCCATCGGGTCCGTTCGAACCAGACGTACAACAAGCGCCACCGACGCCGCGGCTGCACTCAGCGCCCCCAACCCCGTAATGATTCGCGATCCTGCATGCTTTTGGAATGCGAGCCCGCAGACGATGGCAAAGGTGACAAGGAAAGCAAGGCTCGCGGTTTCGACCAGGGTGGTGAGCGTTCCTACTGCGGCAAGGGCCGCTGCCACAGTTCCCAGCCCGATCACGGCTCGGTCCGGGATGCCCGCCGCGTTTTTGTGATCCAGCGCCTCCGGCAGCTCTCCATCCTCAGCGACCGTGTAGGTCAAGCGTGCGGTTGCAAAGAGCGTCGAGTTGATGGCCGACCCCGTGGAAAACGCAGCAGCAATTGTTACGACGACCAGGCCGATCGTGCCAAACGCCTGCCGTCCGGCGATCGCCAGGGCGACCTCCTTATGCTGCAGCACCTGGTCGGCTCCGATCAGCATTGCCGTACCGAGCGCGACGAGCACGTAGACAACAATCACGATGACAATCGCCGAGAGCACCGCGGAGGGAAGGGTCGTATGTGGGTTGCGGATGTCGTCGTAATCGTAGGTCAGCAGTTGAAATCCCTCATAGGCCATGAACACGGACGCAGCACCGAAGAGCGCCGCCCAAATCCCTGCGTCTGGCACGCCTCGTGAGAGCATCGAAGGATTCCAGCTGGCGAGCCCCCACCCGGCCAGGCCCACGAGCACGGCCAATTTGAACCACACCAGGATGATTTCAACGCCGCCAGCCTCGCCCACACCCCGCAAATTCAAGGCGACGAAGACAAGCATGATCGCCACCCCGGCCGCGCGGGGAAACCAGGGCCCCAGACCCACGACGTAGCCCAGATAGTGCCCGAAGGTGAACGCATAAACGGCGTTGGTGAGCACATAGCCGACGATGAGAACCCACGACAGGCTGCCTGCAAACCCCTCTGCGTTGATGTTACGCAGAAAGGTAAATGCCCCGCCTCCTTCACCATAACTAACGGCCAGTTTCACGTAGCTATAGCCCGCAGCCAGCGCAATGAGACCGGCTGCGACAAAGCTGAGCCATGCCCATGCGCCAGCGATTCCCACGACCACTCCCAGCGTCGAAAAAATCCCTCCGCCGACCATTCCCCCAACGGCCATGGACCAGGTCCCGCTAAACCCGAGCTTGGATTCAGACGGATCCATGCGAACCCCCTTATCATCGTTCCGCGTCATTGCGGTCATTCAGGGTGCAGCCGGAACCAACCGCGATGGCCGACGCCCCCCCACCTGAATCTGTAAGCCTTGCCCCTTCACGTCACTACGGACACGCCCCCGAGTCTTCTCGGGTTCTCACATGCCGGAAACAGCGCTCGCCAAACGCTCCTGGTCGCTCTCGTCGCACAGACACGCTTTGCATGGCAGTCGCCACCGAATGCTCGCTGACGGGTACCGGGAGCACCGACACCTTCGCAAAACGCACGAGGTCCCCCCTGACATGGCATCCTCGTCGCCAGCCCCTGTTCGCGTGCTGAGAAGATGGCGTCGGAATCGACTGGACGTCAGGTTCGTACGCGGCCTGGAGCAAGGTCGACCCCGATGTAAGGCTACGACAAGCGTCGCCGCGATCACTGCCCCACCTACATTCGCGCCGTTGGCGCCTGCATACTGCGAAGTTAATCTCAGATGAGTTCCTGGCCAAAAGGAACCCCCTGACACGACGTTTCAGCGCTGCAGGCGACGATTTTAGTGCCGCCACCCACGCGGTGTTCGCGGCAAGGGACCCCACCGCACCGGCATCTTCGGTGGCCTGAAAGCTCAAGGGCTCCTGCGCGGTCAAGCCCCATGGGCCGACACACGCGAAGAGGGCTCGACACATGCTTTTGATAACGCCCTTGAGCGCGTCGCAGAATTGAAGTTCACCGGCGAGCGCACAGCGAACATCGTTTCAGCCCGCGACCGGCTTCTCTGTGCCCGGCATCTACGGGCGGCCTGCCGCCAGGACGCGGAGCATCCGTCCCTGATGCGAACGTGCAGCGGACTGATTTGCCCAACTCGCGCCGGAGCCAGGTGAGCAGCCCCAGCCCCTCTGCAGCCTTCTCGAACTCTCCTTCTGCTCCGCTCGAAGGCACACGTCGACCAGGCGTGAGTGTTCGGCGATGAAGGTCTCGGTGCCCCGAGTCGAACTCACACGCCGACGCTCCGCCCCATCTCCAAACACCCCATCCCCGAGCCCTCCGCCACCGACCCACTGGCCCCCCGCCGACGCACCGCCCGAAGCCCCCAACCGCTACACCCAACTGCACTTCGAGATGACCATCGAGGTGGATGGCGATGTGGCGTCGCGCCCGCAAATCATCACAACGCCGGGCAAACCCGTCACAGTGACGTCCCCCGGTGGCGGCGCGCGCCCGATTCACCTCCAACGTACGATGACCCCGATCGTTGTCGGCGAGTCCATCGCGCTCGCCGGCTGGCTGAAAGGCAGGGTTGGCGGGGAGGTGGAGCATGTGGGGAGGCATCGAAGAGCAGGTGGAGCCGGGAGAGGCGACGGCTCTCGCGTTTGAGTTCGATGGGAAGGCGTACGTGATCGAGATGGTGGTAACGAAGTCGGCGTATCAGCGAAAAAACTCCCGGCGGCACCAGCGCCGCAGGTCTCGCGCGTTACGCCGATGGCCCGAAAATGCCGCCCTGACGCCCCGCGCATACCCCAAACGAGGCGTCGAGGGGGTCAGAACAGGCACCTCGTGCCTCTCCGCTACCCGTCGAGGGGTTCAGAACAGGCACCTCGTGCCTCTCCGCTACCCGTCGAGGGGGTCCAAACAGGCACCTCGTGCCTCTCCGCTACCCGTCGAGGGCTCGTCGGACGCCCGACGTCCTGGTGGTCTCCCGGGTCGGGAATCGGCGATTCCTTCCTTGACTCGGGGGGCGGTGCTGCAGAATCATTTTCGCCGCGGACGCAGAGTCATCCCTCTCTGCTGATATCGTGTAATGACCTTAACCGAGCCACGAGATGAACATGTTTGAAGACTGGACGAAGCAAGGCAGCGCATACCGCAATGGAAACCTGTATGGCGTCGAGATCGAAGCCAAACGCCTCTCCGAAACGGGCGGAGCGCTCGGAACCTCGGTGATCTATCTGGCGGGCGATAACTTCGGCGATGACTTCTACACCACCTGGAACGGCGAGGCATCGGTGCGACTCCGCGTCGACGGAGATGTGGGCGTGCTCGCGGTGATGGAGATGGCCCGACCCGGCGACGACTACGGCGGCGATGAGGGCGTGGAAAGCGACACGCCTACCCTCGCCTGGAAGATCAATGGCGATCGCGCCTGGCTGATCGGTTCGCGATCGTTCATGGATGCCGACGTCACGGAAGCGCTCGGGATCGAGTGGCCGAAGCGCGAGGAGTTTGAGCGCTTCGAAGGCATCCAGGGCTGGGGCGAGTAACCGCTTCCAGGACCGAAAAGAGCCCCGAAAAGTCCGCACCGTCTCGATGTGTTGAAGCCGCCGCAGCGACGTTGCGGTTAGGTCGATTGGGACCTGTCTTCATGGTGTCGGGAGACGCGGGCTACGCGCGAGGGGCAGCCCTGCCCGGCACAGCAGCAGTCGCATTCGAAGAGCCGGTTCGCCGGATGAGCCGGGTCACGGCGCCGCAGAAACCTCGGGGTGCCACGCGTGAGGGGGGGAGTGAAGACCATGAAGTCGCCAGGTCGTGCGTGGCGGCATTAAGCCGGGCGAGGATGTCGCCCGGCGTCCTTCAGCTGCTTGAGCTGCTGCGAGATGGTGGACTGAGCCAGGGGAAGCTCGTCCACGATGTCGCCGACGATGCAGCCTTCCTGGCGCACGAGCATGCGGAGGATGGTGACTCGCACGGGATGAGCCATGGCCTTCGCCAGTCGAGCGAGGTACTTGTTGGCCTCCACCTCGTCGGTCGGGACCGGCGGCATCGGCTCCGCTGGAGGGCAGCACGCTGTGGTCCTGGTCTTCTTCACGATGCCTCCGCGGCAAAGGTCAACATCCATCGCCGATGAACGATGCAGCATTGGCGAGCGTCACGCCGAGGAGCTCTCAGAGCGTCTCCGATCGCGCATCGCTGCTAGCTCGGCTGCCCCACTCTCACCGGGCTAACCAGAACCGGCATGTGGGCGTCTGGAGGCGTCTCTGAGGCCCAAGATCTCTCAAAGAGCACCGTTCGGGACCCGACGACGAGCAGAGGCACTCTGGCGCCGTCCGACCAGAGAGCACCCGCGTCGACCAGCGATCGCCCACAAAGCGCCACCAGCTGGGCAAGAACCGACAAGACCCCCGCCGGCGATGCCGACGAGGGTCCTGTCAAAAGAAAGGCCCGAGTCTTTCGACTCGGGCCTTTCTCTCAAGCTCCGGCGGTAGGATTTGAACCTACGACCAAGCGGTTAACAGCCGCTCGCTCTACCCCTGAGCTACGCCGGATTGTTGTGGCGGTCAGCGCCGCCGCGATGACCATTATGTGCCACAAGGAGCTTCTGAGTGTCAACGTACTTTTGATAATTTTTCTTCAGGACGCTCGCCCGCAACACCGCCGATGCAAGAAAGTCGTTGAGTTGCAATTACATAGCCACCCCCACCCTGCCTGCCCCCCGGGATCCTCTCTCCGACTGCGGGACTGCGGCCGGAGACCACTGAAAAAAAGTTCCGTTTTTTGCTCGCCCCCCACCTCCCGGGTGTGCACCATCTGAGCTGACGAACGAGAATCAGCAGGTTCATCCCGACCGACCTCTGGCGACACATCCAGCGCCGGCATCTTCACCCCCACGCTCCTGATGCACTGCACCTTCTGAGACCCAACATGTCCGAGCTTCAACCCACCTTCGACCTGCTCACAGCCCTCGCCGAGCATGCCGCACATCGCCCCCACGCCATCGCCTGGCGTGCCGATGAGCCGCGCGGCTCGGCCACCTGGCGTGAATGGGCAGGCATCGTTGAGCGCCTCAGCGCACTCATCGTCAAGGCGGGGGTGCGCCCGGGCACGACCGTGGGCTACCGCGGCACCAACCACCCCATTGCCTGGAGCCTGGCGCTGGCCTGCGCCCGAGTCGGTGCGAGCTTCTGGCCACTGAACTACCGCTGGAGCGCACGCGAACTCGGGCTGGCACTGGAGGCACTGCCCTTCGAGATCAGCGCACTCATCGTCGAGGGCGATGCCTCCGCCAGCACGCATGAGGCCATCACGCGAGCGTTTGGTGAGAACCCGACCTTGCGGGCGCGAATGATGGATCGCGACGCGCTCTGGGCCGATGGTGTCTGCGATCGCTCGCAGTACGAAACCGCGCGACGACCGTCCGGCGCTACCGTGCATCAAAACGATGACCTCAATGCCCCCTGGATCATCATGTCGACCGGCGGCACGACCGGACTGCCCAAACAGGTGGCTCACACGCGATGGACCCTCGCTCATAACGCCCGCCAATTCTTAGAGATGACGCAACTTCGCGCCGACGAGCCGGTGCTGGTGGTTGCACCCAACTTCCACGTCGCGGGCTTCAGCGCGCTCACTGCCGCCGCGATCGCCACCGGCGCACCGTTGCAGATCGCCTCGCGCTTTAAGCCCGGTGAGCTACTCCAGTCGATCGGTCGTGGCGAGGTGCGCAGCGCCGTGATGGTCCCCACGATGTGGCGCGCACTCTTCGATGCCACGCGACGCTGCGAGACCACGCTCTCCCCGCTGCGCTTCGGTATTTGTGGAGGCGCTCCCATGCCCCCCTCTTACGTCGACGAAGCCCGCACACTCGGCTTTGAGCTCCTTCAGGGCTACGGGATGACCGAGGCTGGCCCCATGGTCACGCTGATGCCTCCGGGAACCCTGGAAGCCGACGACCCACGACGGGCATCCGCAGGCATCCCCCCCCGGGACGTCGACGTCTGGATCGAAAGTCCGCAAGGCAGACGCCTGCCGGCCGGCAAGTCCGGCCAGATCGTAGTGCGCGGTCCGCAGCTCGCCACGGCCTATCTGGGCGAATCCTCCGATTTCAGCAAGGCCTTTCGCGGCGACGGCGGCGTCTACCTCACCGGCGACTTCGGACATCTCGACAACCAGGGATTCCTCTATATCGAGGGACGCCTCGACGATGTGATCATCACCGGCGGCGAAAATGTCGCACCGGCTGAAATTGAATCACGACTCGTCGAGCACCCGGAAGTCTCCCAGGCTGCTGTACTGGGCGTCGCAGATCCGCACTGGGGGCAAAAAATCGTGGCTCTGATGTGTCCGGCACGCCCGGCCCATCCCCCGACACCTTCGGCGCTCATTGAGCATCTACGGCCGCAGCTGGCTGGCTACAAGCTCCCGCGCGACCTTCGTTTTTGCGACACGCTGCCTTTGACCTCGGCCGGAAAAATCGACCGCCCCGCCCTCGTGAAGCTCTGGCAACGACTCGCCACCTGACGCGGAGTTGATACGCTGATGGCAACCACCGGTATATTCCGACACGATCCCGGCCCCCGACTGCGCACATTGACCCGAACCCACGACTCGACCATGTCCCTGAAAACGAAACCCACCAACCAGACCCCCGCCGACTTCACCGACGCCATCGACGACCCGAAACGTCGCGACGACTGCCTGCGCCTGCTCACGATCTTCGAGGAGGAGGTCGGCGCGCCGGCGGTGATGTGGGGCGACGCCATCATCGGCTTTGGCACCTACCACTACATCTACAAGAGCGGCCGCGAGTGCGACTGGATGCTGGCGGGCTTTTCCCCACGCAAACGCAACATCTCGCTCTACATCATGTCGGGCTTTGAAGGCGTCGAAGACATCATGAGCCGCCTGGGCAAACACAAAACCGGCAAGTCCTGCCTCTACATCAACAAGCTCGCTGACATCGATGAGGCTGCACTTCGCGAACTTATCCAGCGCTCGCTCACATACCTCAAGGCTACCTACGAAACGACGCCTGCATGACGACCACACCCCGTGGTCCCCAACCCGGGCATCTTCGCATCGCCCGAAAAAAAGCCGCGAGCCCGATGGGCCCGCGGCACTCTCTGACCACACCACTTCGAGGTCTTACTTCAGCCCTCAAACGCCGCGTCGGTGATCTCCATACCGCGATCAATGATCGCAAAGCCCTCACGAAGTTGCTCTTCCGTAATGCACAGCGGCGGGTTGCACATAAAGCTCCCCCAGCGCACGAAGGTGAAGAGCCCGTTGTCGCGGAAGAACTGCCCGAGCTTCGTCATCGCCGGGTGACTCCCGTTAAAGGGCGCAATGCGCTCACCCGCGCTGTTTTTCTGGACATCGATCATGCCGAAGAGCCCCAGCGCCCTCCCCTCTTTAAAGGAGGGATGACGCTCTTTCAGGCGCTCCATTTCCTCGCGCATCACCGACTCCAGACGCGCCGCATTCTCGACGAGCTTCTCGTCGAGCATCACCTGAATCGAGGCCTCGGCTGCCGAGAGCGCCAGACAATGGGAGTTGTAGGTCAGGCCCCCCCAGAACATGTTCTTCTTAAAATGCTCGGCGATGGCGTCGCTCACCCCCATCGCACCCAGCGGGGCATAAGAGCTGGTCAGGCCCTTGGCCATCGTGACGATGTCCGGCACCACGTCATAGTGCTCAAAACCAAACATCTTGCCGGTGCGCCCGAAACCGCACATCACCTCGTCACACACCATGAGGATGCCGTACTTCTCCAACAACGCCTTCAGCCCTTTGAGATAGCCTTTGGGCGGCGGCTGAATCCCGTTGGTCCCGGTGATGGTCTCCACGAACATCGCCGCGATGGTGTCGGGCCCCTCATACATGATGACTTCTTCGAGGTACTCGAGGTTTCGCGCCGTCTGCTCTTCCTCGCTCTCCCCGAAGCTGTAGTGATAGGGACGAGGATCCATCACCTTGATAAAGCCGGGGCTCCCGGGCTCATTGGCCCAGCGGCGCGGATCGCCGGTGAGCTGCATGCATGCGTTGGTCGCGCCGTGGTAGCTGCGGTAGCGGCTCAAAATCTTAAACCGGCCGGTGTAGCTGCGCGCCGCCTTGATGGCATTCTCGTTCGACTCTGCCCCGCTCAGCGTAAAGAAGAAGGTGTTGATATCGCCGGGCACAAGCTCCGAGAGCATCTTCGCCACCCGCGCACGCACCGCGGTGGCAGTACCCGGGTAGACATAGGCCACCTGCTGAAGCTGCTGGTGCATCGCCTCAATCACCCGCGGATGGCTGTGGCCGATGTTGACGCTCATCAGCTGACTGTTGAAGTCCAAAAAGCGCTTGCCTTCGGGCGTATAGAAATACACGCCCTCGGCCCGCTCGACCGGAATCGGCTCGACGTTATCGCCGGCAGCCCAGGTATACATGGTGTGTTTCTTACAGAGGTCGATCATGTCCTGAGAGTCCATCGCATTCCTCGGGTCGCAGAAAAGGGTTGTGTTCCCACCTGTCCGACGCCGCCGCGCCTCCTCCCGGATGCGCGACAGCACATCGACTCAGGACATCCAGGTCTCGTCAGATTGAAGCTCCCACTTCACCGTAACCTTGCGCGGTCGGGTCCAGAAGCGGAAGCCGTCCATGCCGGTCATATCGCCGTGACCGACCTTGCTGTCGTTCCAACCGCCAAACGCAAAGGGCTCACGCGGCACGGGCACGCCGATGTTGACGCCGCACATGCCAGCCTCAAAACGGCTGATCGCCCGCTCGGCCACCGCGCCGCTGGTGGTGTAGATACACGCGGCGTTGCCAAAGGGGCTGGCGTTTTCGATGTCCAGCGCCTTGTCCAACGTGTCGACACGAATCACCGAGAGCACCGGCCCGAAGATCTCTTCGCGTACACAGGCCATATCCGGGGTGCAGCCGTCGATGATCGTCGGTCCCACCCAGTACCCCTCCGAGCCCTCAACCTTCGCGCCGCGGCCATCGACAAGGATGGTGGCACCGGCAGCCTCAGCCTCATCGATGTAGCGTACGATACGGTCGCGTGCCTCTTTGGAGACCACCGCACCAATGTCTTGACCGACTTTGAGCGCACGGGACTGCGCGGCCACATCATCAAGAATGGGGTCGACGTTGCCCACGGCCAGAAGCACCGAGGCCGCCATGCAACGCTGCCCGGCGCACCCGGTATACGAAGCCACCACATTGGCCGAGGTCACCTCCGGCGATGCATCGGGCACCACCACCAGGTGGTTCTTCGCACCGCCCAGGCCGAGCACCTTTTTACCGGTCTTTGCGCCGCGGGCGTAAAGCAACTTCGCAATCGGCGTCGAGCCCACAAAGGCCACCGCGCCGATGCCCTCATGGTCGATGATCGCTTCCACGGCGTCTTTGCCCCCGTTGACGATGTTGAGCACGCCATCGGGAAGTCCGGCCTCTTTGAAGATCTCCGCCAGGCGCATCGCTCCGTAGGGCACCTTCTCAGACGGCTTAAGAATAAAGGTGTTACCGGCCACCAGCGCCTGAGGAAGCATCCACAAGGGCACCATCGTCGGGAAGTTAAAGGGCACGATCCCGGCGACCACACCCACCGGCTCATGAATCACCCTGCAGTTGACCCCGCGACTCACATCAAGCTGCCCGCCATCGGCCATATTCTGGAGCGAGGCCCCCATCTCCACGCACTCAATGCCCTTGAGCACTTCGCCGCGCGCCTGACCGATGGTCTTGCCGTTCTCGTGGGAGAGCAACCAGGAGAGCTCCTCGAGGTTGGCCTCCATCAGCTCTTTGACCTTGTAGAGCACCTGGGCACGCTCGCGGATCGGGAGCGCCTTCCACTCCGGAAGCGCCGCCTTCGCCGCTGCAAAAGCCTCCTCCACATCGGTAGCGCCGGAGCTGACGACCCGCCCCATGGACTTGCCGTGACGCGGGTTAATGACGTCTTCAGACGCCCCGCTGCTCGAGGGCTTCCACGCACCACCGATCCAGTTATTGGCCTGCACGTAGGGGGTAAACTCGTAGCCCCGGGTTGCAAAAGAAAACTTCGAATCGCTCATCGCCTTGCTCCTCTCAGGTGGGTCCCCCGACACCTCGCGTGCCAGCACACCTTCGAGCCCTCAGGTCGGCGCGACGGTGTCCTGGCACGCAGCGTCAGGTCAGACAGGTTGTATGGTAAAGAACTCCGGCGATGAGCCGGCGCAGACTGCGCGTCAGCTCATCTTTGGCTTGCGCTTGAGAAACTCCCCGATGCCCTTCTGGCCCACAAACTCACCATCGCGCACCTGCACATGGCCGCGCACCGTGACCAGCTCACAGCGCCCCTGAACGTCGCGCCCCTCAAAGGGGTTGTAGTCCACGTTCATATGGTGGGTTTCTACGCTGAGCATCTCGCGGACCTCGGGATCGTAGACGACCAGGTCCGCATCGCTGCCGATCTGAATCGTGCCCTTTTTCGGAAAGAGCCCGAAGATCTTCGCCGCCTGGGTGCTCGCTGCGTCCACGAAGCGATGGATGTCCACGCGGCCCGTCTGCACGCCTTCGGTGAAAAAGACGCGCACGCGATCTTCGAGCGAGGGGATGCCGTTGGGGATCAGGCAGAAGTTATCCTCCCCCATGCGCTTCTGCTCCATATCAAAGGGAGCATGGTCGCTTCCCAGGGTAGCGATGATGCCTTTTGCAAACCCGTTCCAGAGCGGGTCCTGGTTGCTCTTGTCACGAAGCGGCGGGCTCATCACAAACTTGGCGCCTTCGAAGTTGGGCCGCTCGGCATCGGTGTGGTCGAGCACCAGATGCTGAATCAGCGTCTCGACCCACACATTGGCCCCGGCCAGCTGGGCATCGACGGCTTCTTTGAGGGCATCCTCACACGAGAGGTGCACGATGTAGCCCTCCGCCCCGGTGGTGCGCGCCAGGTTGCAGAAGTGCCGTGTGCCCTCGGCCTCCACATAGGTCGGGCGGCTGGGCTCATGCCACTGCGGACCGAGCTTGCCCTCGGCGACGAGCTTCTTCTGCAGGGTGTCGATCATCTCAGAGTTTTCACAATGCGCGGTGACCACCACGCCGAGCTCTTTTGCGAGCTTCATCACGCCCAGCAACGCGGCATCATCAACACCCAGCGCTCCGCCGTAGGCCAGAAAGACCTTAAAGCTGGTCACGCCGCGGCTGACGATCTCGCGCAGCTCTCGCTCCACCTCCTCATCAAAACGGGTCACCGCCATATGCCAGGTGAAGTCCGAGCATGCTTTCCCCTGCGAGACCTCCTGCCAGGTGTTGAAGGCATGCAGCGGCGACTCATCGCGCTCCGGGATACAGAAGTCGATCAGCGTTGTGGTGCCTCCGCAGAGCGCGGCGACGGTGGCCGACTCGTAGTCATCGACGGCCATCGTGCCCATAAAGGGGAGGCGCACGTGGGTGTGAGGATCAATAAAGCCCGGGAACACGTACTTGCCCCGGGCATCGTACTCCTCAACCCCGGCCGGAACGTCCAGATTGGGGCCGATGGCTTGAATCGTTCCGTTCTCACAATAAATGTCCGCCACATAACGCTGGCTGGCGGTGACGATCTCTCCGTTACGAATGACAAGCTGCGACATGCAAACCTCATCTCGGGGGTGAAACAAACTTCAACGCGTTGGCGACCACCTCATCACCCGCCTCCCTTCGGGTGGCGAATGAAGCGGGCGATGTTCAGAGCACCGAATCAACGCTCGTAGGTCGGTCGTGGGGCCAGTACGCCCTCGCCAGAGGAATACTCCTCCCAGCTGCAGGACTCAAAGTCGTTGGGAATCTGGACCATCTCGATGCAACCGTCGACCGGGCAGACCAGACTGCAGAGGTTGCAACCGACGCAGGCATCGGGCTTCACCTCAACAAAGGTGCGGCCGTCGTCGCGTCGCTCCGAGAAGATTGCCTGGTGAGCGCCGTCCTCACACGCGGTGTAACAAAGCCCGCAACCGATGCACTTCTCCTGATCGATACGCGCGTTGACCACGTAGTTCAGATCGAGTTCTTTCCAGTCGTGGATGCGCTCCAGGCTGATGCCCTGCAGCTCCTGGAGCGTCATCGAACGCTCATCCAGGTAGTTGGAGAGCCCGTCACAGAGATCTTCGATGATGCGGAAGCCGTAATGCATCACTGCCGTGCAGACCTGCACCGAGGTGGCACCGAGCGCGATGAACTCGACGGCATCCTTCCAGGTGCTCACCCCGCCGATACCGCTGATCGGAAGGCCCAGAGTCTCGGGGTCGGTGGCGATCTGCGAGAGCATATTCAGCGCAATCGGCTTGACCGCCGGGCCACAGTAACCGCCGTGCGAAGACCACCCGTTGACGGTGGGACGAGGCGCGAGCGTGTCGATGTCGAGGCCGATGACGCTGTTGATGGTGTTGATAAGGCTCACCCCGTCGGCACCGGCGGCCTTCGCCGCGCGCGCCGGATAACGAATATCCGTGACGTTGGGCGTCAGCTTCACCAGCACTGGAACGGTCGCCACTTCTTTGACCCACTCGGTGATCTGCTGGCAGTACTCGGGCACCTGCCCGACAGCCGCGCCCATGCCGCGCTCCGACATCCCGTGCGGGCACCCGAAGTTCAACTCCAGTCCGTCCGCGCCGGCATCCTCCGCCTTTTTGACGATCTCATGCCAGGCCTCCCGCTTCGACTCCACCATCAAGCTGACGATGATAGCGTTGTTCGGAAAGCGCTTCTTCACCTCGTAGATCTCTTTGAGGTTCACCTCCAGAGGCCTGTCGGTGATGAGCTCAATGTTGTTGAGACCCACGATCTTCTGGCCGTTGAGGTCCATCGCCCCGTAGCGCGACCAGGTGTTGACGATGGGCTGACCCAGGGTCTTCCAGACCGCCCCGCCCCACCCCGCTTCAAAGGCGTTGGCAACCTGGTAACCGGTGTTCGTCGGTGGCGCCGAGGCCAACCAGAATGGATTGGGCGACTTAATGCCCGCGATGTTGCAGCTCAGATCGGCCATCACTCGGCTCCTTCAAGGGTTTGGTGGATGCTCATTGCGGCGCGTTTTCCTTCGGCCACAGCGTTGACGACTTCTTTGCCGCCGCTGACACAATCCCCGCCGGTCCACAGACCTTTGACGCTGGTGCGGCCATGCTCGTCGGCGATGACTTTGCCGCGCGCGTCGAACTCCAGGCCGTCGATGGTGTCGAAAAAGCCCACGCGTTTGGCCTGACCGGTGGCGCGAAAGACCCGTTCAACGTCGAGCACAAACTCACTTCCGGGAACCGGCTCAAGCCTCCCATCGGCGTCGCTTCGCGTCTTCTGGCACTTCAACCCAATGACGCGGCCGTACTCCCCCAGGATCTCTACGGGCATCGATTCGAGCACGAAGATGCCGCCGTCTTTGCGCGCAAGCTCCTGCTCGTGAGCGTAGGCGCCCATACGCTCCCGGGTGCGGCGGTAGACCATATAGACCTTTTCTGCACCGAGACGGCTGGCCTGGGTGACGGCGTCGATGGCGGTGTTACCCCCGCCGATGACGGCCACACGCTTACCTTTCAGCGAAACGTCGTCCTTGGGATGTGTTTTGAGCTCGGCGATGAAATCAAGTGCGTCCTGGCTGCCCTCAAGCTCTTCGCCGGGAATGCCTACCGGCGACACCCCGCTCAGGCCCACACCCATGAAGACCGCATCGAAATCCTCAAAGAGCGATGCCACCGAGACGTCCTCGCCCACCTCGGTGTTGCAGCGGATGCTCACACCGAGCTGCTTGACCCATTCAATCTCGGCCAGGGCGGTGGCGTAATCCATTTTGTAGTCTGCGATGCCATAGGTATTGAGCCCACCGGGCTGCTCGGCCTTCTCAAAGACCACGACCTCATAGCCCAGCTGCGCAAGTTCGGCGGCACACCCCAGGCTTGCCGGGCCGGCCCCGATGCACGCCACGCTACGACCGTTGGAAGGCGCCGGCTTGAAGAGCGCCTTCTCGCCAAGGACCACAGGGTCGGTGGCGTAACGCTGCAACCTGCCGATCTGAATCGGCTCTTCATGAAGGTCGTGCAGCACGCACGCCCCCTCACAGAGCTCCTCGGTGGGGCAGACCCGCGCGCAGGAGGCCCCCAGGATATTGGCCTCAAGAATCACCCGAGCCGAGCCCCGCATGTTCTCGCTGGCGATCTTCTTGATGAACCCCGGGATATCAATGCCGGTGGGGCATTCCCGGATGCAGGGCGCGTCGTAGCAGTTCAGACAGCGGTTGGCCTCTACCATCGCCGCGCCGCGGTCCATGGGGGGCTTGTAGTCCGCGAAGGGCGATGGGCTCAGCCCGCTTCCGTCAGTCATCGTCGTTGCCTCGTCGTCTGGGGGATCATCAAGACTCTCCGAGCGGCCGTCCCGCTATCGAGCGGAGAAGTTCACCTGCAATCGGCGACGCCTTGCTCAAGACCACAGCTCGGCGTTAGCCTGAAGCGTTCTTAAAACATCGCAAGCCCTCCGGCAGCTGCCCGCGCAAGAAGTTCTGCAAGGCCCGGCGAGTTGCGTCGGTGCGGATTCCGCGCGCGACACACGGTCACCCGAGTTCGTCGTCGCGTACATCGTATCGGTCGAAATTACCGTTCGTAGTGTGCAAGGGGCCTAACCTAATCCGAGGCATCTCAAACTGTCAAACTCGGCTCGGCGCTGGCGGCGGGCCCCCACCTGGAGCGCCCATGTTCGCACCTGATCCCACACTCATCAATGAGGACATCGCACCGACGCCCCCCGAAGGTCGCACCTGGTCGGTGCTCAATATGGCCTCCCTCTGGATCGGCATGGTCGTCTGCGTGCCTACCTACATGCTCGCCGGCGGTCTGGTGCAAAACGGCATGAACTGGTGGCAGGCCGTGCTCACCGTGTCGCTGGGCAATCTCATCGTGCTCGTCCCGATGCTGCTCAACGGACATCCGGGCACCAAATACGGCATCCCCTTCCCGGTGCTCTCGCGCGCGAGTTTCGGCATCTACGGAGCCAACATCGCCGCGGTGATGCGAGGACTGGTCGCGTGCGGGTGGTTCGGCATCCAGACCTGGATCGGAGGCGCGGCTGTCTATCAGATTCTCGACGTCGTCTTTGGCTGGGGCGGCGGCGAGGCGCTTCCGGTACTGGGGATCAACGCTCTGCAGTTCGCCTGTTTTATGGCCTTCTGGCTCTTGCAGGTCGTCGTGATCTGGCGCGGCATTGAGTCGATTCGCATCCTGGAAACCTGGGCAGCTCCCTTTCTGGTGGTGATGGGGCTGATGCTTCTGGCCTGGGCCTACGTCAAAGCCGACGGCTTCGGCCCCATGCTCTCCGCCCCTTCGCAATTTGGCCCGGGCCAGCCCCGAGAAGGAGAGTTCTGGGCGGTCTTCTTTCCCTCGCTGACGGCCATGGTGGGGTTCTGGGCGACACTTTCGTTGAACATCCCTGACTTCACCCGCTACGCCAGATCACAGCGCGACCAGATGCTCGGCCAGGCCATCGGGCTTCCGACCTTTATGACGCTCTTTTCGTTCATCGGCGTGGCGGTCACCTCGGCGACGGTGGTGATTTACGGGGAAGCGATCTTCGATCCGACCGTACTTCTGGGCCGCATGGGAGGCGGACTTTCGATTGTGGTCGCGCTGGTTGCTCTGACGCTGGCCACCCTCTCCACCAACATCGCCGCCAACGTCGTCAGCCCGGCAAACGCCGTCATCAACCTGCGACCGCAGCGCTTCTCCTTTCGCCTCGGCGGCATGGTCACCGCCGGTCTGGGCATGGCGATCTTTCCCTGGAAGCTCCTGGAGAGCGCCGGAAACTACGTCTTTGTATGGCTGGTGGGCTACTCAGCGCTGCTCGGGGCTATCGGCGGGGTGATCATCATCGACTACTTCGTGGTGCGCAAAACCGAACTCGACTTGAACGCGCTCTACCAGCCCCGGGGGCCCTACTGGTATCGCCGCGGATACAATCCGGCGGCGATGATCGCGCTGGCCTGTGGCATTCTTCCCTGCGTACCGGGCTTTCTGGGTACCGCCGGCATCATCGCGGCAGACGCCGTGCCGGCGGTCTTCATGACGCTCTACACCTACGCGTGGTTCGTGAGCTTCGGGCTGGCCAGCGCGGTCTATCTGCTCTTGATGCGACGCAGCTCGCCAGCATTGATGCAGCGCTAACGCGCGATGGTGCGTTCAACAGGACTATCTACGAGGGTCCATTCGTTGAGCCGGGCATCGAGGAAGTCCTCGCAAATTCACCCTTTGTCGACCGCACGATGTATGGAGCATGCATGACCTCGCAGTCTCTGCCGAAGCCCTTACCCACTCCGGAGATCTCCGATGCCAGCGGCGAACGCATCTTCTCGCCAATGCACTTTCGGGGCGGACGCCAGGCCCGAAACCGCCTGTGGCTGGCGCCGCTGACCAACCAGTCCAGCCACGACGATGGCTCCCTCTCCGAGGATGAGCTGAGCTTTCTGGAGGCCCGGGCCGCCGGAGGCTTCTCGGTCATCGAGTCCTGCGCCACCCACGTCTCGCTCGACGGTCAGGGGTGGTCGGGTGAGTTTGGCATCTTTGAGGACCGCCTCATTGCCGACTGGGAGCGCGTGGCCCATGCCGTGCATGCCCACGACGCGCTGCTCATCCCGCAGATCTTCCATGCCGGTGGGCGTGCCAACACGGAGGTCTCCGGCCAGCAGGCCTGGTCGGCCAGCGCCGATACCGAGCGTAATGTGCGCGCCGCCACCGAGGCCGACATCGCGCGCGTCATCAACGACTTCGCCCGGGCCACTCGCCGCGCCTTTGAGGCCGGAGCCGATGGGGTCGAATTGCACGGTGCCCACGGCTACCTTCTCTGCCAGTTTTTGAGCCACACCCGAAACCAACGCACCGACCTCTGGGGCGGATCGCTGCAGGGGCGCTCACGGCTGCTCCGCGAGGTGATGCAGGCCTGCCGCGCCGAGGTTCCTGGCGACTTCATCATCGGTGTGCGCCTCTCGCCAGAAGACTTCGGCTCGACCATCGGCATCGACATCGACGAGTCCATTCAGACCGCAACGTGGCTTGTGGAGGACGGCGCACAGTTCATTCACATCTCATTGTGGGACGTCTTCCAGCCCTCCAAAAAGTACCCGGACACCCATCCGCTCACCCTCTTTCGCGAGGCCCTGCCCGCCGATATTCCTCTCATCACGGCCGGCCATATTTGGAGCCTCGACGACGCGCTGGTCACGCTGGAGCGCGGCGCCGACGCCATCGCCCTGGGCCGCTCCGCCATCGCCAACCCGGACTGGCCCCGGCAAGCCCTCCAGCCCGGTTTTGAGCCGCGCCGCCCGCCTTTAAGCCCCGAGGAGTTGCGCGCTCGCGCCCTGGGCCCGGCCTTTATCGACTACATGCGCAACTGGAAGGGCTTCGTAGGCTAACCTGCATCTTCGTCATGCACCGTCGCGATGGGACTTCTTCGTGACGGTGTCCAACTTGGCCGACACGCCCTTTTCCTCACCCTGTCGGAAACCACGAGGAGCAGCGCATGAACCGTCGTGTGATGATGGTGCCGGTCATCGGTTTTACCCTGGCGTCTGCATGGGCCTGTTCCTCGTCCTCATCGTCCCCCGATGCGCCTCCCGGCGCGTCGAAGGTCCGCCAGGAGTCGGAGACGCGCACGTACTCCGAGGCCATGGCCCACGAGCATCATGACGACGCCCCCACGCTCTCCGATCCCGGGCGCCCTCGCCACGTTGAGGGAGTTGAGGCCACCGAGCTTGCCTACCATCAAGGGCTCCATGGCGCCGTTGAGGGCTATCTGGCCACCCCGGAAAACCTGGAGCCCATCGCAGGTGTGGTCATCGTACATGAGTGGTGGGGACTCAACGACACCATCCGCGCCATGGCCGAGCAGCTCGCCAGTGAGGGCTACGCAGTGCTCGCCGTCGATCTCTACGAGGGCCAGACCGCTCAAACCCCCGGATGAAGCCAAAGTCCTGATGGAAAGCGCCAGCGCCAACCAACCAGCCCTCACTGCCAACATGACCAGCGCCGTCAACTTCCTGCGTGAGGAGCTCGAACTGACCTCCATTGCCACACTGGGATGGTGCTTTGGCGGCGGTCTGGCTTGAGAGGCCGGAGGTTGTCATCATCGGGGTCGCCGCGCATACTTCGCCTCGTGCATCTCTTCCGTGTTCCTCATGCCTCGATGTGACCATGAACCGACTCAAGCTCCTGCTCTGCCTGCTCCTTCTCTCGATGATTTCCTGCGAGCAAAAGAGCAGTGAGACCGATGTTTCGAAACGCTCCGCTGCCACCAACGAGAGCCCCCTGGAGTCGGCCCGGCCCCCTGAAGCGGCCGACGATCCGACCGTCGAAACGCCCGCCTGGGCCGAGCTTCACATCCACGGCGCGATGAAGCGCGTCAACCTCGACAAAGACCTCAACCCTATTGTGAACGTTGCCGACGCCCTCCCGGCCATCAACCACGGTGTCGGCGCCGTCGGGGGCCTGCTCGGTGAGATCACCGTGCTCGACGAGAACATCCATGTGGCTCGCTCCGGCAGCGACGAGGTCGGTTTTGACCATTATAAAAACGCCGAAGATCTGGGCGCGCTCGACGCCACACTCCTCTTCGGCGCGAAGGTCGACGCCTGGCAGGAGCTCGAGTTGAACGAAGGCACCGACCGGGACGCGCTCGTCAAAACGCTGGAGGCCTGGCGCCGTGACAACGCCCCGGGCCAGCCGGTCCCCTTCCGCGTGAAGGACCCGGCGGCCACCGTGAACTGGCACGTCGTTGACGCGACCCGATTCCCCGAGGGCGGCGCAACCACCTGCGAGGAACGCAAAGAGCTCAGCCATCAGTTCGCGCACAGTGGTATCGAAGTGACGCTGGTGGGCATCTACACCACCGAGCACACCGGGGTGATCGTTGACCACACCACGCCGGTGCACGCGCACGTCGTCCTCGCTGCTGGACCCGGCGGACACCTCGACACCTTCACGCTCTCCGAAGACGCCCGCCTGATGGTCCCGGCGATACCGTGAGGCGCGCACAGTGGCACTGAGAAGCATCACCCGTCATGATGAGATTGGCTCGGCAGCCCGTCGCCGCGCTTCCTTTTATGTGTCACTCGAGCGCATGGAGATTACGCATGATGATGAAACATCCGGGTCGTGTCGTCTCACTCGCCATGGTCGTACTTCTCGTCTCCGCAAGCCCGGCGATCGCTCAGCAACAACCCCCCTTCGACGCGAGCGATGCTCAGGAGCGCAATCGACTGAAGTCAGCATTTCGCACCGGCCGATGGAACACCGGTATCGACGCGAGCTTTGCGCGCACGAGCGCCTCCAACGAGCTCCCCTCGGGCCGCGTGGCGAGCGACGCGACGCTCTTCTTGCGGGTCGATGGCTCCGTAGGCGTGATGGTAGTCAAACGCCTGGAAGTCGGCGCGACGATCGGTCTGCTGGTTCGTCGCCTCAATCGCGACGAGGAAGCTGCCGCGACCGAGACGGCGATGACCCTTCAGCCGATGGCCCGCTACCACCTCCCCATGACCGACCGATTCTCGACCCATGTGCAGGTCTCGCTGGGCCCCTACTTCGGGGGAAGCAGCCGCGACATCACCGTCGTTGAAGGCGATCAGCAACTTCGCGCGGAAGAACGCACGCGCACCCTGGGCCTGATCACCTCCACCGGGCTTGGCGTCGGCTACCGCGTTAGCGAGGGGTTGCAGGTACGTTTCGGCGTTGACCTGACCTGGCTCTGGGGACGAGAGCGCCTCTCGACGAGCGACGACTCCCTGCGCGTAACGACTGCTCACGTGGGCACCAGCGCCGGGCTGCGATACTTCTTCTGACACCCCGGTCGCTTTTGGCGATCTTCGCAGGAGGGCCTCCGCTCCCCCGCATCGCTGCGCGAGGATCGGGAGGTCGTTCGCCGGATTGCCTTCCCAAAGATGGCGCCGGTCTTCACCACGCAACGTCAGTCCTCAAGGTCGCGTTGGTACTCCGCCTCCGCGTCGCGGCGCGCTTTCTTAAAGAGCTCTCTCGCCAGCTCGGTACTCACGCCATCGATGAAATACGCCGCCGAGGCCCGCCCCACACCGCGAGTGCCGGCGAACGCTACCGCCGCAGAAACCGCGCTCCCGAATCCGGGGAGGACCTTGACCAGTCCCCGGGCAACCTCACGAAACGCCATCGCCGCGCCCACATTGGCCCCCAGCGCGCCCAGAAACTCCGCCGCGGTACGAAGCTCCAGGCGACGACCGGCCACATAGCCTATCCCCACCACCAGACTGACCTGCAGAGAGGTGATCGGTCCGATATCGGCCAGCGGCAGCGGCGTCAGCGCGACCCCGGCGGTGATCCCGGAAACCACCGTGGTCAGGCGATCCGCCATACGATGCTGCAACCCTCGAACCTGACTGAGCCGCACGAACTCCACCCGGGCCTGCTCGGGCAGCTCATCGAGTAAAAAATCAAGTAACTCCTCAACGCGCCAGCGCTCATCGGCACGGCGCGTGCCGTCGCGACGCCAGGACTGATAGACCGAGACGCCGTGCACTCCCACCAGCTGATCGCGCAGCGCAACGCGACCTCGAATCTTCTGGCCGAGGTCCTGCTCAATACGCCGCACGCGGGCGAGCTTCTCTTGAAGCTCCTCCGGCGCTTCGTCGTCGGGGGCGTGGAGGCTGACGTTTTTGGGCTCGAGTTCGTCGCAGTGTGTGATCACGGCCACCAGCGGCACCCGGTAGCCGTAAAGCTCGCGCACCTGCTGACTGACCGCTTCGAGACCATCGAGGTCGCCATCGACAGCGGCGTCGACCTCTTTGGCCTTGATCAAAAAGAGCAGCGCATCCGGCGCCTTCTCTTCGATCGCCCGCGCAATACTCTGCTGTGCGCTCTCCTCGGCGCGGGCCTGCTCCGGGGCGCTGCCCTCCTGGAGGCCGCGGGTATCGAGCATCTCAAGCGTCCCCAGGGCACCCTGATAACTCCACCAGGTCCCCCGAGCGGTCGTGGCCTTCTCATGACCCACCTCAGCGACGGGTTCGCCGAAGATGGCGTTGACCAACGACGATTTCCCTGCCCCCCGCCGGCCCACCAGTACAAAGCGTGGTGGGCGCTGCTCCAGCAGAAGTTCTCGCAATTCCCCGAGGTGCTCACGCAGCTTGCGAGCCATCGGCTCGGGCACCTTCTCGAGCATCTCTTCGATGCGCACGACCTGCTCCTGGAGCTCTTCGCGCAACGTCATCACAGCCTCCTTTTAAAACATCCCATCACCAGGCCAGCTCAGCGGTGTTTACATTCAGGGGCAGACTCGCCAGAGCGTTGTTCGAATGGCGAGCGTTCATCGCGATTTCGGCCGCCCCGAGGATGTTATGGAAGTGAACATCGCCACCGTGCTCTTTATCGCCATCCCCGTGATCTTGCTGGCACTGGGATTTGTCGCCGTGCTTACCAAAGAGAAACACGAGCAATCCGATCAGGACCCGCGAGAGACGATCGACCCGGAACTTCGCGACCTTCCCCCTTTTCACGACTGAGCGCTCAGAGACGACGACCGATCACCACGGCAGCCTCGATAGGGGTATCGAAGGTGCGATCACGCCAGTAGGTATCGATCGCCCGGGTGATATAACCAAGTACCGCTTCACGCTCCGAGCCGCGAATCGCCCCAGACCAATGCGGGAAGAAGGTCTCCTGGATCAGAGGTGACTGCAAAAAATCACGACCACTGGCAAAGGAGAGATCCCAACGAATCCGCTCCAGGATGAGATCATGCAGCCCGAAGTTGCGAGCGCTCCGGGCAGCCGCGCCGGCATCGACCAGCGTGCGCTCTTTTAACTCTCCCAAACGCTCCAGCGCTTCGTGCAAGCCATGAGAGCGCAGAGCCTCATCGAGAAGATCGTAAAACGCATCGAAGCTCTCGGATGTGGGAAGCGCCGCCATCACCAGCCCGCCGCTCGACGTCACACGCGCCAGTTCGGCGAGCCCCTCATCGAGTTGTCGACGGCTCACCAGGCCGTGCAGGCAGACCGACGCTTCGAACACCTCATCGGCGTAGGAGAGCGCGTTGACGCGTTGCTGCACAAAGAAGATACGACGTTGCTCCGCCTCACTGACCCGCTCGCGAGCGCAGTCAAGCATCGAGGCGTTCGAATCCAACGCCATCATTCGCGTCTCTTCGGGGAGATACTTCAGCCAGTGCGTTACGACCGCGCCACAGCGCGACTCGGCCGACAGTACCGTCTTGCCCTCCACCAGCGGCAAAAGCTCGGCACAGGCGTTGAGCAGTGGCCTGGTCCAGAGACGCTCCACGACCTCGCGGTGGGCACGTACAGCCGGGCTCTCCAGAGACTGACTCATTTCGCCTCGAAGTGGCGATAGCCACCATGCTCAAACACCACCGGCTCGCCCTCAGGGCCCAACACGACCAGCCCCTCATCGGGAGAGCGCACCTCGCCGATATCGTGAACATCCCAGCTGTGACGCCGCGCCATATCCCAGATTTTAGGCATACGCGCGGGCGGAATCGTCATGAGCAGCTCATAATCATCGCCGCCGGTGAGCATTAATCTGAGAATGTCGACGCCGTACTCCTCCCGCAGCATCACAAGCTCGGGATGATGCGGCAGGCTGTAGGCTTCCAGGCGAGCGCCTACTTCGCTGGCTTTGAGGATATGCCCCAGGTCTTGGACCAGACCGTCACTCACATCGATCATGGCCGAGGGTACCCCGTAGAGTCCCAGCAGGGCCCCCGCGCGCACCTGGGCCCCCGGACGACGGTGGGCTCGAAGCGCGCAGGCGAATTGACCGGACTCCACCTCCACGTCGCCCCGCAGGATCGCGAGCCCCGCAGCGGCCAGACCCGTTTGCCCCAGGAGCACGATACGATCCCCCGGCACCGCCCCCCGCCGAAGCACCGGGCCGGCTGGCGACGCCTCGCCCATCAGGGTCATCGTGAGGACGATAGGGCCGTGGGTCGCACTCAAATCACCGCCGCCTGCCGAAACTTCAAAGCTCTCCGGGACCAGCGCGCGCGCCGCTTCCTTGATGCCCTCGAGCACCCCCTCCGGCCAGCCCGGGTCGAGGGCAGCGGGAAGCGCCATCGACAAAAAGAACGCCCCCGGCCCGCCCCCCATCGCGGCGATGTCACTTAAGTTGCTCGCCAGCAACTTCCAGCCCACGTCCTGCGGGCTGCTCCAGTCGCGATCGAAGTGCACGCCCTCGACCATCGTATCCATGGTCACCAGGTCGAAGCGCCCCGGGTCGAGCACCGCTCCGTCGTCTCCGATCCCGACAGCCACCCCTTCCGGGGCACCAAAAAGAGCGGCGATGCGAGCGATGAGTTCAAATTCGGTGGTCATGGAGCGCGACCCGGGCTGCGTGCGAGAAGTGCAGAACGTTGCACCAGACGATCTTGGAGGCCAATGAAACAATGCTTAGCATTTATCCCAGAAGACCGCGGATAACAAAAGTAAAATCAGGCCGCACATCGTCAGCGTGATGGTCAGCAGGAGCCCGCGAAGCCGGCGCACGTCTTTGCCGAAGTTCTCCGCGCTGGCTGCGGCCTGGCTGGCGGCGATCGTCACGCGCGCCTGCAGCGCGCTGGCAAGACGACGCAGAGCGTCGAGTGCGCCGGGATCATCGGGATGATCCACCAGATAAAAGCGCACCCGTCGAATGCCAGCCTCGACCAACCCCTGTCCGACTGCGAGCTCTGCGAACTCTCCCATGGCCTGCACATCACCGTCTTCGGCGCGGGCCCATGCGGCGTTGAGCTGCAGAAAGGCGTCTTCTTTCCCGGCCGGGGCGTCCTCCCAGGGGGCCTGTCCCGGTCCGTAACGACCGGCCTCATTCTGGCTCAATCCGCAACGCTCACAATGCTCGGAGCCGGCGACCAGGTGCGCGCACTTCGGACACCGGGGCCCGGCCCCGGGAACCGGAATAAGCCGCGCCATCGCCGCCTCAACAACGCCCTCCGCGAGAGACGCGCCGGGGGCAACGGTTGACGCGGGGTTGGCATGATTCGGCGATGTCGAGATGCTCCCGGCCGCCGCTCGGGCAATAGGCCCCGGAGCGGGCGACGCATCGCCGTCGCGACTCTGCGCATCGACCGAAACCTCGGGGGCACCTGCAACCTGCAGCAGGTTAGCGTGACCGCACCCCGCGCAGATAAGCTCCATCCCTCCGGTTCCGGCGCGAACTTCGGCGGCCGGCCCTACGTCTTTGCACGCTTCGCAGCGAATCTCCACGCTTACTCCCTGGCAACGACACCCAGCACGTCCAGAAGACCACCCACCTCAACCGGGGCCGGCACAAAGGTCAATGCGAACATCACAACTCCAGCCCCGAGCATCCACGCCCGCGACAGCGGCAAGGGCTCACCGCTCAACATCGGCGGATGCCTGAGCCCCATCGCCGCCAGGAGGCCCGCAAAGAGCAACCATCCCGGAAACATCAGAAGTCCCAGTGCTACCAGAAGCGCGAATCCGGCGTAGCTGACCCACCGGGCACGCTCGCCAAGCACGGCATAGACCAGATGTCCGCCATCGAGCTGTCCGATGGGCAAGAGGTTGAGCGATGTCAGCAAACACCCCACCCAGCCGGCAAGCGCCACCGGATGCAGAGCCACCTCGTGGTCTGCAGGAAGTGCGCCGTGGTGCCATGCAATCATAGCCTGCATCAACAGGCTATCGCCCAGACGCATCACCCCCTCGGCGTCTCCGGCGCTGATGGGAACCACCTCCGAGATGCCCACGCCCATGGCGAGCACCGCCACCGTGACAAGAAACCCGGCGACCGGTCCCCAGCCAGCCACCGCCATCAAATCCGTCGCGCTGACCCGGCTCCACTGCAACCGGATGAAGGCACCAAAGGTTCCGAAGAAGGGCACCATGCCGCTCCCCGGAATGGGCCCGATGCCGGGGAGCAGATAGGGGCGGCTAGCCGGCACACCACGGCGACGCGCACTGAGGTAGTGACCCAGTTCATGCGCGCCCACAATGGTGAAGAGAGAGCCGGCGTAGGCGGCGGCGATGCCGACGCCCGTGGAGCCCCAGGCGCTCACGTCGAAAGGGCTGAATCCCTGGGCGTAGAGACCGGCGCAGAACATCGTGACCAGGCTAAGCATGGCCAGCGCGAGCTGATTGCGCAGCGAGCCCTGGTCGTCACCGGCCGCCCGCGGGGCATGCCCCGCGGAGCTGTGTTCTGAGCCGGAGGCTGTAGCGCCGAGTTCGTGTGTGCTTTCAGAGTGCATCGGGTGTCTCCGCGCTCCATGAGTTCAGGGGGATCCAGCGTCCGTCTTCGGTCACCCGGAGCGCCTGCGGAACGCGCAGGGGTGCCCCACGTCGATCGAAGCGCCAGCGGCCGGTGACGCCCTCAAACCCCTGCGACGAGCGCAACGTCCGAATCGCATCACCACGCCCGGATGACGCGAGAAACCCAACAAGATCAAAAACTTCAGCCTCCACCGTGGTCGGCTCACGTACAAAACGCGTCTCGAAGGCCAGCACAAACGCCTCCGCCGCCCCCCCCTGCGCGATCCCCCCGAACGTATCAAAAAAGACCGCTCCGGCGAGCTCCTCACCGGACTGCTGCAGACGCTGCCCGCCCCACCCGGACAGGCCCAGAAGTTGAGTCTGTTGCAAGGCCTTCTCCCGGACAATGAAGGGAGCCTGGCGTGCGATCGCGTCATCGAAATCTGCAAGGAGCAGCACGTCGAGCCCGTCGAGACGCTGCGCTCCGACGCGCACCGTTCCCCAACGATCGGCGCGCCGGCCGGCAACCTCCCGACCTCGCTCCAGGCGCACACGCGCCCCGAGAAGCGTCTCAACCACCGGGGTAAATTGCGTCTCCCCACTTCGATAGCGCGCCAGCCCCACCACCCGCGCGCCCTCTTTTGACCACGCGCTGACAAAGGCCCGCGCCGCCTCATCGCCGTACTCCGTCAGCGGAGCCATCACCCCGACGCGAGCCTGAGGCCATTGCTCGTATGCCCAACTGGCCGCAAACGACGCCTGCTCACCCACGCTCAGCCGCGCGCGAAACGCCCAGTGCGAACGCTCCTCCACGCCCTCCACACCGCTCAAAAGAAGCGCCGGAACTCTGGCCTGTGAACTCAACGCAGCAACCAACCCGGCGCGACTCGCCCGCAGGGGGCCCACGATGCCCACGACTCCCTCGTCGCTCAGTGCATGGCTCAATGCCTCGACCAGCGCATCGTTTGCCAGCTCGCTGTCGACGACGATCAGGCTCGCACCGGCATCGGCGGCGGCCCACATCATCACCTCCACGAGCTGCTCGCCCACCCCGACCAGAGCTCCAGACTGTGGCAGCACCGCCACAATCTGAGCCGGCGACTGAAGCGCGGGCTGCGCATGCACCACAGCGCTGCACAACGCCATCAGCGCCGCACACACCATCGCCGCGCTGACCCTCTTAACGAAAGAGATCACGAACCTTCCCGAGTATCCCCTGGCGCAGCCCACCTCGAGACTCGTTTTCGGCGCTGGCCTGAGCCTGCGGTGAGACCACGCGCACGCGCACATACATATCGCCCCGGGAGTCGCCCTGACGCGCAGCGAACCCCTTGCCGCGCAGCCTCAAGATCCGCCCCTCCTGAGTCCCGGGGGGCAACTTCATGACCACCTCCCCCTCAAGCGTCGCGACATCGATCTTCGCTCCGAGAGAGGCCTGGGTATAGGTCACCTCCAGGTCGCGATGAACATCGAGCCCATCGCGCGTAAAGACCGGATGAGACCGAAGGTGCACCTCCACCAGAAGATCTCCCGGGCGCGCGCCCGGCTCCCCGGGATTCCCCTTTCCTTCCCAGCGCAACGTCTGACCCTGGTCCACCCCGGCGGGCACCACCATCTCCAGGGTTTCCGCGCTCTCAATGGTGCCCTCCCCTGCGCACACCCGGCAGGGAGTCTCCACCACACGTCCGCGCCCCTGGCAGCGTTTGCACTCGCGCATCAATGAGAAAAAGCCCTGCTGCGAGCGCACCTGGCCGCTGCCCTCACAGCTCTCGCAGGTGCGCACCCGGGTGCCGGGCTCCCCCCCCTTTCCCTCGCAGCGAGCACAGCTGCGACGCCGTGGCACCCGCACCGCGCGCCGACCTCCGGCGTGGGCTTCCTCCAGACTTAGATCCAGTCGCACCCGCACATCGGCCCCGCGTCGGGGCCGCGAAGGGCCGCGGGTCACGCTGCCAAAGACCGAGTTAAAGATCTCGAAGATATCCCCAAGCCCCTCGAACGAAGGGCCCCCCATGGTATTGACCCCGCCGATACGCCCGGAGCGGTCGTAGGCGGCACGCCTGGCCGGATCGCTGAGCACCTCGTAGGCGTGCGCAAGCTCCTTGAAGCGCTCCTCGGCGCTGGCGTCGTCGGGGTTCTGATCAGGGTGGTAGCGCAGCGCGAGCTTGCGATAGGCCGCCTTGATCGTCGCGCCATCGGCGTCACGTCGTACGCCCAACACCTGGTAAAGATCTGCGTTCATAAGACCGATTCTAAGTGGGTTGCCACCGGAAACAACAGAGCCCCGGGGGCTGCGTTGCCAACCTCCGGGGCCCTTGAACTATTCTCACCCTGGGCGAGCCGCCGGGCTCACTCCTCGACGGCAGCCCCACCATCGTCCATCGCGGCGTACATCAACTCCGCCAGACGATACGCGCCGGCTTCCAGGGTCGCCACGATGGTGTCGAGCTCCTCAAAGGTCGCGTCCTCAATGAGCTCTTTAATCGTCGTGATATCCGCCATCAGATCGTTGCGCTCTTGATCGGGCATCATGCTGCCGAACTCATCCAGACTGCGCTCGGTGGAGTAGAGAAGCCCCTGGGCTTCAACGCGGCGCTGGGTGAGTTCTTTGGTAAGTTGGTCCTGCTCTTCATTGGCCTGAGCCTCGGCGATGAGGCGCTCAATATCCTGATCGCTCAAACCGCCGTCTGCCACGATATTGACCGACTGCTCACGACCGGTGGCCTGATCGCGAGCCGATGCGGTGACAATACCGTTCTCGTCGATATTAAACGTCACCTCAATGCGCGGCACACCGCGAGGTGCCGGCGGAATGCCGGTCAGTTCAAACACCGCCAGGCTCTTATTATCGGCGGCCATCGCGCGCTCGCCCTGGAGCACATGCACCCGAACCATCGACTGGTTATTGATGCTCGTGCTGAAGACTTCACCGTAGCTGCAGGGCACGGTGGTATTGCGCTGAATCATCGGCGTGAACACCCCGCCGGCCGTCTCCACTCCCAGGGTCAGGGGGGTCACATCGAGGAGCAGCACATCGGTAAGCTCACCGCGCACAATGCTCCCCTGAACCGCGGCCCCCATCGCCACGACCTCGTCGGGGTTGACCGAGGTGTCGGGCCGCTTGTTGAAGAACTGCGCCACTCGCTTTCGCACGCGCGGCATGCGCGTCATACCGCCGACCAGCAACACCACGTCGATCTCATCTCGGCCTACGTGCGCATCCTGCAAAGCGGTGCGACAAGGATCAAGTGAGCGCTCCACCAGGTGGTCAACCAGCTCCTCGAGCTTCTCCCGGGTCAGGGTGACTTCCAGGTGCAGCGGGCCTTCATCGCCCATGTGAATAAAGGGCATGTTGATCTCGGCCGCCTCGGTGCTGGAGAGTTCGCACTTGACCCGCTCGGCATCTTCTTTCAGACGCTGCAGGGCCATGGGCACCTCACGAAGATCGACGCCGTGCTCATCTTCAAAGGTGTCGGCCAGCCAGTCGATGATGGCGTTATCGAAGTCCTCCCCCCCCAGGAAGGTATCTCCTGAGGTCGAGAGCACACTGAACACACCGTCGGAGAGCTCCAGAATCGAGATATCGAAGGTGCCGCCACCGAGGTCGTAGACGGCCACTTTCATGTCACTGGTATCGGTCCGTGCAAGACCGTACGCCAGCGCCGCAGCGGTGGGCTCGTTGACGATACGCAGTACGTTGAGGCCCGCGATGCGACCGGCGTCTTTGGTCGCCTGACGCTGGGCATCGTTGAAGTACGCAGGCACCGTAATCACTGCGTCTTCGACCTCCTCGCCGAGATAATCTTCGGCGATGGCTTTCATCTCTTTGAGAATCAGCGCGGAGATCTCCGCCGGCGAATAATCTTTATCCTGGGCACGCACCCAGGCATCGCCATTGGGCCCCTCCACAATCGGATAGGCACAGCTGCGCTTGGCCTGCTCGACATCCGGCGCATCAAAGCGACGACCGATCAGACGTTTGACCGCATAGATCGTGTTCTCCGGGTTGGTCTGAGCCTGACGCTTGGCCACCTGACCTACAATACGCTGGCCGTCGTCGGTAAACGCCACCACCGAAGGCGTGGTGCGCGTGCCCTCAGCGTTGGGAATCACGATGCGTTCGCCGTTGGCGATCACACACACGCAGCTGTTGGTCGTCCCTAAGTCGATGCCGATCGTATATGCCATGCGTCTCGCCTCATCCGAGATTCAAGGAAGTGGGTCTGCCCGCGTCTCAGTCCTGAGCGGCCGCGCCTTCATCGCTGTCGCCATCAGGCTCGCTGGACGCCTCGGCCTGTCCTTCGTCGCTGGAGCTTTCAGTCTGCGGGGCGTCGATGCGTTTTGCAACAGCGACCAGCGCCGGGCGCAGCAAACGGTCATGCAAGAAGTACCCTTTCTGGTACTCTTCGACGATCGTGCCGGTATCGAATTCGGTGCTCTCCACCTGCTGAATCGCCTCGTGGCGCTGCGGGTCAAAGTGCTCGCCTTTCGATACAAAACCCTGAACTCCGTACTTCGCCAGCGCGTTGACGATCTGCTTGTAAACCATCGTCACGCCGTCGACGATCGAGGAGGGGTCTTCTTTGCCTTCGGCGTGCTGCAATGCACGCTCCAGGTTATCGACTGCCGGGATGAGGTCGGAGACAACCTTGTCGATCCCGTACTTGCGCAGGTCGTCTTTCTCGCGGTCGGCGCGGCGACGGTAGTTCTCCAGATCAGCTACCGAGCGCATCAGCTTATTCTTGAGTTCGTCACGCTCTTCACTGACCTCGCCGAGCCGGGTGCGGGCTGCCTCAAGCTCGACTTTCAGCGCGTCGTGGGCTGCCGCCGCTTCGTCCTCGTCGTCGTCAGCATCGCTGTCTTCATCGCCGGCATCGGAGTCTTCGTCACCCACCACGATGACCTCATCATCGTCGCCATCCGGGCTTAAAAAGAGGTCATCATCGAGGTTCTCACTCTCGGCCTCGTGACCGGCCGGATCTTCGGCCCCGGTGGATTCCGTGCTGACTTCGGTGGGCTCGTCCATCGATTCGTCGTGCTTCTCGTTCTCAGTCAAGGCGCGCTCCTCATTGAGACACAAGCTGGACGAGTCACGCCACTGCGTGTGCTCGCCCCAGATCAGGTTGAAAAGGAAGGGTTGTTGTAGCCGTTTAGCTCAGCTCATCAAGCTCTTTCGATAGCATACGGGCGGTATGCTCGACTAGAGGAATGATCCGTGCGTAGTTCATGCGCAGGGGCCCGAGTACGCCGACCAGTCCCACCTGTTCGCCTTCGCGGTAGTAGCCGCACGCAATCAAACTGAGGTCGTCGCCCAGGTCCAATCCCAGCTCGGAGCCAATGAGGGTCTGAACCTTTCGCGCCTCGCAAATGCGGTCGAGCACGTCGAGCACCCGCTCCTTATCTTCGAGCGTGCGCAAGACCTCCCGAACCCGGGCGATGTCATGGGCAAGCTCGCCAAAATCGAGGATATTGAGCTGTCCCTCAACGTAAAGCTCAGCTCCGGTCGCCAGGTCAAGAACCTGCTGGCTGAGCGAGAGCGCCCGGCGCACGTAACTTCGGTAGCGTGACTCACTTGCGGCGAGTTCCTGACGCACGCGTCGCCGCACCTCAACGAGGCTGCGGCCGACGACCAGCTCGGAGAGGTAGTTGCGCATCCGCTCAATGGAGTTGCGCTCCACGGCCTCCTCCATGCGCACCACGCGGTTGAAGACGCGACCGTCTTCGGTGATGAGCACGACCAGAATGCGATGCTCAGAGAGCCATGAGAGCTGCACGTCACGCAGGCGTGCTGCGGCAAGGCGCGGCGTTGAGACCAGGCTCGTCAGATGCGAGATCTGGCTAACGAGCAACCCGGCGCTGCGCGCCATCTGCCCCACATCGTCGGCTTCCAGCTCCGAGAGGGTTGCCAGCCAGTCCGCATGGGGACCGGTGACCACTGCTCCGGTAGCCACCAGGTGGTCCACATAAAGTCGCATGCCACTTGCGGTGGGCACCCTCCCGGCAGACGTATGGGGTTGATGAAGAAGCCCCATCCCCTCAAGCTCGGCCATGACATTACGGACGGTCGCGGAACTCACCGAAATCGTCTCCGCGCGTGCGACGGCCGCGCTGCCCACAGGCTCACCGGTGCGGTTGAAGAGTTCAACCACCTGCACCAGGATCATGATTTGCCGTTCGCGGAGCAGTGTCACGACATCATCTCGGGGCGTATTCGATCGGAGCGGCGACAGTGCCGCGTTGCACTCAAAAGCCCTTAACCCGCAGGCGCACGCGAGGATTCCTCGACGCTAAGGGCTGAGGTCAACGCGTGTCAATCCGCGCTCGCAGCTGACGCCTCAACCCGGCGCGCATCGCGGCGCCACAGCCAGGGAGCACGCGCCATCACCCAGGCGCCGGGGAGCACGATCACGAGTAGCTGAAGCACGTGAACAAGCACCGCAAATACGGCGACCTGCGCTGCCACCAGACTCACATCCAGGTCGACGAAAAGACCGAGCCCCTGCGACATAAAGAACTCGAAGTTTCCCGCCATCGCCGGCCCCGCCGGGACCATAATGCCGATGACGAGCACTGCCATAACCGTAGCCATCTCCCAGAGGTTGACCTCAAGGTCGAAGCCCAGCGCCAGCAACGCCCACATCGAGAGGGCGTTGGTCCCCCAGTAAAGGGCGGTCGCGGCCAGAAATCGCCCCAGGTTTTGACCATCGACCAGGGACTTAAACCCCTCAACAAAGCCCATCAAAAGCCCCGAAACACCGGAGGCAAGTTTCGAGGAGACGCGCCCCAGGGTCTGCTCGACGATGACCTCAGCCCAGTGGCGGCGGGTGTAGGCGATGATGCACATGACCATCGCCGGCAAGAAAATCATCAGCGAGATCAGCCCGGCCCCCCGTGCAAACGCCACCGGCGCCTCGCCCTGATAGGTAGAGAGCGCTAGAAAAAGCAGACCGGTGATGATCAAACCATCCATCACCCGCTCCACCACCGCGGTGGCCAGCAGCCCCGATGCAGGCAGACTGGAGCTACGCGAGAGGACAACCGGGCGCACGAACTCTCCGAGGCGCAAGGGCAAGAGCACAATCGCCGTAAATCCCAGCGTACAGGCCTGATTGACCATCGAGGTGGAGACGTCGCCGAGCGGTCGCACCAGGTAGTTCCAGCGCCATATGCGCGCGCCGTGGCAGATCGTATACATCGCTACAAAGGCGAGCGACGCCCCCCCCAGCCGGCCATAGTCAGCGCCAGCCAGATAGGCACGCACGTCGTCGAGAGGCAGGCCGCGGGCGGCAAGCCACAGGAAAAAGACGCCGATCAACGAGGCGACCCCGAAAGAACCCGCAATGCGAGCCGCCCCGGACATCTTCGAGCCGGTCTGTGTCATTCACCAAGTTCGCGTTTGATACGGTCTTTAAGACCTTTGAGATCGCGGTCGACTTCCATGCGCTGGAAGCGCTCTTCGATCGCGGCGCTGCGCTCCGTGGTCGCCGCCCCACCCTCATCGCCAACCTGCGGCTCCCCACCACGCGCGGCACTCTTGAGCTTCTCTTTCTGACGACGAATATCGGCCAGCTCCTGGACCAGCGGCCCGGCCTCATCCTGATAGCCTCGCAAAATCGTGCGGGCCTCTTCCTCAAGATCGTTTTCGTTCCACTCCCGGGCAAGTTCCAGGCGGCCACGCCAGCGTTCCTGATGCTTCTCCAGCTCTTCGAGGCGGCGCTCACATTCACGCTCACTCAAAATCAGCTGAGCGAGCTGCTCGCGGGCTTCCGCGGCACCAATTGTGGCGCGAGGTGCCTCCGGTCGGATGCGCGGCGGAGGAACCACCAGCGCACCTTTCTCGTCCGAGGCGCCCTCGGTGCTTCGGGTCGCGCCGGGCCCACCGCCCGCGGCCTCCGCCGGAGGCGCGGTTCCGGCCGAGGCCCTGCCGGAGCTTCGCCCGATGCTCTCAAAAGGCCCGGCAGGCGGCGCCTCCTCACCGGCGGGCGGAACCTCGGGAGACGCCGGTTTGCGCCAGGCTTCCCGAGACTTCAGGGCCGCGATGAGCGCGTCGACCACCCGCGTGTTGGTCTGGCCATCGCGCACCTCAAGCAGGTGCTCGCGAAGGTCTTTAAGACGTTGAGGCTCGGTAAAGCGGTCGAGCTCGCTCCCCAGACGCAGCACATCGCGGACGCGGCCGGCCAGGCCGCGCTTCTGCAGCGCTTCGGCCTCCGCATCCGCCCCGTCACTCGTGCCCAGAAGCAACGCCGGCGTAGCGCAGACCATCACATCGGCCAGATACGGATCATCGCCGGCGGCAATCACCAGATCGGCCGCCACCACATAGCGCTCCAGATCAGCGACCTGCCCGAACATCGAGGCCGCAAGCCCGTACTGGTCAGCAGCTCGACGCAGCGTCGCCGCGACGGCTCCGTCGCCTCCATGATGAAAGATCACGCGCGCCTGCCGGTCCATCAGCGTGCACTGGAAGACGAGCTTCTCCAGGGTGGCATGATCGATGTGTTCGGCGCGTACCAGCACCACCAGACTCTCAGAAAGCCCGAGCTCATCACGCGTGGCCTCCCGCTCCGGGGCCTCCAGACTCTGAGGACGCACCACCGGACCGGCCACCTGCACCCGTTCGGCAGCAGCCCCTTCCCCCTCAAAGGCTTCGGCTGTCTTCGCGTCCGGTACCACAAAACCATGCACCGAACCGGCAAACCACGCCGGGGAGGCCACATGCTCATGCACAAGTCCAACCTGCACGGCCCCCACCCCGGTGAGACTCTCAATGACACTGAGCGCCCGTACAAACCTCGGGCTCGTAAGCACCAGCACATCGGGGCGAGCCCGGCGCAGAGCGCCGATAAAGTCCTCTTCGCCGGCATGACCGCGGGTGGCCACTCGAATGCCACGCAACAGGCGCTCCGCGCCCCCGGCCAGCGCTTCGCGCGCCGCCGTACCCAGCACTTCGCTGATCGAGACCAGCTCGGCGTCCACACCTCGCGCCTTCAGGCCCTGAACCACCGCCTCGTAGGCGCCCTCACGCGCACGCTGATCCGAAAGAATCCAGATGCGCCCGGACTCGCCAGAAGATGCCTCGTCGATGACCTCAGTCATACTCTCGCTCCTCAAGGCGCCGGGCCTGCTTACTCCCCCGGTCGCCGCATTCAGGGATCAGGTAACGTAAAGACGTCGCTCAATACTCGTAGAACTTGTCGAGGAAGTCGCCGATCTGCGCGACATCCATCGACTTGCAGAAATAGCCGTTGATCTCGTTATCAACACAGAACTGCTGAAGACGATCGGCGTCCATATCGCTGTAGGCCACGATGACCATCTCATCGTAGTCCACCGAAGCGCGCAGCGTCCCGAGCAGGTCGTCGATGTTGAGGCGATTCATCGCCACGTCGATCAACAAAATTTCGGGGCGTTCATATTCGATCTTCGAGAGCGCCCCGTTGGGCGTGGCCAGATGCACCACCTCGTAGCCCCCGCCCCCCTGGAGGCTCTGCTCAACCTCCATCACATCGAGGATGTTTTCATCGAGAATCATCACTTTGCGACGAGACTCCATCGCTGCCTCCTGACACGTCGTTGGTTCGACACCTGGGACGCAACGATTCGTTACGCCGACTGCGGGCCACACCCTAAGCTGCGCCCCGGACACCGTCAAAGAAATCAGGGCTCGGGAGGCACACTCGACCATGATCGCCACTTCCCCGCCGAACGCAACCCGATTCCCGAAGGCTACAGGCTGGCTGACGCCCATGAAAAAAGCCCCGATGAAGTGAGCTTCATCGGGGCTTCTTAAACACGCTGAGTTGAGAGAGGCGGCGACCGGATTCGAACCGGTGATCAAGGCTTTGCAGGCCCATGCCTTACCACTTGGCTACGCCGCCAGCGCAGGATTTGAACTAACACTGCCCCGGGGGGCTGTCAACGATGTTTATGCTCTCGATCCTCATTATTGTCAATGCCGCCCCTGCACCCGGCTGCTGCGTTGACCCGGAGCCGCCCGCGGGTGCAGACTCCCCACCGCATCTAACCCCTTGAAAGGACAGCAGGGATGGCGGTTGCACTACTGATACTCATGACGGCGGTCGCGTTCGCAGCGCTCGCCCTCTTTTTTTCGTACCATCGCCGCGAGCTGCGCCGGCTTCAAAGCCATCACCGCGCCGAGCTTGAAGAGGCTGACGACGATCACAGCCGCCGCGTTGAGCGTCTGGGCCGAGAACACAGTCGGGAATTGCAGTACGCCCACCATCCGGTGGTCCGCGACCTCCTCCCGGCCCTCGATGCGCTCGATGAGGGGCTTCGACACAGTGCCCCTGACGCCGGCGACAACGCCCTCTACGAGGGCCTTGAGCTGGCGCGTGGATCGCTGGTGCAAGCTCTGGCGCGCCACGGGATTGAGCGCGTGGAACCTGGCCCCGGCGACAGCTTTGATCCTCAATCGCATGAAGCCGTCGCCACTCGCGCCAGCGACGAGGTGCCCGCAGGAAGCGTGCTCAGCTGTCTGCGCGCGGGCTACCGCCATCAGGACCGTCAGCTGCGCGCAGCGATGGTCGAGGTTGCCTCCGATCAGCGCTCTGACGCGCTTTCGCCCCGCGCCGAGCCTTCGCCTCCCGAAGAGTCATCATCATCGTCGTCGGAAGGCGACTCGAGTTCCATCTCCTCGGCGGCAACCTCACGGCTCGACTCCCCGGACTCATCTTCCTGATCCTCGATGGAAGACTCCCGCGCGGTTTCGCGCCCGAAGATATCGAGCGAAACTCGCTCATACTGGGTGGAGCGCGCCGAGGTCAGGGGGCCGAGCTCCACCGAGCTGTTGTAAAGAAGCACGGCCACACGCAACGTCTCGCGCAGCAAACGGTCGATCGTGGCGGCCTCGACCTCCCGGTCGGCCACCACGTAAAGCGAGCGATGCCCCAGACGCAGCGAGCTGACCTTCTCGGAGAGCGCCACCATGCGCTCGCGCAGGTTGGCGTCGAGCAGCGCATCGATCTTCTCGGCGGCCGCCACACCGACCATGGTGGCAAAGCGCGCGTCAAAGGCCGCATCACCGGTACTCACCGTCACCAAACCACGTCCCGGAAGCACTCGCCCGTTAGCGCCTTTACGACGGATCTTCATCGGCTGGCGTAAGACCTTCGGGAAACGCACCGAGAGGCGATAGGCGTCGGACTGAGGCTCCTCCCAGAGTTCGCCGCGCACGCGAAAGCCGTTGAGTTCGCCGCGCATGCCGATGACGTGCGACTGAAAGATCGAGGTCTCCCAGAGGTGGTTGAGCCCCATGCGTTCCGTAAAGGCTCGCAATTCACTGAGACGCTCTGCACGGGCCTCACCGGCGCGCCGCATCCGCGCCAGACGCCAGCCGAACCAGCCCACCGCCGCGATCAGCACCACCAACACTCCCAGCGTCATCCAGGTCCACATCACTCCTCCTCGTTCCAGGCCGCGCCCGACGTCGCTCCCACATTGTGCCCTACGTTACACTCGGCTAGCCTGCGCGGGTAGCCCCCCAAAAAACCTCCTGCGCTGTGGAACACACATGCATCACTTTTTCCGCTGGTCCCTGTTCGCCACCACCGCATTCCTCCTGAGCGCCTGCGTCGAAGATGGCGATGGCTCGACCCTCCAGGTTCGTACCGCTGCCCCGGAGCAGGAGGGCGCGCAGCTGGGGATGAATGAGGGCGACACCGTTCAACTCAGCGCCGAAGCGCGCCAGGCGCGCATGGTGATTTTCGACGCGCTCCTGGGAAGCCATCCCGCCAGCCCACCCACCGTGGAGGTCGCCCGGGTGGTCGACACCCCGCTCTTCGTCGATGATGACGCCCACGATACCGACACCCACTGGATCACCCGGGCGCGCATCGAAGATGCGCAGGGCACAACGCTCTGGTCACAGCGGGTTAACAGCCTCTTTCAACTTCTGGAGTTCTTGAACCTACTCCTCGACCAGCAGGCTGCCGTCGAGCTCGACGCCAATCAGGTCTACGCGCTGGTGCGCGCGCAGTACGCGCCGCTGACGCAGTTCGCCACGCGCGTTCCCACAGGCGTGGCCGGTGCCCGATACTACATTCTGGAGCTTGCGCAACCCGATGGCGACTGGGTCGAGTTGGGCCGCTTCCCCATCGAGGAACTTCTGGCACAGGCTCAGCCCAACAGCGTCGATGGCCAGGTGGCCACCCTGGTGGAGAGCGGCCCGGCCGAAGATCGCATGGACATCGTGATCCTGGCCGACGGCTACACCGAGGAGGAGCGTGCCATCTTTGAAGGCGACGCCCAGGCGGTAGCCGAGCGTATTCTACAGACCTCGCCATTTACCGAGCACCGCGATCTTTTCAACGTGCACAGCGTGTGGACCCCGAGCAACGAGTCGGGAGCCGGTTACGATTGCCGCTTCGGGCAGACCGAGTGTGAGGGCCGGCTGCGCGATACGGTCTTTGAGACGACCTTTGTCATCCCGGCTGTGGCCGATCTCTTTAACATCGACATCGGCGAAGTCTCCGACCGGGTGGCGCTGCCGATTCAGGTCGGCCGGATGTTTGAAGCGGCCGCGCTGGCACAGTACGACGAGGTCATACTTCTTTCTAACACGCGCAAAGTCTCTGGCTTTGCCGGTGTCTACGTCTCGCTGGTGACCACCTACGACAACCGCCAGAGCTTCCCGGACACGGTGGTCCACGAGCTGGGCCATACCCTGGGGATGTTGGGCGATGAATATATGGTCGATGGGGATCCCTGCTTCTTCAATGAGCCCTTCATCCCGCTGCCGGCCAATATCGACGAGCTGCGCCAGGGGGAACCCTTGAGCTGGGATGCCTGGGTGAGCCCAGATACCCCGCTGCCCACGCCGCCCAATCAGACGTCCGCACATCCTGTGGGGGCGTATGAGCGCGCCTACAACTGCGAGTTTCTGGTGCGCCCCAGCTACGAATGCATGATGAAAGATAGCGGTGACGACTTCTGCCCGGTTTGCGCCGAGCAGATGGTGCGACGCTTCTACTCCGGGGTCGACCCCACTCCGAACGAAGCGCTGGTGGTGGAGCGCGTCTCCCCCGGCCTCATCGAGGCGCGTGTGCCACGACGCGACGCGCCGGGTCGCTACGCGGTGACCTGGCATCTTGGAGAGCGCCAGATTGGCGAAGGGGGCCGCCTGCGCCTGGGGGGCAACTCCTTCACCAAGGACGCCCCCCGGGGCTGGGTTGAGCTGCGTGCGCATGTGAGCAACACGAGCGCCTTTCTGGCCAGCGACCATCCGGCGGTCAACGACGTGTTCACCCTCTGGGTAAAACGGGAAGACGCACCGTAAAGGTCGTGCCGACCCCCTCCTCCGACCGGGCGCTGACGCTTCCCCCGTGCTGCTCCACAATACGACCGACCAGCGAGAGCCCGAGCCCCGACCCGCTGCCGTTAGTGGACGTGGTGAAGAAGGGCTCAAACGCACGGTCAAGCACCGAAGGGGCCATTCCACACGCGTTGTCGCTGACCTCAATCACCGCGTCATCCCCATCGACCCCGGTCCGAATGACGATACGCCCAGCGGGCTCCTCCATCGCGCGGACCGCGTTGGTGATCAGGTTCACAAAGATCTGCTGCAGCCCCCCGGCGTGACCCAGCATCCTGAGTGGCGCATCCCAGAGCTCATAGCTGACCTCGACCTGATGCTTCTCCAACTGCACGTCGCACAGCCCGACGGCGGTGCGTATGCAGCCGTGAAGCTCCACCTCTTCAAGCGTCGCCCCTTCGGTCCCGGCCAGGTTGAGCAGGTCGCGCACGAAACGATCGATGCGCTCAACGCCCTCAATAATGTGCTGAAGGCGCTCACCATCGCGAGGATCAAAGAGCTGCCCGCGGTATTTGCGCAGCAGGTAGTCGGCATAGTTGAGAATGCTGGTGAGCGGATTTTTCAGCTCGTGTGCCACACCGGCGGCGAGCTGCCCCAGACTCATCAGCTCCTCGGCGCGAGCGAAGCGGCGTTTGAGTTCTTCGAGGGAAGATTGGCTGGGTTGCACGACCGCGACAAGACCACGCATCGGCCGGTGCCGGGCCCCCTCTCCTGGCGAGATGGGGCGAATGCGCACCTGCACAAGCTCTCCACCGTCGGGAAGGTCGCTGCCCACCAGACGTGTGGAAACCGGCTCGGGCAACGTGCCGGCAAGGGCACGCGACGCCGCTACCCGCAAACGCGGACGGTCCTCGGGTGAGAAGATGTCGAGCAGGTCGCACTCAGGATCTTCGCCGGGGGCAAGCCCCATCACCCGGGTCAGAGCCGCATTGGCCAGCCGAACCTGACGCCGGCCGTCGCAGATCGCGACCAGCGCGTCGATCTGATCGATGATCGGGGCCAGACGCTCGTCGGCCTCCGGCTCAAAAAGCACCCGGTAATTTCCGTCGCCCATCGGCGCCAGGCTCACCGAGACCGTCTCACGCTCACACCCCTGCAGCGAGACACCACCCAGGAAGTACTCCTCTCGCCCGTCTTCAGCCGGTTGAAGGCGCATCTGGGAGAAGGTCTCACGCTGCGTGAGGTTCAACCCGGGGAGCGCTGCCCCCCGGGCGATGCCCAGGAAGGCGCTCGCGAGCCGATTGACGTAGATCAGCTGCCCGGTGGCGTCACATACCGCCACCGGATCGCGCAACTCATCGAGCACCCTGGCAAAGTTGATCATTTCAGCTGCGACGGTCTCACTCATAGGCCATCTCCTCGATCCGAGCCCGGCGCAAGCACCGGCTCAGAAGGTCCTGCTTCATCCAGATCAACAATCAGCTCTCCCCCCGCATACTCTTTGGTCTTGTAGCGTGTGATGCGTCCGATCTTGCGCACGATCTCGCTGATACGACGTGCCTCCTGATGGATCGTATCGACCGCACGCTCGACCAACTCGGCGCTATGCCCCTGACGCTGCAGAAGCTCAGCGTAGCCCATCAGGCTGGTCAGCGGTTGGTTAAGCTCATGCGCGGCGGCGCCGGCCAACTCGGCAATCACCGCCTGACGTTGCGTGCGTTCCAGCGTCTCAAAGGCCTCTTGTAGACGCTCCTCCATCGCCAGGCGTTGGCGAAGATCGGTGAAGATTCCTACGGTGGCCACCTCCACCTCCCCCTCCATCACCAGCGCGGCGGAGATCTCCACAGGGATGCGCTCCCCGTGGCGATCAACGACCTCTTCGCGCAGCGATTCGATGCGACCGCGTCCACCATGCTGCCGGCTGCGCAACATATGCATGATGCGCTCGGCCCCCTGGGGCGGATAGAGCTCACGAACGTTGAGCCCCATCGCATCGCTCTCACTCCAGCCGAGCACGCGCTGGGCCGCCGCATTAAAAAGGACAACCTCGCCGGAGCGCCGTGCTGCCACAATAGCGTTGGGACTGGCATGAATCACCCGATCCAAAAACTCAAACGATCGTGTCGCTTCATCGCCGCGCCTCGCCTCACCACGCACGGGGACCAGTCGCCAGCGCACCCGTCGCCTCAACTCGCTTCGGAGCAAGGATCGCCCCAACGCGTCGGTTGCCCCCCGAGCCATGACGCAGTCGATCTCCTCGTCCTGCGCATCGTCCTCGTGGACAAGAAGCACCGGCATCGTGGCCGTCTCGGTGAACTGACGCGTCCACCCCAGAATCTCATCGGGCGGAATCGTGCATTGCTCCATTCCCAAGACCACCAGATCGGGGGCGGCGCGGCGCGCATGAAAGATCGCCTTTCGCGCATCGGCGTAGACACGCAATGTCGCGTCCAGCGGCGCCAGAAGATCGGCAATCTCTGTGGCACGCTCATCGAGCGCATCCACAATCCAGATGGTTCGTGAAGAGGCAGGCGTCATAGGGCGAGTCAGGAGCGTGTCATCGGTCGCTCACAGGGCGACCTCAGCCAACAACCTCGCAGCTTGACGCAACAATCGCAAGTTCCCCCCCACGCGCCTCAGGCGCTGAGCGTTTCCAGAATCGTTTCGGCGACCCGCAACCCGTCGATGGCCGCGCTGACGATGCCACCGCCGTACCCGCTGCCCTCACCACAGGGGTAGAGCCTTGCCACCGACGTCGACTGGTAGGAGATGGCGTCGCGATCGATCTGCACCGGTGCGCTGGTGCGCGTCTCCACGCCAATGAGCAGGGCGTCCTCACTGACAAAGCCACGCATTCGGCGCTCGAAACCATCCAGGGCGACGCGCAGCGCGTCGATCACAAACGCGGGGTAACAGCTCGAAAGATCGGTCGGCGCAATCCCGGTCTTGTACGTCGTCTTTCGTACCGAGGTACTCGCCACACCCTGCTTAAAGTCGCTGACGCGCTGGGCCGGGGCCACAAAGCCGCCGCCTCCGAGCGTAAAGGCGCGTCGCTCAGCCTCGTGCTGAAATGCCATCCCGGCGAGCAGCCCGTCGTAGTCGTCGAGCTCCTCGATGGGGCCGAAGGCTCCAAAGTCTTCGGGGCGTACGCTGACCACCAGCGCTGAGTTCGCCCAGTGCCCCTTGCGGCTGGCGTGGCTCATACCGTTGACGCAGATGCCGTCCGGCAAGGTATGCGAAGGCACAACCTGGCCTCCCGGGCACATGCAGAAGCTGTAAATGCCACGACGCTCCGCCCCTTTGCCCAGGTTCTCGGCCAGGCGGTAGTCGGCCGCCGGCAGATCGGGAAGTTCGGCGTACTTGCCATACTGAATGCTGTTGATGAGCTCCTGACGATGCTCCACCCGAAAGCCCACCGCGAAGGGTTTCGCCTCCATGGCAACCTTTAAATCGGCCAGGTGGCGGTACATCTCGCGGGCGGAGTGCCCAACGGCAAGCACCACTCGATCGGCATCGATGCGCTCCCCGTCGCGCAGGCGCACGCCCTTGATCACGCGCTCACCGCGCTCCTCCTCCACGATGAGCTCGCTCACAAAGGCCCCAAAACGCACCTGGCAGCCCTCGTTGATGAGGTGCGCACGAAAGGCTTTGCAGAGCGCGACCAGACGGTCGGTGCCCAGATGAGGCTTGCCGTTGATGAGGATCTCTTCGGGGCCCCCCAGCGCAACGATCGTCTCGAGCACATGACGCACACGCACATCGTTGACGCGCGTGTAGAGCTTTCCGTCGGACCAGGTGCCCGCGCCACCCTCGCCAAAACAGATGTTGCTGTCTTCTTTGAGTTCGCCGCGATGCATCAACGCCGAGACATCTCGCCCCCGAATTTCCACCGGTTGCCCGCGGTCGAGTAAGATCGTCTCCACCCCGCTGTCAGCCAGCCGGTTGGCGCAGAAAAGCCCGGCCGGACCAGCACCGATGACGATGACACGCTCCTTCTTGCGAGGCTGAAAGCGCTCGGGTGCCAGGCTCCCGGGCGCCGGCGCCTCTTTGACGCCCTCGGGAAGTCTGCCGAGCGCACGCGCCTCACTGAGCGCCACCTCCACGTTGTAAACGTAGCGCGGCCGTCCACGCGCATCGAGGCTACGCTTGAGGATCTCCACCTCCTCGATATCCGAGGGGCTGACTCCTAACTTTTTGGCGGCCTGAATGCGAAGCTCGCTTTCATCCGACTGAAAGTCCACGCGCAGATCGCCCACGCGCAGACGCTTGCTCTTCGACTGATTCATCGCTGTCACTTCGAGGTGATTTGGGAGGCGTTCACCGACGGCTTAGCGCCGACTTAGAGCCTGGGGAGGAGACCGTGGGCCCCCATTCGGAAGGCCTGATTTCGCCCCCGTTGCAGAAGGCGCGCGCCGACGTCGGCCAGCTGCAGCTCGATCATCAGATCGCCGGTAGCCATCAGCAATTCGGCGCGCTCGACCCTATAGTCTTCTCGGGCGTCGAAAGCCAGTGCGACACGCTCGAGCTGCTCGGCGCCAATGTCCTGCTCGGCGCGGCTGCGCAGAACCAGTCCGCCTAAAAAGAGCGCAATCTTCTCTTCAGAAGCTCGGTGACCCAGCTCCTGGGCAAGCCGGAAGGCTTCTGAGCCCCGACGCCGTGCATCGGAGCGGTTGCCCAGCGTGGCCAGTGTCCAGGCCAGCTGAAAGAGCGCCTCAATCACCACCCAGGCACGCTCCGCCTGCAGGGCCAGGTCAAGGGCCTCTAAAAGCGCATCACGCGACTCCACCGGACTTCCGATGCGACGCAGGTCGGCCCCGTAACCGGTGAGAACCTCGGCGCGCAGCCCCTCGTCACCCAGCCGGTCGGCCATCTCGATGGCCTGCTGATAACTCTTAAGTCCCAGAGCTGACTGCCCACAGAGGAGCTGAACATGCGCAAGGCTCCCCAGCGCGCTGGCCTGGCGATAGAGCACCACCCCGGCACCAGCACGCTCGACACAACGCTGCAACATCTCGCTGGCCAGCTCCAGCTTGCCTCGCCCGAGCAGCAAACGCGCGTCGAGGGTGAGCAGATCGACAACGCCGTACTCCGAGACGCCTTCCTCGTCGATGCGCGCACGCCAGCGCTCCGCCTGCATCACATCGCCGATGTAGAGCATCAACTCCGCGCCGCGAAAAAGCACCTGCCAGCGCAACCACGCCGAGGGGCAGGATAGCGAGAGCTCTTCAGCCCGCTTTAACCACGTCCGTGCGCTCGCGGTCTCGAAATGGGCAAGCGCCAGGTTGGCCAGATGAAGGCTAACCAGCGCGCGCTCCGGCCCGTCGGCAAGCGCCTCATCGGCCCGCTTAAAGAGCGCGAACGCCCGGGAGAAATCCCCGTCGGCCCGCTCCTCCTCGGCCGCCATGATGAAGTAATGCGCGGCCAGGTCGAGGTTGCCCCCTGCCGCCAGATGATGCGCAGCCTCCGCCGCACGCGCCGCCCCCCGGCGCCAGTCCCGGGTCAATTGCTGGCCGATACGCCGATGCAACGCCCGCCTCCACTCCGGGCTGATCATATCGGAGACGGCCTCTCCGAGCTCATCGTGAATCAGCCTCACAAAGCGACCGCCCGCCCGAAGATCGATCTCCACGAGGTTACGCCATAACACCGTCTTCAACGTGCGCTCGGCCTCCGAGGAGCTCACCCCGCCGGCCACCAGAAGTTTGCGAACGCTCTCCCAGAGCAAAGGACGCTCCATCAACGAGAGAAGCTCCAAACACTCTCGCCCGGCCGCGCCGACCGCAGTGACCCGACGCCTGAGCGACTCGCGCAACGACGCCGGAACCCCGCGTGCCTCCACCTCCTCGAGACGCGCCTCCCAGCGCGAGGCCGATTGCCGACGCAGAAGCCCGGCATCAATCAGATAGCGACAGAGCTCTTCGACATAGGCCGGACGCCCCCGCGCAGCCCGATTCACATCCTCAATCCACACATCCGAGAGCCCTCGCAACGCCAGCTGCTCCCCGAAGAAGTCGGCCACATCCTCGTGCTCAACCCCTTCAATGGGAAGCAGTTGCACGCCCTGCCCTCTCTGAAGGCGCGTGCAGACCTCCCCCTCGGTCAACGCAGCGACGATATCGGGGCGATGTCGCACCTTCACCGCCCTGAACCAATCCTCCAGAACCTCCAGGCTGGCCTCATCGGCCAGATGCAACTCATCGATAAAGAAGACCAGTTGCTGAGGCTTAAGCAACCCCACAGCCTCCTCCAGCGCCGCGCGCATCCAGGCCTGCTCCACAAAGGGTGCCACGCGCTCGCCAGCGGTCTCAATCCCCAGGGACGTCATCAACTGCCGGGCCAGCAACGCCGAGCGGTAGGATTCAAGTCCCAGCTGGTCCTGGCTGAGCGCAAGCTCCATCGTCTGCGTCACAAGGTCGGTCAGCAGCGCGTAGGGGCCCATGCCCTCATAGCCAGCGCTCTCCAGCACCACATGTCCACCGAGCTTCGAGGAGGCCTGAACATCGTGCAAAAGACGCGTTTTCCCGGCCCCATCCGCACCGCGGATCAGGTAGAGCTGGCCCATCGCCTCGCTCTCATTGGTCGAGAGCCACTCCAGCAAAAGATCATCTTCATCGAGCCGTCGGGCCAGAATGCCCCGCTCAAAATAACCGCGAATCACAGGCGCCGCGGCCACATCCAGCGAGTTGGCCATACGACCGGCCGACCACTGCTCAAGCACCCCGGTGTCCTGAGCCAGCGCCTGAAGCGCCTCGCCGGCATCCGCAAAATCAACATCGGGGAGCTGCCGCAGAAGCGCCATCGTAAAACGACTCAACTCCAGTGGCACCTCCGCGTTAAGGCGGTGCGGCTCCGGCGGCCGAAAGTCCTCTTCCGTCGGCGGCGGATCATCTTTGCTACGCGGCCCGAAAGGGAGCACGCCGCAGAGCGCATAATAAAGCGTCACCCCCAGGCTGTAGAGGTCCGAGCGCTGCTCCCCCTTCTCCCCGCGAATCACCTCCGGCGCCATGTACGAGCGCGTCCCCCCGCGGAGCGTGTCGCGCTTGGGGTCCATGCTGGAGAGGCCAAAGTCCACCAGCTTCGCCATCGGAAGCGCAGAGGCGTCATCAAGCCAGAGCAGCATCACGTTGGCCGGCTTAATATCGCGGTGAATCATGCCCATCGCATGCAGGTAGCTTAAGCCTTGCAGCAGTTGCAGGGTGATATCGATGAGCGCCGCCGGCTCCAGGAGCGCGCGCGCATCCTGCAGGCTGAACCCGTCGATGTACTCCTCGGCCAGATACACGCCGCCGTCAGGGAGGCTGCCGTAGTCGAAGACCCGCACAAGATTGGGGTGCGAGAGCTTGGAGAGGATCTCAAACTCCCGGCGCAGCATCTTCCCCTGCACGCTGTTGTACGCATCGGCCGAGAGCACCTTGAGCGCGACCTCCCGCTCCCCCTTACGCAGGTCCTCGGCCAGGTAGACCGAGCCGCCCGCACCGCGGCCCAGCGGCTTTTTGTAGGCGTAGCGTCCCGCAAAGACCTTGGTCGCGGACACGCTCTTGGACTTACGCTTGCGCGCTCGCTGCTTGTTTTCGATGGCCATCTACTCTGCCCGGGGTTGCTCGCCACAGGATCGACCCACACCGGTCAATGCCGCGTCTGCTTAACATGCCACGCGACCCGCAGATCCTCAACCAACTCACCGGTCAGCCCGACTGCCCTGAAACAATGCGCTCACGATCTGGCGAAGATCATTTCACCTGGAGAGGGAAGCCGCTACACTGGCGCCGACTTCTATGGGAGAAACCATGCGACCTTCGCCTTATCTGTTGCGCGCTTCAGCCCTGCTCATTCTCGCCCTGAGCGCCGCCTGCTCCAGCACCGATCCGCCCATCGCCAACCCCGATACGGGCCAACCCGACACGGGGCATCCCGACGCCGACGTCGGCGACGATCCCGATACGGATACCGGCGACGATGCCGACACAGGACCGGTCGACGATGATCGCTCCCAGCCCTCCCCTGCCGCTGAAGTGGAGCGTGTGGGCGCCGGCGGCTACCTGCTCCGCGGCACCGTGCTCACCCTGGACGGCCCCATCGAAGACGGCGAGGTGCTCATCGAAGGCGGCGCCATCACCTGTGTGGCCGAAGATTGCTCCGGTGAGCCGGGCGCGGCGACGGTGACGGTGATCAACACCCACGGGGTCATCTCCCCGGGGCTCATCGACGCCCACAACCACCTAGCCTACAACTTCTTCATGCCCTGGATTCCCGGCGACACCGGCTTCTTCGGCAACCGTTACCAGTGGGCCGACGATCCTGATTACGAAGCTCATATCGAACCCTACGCCAACAACCGTGGCTCCATTTCTCATGAATGTCCGGCTGGCAAATGGGGCGAGCTCCGCTCAGTGATTCATGGAACCACGACGATAATGGGACAATCTGCAAGACGAAGATGCGTCGATTGGGCGGTTCGAAACGCGGACCATTATCATAAGCTGGGTTACAACCATATGCAGACTTCCATCGGCTCCCCGCGGGACATCACCGATGATCAGGCGCAAGGATTTCTCGACAACTTTAACGCTCCCAATAATCCAACAACTCGCCTTGCCGTGCACATGGCCGAAGGCATCAGCGGCGACAACATCGAGCTTGAGTTCAGTTCTTTTGCCGGCCGCGACACCCGCAACAACCGTCATTCCGGCACCTCGCTTCTCTACAACGGCACCGCAATGCTGATTCACTCGGTGGCGCTGACCGACGCCGAACTCGAAGAGGTCTACATGACCGATTCGAAGATCGTGTGGTCCCCGTCGAGCAACCTCGCGCTCTACGGCGTGACCGCCGACATCGAGTCGATTCTCGACTTAGGCATCATCACCGCGCTTGGCCCCGACTGGACCGTCTCCGGGGAGTTCGACATGCTCGCCGAGATGCGTGTAGCCTATCGCTACGGGCAGGAGCAAGCGATCGACGCGCTCACCCCGCAGCGCATCTGGGAGATGGCCACCTGGGACGGTGCCATTACCGTCGGCCTGGAGCATAGCGTGGGCCAACTTGAGCCAGGATACGGTGCCGACATCGTCGTCTTCGGACGCCAGGCCGACGACCCCTACCTCGCGGTGCTGGAAAGCGAAGCCTCCGACGTGCGCCTGAGCATGATCGACGGCCAGGTCTACTTCGGCGACGCCGATCTCGAAGACGCCGCCGCGAGAAACGAATTTTGTGAAACCTTCCCCACCTGCGGCACATCGAAGTTTCTGTGCGTCCAGGACAGCCCCTCTGCAGGCGACCGCCGCGATGAGACCTACGCTGCCATCCGCCAGCAGCTCATTGACATCCTCGAAGGCACTGGCTACCCGGAAGATGAACAGTACGGTCGCGGCGATGAGCTCCTCGACCTTGTCCTCTGCCCCTGAATTTTTTGCCGAGATTGCCCTGAATGATTCTCGGCCTGACTGAGCCGTAGAATCATGCCCAACTCGCTTCGCCTTCGCGCCGCGCTACCCTTCTGCGCGGCGCTTCTCGTCTCCTCTCTCGTCTCCATCCTGGCTATGCCCGATGCGATGGCAGGCCCCTGGACCAAAAAGAGCGGCGACTACTACGTCAAAGTCGGAGAGTCCGCCTACCAGGCCAGCGCCTTTCGCACCCCGGAGGGATTCCTGGTCACCGGCGTCGACTACTTCAGCGCCACGACCTACCTTTACGGGGAGGTGGGAGTTCTCGAGGGCATGCACCTTCAGACCTACGTGCCGCTGACCTACGCCCGCAACCGATTTGGCACGCAGAGCTACACCGACTTCGGGCCGGGCGATATGAACGTGGCCATTCAGGTCTCACCGCTCCAACTTAGCGTGCCGACCGCGCTTCGCCTGGAGGCCAAACTTCCCCTCTACGGACGCCCCTCAGGCGATCTTACGCCAGCGCGGGGGGACGAGCAGGTCGACCTTACGCTCTGGCTCTCCGCAGGGGGCGGATTCCACGATCTGGGCATCTACTTCTACGCCGACATCGGCTACCAGTACCGCAGCGCCTGGACCTTGAACGAAACCGAGGTGGGCGACTTCTCCGATGGTTTCGTCACCATGGCCCAGGTCGGCTACAACCTCTTTGATACCGCCACGGTGGCGCTGACATCCTCGGCGGTCTTCCCCTTAAGTGACGACCTCATCTCGAAGAGCTACCTGACGGTGGGCCCCTCAATCTTCTTTCCCATCACCGATCGAATCGCGCTGGAAGCCGACGGCTACTTCACGCCCTTTTCCCGAAACAGCGCGGCGGGCTGGGCGGTGGGGCTGGGCGTCTCGGTGCGCAGCCCCGACTGAGCCTGTGAACCTCAGTGCCCGGCCAGCCCGGCCTGCTTTCTCAGATGGGAGAGAGCCTGCTCGAGGATCGCGTCGCGGTTCTGCCTGACGTCATCCGGCGTGTTTTCCACATGAATATGCGGGGGTACGCCGACACGCTCGTAAAAGGTCCCATCGGCGTCGCGGGTCTCCTGCACCGAGATCGTGTAGTGCCATCCATTGGGAAGCTCCCGTGGCAGAAACATCGCCAGGCCCCCGCCGCTGTTGGTGCCCATATGTGTGACGTGATCGTACTGACGAAGCGCCAGGGTGAGCCACTCTGCGGCGCTGAAGCTGTAGCGGTTGGTCAGCACCACCACAGGTTTTGTAAACTGACGCGGTCCCGCCGGTGAGACCTTCCAGACGGTGGGCGACGAGAAGGCATCGTGGCGTGCGCCGTTGCGGGTGCGGGTCACCACAAAGTCCCGGGTGTCGGTGGCAAAGCGGCTGGCCACAAACGTGGTATTAAACGCTCGCCCCCCGCTGTTATTACGAAGGTCGATGACCAGCCCTTCAGCGTCTTTGAAGTACGCCAGTATCTCATCCAGATCCTCGATCCAGCCGTGAACATCCTCACCGATGCCCTCCGCACCGCTTAACGTCGCCAGATGCACGTACCCCAGGGTGTGGCTGGCCCAGCCGTAGCGGAAGTTCCCCCCACCGGCGCTCTGCTCTTTACCCATGATGTAGCGCCGACTGATGAGGTTGCGGTCATAGTTGCGCCGCGAGCCTCGCAGATGAAGATCGCTTTGAACCCGCCCCAACTCGCCGGCCGAGACGTAGACGTGGCCGTCTTCCAGATAGCGGATCATCTCGCCAAAAACCTCCAAGAGTTCATCGTCCGTGGTCTTTGCATCAACCCGCGGACGGTAGCGCAGGTAGACCTCGTCCCAGTCGACATCCTTATGCACAAAATGGGCATAATGACGGTCAAACGACTCCCAGAAGATCTCGAAGTTGCTCTCGGGTGTATTGGCCGGATCGGGCCCTAGAAAAGCCCCGCATCCACCACTCATCAGCAGCAGCAGCGCCAAAAGCCCCCCGCGAAACCACCCGCTCAGCCGCGCTCTGGTCTTCATCCCTCCCCCCGGTTGTCGGAACCTGCTAAATCGCGTGTACGCAGACCTACCTGTAGAGCAACCCCAGGCCCAGGCTGAAGCGATGGCTGTAGGTGCGCGTATCGAGAGGTAAGTCATAGCTGAACGCCCCCCCTCGGTAGGCGCCCACTACCGCCAGATACGTGCCCGGCATCCACCAGATCTCAGCGCGAGTCTGCACCATGCGAAAGCTCCCCCAGCTCGCGAAACGACCGTCGGTCACCGCCCGCCAGCGCTCCTGAACCAGACGCACCCGTTCGTCGCCTCGAACCGCGTAACTGGGACGCATCAGGTAGCCTCCCAGGGGCACATTAACGCCCAGGTGCAGCTCCCCCCAGTTTCCCAGCGACTGGCGAAGGCCCGCGGACGCATCCAGCGAGACAAAGGCCTCCCAGACCTCCACCGAACCGATCTGCGCCGGGTCGTACTGGTAGGATCGGTACATCGTCCAATGACTTAAGCGGGGGCCGATCTCCAGGCGTCGCTTGCCGCGGTTGAGCAAGGCAAAACGCCACTGAAAGGACGCATCCACGAAGCTGGCGTTGGCCCAGTGCCCCTGGCCATCATCGATCGCGGAGCTGAGCCGCCCCCCGTTGAACCCCGGGGTAAATCCCCCCAACTCCAACGTGCGACTCCAGCGCGGCGTGCTGCGCCCCCAGCGTAAAATCAGCGGGTAGGCCTGACCACGGTACGCCAGCGGCGAGCCTGTGGCGTCGCGGTTTCCCATCCGCTCCACCCCGCTGAAGAGCAACACTTCGCCTCGGCTCGCTATCGCCCGCTCCTCGTCTGAGGCCCTCTGCGGCTGGGCGCTCTGCGCCAGGCCGGCAACACACCAGCATCCGAGCACGATAAGCAGCACCAGCCCCCGATGCGTCCAGCGGTGACGGCCCCACAGACCGGCGCACCTGCCATTGAGGCTCGCCATCCTTTCCCCCTGTTGTGTCGTGTCAGTTCGCAGCGACCGGGGCAGCTTCAGCGCCCGCGCCCCTGCGACCTCTCCCTCTCTGAAGCTAACCCCTCAACACGGCGCGACAACGCCGCGCCTCAGCGCAGATACGTACTCAGAAGCACCTTCAGTCCCTCGCCGGTCTCCCGACGCTCGAAGGGAAGCAGCAAGGTCGAGGCCACATCGCGCCCCAGCTCCAGCGCTCGCCAGGAACCCGCGCGACGAATCCGCGCCATCGGCGGCGGCGCAAGTCCGCTCAGCGCATCCATCGGGCTGCTCGCCCACTCCACCTGCCCCCGACCGCTGGCCTGAAGCACCACCGCAAGAAGATCGCAGATCGCCTGAAAGGCCACCGGCTCTACCCAGCCGAGCTCTCCCGGCGAGGTGTCGATCAAGAGCGCGCAGATCCGCTCCAATCCGTCGACGTTGGGCCCGAGCTCCAGCTGCATCGCGCGGCTGAGTTCTTCGACCAGCCACTTACTCGGCCACCCCGGCCGATCGCCAAAGACCTGCCCGCCCTGGCGTTTTGCGCTGGCCACACACGCCCTTTTGATCATGCCCTCAAGCATGCCATTGGGCCTGCTGAAGTTGAGCCGCCACAGCGACTGCGGATCCGACACCGACGCTCCACCGCTGCGACGAGCCTCATTGCGAAACACGCTCAACCGCTCAAGCTGCTCGGCGTCAAGCGCTTCGGGCACCCTCCGGAATCCCAGGGCTTGCATTCCGGCCTCATCGCTCTCGCTGAGCTCGGCATAACAGGCCACATCAAAGGAGAGCACCTCAGCCTCCTCGACCTGCTCCAGATAGGATGCAGGCGGCATGCTTACATGCGCCAGAAAACGCGCCTCCAACAAGCCGCGAATCCCACGCATCGTCGAGCCCCCCTGGCTGCGCCAGAGCGCTGCCGTCCAGCGCTTTCCGCCCGGCCAGCTCACCGTCAGCAGCGCCGGATGAAGGCCGCCATGTGAATTTTCGTTTTCAATTTCGCGCGCCATGTGCATATTCTCTTGACTATGGAGTCGTGACTTCGTACGCCCGCGCCTGCAGCTCCACTCGTGTCGAGCAGCTTGTCCCCTTAAACTTGCCGGGCCCACGCACTCTTTCGACCCTTCCTTTAATCTACCCCATCGATGCTGTCATGAGTAGAAATCGCAGCCGCGGTCGTCGCCGCAGCGGCAATCGCCAGAGCTCCAAGCCCAAAGTCGACCTGGCTACGCTGACCGCGAAGCTCTCCGACTACACCCCCATCCAGCCCAACGAGCGCATCCGGCTGGAGACCGACCGCTACGAGTATATCGGGCGGATCATGGACATGTTCACCCCGATCTCCCGGGGGCAACGCTGCCTGATCACAAGTCCGCCAAAGGCCGGCAAGACCACGATCCTGAAAACGATCGGCAAAGCCGTCCACAAAAACCACCCCGATATCTTCCAACTCGCCGTCCTCATCGATGAGCGTCCCGAGGAAGCGACAGACTTCCGCCGGAAGATGCCTTTCGACGTCCACGCGTCGACCTCCGACCGCTCCTCCAGCAACCATATTAAAGTGGCGGAGAAAGCGTTCTCCATCGCGCTGGAGAAAGTCCTTGAGGGTAAGGATGTCCTCATCCTGCTCGACTCCATTACCCGTCTGGCGCGCGCCTACAACGTCGAGCATACCGGCTCGGGCGGGCGCACCTTGAGCGGCGGCGTCTCCGCCGGCGCGCTCGACATCCCCCGCCAGCTCTTCGGCGCGGCGCGCAACCTTGAGGGAGGCGGCAGCCTCACCATCATCGGTACAGCCCTGATCGAGACGGGCAGCCGCATGGACGAGGTGATCTTCCAGGAGTTTAAGGGAACCGGCAATATGGAGCTGCTCCTGGACGAGGAGCTCGTGCTGCGTCGGGTCTTTCCGGCCATCGACATCGCAAGCAGCGGCACCCGCCGCGAAGAGATCATGCTCGATGAGCTTGAGCGCAAGCAGACCCCGCTTCTGCGCCGGCGCCTCATGGACCAGAGCCCGGTGGAGGGCATGCAGTGGATGATCAAACGGCTGCATGACTCCAAGAGCAATCAGAGCTTCCTGCGCTCCATCCCCCAGCTCTAAACGGCTCATCAGGCGGGCTGTCCATCCTGATTACGAAAGAAGCGCGCCCCGAATGTCCGGGCGCGCTTCTTTCGCATACGCCTGTTAAGAGCGTAAACACTCAACGGAAACACCAGCGTAAGATCTGGGCCTCGATGCCCGGCTCCCCGCCAAAACCCAGATCGACATCGGAACGAAAGAAGACGTGGCCCCCGCCCGCGATCCAGCGCGCTTGCACACGGGTCGACGCGCTCACCAGCGGTCCGCGCAGCGAGTCGGCCGGAATCATCGGATCGCCGGGACTGGCCACCACAAGCGTCGGCACCTCCAGGGACTTCAACATCGGCCCCACCGACTGCGAGCGGTAATAGTCGTCGACATCCCGAAACTTAAAGCGCGGCACCACCGTGAGCTGATCCCACTCGCGGATCGTCGTCGCCAGGCGCACGCGCTGCGGAGGGGTGGGCACGGCCCCCCTCTCAGCGATGCCCGCATACATGGCGTTGAGCCCGCCGAGCAGGTGACGGCGGTAGATCAGGTTTGCCGGCGCATCCAGACAGCGCTGCGTGGCCTCCAGATCAAGGGGCGGGCAGACGGCCGCCACAGCCGTTACCTTCGTCGCTACGCCCTCAGCAGCCGCCTTCAGGCAGACATGCCCCCCCATTGAGTAGCCCAGCAGTGCAATGCGCTCAAAACGCTCGAAAAATGGCTGCTGAAGCACCGCGCGCAGATCATCGGTGAGGCCGGCGTGATGCATATCTTCGCCCAGCCCATCGGCGCCGCGCATCGCCAGGCGCAGACAGGGCAAACCGGCACGCTCCGCGGCGCGGGCGGCCTCCACGCAGTAGCCACGATCCACCGAACCGCCCAGCCCGTGCACCACAACCACAAGATCACGGACGCCGGGCACATCAGCAAACATCCCGCTGAGCGTCACCTCACCACCTCGCCCATCGTCCACGCGCGTGCGCCAGAGGCTGGCCCTGGGCGCTTTGCGCGGCAGCCAGTCATGGCGGAGCGCCGGGGCGATCGTCTGCACGTGCCCTCCCAGGCGCTCGCGAAGCGCGGCACTGCCGAGCAGTCCTTCCAGAGGGTTTTGCATCTTCATCGATCCTGTCCTTGCCATGAGTTAGAGCGCCGCCCCGGCACGTATCGGCGGGCCGAAACGCACGCTTCTGCCTTGCCGCCGCAATCAGCTCTGGTAGTTTGAAGGTTCCAACTACCCCAACCTCTTTTCAGGGTCGAGCCAGAATGAGCCTACAAAACGACTTCGAATCTGCCACTCGCCGGGTGCAAACGCTTGGCAGCACTCCCGACAACGCCACGTTGCTCGATCTCTATGCCCTCTTTAAGCAGGCCACCGCCGGCGATGTCGAAGGCAAACAACCCTCCCGCTTAAAGATTCGCGAGCGGGCGAAGTTCGACGCCTGGGCGCAGAAAAAAGGTATGTCCCAGGATGCGGCCAAAGAGGCCTACATCAAGCTCGTCAACTCGCTGGTCAACTCCTGAAGGACGCCCGATGTGCACCCGAAACCGCGTTCGCCTGAGTCTGGCCGGGCTTGCCAGTCTTCTTCTTTTCGCCTGCGGCGAAGACCAGGCCTCCGACAGCCCCGATACGGGCACCCCTGACACCGATCTCGTCGCCGACGCCGATCCGAGTGACGTCGACACGTCAGACGCCGACGAAGACGCAGACGTCGATCCCCTGGACGCGCTCCCCCAGCGGCCCTGGCCCATCGAGGCGCGCGGCCACTTTGGTATCGGCTACTCCTACACCAAGATCCGCTACGTACCGCGAGGCGATGGCGAGGAGGAGCGCGAGATCTTCATCTCCATCTGGTACCCCACCCTCGACACCGAGGGATACGAGGGGCGCTATCTCAACTCCATCAACGCCCCGGGCGTGCTTCGCGATCCCACCCCGGCCATCGACCCGGATGAGCCTGCGCCGCTGATGGTCTTCTCCCACGGCAATGGCAGCTTCAGCGTCCAGAGTTATTTCTTTGCCGAGTACCTCACCAGCCACGGCTACGTCGTCATCGCGCCGGATCATAAAGGCAACACCTTCGGTGATACCGGCGGTGCGGTGCGACTGGAATCGACCGTCTATCGGCCACAGGACGTCAGCGCTATTCTGGACTGGGTCGAGGCTCTCCCCGAAGACCACGCGCTCTACGGCACAATCTCACCATCGAAGATCGCCCTCAGCGGCCACAGCCTCGGCGGTTTCACCACGCTGGCCACAACCGGCGCGACGCTTGATATGGAGGCCGTCAACACCGGCTGTGCCAACGACACCATCAGCAACCGTATCTGCGAGATCTTCGAAAACGATCAGAACGCTATCTTCGAAGAGGGCTTCCTCGACACTCGCTTCAAAGCCTCCATCCCGATGACACCGGCCGGGGCCGAAGTATATGTGCCAGGCACCTCCTCCATCGAGATCCCGACCCTGATGTGGACTGCCAGCAGAGACTTGACCCTGCCCAATGCGCTTGAGGGCGATCCTCTCTGGGAGGCGATGGAAGGTGAGCAACACCGCCGCATCGACATCACAAACGGCGGCCACTTCACCTTCTCCAACCTCTGCGAACTTCTCGGAGACGCGGTCGACGACTTCCAGGAGGACGGTTGCAGCCCAACAAACATGGGCTATGAAGAGGCCTACCATGTCATCAACGCCTACAGCATGGCCTTTTTACGCCTGCAGCTCGACGGCGACACCTCCTATGAGGCGATGCTCGACGGCGAGGATCCTTTAAGCGACCAGCTCCTCTTCGATCGCCACGAGTAATCGACGCGTTGTCTGTGCCGCCTCCCGACGCAGCCCGGGCTTTTAGAGTCCGGGCTGCGTCGGGGTGCCGGGCTCCACATCCAGTTGAAAATCCACTGCGATCCCGCGTCCTCCGCTGGCCTGCGGCGAAACAAATCGCACCCAGCACTCCCCCGGGTTGAGCGCCCGTACAAGTTGTACGGAGTTTGCAGTGGGCGCGGTGGCGAACTCACAGTTCGCCGGTGTCATCACCTGCTTCTGAACCACGGCATCCCCGCCACAGAGCGGAGCCTGCGCCAGCGTCGGCCCCAGCTGAAGCTCATAAAAACGTCCCTGAACCATGCGGTTGACGGCAAACCCGCGCTGCCCCTCGGTGGTGACTTCGATCACACGTGGTTGCGCCCCGTCGACAGCCTCCGGCCCTCCGAGCCGAAAGCTCATCAGGGCCTCTCCCTGGTCGCCCTTGAGCGCGATCGCTCCGCTCTGCGAAGGCTCCAGCCGAATCTGATGCAGGCTCTCCTCCCCCTCAAAAAGCGCCATCGCCTCGGGCGGGTCGACCTCAAAGGCGAACTGACCGGAGCCGCGCAGAAGTTGGCCTTCCGCATCGAGTTTTCGCTGCTCCACGGTGATGGCCAGCTCGGTCGGATCGTCAAATACGTAGGCTCCGGCTCCGGTCGCCGGACAGCTCCCGTAACGCCCCTGGGGGTCGACGCCCCCGATCACGCGTCGCAGCTCCACACGATTCACCTCGCGAACGTCCACCTCGAACGCGTCCACAAAATGAGGCAGCTCGCCAGCATCCTCCCCACGTTCGGGATCGGTACTCGCGGGCGGCTCCAGGCCCTCCACATCAAAGACGAGCTCCACCCGGGCGCGTCCGGGCTGCAGCGCCTTAAGCGACACACGCGCCCCGGCCACCCCCATCAGCTCCACCTCCTCAAAACCGACCACCTCGAGCACCCCCTCATCGCCGCTCAGCGAGATATCGTGCGCTTCCAACGCGCGGTGGTCCGGGTAGCAGCCGATCTCCTCGTCGCAAATCTGCTCACCATTGGTCGGCCCGAGCACCAGGATTGTGGCATCCCAACCTGCCGCCAGCGGGGTGTTCAGATCGACAAAAAGGTGCCCTGCCTCACTGTTCGGCAAAGGCCCCTGCTCCGAGGCCACACAACCGGTGGTACTGACCAGCGGGAGGCTCAGCGCGAGGGTCAGCGCGACGACGTTTACACCCGGGGCTTTGCAGATCCAGGGGGCTGCCGATTTTGTACGTCTCTTCAGGCTCGGTCTCACGTGTGTCTCTCCGGAGCATCTTCTGGTGAATGCCTCGCGACAACCAGAGGGAAAACCCCTGGCCGCAGGCGACTTTATGTTTACGCTCTAGTTGAACGTGATCCAAGAAATCAGGAGGGGGGGAGCTGAGCACACGGAGGTGCTCCCTCGGCTCACAGGGGGGAAGATGAACAATGCGTCGAATCGAGCCAGACTGCTCTGTGCCGTGTTATGGCTGGCGTGGTGCACCCTGCACCTGTCAGCGTGCACCTCTGGAAGCGTCGAAGACGCCCTGACCTCCTCGCCGGTGCCCGACGCCGAGCTCCGCCTCTACGCCTGGCCACCGCCTGAATCCACCGGCTACAGCTGGGAGTGGCCACGTGAACTTCGGCGCGAGCAACCCGATCACTTCACGCGCAGCGCCCGGGCGCGCTTCAACGGATCGAACTTCGGGCTGGGCGGTGCCGGCCCCTGCCTGGTCGACCCGGAGTCAACGCTGAGCCCGGGACAGTGGTACCGCGTGCGCATCGACCATCCTGACTACCGCCCGGGAATCTTCTACCGCTTCCACGACGGCTATAACGAGCCATGCTCCATGGACCTCTGTACCTCCAGAGGTATCGAGAGCGCCGGAGGGCCGTGTCGCCGCGAAGACTTCGCGCTGTGGCCGCGTGAAGGCGACTACCAGCTCTTGCCCGATATCATCGTCGACGTGCGCGAATTTGAGGATAACCTCTGGCAATGCGCGATCATGCCTTCCGGGCCTCCGATCTTCGGCCTGCGCGTCGGAGCCAGCACAGCCAACGTGGGCACCGGTCCGCTTCATCTGGAGGGGCGAGGCTTTGGCCCGGGAGATGACCCGGAACGTGCGCAGGTGGTGCAGAAGCTCGACCGCCACCCGGGGGGGCAGGATGAGGTCGATCTGGGGCAAGACGCCTTTGAGCTTCACCCCGGGCATAACCATATTCACTTCAAAGACTGGCTGGAGCTCGGGCTGATCCAGCCCACGGCAGCATGCGACACCCCGGGCCCGCGCCCTGAGGATTGCGCGCTTGCGCAGGGAACCAAACTCTCCTTCTGCATCATGGATCTGGAGCCTTTCGACGCCGAGATCCGGGAGCATTATAAAGGACACCAGCGCTACCCCGAGCCCCCCACCTGCGACAGTGTCGAGCAGGGGCTCTCCCCGGGCTGGAAAGACGTCTATCACGCCCTGCTCGAAGGCCAGGTCATCATTGTCGGTGACGCCGAAGCCATGGAGGCCTTGCCTTCCCGGGTGATTGTGGAAGCCAGCGTTGACCCGCGGGGAAAGCTCACCGAACTCAACATCGCCAACAACCGCGCCAGCAAAGCACTTACTCGCCCCCTGGATCTGACCGCGCTATGCAGCTCTCCCTTAAGTCGCATTGACTGCAGCGGGCCGGAGTCTAGCTTTGACGACGAAGAGCAGGAGATGTGTCCGGACTACCTGCGCTTCATTGACAACCTGGCGGTGCGTCGCCCCTGACACCCGGATCTCGTCGGAGGTTCGTCCTTGCCTTTCCCTCCGGCTTCACGTAGGAAGGCCCGGACGGTGGTGTCTCCTCGGAGCTACTCTTGTTCGTAGCTTCGCCCCTCCCCTGGAGGGATGTGTCATCGCGTATATGCGGTGTCCACGGCTCATCGTCGCTCGATTCATACCCACAGCCCACATCTTTGGATGGGCACGCGTTGCCAGGGGTGGCGCGACAGGTGGCGACCTCCCAAACTTTGAGGCCACCACCACAGGAGAAAGCAACATGGCACAGCGTCTCGTCGGTTCAGTGAAGTGGTTCAGCGAACAAAAAGGCTTCGGCTTCATCAGCCAGCCCAATGGTGAAGATGTGTTCTGTCACTTCAGCGCCATCCAGAGCTCGGGATTCAAGACCCTGCGTGAAGACCAGCAGGTGGAGTTCGAAGTCGAGCAAGGCCCCAAAGGCCTGCAGGCTGTGAACGTCATCCCCCTTGACTGATCCGGCTTAGAAAGTATCGGTCTATCAACCGCGGAGCTTCGGCTCCGCGGTTTTTTTTCGTCCGAACACAGGCCGCCTGATAATTATAATTATGTCAAAACCCCTCACCTTTACATTCGAGAGCGATAGCGCGCTGGCTCCCTCTGGCAGACGGGCCCAGGCTTCGACCTCATGAACCCACGGATCAGGGCAGCGCGATAAAGAGCGCCGTCTTGAAGTAGCCCTGCTCACTGGCGACGACCCCGACACCATAGTGGGTCAGACCCTCGTGCAACACATTCTGCCGATGCCCGGCCGAGTCCATCCATCCCCGATGAGCATGCGCTACGGTGGGGGCGAGCCCGATGTTTTCGGCGGCCGCGCGATAGGCAATCCCCACCGCCTCCATGCGATCAAAGGGCCCCTGGCCCCGGGGATTCACGTGCGAAAAAAAGTCCCGATCCCGCATATCAGCGCTGTGTTGACGCCCCAGAGCCACCAGCCTCATATCGCAGGTAAGTTCGCTCAGCCCACGCTCACGACGCTCGCAGTTGGCGAGGCGAAAAAGCGCCGTCTCGTAATCATCGCCGCAGCGGTCGCCGCGCTCCGCAACAACCGACGACCAGTTCGCGACATCCCCGCCCTCGACCACATTCGCGCCGAGATCATCACCACGAATATCCGCCTCGCCGCAACGCACATGGCGAGAGCTTTTGGCCCACTCCCAATCCCCGTCGGCGACCGCCCCGCCCAGGCCTCCCTCGACCTCCACGTAGCGGCGCATCACCGGCTGGTCCGCGCTTCCTGCTGCACAGCCCATCACCACCACCACCACCGCCCCGACCACTGCTCGCCAGCCCATCGTTACCTCCTGAGGCCCATAAAAAAACCCCGACGTCTCGCGACGTCGGGGTTCTATTCTAAGTCGAACAGACCTTAGTCAAGCGGCACAACGTTGACCGCCTGAAGACCCTTGGGGCCCTGCTCAACTTCAAACTCAACGCGCTGATCTTCGCGAAGGGTCTTGAAGCCCGAGGACTGAATCGCGCTGAAGTGGCAGAAAACATCTTCGCCATCAGGCTGGGTGAGGAAACCGTAGCCCTTGTCCGCATTGAACCACTTAACCGTACCTTGAATCTTCATTGCCTAACTCCTGAAACATGATCTGCGCTGCCTTTGACCGTCGCCTGACAAAGACAACCCGGGACCTCCCCGGTCCTAACTAACCCACCACGCACCATGCCGCGATGGGAAAATCCGAACGACGCCCCCGGTGGGGGTACTACGCGTCGACGACGTGGATCTCGAGCGACCGGCGAGCGCCTTACATGCCCTCACCTCAAAACAAAAATCGCTCTGGTGTTCATACCAACAGCCCCCTTGAAACCCTCCCCCTGCTGCCAGACCTCGACGTCACGTCGGGGCTCCGAAAGCTCGGTAAGAACTCGCGTAAGCAAATTGCCATGAACGCGAGGGAGTATGACACCTCAAACGCGAACTTTCAACGTCTTCTGTTGACGCAGCGCGTCGCGCGATCTTACCGCCAGGTCAGGCCCATCGGGCCGTCGGATATGTTGGTTGTTCATACCCGTAAAATTGCCTACATGTCGAGTTCCTTTCCCCGAGGCGTCCTCGCCTCCCTCCCCTGAAGTCCTGAGGGTGCCGTGCAAAGCTCCAAGCTCATCGTTCTGGCCATCGCCCTGCTCATCGTCGGCGGAGTCGCCGCCTGGTCCTACGTCAACTTTGTGGAGAGCCCTCCCTACGATCCGGAGGTGGCCCATGAGTTCGCCCACTACTTCGAGCGACGCTGTGTGGGTCAACATGACGAGAGCGTGTGCGCCGACGCCATCGGCAGCCATCACCGCCCCTGTTTTAACGACGCGATGGTCATGAATGAGGCCGGCAACTTCGCCGTCGATCATGATCGTGAGGTCTACATGGCGTGCATGCGTGCGGCCCTTCCACAGCCCGCAAGCTCGCCCTGAGCTGTCGAGGCGCGAAAGGGTGCTTATCACTCTCTGATTGCAGTTTCCTTTGAACCTCTATCTCAGGGAGCGCACCATGAAGCGACGCGTTAGCCGTGAACAACTTATCCTGATGCTCGACGAGCTCGACCGCGGAGAGCTTGACCCGGGTGAGGTCGAGCGCCTCATCAACACCCTGGAGCTCTCCATGAGCGATGCCGACGCGCTCACCCTCATCGAAGATGATGAGCTCAGCGTGGGCGAAGTTGCCGACCAACTCCTGGGCTATGACCCGCGCGAGGGCTAGTCGTTGGTAGCGCTTCCAGCGCTGCATTCGCATCCGAGAGCACGTTTCGAGCTGGTTGCCATGATCGTAAAGAATGAACAACTGATGCGTGCGCTGGAAGCTCTCTCACGGGCGTACAAACGCGTCGCCGGCGCGCGCACCGAGACCTCCGACGACGCGATGGCTCTGGCGGCCCTCGATTCCGTCCTGGCCGAGCACCTGCACACACGCCCGGAGCTCATCCATACGCTGACGTACGAGGACCTGCGGTCGCTTGATGCGCCGATTCTGGCCTCGCTGGGGCGACTGTGGACGCTGCGTGCAGCGATGCTCCACGACCTGGCGAAACCGGGGGCCGCAGCTCAGAGCGCAACTCTGGCCTTCCACATGTTGCGCCAGACGCTGCGTGAGCGTCTCGACGACGAAGACCGCTATGCGGCTCACCACCTTCACCGACTGCTCGTTCATCCGATCGCTGCGCAGGCGTTGAGCCCCGATGAGGTGGCGCCCGCGTATGTGGAGCTCTTTGACTTCTACGCGGAGCATCGCATCGACGATCGCGCCGAAGACACCCTCTTTCATGCCCTGGAACTTCTGGCCGACAACGCCCCGGAACGTGCGCGTCTTGGCCAACGCGCCCGAAGCTACTATCACCATCTGCGGACGCTCGACGAAACCGAGCTCCGACGCCGTGGCCTCTCCCGCTTCGACATCACCCAGGCCCTGGCCGACCTCGACGACCTGTTAGGCCGGTGACGGGCTCGATCGCCCGACCTCCCCCCCTCTTCGGAGTCCCTCTCCCATGACCGTCAACTCCAAGCACGACGGCCCCATTCGCCGCAAAGACGCTCTCGACTACCACGAGTTTCCCCGTCCCGGTAAAGTCGAGGTCCTGCCCACCAAGCCCCTCTCCACCCAGCGCGATCTGGGGCTGGCATACAGCCCGGGCGTGGCCGAGCCCTGCCGCGAGATCGCCGCGGACCCGCAGGCCGCCTTTCGTTATACCAACCGAAAGAACCTGGTGGGCATCATCACCAATGGCACGGCCACCCTGGGGTTGGGCGACATCGGCGCGCTGGCAAGCAAACCGGTCATGGAGGGCAAAGCCGTTCTTTTTAAAGTTCTGGCGGGCATTGATGCCTTCGACATTGAGCTCGACGAACGCGACCCGGACGCGTTTGCTCGCTGCGTCAAAGCCCTTGAGCCCACCTTCGGAGGCATCAACCTGGAGGACATCGCCGCGCCGCACTGCTTTGCGATCGAGGAGCGTCTGCGCGACGAGCTGGATATCCCGGTTTTTCACGATGACCAACACGGTACGGCTATCATCACCGGTGCGGCGCTGATCAACGCGCTGGCGCTGCAGAAAAAAGAGATCGAAGAGGTGCGCGTGGTCTTTGCCGGTGCCGGTGCCGGCGCGGTGGCATGCGCGCGTCTCTACGAATCACTCGGGGTCAAACGCGACCACATCACCATGGTGGACATCCACGGGGTGATTTTTGAAGGGCGCGAGATCGACATGGATCCGTATAAGGGCTACTTCGCCCGTAAGACCGACAAGCGAAGCCTGGACGAGGTGATGGTCGATGCCGACGTCTTCGTCGGGCTCGCTGCGGGCGGCATCATCTCCCGTGAGATGGTCGCCTCGATGGCCGAACGCCCCATTATTTTTGCGCTGGCAAACCCCGACCCCGAGATCGCCTACCCGGAAGTGATGGCCGTGCGTGATGATGCGATTATGGCCACCGGGCGCAGCGATTATCCCAACCAGGTCAACAACGTGTTGGGCTTTCCCTTCATCTTCCGTGGGGCGCTGGACGTGGGTGCGCGGCGCATCACCGAATCCATGAAGCTGGCTGCCGTGCACGCGTTGGCGGCGCTGGCCCGCGAAGATGTCCCGGAGGTTGTGTCGGAAGCCTACGACGAGAGCCATATCCGCTTTGGCCCCGAATACATCATCCCCAAACCCTTTGACCCCCGCGTGTTGCTGCGCCTCTCGCCGGCGATCGCCGAGGCCGCCATGGCCGAAGGCGTGGCGAGGGAGAGCGTGGATTTACCGACGTACGTCGAAGCACTGGAGCGGCTCCAGGGGGTTTCCAAGGGCCTGATGCGCCGGTTGATTAACGTCGCCAAGCGCGAGCCCAAACGCATCGTCTTCCCGGAAGGCACCGAAGATAAGATCATCAAAGCAGCGCAGATTCTTGTCGATGAAGGGATCGCCTGTCCGATCCTTCTGGGACCGGTGGATGTCATCCGGGCGCGCGCCAAAGAGCTCGACATTGATCTGACCGGTATTGAACTTCTCGACAACGAGCGCGACCCGCGCTTTGAGGAGTTGGCCCACGTCTACTACCGAATGCGTCAGCGCAAAGGCGTGACGATTGCCGATGCGCGCGACCATCTGCGTAGCCCGGAGCCCTATGCGATGCTGCTCGTGCACGAAGGGCTTGCCGACGGCGTGGTCTCCGGGGTGACACGGCCCTACCGGGAGTCGCTGAAGCCTGCGCTGCAGATCATCGGCGTCGATGAACGCCAGAGTCGTGTGGCGGGCATGCACGTCGTCGTCACTCGCCGCGGCGTCAAACTCTTTGCCGATACGACGGTTAACATCGACCCGGACGCCGACACCCTGGCCGACATCGCCATCGCCACTGCCGACGCCGCACGCCTCTTCGACCTTGAGCCCCGCGTCGCCATGCTCAGCTACACCAACTTCGGGGCGAGCCGTCACCCGGACGCCAGTCGCGTGGCGGAGGCGACACAGATCGTTAAAGAGCGCCGCCCCAACCTCAATGTCGATGGCGAGATGCAACTGGAGTTCGCCACCGAGGCCGATCTTCGCGCCGATAAGTTTGCGTTCTCGACGCTGGAGGGTGAGGCCAACGTCCTGATCTTCCCGGACCTCAACGCCAGCAATATCGGCTACAAACTCCTCAACCAGCTCGGGGGCGCGGAGGTAATTGGCCCCATTTTGCTGGGGATGCGTCGGCCGGTAAACGTGCTGCAGTTCGCATGCTCCGTGCCCTCGATTGTGCATCTGACAGTCGTCACCTGTCTGCGGGCCCAACAGCTTGATCGCGAGCGCGACGCACGCTGAATACGGCCCTTCTGCCAGGACCAAGCCCTGATGTCTCTGTGTGAGTTGTCGGGGCTTTTTTACATGATGCGCCGGGGCGTTGGCCTAGAACTGAAGAACCAACCTCGTTGTCCTGACACCGCCGGGCATTACCATCGCATGCTCACGACGCTGCGCGCCGGATGCTCGAATTTCTACCGATGGAGTCCGCCCATGTTTCTGCGCCCCACCCTGTCCATTCCCCTGACGGCCGCGATTGTTGCCACTCTGCTGGTACTCCCTGAGGCCGTCGCTCAAGAGGCTCCTTCGCCGAGCGACACCGGACCATCCCAACCCGACAGCGCGGAAAGCTACGAGGCCGCGGAGGAAGCTGCGGAGGTCGACACCATCACCTCGCGCGCCCGGGCTGAGGGTTGCGAGCTCGTCGCCAGCCTGATGCGGGAGCAGGGTCCGGTGCTCGCGTGCTCCGACCAGCGCGTTTTGCTCTTCGGTGATGGGACTCGGGAAGTGCGCCGTGCATCCGGCCCCATCGATGCCCTGCTCCCCGCAGAAGATGACGTCTGGGTGATTACGCGGCGTCAAGAAGCCAGCCTGCTCTCGGGTTTGCCACGCCCTGCCGGACCGGCAACATCGCCGGAAGAGCCCGCGTTGCCGCGCCCTGACTTACCCCCGTCATCCAGCCCCGATGAGGCGCTCGTAGCTACCGTCGTCGAGAGCCAGCACGGCAGCGTCATTGTGGACATGGGCGGGGCGCAGGGCCTGGAGGCTGGCCAACTTCTGGAGCTTTACGAGATCGAAACCATACGCCTGGGCGATACCTCAGAGAGCACGCAGCGCGTGCGCACTCTGGCGATTGCCCCCATCGACTCGCTCAGCGAAAACCGTGCCGAGCTCAGCCTGGGTGTCAACGAGCGCGTGCCCGCCGGTGCGCTCGCCAGGCCCACCGACCAGGAGCGGACGACCAGCCGGCTCGCGCCTCCTCGCCTCCCCGGGTTGGCCCGTTTGAGCTTTACGCTGCGCCCTTTTCTTGCCCTGGGAACGGTGGGTGCGGGCTCCTTGAGCGAAGCCTCGGCCGCCTATCAGTTTAAGGGGCCCTGGACCGCAGAGATTCTCGTCGATCCTCTGGCGGTCGGCTTCTCGCGCGCGACCAACCTGCTTGCCGTGATCGGTACGGCCATCGTGTCGTATGACACCACCCCTTTTCAGGTGGGCATCGGCGTGGGGACCACCACGATCAACTCCACGGCATATCAGAGCGGCAGCAGCGACACCGGCGGATTCGGGGCAGAGCTGGGTTTTGCCATCTCCCAAAAAGTTCGCCTGGGGGCGCTCGACGGGATTCACATTCAGCTCGTAAACAACTTCTTTCTCTACGATGGCGCCTTCCGCTACGGCGGCACCGCCGGGGGGGCGCAGGTTCCGGCGGGCTCCATCGGGAAATCCTCCTGGATCGTCGCGCGCGGCGGTGCTGGCTTTGCCGGTCATGCCTTCGGCGAGGTGGGGCTGAAAGTGCTGGCACGGGGCAACGGCGACCGCGCTTCGATCTTCTTTGTGCCAACCGTCGGGCTCGCCCAACTTCGTGGCACCCGGGAGGTGGACTGCGGCAGCGGTCCCACACTGCCCTCCGGGGAACAGGCCACCTCTGGCGAGCGCACCTGCTATGCCGAGGTCAGCCAGGGCGGCCCGATGATCGGGTTTCAGATCGAGTGGCGCCCGTGACCCTCACTTAAGGTGCGGGCTCGGCGGTGGGAACATGGGCGGCACCACCGCTTCGATGACTGGCGAGAAACGCAGCGATCGCCCGGTGGTAGGGCGCGAAAGCAGCGAGGTCGTTATGAGCGCCGCCCTCAATGAGATGAAGCTCCGCGCGCTCCCCAAGGACCTCCGCCAGGCGCTCGCTATGATGCGCTCCGATCAACTCGTCGGCGCGGCCGTGGACCAGGAGCACCGGCAGTGATGTCTGCGCCAGATGGATCTCGTTCGGGAAGCGAAAACGCAGCGTAAGCCCCGGCAATGCCCAGGGCATTAACTCACGGCCGAGGGTCACCAGACTACTAAAGGGCGACTCCAGGATGAGCGCGCGGGCCTCAACCTCGCTCACCACCTTCGAGGCTACGCCGCTGCCGATGCTGCGTCCGTAGATCACCACGTCATCAGGATGATAGCCCTGCTGAATGAGCCAGCGGTACGCCGCGCGTCCGTCTTCGTAAAGCCCGGCCTCAGTGATGCGTCCGGTGCTCTTTCCGTAGCCCCGGTAGTCGAGCACCAACGTGTCGTAGCCCAGAGGAACGAAATCGGAGCTGACGTCTTTCCAGGTGCGCAGGCTACCGGCATTCCCATGAAAGTAGAGGATAACCCCTTGACTGGATTGAGCGCGGTGCAGCACTGCGCTGAGCACCTCCTTGTCGGAGGTTGTGATTTGCACCTCTTCGGCGGAGCGCGGAAGTTCAAAGTCGACGTCCGCCGCCAGGCGTTCCGGATAGAAGATCAGCCTGCTCTGCCAACCCATCATGATGGCTCCACATGCAATGATGACCACAGCCAGCAGACCGGCACGTTTCATGGGTCGCTCGCTGTGTTCTCGCGTCTCCGATCCCGCTCGCTGGGAGCGGGCCGCACGCCGAACACTCGCCACACCATGCGATCGGGGAAGCGCTGCAGGCGCGTATTATGTCGCTCAACGGAGTCATTGTAGAAGGTTCGGGCCCACGCCACGCGATCTTCTGTGGATCGCAACGCATCCATCAGACGCAGGTAGTGCTCACTGGAGCGAAGGTTGGGATACGCCTCCGCCAGCGCATCGCATGATGAGGTAGCCTGCACATCGCGCTCCGACCGAGCCCGGGAGCGCACCTCGCTACCTCGTTCGCCAGCTAGAGCCGGGTTTCGACGTCTGGCGACCTCCCGCATCACCTCAGCCTCATGCGCCCCATAGCCGCGGACAAGGTCGACGAGCGTTGAGATCAGATGATGTCGCCGGGCCAGCTCCACCTCCAACATCGACCAGGCCCGCTCGACACGGTTCTGGAGAGCCACCATCCCGTCGAAGATCACCTTGAGGTAGAGCATCAGCACGCAGGCCAGCGCCCAGGCCATCAGTAGGGCGCGGGCGCCGGGGTACTCGCCCGGGGCAGCCCAGGCATGTCGTATCGCCCGGGACTCAACCACGCCTCCGGAGCCAGCCCACCAGCCCAGGAGCGCGAGCGCTACCAGGAGCAGAAAAAGCGCCCAACGCCCGTAGTTTTGCGTGAGCTTCGCCTCGCCCAGGGTCGTGATCACGTACTCCGGCGCGTTCCAGTTCCCGGGACCGATGCGCAGCCTGTCGGCAGCCTGGGTGAGTCTGGCCGGGCCGATGATGCTGACCTCTTCGCCAGAGTGAATGACGCGCACCTCGCGGCGGCGAAGCCCGGTTCGTCCCCCTCGTCGGCGCGCCCGCTCACGTCGGCGCGAGCCCGCGCGCGCCACCTCAATCACCTCCTGAAAATCGACGCGCGTGTGCATCTCCGCGCCCCCTGGATCGACCTCCACCCGGCCAGTCTCGTCTTCGAGCCAGAATGATGCGCGGGAGGCACGGCGACTGACCTCCCGCCACTCATAGCGCACACGACGGTGTCGGCGGCGTTGCCGGGTTGGTGGCTCCTCCTCGACGACGGCGACCTGCTCTTCGACCCGCTCCGACCAGTACACCACCGGAGAGCCCGAGCCCGGCGCTTTCAGCAGGTCGCTCGCGTGCGCAGCACGTGCCTTAGCGTGGAGACGACACATTCCCACAGTCACACCAGCACAGGTCGACAGGGGTAAGTCTTCGATGAATCGTTTTCGCGCCAGCGCCCGGTAGGCCAGATAGAGCATCAGCCCCACGCCCACCATCAGCCCGACATCCGCGGGTGAGGTAGGCACCAGCTGAAGGCCCTGCCATACCTCGTCCATCACCGAAAGGTTGCGAATGAGGCTGACGTCCATGGTCGCTCCAGCGTGAAAGTGATGCCCGGGCGAGGTCCGGATCACGTGCCGTGTGTGGCTCAGGGCGTGCTTCGGATCGCCTTTGAGAAGTTCGCATCAAGAGGCGCCGCAAGCGCCCGTTCATTGATCAAAAAGCGCTCGCGCGCCTGGGCCACGCTCATGCCCTCCGGTAGAAGATCGAGCTCAGCGATAAGCTCTTCACTAAACCCGGGGAGCAACACCCGATAGTCCGGCGGAAGCTCCACAGCGTTGATGCGCTCATAGTGAGCCGCCAGGTTGGAGGAGCAGGAGTTGAGCACGGTGTGGTACCAACTCGGTTGCGTGGCAAGAGCCTCCATACGCTCGACCATGTCGACGAAAAACTCTGCGGTCTTCTCCGGCCCGGCGTTCATCGGAATCACCCAGGTAGGATCTTTGTGGACGTAGGTGCGAAGCCCCAGCGCGTCGCGTTCATCGGCAGCGACGTAGAAGAGTTCGTACTGGCGAAACATCCCGCCGATCGGATCGTAACTCTCCCCTTCTTCTCGTCGGGCTTCTGCGGAGAGCACCACGAAGCGATCGTCTTCAAACTCAAAACTCACCATAACGTGCGCCACTCCGGGCACCCCGCCAAAGGTGGTGAGTATGAAATAAGCCTGCTTCATCGCGTCAAGATTGTACGTCGCATCGTACCAGCGGGCCTCCTCGACCTCGCCCTCCTCATCGTAGCGGAAGTCGCGCACATGGCGCAGGGTGACCTCCCTGCCCTCGATCGTCGCCCGAGGCGAGCGGGAGACATTTTCCTGCCAGTCGCGCTCGGCGGCGGGACGCTGCGCGATGAAGAAAACCCCGATCAGAACGGCGAGCAATGCTGCAAGAAGCCCACCTCGTTTGATGCCCGGCGTTACGGGCCAGACGACCATTGCTACCAGCACCGCAAGCCCCAGCCCCAGGCGCATCGGGCTGAGCTCACCGCCGACACCGCCGACGTAGGTCAGGAGGGCAGCGGCAAGAAGTGCGGCCGGAAGCATCACAAGAGCCATCACCCAGCGAAGCCAACGTGGTCCGTCATCATGTGTCGTTGCGTTGCTCATCAATAGCAGGCCCATGCAAAGGTCAGCACGTCGGGGTGGTTCGGACAGCAGGTCAGATGCCCTGCGCCCATGTCACCAAACATGTAGGGGAGGTTGTCGTTGGAGTCGATCTGCAAGACGACCTCCATCCGGGTGCTGCATGTCGGGCAGGAGGGGTATTCCACGCCCTGGACCCAGGCTGGCCAACCACCGAGCTTATCGCCGGTAACCGGACGCTCGGCCTCTTCGAGCGCTTGCTCCGCTTCAGGGCTGAGTTCATGGCCGAGCTGGTCGAGTTCTTCATAGCCGGGCACATCATCGTCGATGGCCTCCCACCCCTCGATGCGTCGCGCGGCGAAGGGCTGCACAGGACCTTGAGCGCCGGTGTTGGCAGGTTCCGAGACGTCGTCGATGCGACGCGCCATAACGCTGCGGGCGAAGGGGAAGTACGCCTCACACTCCACCTCGCAGAGAGGGTCGCTGCTGGTGCAGTAGAAGAGTTGCAGGAGGCCACGATCGCCCAGGTGCTTTTGCTGATCCGGGGGAAGGCTGGCGAGGTTGAGCTGAACAAAGAGCTGCTGCGGCGTGTTGCAGTTGGGGCACAGGGGCCACGGCTCATCGTGCTGAAGCCAGGGACGTCCGCTGAACTTGCTCCCACGAAGATCGGCATCGCCCTCTGCGGTGACAGGTCGGTACGCGGTTCGACGGAAGGTCGAGAGTTCGGGCGGGAGGATGGTCTCGTTGTTCACGGTGCCTCGTCGGTGAGGTGAAGCGTGTCGAAGTTGGGATGTTGGCGGAGGGAGCCATGCCCCGACATCCTACGCTTGCCTCGTCCTTGCAGACAAACCCTCACCACGGCTTTACACCCCCAACGGCCAGACCTAGTGTGAGGCGACAGCGACATGTTTGCCTCTTAAACCTCGGGGGCTGACGCTCTACCAGGGAGCCACGTGATGAAGAAGAACTTATCTGTGCTGATACGATCGGCGGTGACCTTTGGCGTGAGCGCGCTGGTGTTGCTCACCACGCTTGAGGCCCGGGCCATGGGCGACCTTCTGGAGACGCTTCCCGGAGGACACGACGCGGTGATGGCGGTGGACTTCGATGAGACGCGCGACTCGCCATTCTTCGGCCCGGCGCTGGGGTGGATGCGCTCACACCCGGCCGTGGGCCCGGCCCTGGCGGCGGTGGAGGAGACACTTCAGATCGAGGTTCAGGAGGATCTTGAGGAGCTAGTGATCCTCTCGGACACCCCGCCCTTAAACCTGGCGATGCTCAGCGGCATGGCCAACCCCATGGATCCCTCTAATCTGGATTTGAGCTCAGTGCGAGGGTCGGCGCTGGCGGCGCGCGGCGACTTTGAGGCGGCCTCCGTGCTGACGAGCGTACGCTCTCGCGCCAGCGATGCCGTCGACCTGAGCGTGGGAGCGCGGGCCGGCGTGCGCACCTCGCAACTCGATGTCGTTACCCTGGCACCGAACGCCGTACTGGTTCTCACCGGAGAGCGAGCCTACCGCGATGAGGTGCTCGGGAGGCTGGAGCGTGGAGAGCGGCTCGGCGCTCGTTTTGTGGGGGCACTGGCCAAGTTGGGAGAGGCGCCGGGGGTGATCATGATGATCCAGCCGAACTATCAGGGGGAGGCCGGCGACGCGAGTTTTGCGGCGCTGAGTGTCCGCCTGAAAGCCAGTGTGCTGGCCTCGATGGTGATGACGATGCGCGACGATGAGCGCGCGCGAGTCTCCGCCCAGGAGATCGCTGCAGCCCGTCAACAAGCGCTGAGCAACCCGCTTGTAACCGTGTTTGGGCTTGCTCCTGCCGCGCAAAATCTGGCGGTGCGCCAGCAGGCTTCCGACATCTTCGTGACGACTTCGATGACCCAGGGTGAAGCAAAGGTCCTCTTTGATAAGGTGATGCGCATCGTCAAAACCTCCGAGGACCTGGAGCAAGGGGCAAACCCCGCATCGCAGCCCGCCTCCCCGACCGAGGCCGCTCCGGTACCGGAAGACGGTGTAGAAGCTGATTTCAATTGATGCCCCGGCGCGCCCCCCAGTGAGGCGCGCGCGAGGGTCGCTGCCCGTGTTTTGATGCAAGGAACATCGTTATGATCTCCCCTCGCCAGCGCATCGCGCTCTTGCTTTCCAGCCTCGCACTTACACTTCCCGCCTCACTCGCTGCGCAACCCTCCCCGAGCCAGGGCGTTGCGGTGCCGGACAGCTCGCTGACCACTCAGGCCGACAGCGCCAGCCTGGAGATCAACCCGGCCGGGGTGGGCTTCGTACGAGGCTCGGAGCTGGGTTATCGCTTTTTCATTCCCTCGGACACCTTCGATGATGTGCTGGGCTCGGGTCACGCAGCGAGCTTTGCGCTGGGCAATGGTTATGTGGGCCTGGGGGGCCAGGTGCAGTGGCTCAAACGCCGGGAACTTGGCCCGGAGCTTGGCAGCTACCGCAAGTACACCCTGGGAGCGGCCGTCGCTGTGCCGCGCTTTTTCAGTGTGGGGGTGGGCATCAACATGTTCGGCAGTCGCAGCAGCGAGCGCCTCAACGACCTGACCACGCTGGACGTAGGTATGCAGTGGCGGGTGGGAGAGCACCTGGGGCTGGGGATGATGGTCCGCGACGCTATGCCGGCCTATCTGCAAGAAGACAGCGCGCTGCCCACTCGCCTGGGTCTGGGGCTGGCGCTGCGAGGTTTTGAAGGGCGACTGGTCTTTGATACCGAACTCTACCATGTCCGCGGGGAGCGGCTTGTCTCCGTAGAGCCCCGGGTGATGGGTGAGGTTTTTCCCGGGCTACGCCTCTTTGCGCGCGGAGCGATCTCCCTGGATACCGAACGCGAGTATGAGCCACGCATGGTCGCGATGAGTACCGGTGCCGAGATGAGCCTGGGCCTTCTGGGAACCTCGGTGGCGGCCCTGCTGAGCAAAGACGCCGAGAGTGCCGATGTGGCGTTTAATGCGCTCAACGGTCGGGTGTGGCTGGGCAACCAGCGACGACGCTCGGTGGTGGCCTCATCACGGCGCTGGGTGCGCCTGGACCTTGATAACTCGATCGCCGAGCAGGCCGTCTCACAGCTCTTAGGTCCCTCGACCCGAAGTTTTCTGGAGCTGATGCAGAACATCGACGCCATGGCCAACGACCCCACCGTTGAGGGCGTGATTCTGGGGGTGGGAAACTTCAACCTGGGTTACGGCCAGCTCTGGGAACTTCATCAGGGCTTCCAGCGACTTCATGAGGCCGGCAAGCACAGTGTGGCGTTGATGAGTTCGACGACAACTGCCGGCATCTATGCAGCCTCGGCGGCGCGGGAGGTGTGGATGCTTCCGGCCACGCCCTACGCCCCGACCGGGCTCCAGGCCGAGTTGACCAGCTACCAGGGACTTCTGGAGAACCTGGGAGTGGAGGCGGAGTTTGTGCGCATCGGCGCGTATAAGTCGGCACCGGAGGCCTTTGTGAACCCGACACCCTCGGAGGAGGCGCTGGAGCAAACCGGCGAGTACGTCGAGGCCATCTACGACGAACTGACTCGCCGCATCGCGTTGCGTCGAGGGCTTGAGCCCGATGCATTTAAGTCGATCGTCGACAACGCCCCGTTGCTGCCGGATGAGGCGCTGGATCAGGGGCTTGTCGATGCGTTGGTCTACGATGATGAACTTTCCGGGCGGATGCGCGACCTCTTCGGCTCCAGGGTTCGGGTCGACCGAGGCTACCGACCGGTGGCCATTCATGATGAGGCCTGGGGGCTTCGTCCAGAGATCGCGGTGGTCTACATCGACGGCGCGATCATCGACGGAGGTTCAGGTCGCTCCCCTCTAGGGGGCAGCGTGATGACGGGCGCCGCAAGCGTCAACGCCACGTTGCGACAACTCGCCAGTGACCATCGGGTGAAGGCGGTGGTGCTGCGTATCGACAGCCCCGGGGGCAGCGCGCTTGCCAGTGACCTGATCTACCGGGAGGTGCGGGCGCTGGCACGAACCAAGCCGGTCATCGCCTCGATGGGGAACGTGGCGGCCAGCGGCGGATATTACGTGGCGGCCGGTGCCGATGAGATCTTCGCCACCCCCAATACCCTGACCGGCTCGATCGGCATCTTTGCCGGCAAGTTCAATTTCGAAGCGTTCGCCAACCGGCTCGGCGTGACCTCGACACCGGTTCAACGCGGGGAGCGCGCCGGGGTCTTCTCCCTGTGGCGAGGCTGGAGTGAGGAGGAACTCGAAGGGGTCAGTGAGACGATGACCTACCTCTACCAGCTCTTCTTGACGCAGGCCTCGGCCGGGCGCCCTCTGAGCGCCGATGAGCTCGACAAGGTGGCCCGTGGGCGCGTATGGACAGGGACGGCGGCGCAGGAGGCGAAACTTGTGGACTCCATCGGCGGTATTCTCGACGCGGTGCGCCGCGCTGAGGAGCTTGCCGGGCTGACCCCGGACCGCGCCGAGGTTACGACCTACGGAGGCATGAGCGGGCTGCCCGCGCCGCAGGGCTTTGGCGCCTGGCTGCGAGCCTTCATCAACGCGAATACGGCCCCGAATGCCCCGCGTTTTCTTGACCATTTGCCTCAGGGTGCCCTTCGGCGCTCTCTGGAGACGATCGAAACTCAGGCGCTGTGGCCTCTTTACTTCGAGCAAGGGCAGACGCTGATGCTGCCCGCTCACCCCTTGAAACTTCATTGAGACGCTTATGAACGCCCCGCTCTCCCGACAGATGCTCAACCTTGCTCAGCCCACCGATGATGGATGGTATGAGCGGGTGAAGGATCATCTCGACATCATTCTCATCGACCACGCTCACCTGGAGAAACGCGCGGCGTCAACGGCGCTGAGTATGATCTTTCGCTACACCGGACGCGCGGGTCTGGCTCGTCAGCTCAGTGCGGTGGTGCAGGAAGAGATGGACCACTTCTCCCGGATGCTCGACGTGCTGGAAGCCCGCGGCGTCGAGCTCGTGCGGCTGGAGCCCGCTCCCTACGCCTCAAAGCTGGTGAAGGCGGTGCGCTCGGAGGAGCCCTCGATGTTTATGGATAAGCTCCTGGTGGCCGGGCTGATCGAAGCGCGCAGCTGTGAGCGTTTTGCCATCCTCAGTGAGAACGTCGAGGATCCGGAACTCGCGGCTTTCTACCGCGAGCTCTTTGAAACCGAGGCGATGCACTACACCCTCTACACCAACCTGGCCCGGGATCACTTCTCGCGTGAGGAGGTCAAAACCCGGCTGCAAGAACTGGCACTCATTGAGGTCGAGGCGCTGCGGGCCAGCGGTGAGACTCCTCGCCTGCACTCCTTCTGAGCCTTATCCGCTCGACGATGCCCAACGAAAAAGCCGCGCCCCCTGAGAGGGACGCGGCCTTTTCGCGACGTATTGGCAGCGTAGGGTCGAGACCTTTATTGCGCCTGACCTGCCTTGTAGATCGCTGCCGCCTGCGAGGCGAAGACGGTGAAGGTCGAGTCGTTGGTGGCGCTGCGCAGCTGCATGTAGGCCGGAGCGTCGTTCTCCACGACCAGCTCACCGGTGAGCACGTGGCCGTTCTTGAGCACGATCTGATCCAGCGCATCGATGCCTGCAGGCTGGGAGCCGTCTTTCCAGCTCACGGCGCTAACCTGAGAAGCAGGCACGGTGCGAATCTCACCGAAGCGCTCCACGGTATAGAAGTCAGCGTTGATGGCCACGACGTTGCCCTGGACTTCCCGCCCGCTGGTGAGTTCCAGGACGTCGGCGGAAACCGCATCGCAGGAGGGACAAACCGAGCTGACGTCGCTCCAATCACGGAAGCTGTAGTTCTGGGCCGAAGCCGATGCGGTCACCATAAAGACCGTCAGGGCAACCAACGAAAACAGCGCGCCACGCACGTGCGACATAACTCTCTCCTTGACCATACAAGTTTGGCGTTGCTTCCAGCAGTACTCAGGGTCTTACCACCGCGGGCGATGCCAGGCAAGCCCGTGCCCGTAGAGGTCGCGAGCCCAAAGGATGCCGAAGTGCCGGTCAGACCTTGTGCGAGACACGTAGAAGCCCCTCAACGCGCGAGCGTTGAGGGGCTTCTATGATGATACCGGAGGCGGGACTTGAACCCGCACGATCTCTCGATCAACGGATTTTGAATCCGCCGCGTCTACCGATTCCGCCACTCCGGCGAGCCTCGCGTCCGTGTCGGACGAAGTGGGCTGTTATGTAGAGCAGACTGGTGCAACCCGCAAGCACATTCTTCAGTTTTCGTGAGGAGGGTGCCCGTAGGGGCGAGGCAGGTTGCATCCGCTTGTTAAAAACAATTACGGGTTCGCCGGGGAATACGCAAGCAAAAAGGTGAAGGCTACGTGATAAACACTGCCTATTGCGTGCCTGGAGGCCTCACCCAGCGTCCCTGAAGGCGGGGGGAGTCGGGGTCGGGGCTTCCGGTATCGAGCAGATAGAGGTCGCGTAACGCTGCGCTGGCCAGCAGCGCGCCGGCGACGTCCTCGGCCGGGGCGAACTCCACCTCATCGGCCCAGTCCGTGGATCGCTCAAAACGCGCGCGCGGGGTGTCGAAAAGCCCGTGGTTGTCTCGGGCAGCGAGGAGGAGCTGTTCGAGCAAGGTCGAGAGCTCCGGGGAGGCAACCTGGACACGAGCCCCCGCACGCGTGAGCGCTCCGAGGTCAGCGACGCCCTCCTCTCCCAGCCGCTCCAGCGAGGTCGCGGCGACGAGCTCCGGGCTGATCTGGCGAGCGCTTACCTGGCGAGCGAGCCCCAGACGCACCTCGGCGCGGTAGCGCTGCTGGTTGGCGATCGTACTCAATACCCGGGTGGCTTGTTCTCCGAAGATGGAGGTGTCGGCGAAGTCGGGCAGATGGTCCAGCAGACTCGCTGTCCATGGCACACGTTCGAGCACGCACAGGCCCCGATCGCAAGCACCGAGCCCGGCGGCCGGATGAAGGGTTATCTGCCCCGCCCCCAGCGCGAGAACGCTCGCCATACCGCTGACCTCGTGAGGCACCACGACGCTTAGCTCCACATCAAGATGCCGAAGCGCACGGAGCAGAGTCTCGGCGAAGGCGACGTGGCCTCCACGCGCCACAATAACCAGGGCCGCCTGCTGGAAGTTCGCCTGACGGAAGCGCCGAAGCACCTGAGCCACGAGGCGGTGCCCCGCATCTTCGTCGAGGTCGACGGCGTACTCCCCCTGCCAGCTCGCCAGCGCAACGAAGGTGGGGCATGCCAGGAGCGCTTCGAGCTGATCGACGATGGCGTTGAAATGAGGCGCGCTCATCGAGGCAAAAACTCCACGCGACGGTTGCGGGCGAAGTCATCTTCGGACTGACCGAAGGCTAATGGCTTCTCCTCCCCGTACGAGAGGGTGGAGAGGCGCTCGGCCTTGATGCCGCGTTGCACGAGAAAGTCGCGAACAAAACGCGCGCGGCGCTCCCCTAGCGCGACGTTGAACTCCGAGGTTCCACGCTCGTCAGTATGGCCTTCGAGCAGAATGGTGGCGTCGGGGTTTTGACGCAGCCAGCGCAGGTTGGTTTCCAGGGCCTGACGAGAGACGTCGGAGATCTCGGCGCTGTTGTAGGGGAAGTGCACCGTGGTGAGCTTGAGTTCTTCCTCGGGAGTCTCCGGCTCGGTTTCGGTGGTCTGAGTCTGAGTGCCGCCTTCTGCAGCGCGGCGCGCTGCCTCCAGCCGACGCTGACAGTCTTCCCAGGTCTCATTGGCCTGCTGTTGCGCCTCGCGGGCCAGTCGCTCGGCAGCGCGGGCCTTGCGTTCGGCCGCCTCGTACTCCTCAGCCTGGACATGCGCGCGCGCCTCTTCGAGGAGAGCCTCGGCGGCGGCGAACTTTTCACCGGCGCAGTCTTTACGCCCTTCGGCAGCCAGCACAGCGGCCTCAGCGGCATCAAGCGCCTCCTGGGGAGGTTTGGGGCAGGCGCTGAGCAGTATGGCCAACGCCACGAGCATCGGGGTCTTAAACCAGGTGCTCAAGCGGTACTTGTTTAACGTTCCCATGCGGCCTCCTCGTAGCTCGAACCCTCTTCGGTAAGCAGTTTCTGGAAAAGCCCGTCGGCGCTCATCAGCCAGAGGCGCTTGCCCTGCCCTCCGCGGTCGCTGGTAAAGACGAGATAACGCCCGTCGGGGCTGTAGCTGGGCTCGAAGTTATTACCCTGGTCCTGGGTAAGGCGTTCGATATTGCCCTGCATATCGACACTGAAGATGTCGTAGTGATTGCGTTCGTCCCGGCCGCTAAAGACGATGCGATCGCCGCGTGGGGACCACTCCGGGGTGGTGTTGTAGGTGCCCTGGAAGGTGAGGCGGCGCTGCTCGGTGCCGTCGGCGTTCATCACGTAGATGTGGGCACCGCCGGAGCGTCCGGAGACGAAGGCGATTCGGCTGCAGTCCGGACTCCAGGTCGGGGAGACGTCGATGGCCCAGTGGTCGGTGAGGCGCTGCACGACCGAGCCGTCTTCGGGGCTGATGAGGTAGACGTCGGTGTTGTCGCCGCCCAGCGAGAGGGTCACAGCAAGTTTCCCGCCGCAGAAGGCCGCGCCGCTATTCTGGCCGCTGCGGCTGGAGAGCTTGGAGACGCGGCCGCCTCGCCAGACCCAGAGGTCGGGGTTCTGGTCCTGGTAGCTCGTGAAATAGATCGCTCCACCGGGCCCGAAGGAGGGGAGCAGGTTAATGGCGTTGTTGCGGGTGATGCGTTGCACACCGCTGCCATCGATGTTCATCACGTAGATGTGCTTGGCACCGGAGCGGGTGCGCTGGGAGTACGCGATGCGCGATCCGAAGAAGCCGGGCTGGCCTGTGTAATGCTCAATGACCGCATTGATGAAGGCGTTGACTTCCTTTCGCACGTCGTCGGGGCTGAGCGTGCTGGCCGACCAGTTCAGGGAGATCTGACGGCCCTGGTCGACGGAGAAGAGGCGCAGGTCGAGGGCGATCTGATCGCCTTCGGCGCGCACCGAGCTTTTAACGAGCCCCTGGGCACCGACGTTCATCCAGTTGGAGAAGTTGATGTCGGCGGCGGCGACGCCCTCATTGTGGGTGTCGAAGAAGAAGCTGTCGACGGGGAGCACGCGGAAGTAGCCGGCGAGGTCGAGATTGCGGCGCAGGGTCTGCTCAACCTCGTCGGCGATAGCACTGTCCGCGCCCGCCAGCGCCTGGGTGTCGGGGACCGCGACAGGGAGGAGGGTGCGGCGGGCCGAGCCGCTGACCTCGACCTCAATGCCGGAAAGATCACCTTCGGTGGCACTGTCGGCGGAAGTGGGAGCGTCCTGGGCGCTGGCGTAGAGCGGCGTCAAGAGCAGGCAGATCCCAAGGAGGGCTGAAGCACTCCGGCCGAAGCGTCGGTGGCGAGGGGAAAGTGCGAAGGGTCGCATCATCAATTCCTTGTCGAGGTCATCGTGCGGTGGAATCCCACCGCGTCAGCAAGAGCCCCTCGCGGAGCACCTCACGTCGAACATCTTCATTGTCAGGGAGCGGCAAGGTACGGCCGCCGAACTGGACATGAAACTGGCGGATGGCGCGGTCGATGCTCGCGTCAAACTGCTCATTACCGCTGCGGGCGCGGAAGGTGTGGCTGACGATTTTGCCGCCTTCGGAGAGGCGAACAAAGACGCGGACACTGCCGGCGAGTTGGGCGAGCTCGGCGTCGCCCAGGGTGGTGGGGACGGTCCATGCGCGAAGGATCTCCTGGAGGAGGCGCGCCTGGTAGGTACCCATCATGTTGGCCATGGCCGCATCGGAGACGGTGCCGCCGGCGACCCCATCGGGGCTGCCCTCGGGGGCGTCGTCGTTGTAGGGGCGGTCGGGGTTGCTCAGGGCGCTCAGCGCTGCTTTGCGACGGCGTTCGCGCTCTTCCTGCTCTCGGCGGCGCTCCTCTTCGTCGCGTTGACGCTGGCGTTCCTGCTCCTCTTCGTGGCGCTGAGCCTGGAGGTTGACCTGGTTCTCATCGGGTTGGGGCTCGGGATCCGGGACCACGACAGCCTCATCGGGCGCCGGTGGCGGCGGCTCAGGGTTGGCCATTCGAGGCAACGCCGCCTCGGGCCGCTCTTCGCCCAGGGCCAGAAGTTCGACCCTGTCGAAGACCAGTTCAAGCTGCTCCGGCTCCTCGGGAGCCAACGTGGAGGCCCACCAGACGCTGAGCGCGATGATGCCGTGAAGCGCCAGGGTAAGCGCAATGCCCGCGCCGATCTCAAACGCTCCCCCGCCCTGTTGGGGCGAGGCTGGTTTTATCGGGGTCGACGTCATCACTGCGGCTCGGCCTGTCGGTACTCGGGATTGGTCACCATGCCTACGTTAGAGACGCCGGCCAGGCGGATGCGATTCATCGCGCCGACGACGAAGCCGTAGGGGATGTCCGGATGGCCCAGGAGGTAGAGACGCCCCTGGTCCTGGAGCTTCTGGTTGGAGGCAACTTTGGATTGCAGCTCGTCGAAGCAAGGCTCAAAGCGCTGCGGCTCGGCCTGGTCGAGGGCGGCGGTGCAGTCGACGATCATCGTCTCACCGATGAAGATCTGGAGGTTGTCGTCGATCTCCAGGATGATCTGGTCGGTCTGATCGAGGTTGACGCGGCTCTCGTTGTCGCGGGTGACCGGAAGGTCCATCTCGACTTCTCGCTTCTCGTCGTCTTGCTCGATCAACGGCGTGGTCACCATGAAGATGACCAGGAGCACGAGCATCACGTCGACCAGCGGGGTGACGTTGATCTCGGAGAGGACGGTCCCCCCACCACCTGAGGAGTTCATAGCCATGGGCTATCCCTGGGACGCGGATTACTTGAAGAAGTGGCGCTTGACGATGTTGAGGAAGTCCGAGGAGAAGTTATCCATCTCGCCCCCTAAGACTTTGATCTTGTTAACGAACAAGTTGTAGGCGACGACGGCCGGAATGGCCGCGAAGAGGCCCATGGCGGTGACGATGAGAGCCTCGGCGATGGGCTGGCCTACCACGTCGATGCCGGCTGCGCCGGAAGCGCTGATGTTAAGGAAGGCAACCATAATGCCCCAAACCGTGCCGAAGAGGCCGATGAAGGGTGAGGTCGAACCGACGGTGGCGAGGAAGGGGACAAGTTTCTCCAGCTCAGTCATCTCGGTACGGGAAGCGCGGCGCAGAGAGCGCTCGACGTTCTCGATATCTCCGAGCTGCTGGCGCATGGATTCGGCGCCGGCGCCCTCCCCGGTTCCTTTGAGCTTGGAGAGCTCAATGTAGCCCGCCTTGAAGACGCGACTGACCGGGGCACGGGGGAACTCTTCGGAGGACTGGTAGATGGCGTCGAGGCGTTTGGACTGCCAGAAGACGTCCATGAAGTCCTGGGATTCGGCCTGTGCGCGGCGGAAGTAGAGAGCCTTGTAGCCGATGATGTACCAGGAGATGACGCTGAGCACCGCCAGAAGAATCAGGATGGCGGTGACGACGGCGTCAGCATCCATCACGATCTCGATGACGCTGATGTGCGAGCCGGCGGCTTCGGCAAGAAGGGGCGACGACAGGAGGTTTGCGAGCATGCGACGCTCCTCGCGAACAGATAGGGTTGCTGAAGTGGTGGGGCACCCGACGCGGTCGAGGTTCAAGCGGTACAGGTGCCAACTACAGGAATAACCGGGGTATCACGAGCGCCGGAGCACTGGCAACGCGCTTGAAAGCGCGGCCCCCCCTGCTCTTTATTCCCCCAGCCAGAAGGCCAGACCGGCGCCGGCGCTGACACCGTCGCCGAAGGCGGCGAAGAAACGCAGGTCGAGGCGGCGAGCGCTGCGGTAGAGGATGTGAAATACGGGCACGCCGATGCGGGAGTTGGAGGTGAGTATCCAGTCGCCCTGCCCTCGCTCCAACGCGGCCAGGAAGCGAAGCTCCTCGGTGAGGTTCAGGCCGAGCTCGACTTTAAGGGGCACGCCCCACCCTCCCCAGCGCCAGCCCTCGGTACCGGAGGCGCCAGCGCTCCCCGGGGCGAAACGAAAGGTACGTACCGCCAGACCAGCCTCCGCCGAGAGGGTCATCTGATCGAGGTGGGGAAAGAGCCTCCCGAGGTTGATGGTGCCCACAGCGCTCAACGCGACGCGGGCACGCTCGTAGGGAAGATCGAGGCGATACTGGACGAGGCCGCTCTGAAGGGCGACGCCTACGCTGGTCTGGGCGGCTGCGGCCACCCAGGGTCGCCAAACCCCGCGCAGCTTATAGTCGGACATGCCCAGACCAAGCTCCTGGGCGACGCGCAGGTCGAGGTCGTAATTGCGACGGCGCCAGTAGGCCTGAGCGGCAGCGACGTGGCGCATGCTCAAGTTGTCGGGACGGATGTACTCGTAGCCGAGATGCAGCCCCAGGCCATGATCGCGGCGCGTGGAGGAAGGAACGCCGAGCTCGTCGTGAAAGGCCGTCCCGAGCACATCGATGAACCAGGAGCTTCCGAGAGTGGCGATTCCGAGAAAGAGAAGTTCGTTGCTAAACTGGTCAAGCCGAGCGTTGCCCGTGGGGCGAAGGTTGAGGACGATGCCACCGGCGATGGTGGTGAGGCCTACGAGTTCGGCGCCGGCTAAGAAGTATGCGGTGGAGGGCTCCTTGAGGTGCCAGTGCCCTACTCCGTGAAGGATCAACCCGGCGCTTGCGGCAAGGAGCGTGGCGTGGGCACGGCGGCGCTGCTCGACGGTGCTTACAAACTCAAACCCCTGAGCTTCAAGTTCTTCGCGGGTTCGCCCCTCCAGAGACTTCCCACGCTGCGACTCGGGGCCGATGGTGTCGGCGGGAGCCAGGGAAGGCTCGGTACCTTGAGGCGCATCTGAGGCCGGCGCGCGATCCGGTAAGGGCTGAGCGTGCAGCGGGGAGGGAGACGCGGACAACGCCAGCAGCACGACGCCCAGCCCCACCAGGAGGTTTGCGACGCGGAATGGCGCGAAGGTCACGGCGCGCTCCCGTTGGCGTCGGGGGTCGGGCTGGAGGGACGATGGAGCGGAGTCATGATGCTGCGCTCAAACGCTGCCCACTCTCCGGACTTGACCTGAAGCATCCGCAGCTCTCGCACCGGTTCACCCCGATCATCGAAGCGGTAGCGCCCGGTGGCGCCACTCGCCCACTCATTTGTGTGGAGCGAGCTCGCCAGAGTCTCGGCGCGCCCCACACCGCGCTCGACCATCAGCTCACGAAGACGTTGGACCGAGTCGTAGGCAAAGGCCTCGAAGTAGTCGGCCCTCCGCTCGTAGACGGCCTCGAAGCCCGCGCTGAACTGCCTGGTGTCGGCGTCATCAAAGGTCGCGGAATACCAGGCCGGGATAAGCGCGCCCTCCACGTAGCTTGCGGCCTGGCGAGTGACGATGGGGTCCTGCCAGAGGCTGGTACCCAGGTAGTGCACGTAGGTACGCTGAGCACGGGCCGAGGGTCGTTTATCGGGGGCATGGCCCCAGATGTTCTCCTGGGCCATGAAGGCGCTGAGCTGGGCAATCTTGCTGCCGGAGTCCGGGATGAAGATCGCATCGGGGTTGGCACGGGCGACGGCCTTTGCGGTGTCGACAAAGTTGGAGCTGGAGCGGTCGTAGGAGACCTCGGCGACAATCTGCCCGCCGCGGGCGCGGAACTCGTGGGCGAAAGCCTGCGCCATCACTCGGCCGTAGCCCATGTCAGGAAAGACAATCGCAGCGCGGCGGTCATGAAGCTGCTCAAACGAGAGCGTGGCCATGGCGCGAGCTTCAGAGGTGGCGCTGAGGAAGTTGCGGAAGAGCAAGGAGGTGCGCTCTTCTCCGCCTCCTTCGATGGCCTCGGGGGCAAGCGCGATCATGGAGACGCCGGCGTTGGCGGCAGGCTCTCGAAGCTCAGCGGCGATGCGCCCGTCGAGGGGGCCGACGATGGCGAGCGCACCGAGGTCGACCAGACGCTGGAGGGCTGCGGCAGGGTCCGCGGCGCTGTCTTCAATGATCAGAGTCACGGCAGGCTCACCGGCAACGTGAAAAGACTGCTGGGCGATGAGCATGCCTGAGAGTGCGCGGTAACCCACAGCGCGGTTAGGACCACTCAGGGGAAGGAGCGCGCCGACGACCAGGCGCCGCGCCTCGCTTAAGGAAGCGATGGTCATGGAGAGTTCGGCGGCGCGACTGGCGACACCCATCTCAAGGAAATAAGGGGCGTTCTCGTTGAAGATCTCCAGGAGGGCTTCCTGCTCGCGCTCGTCGATGCCCTGGCGGGCCTCCCGGCGCACGTAAGCCCAGGTGGCCAGGGCTCGCACAAAGGGGCGTTCGGCATTGAGGAGGTCGGCGGCCTGGCGATCGCTTAAGGTGTCGGCGGCGTCGAAGGCACGTGAGACAGCCATCACTTGCCCCGGAAGAAGCGACTGGCCGTCGCCAAACTCCAGATTCTCATCCCCCCCGGCGTAGGTCTGGACCTGGGCTGCGCCGGCGTCGTTGCGGGAAGACTCGTCGGTACCGCCCACAGCGCCAGAAGACGGGGCCGTAAGTAGCTGTTCTGCCTCGGCTCCAGGCCCGGGCTTAAGGGCCTCGAAGGTTCGCGCCCAGGCCTCGATCGCTTCGACAGGGCGTTGGGCCTGCTGAAGCCCCTCGGCGATAAGCGGCCAGACCCAGGTACGGTCTTTCTCGAGGATCGCCGGGCTGATGGAGGGGCCGGGGTAGGCGCGCAAGGTTGCGGCGACCTGCACGGATTGCGCGTTGAGGGCCTGGCTCAACGCCAGATAGGCGGCCGCGCCAAAGCGCACACGTTCATCCACCGAGGAGGACGATGCCAGCGGTGTCAGCAGATGTTCGACCTCGGGAGAGAGGGCTTGCCACTGCCCCTTTTCCATCGCTTCGAAGCGCGCATCAATGTCGCCGATGAGCGCGCGCGCGATATAGAGTTCGGCCACCTGAGCGATGCGATCGTCGGCGTTCTCCGCCTGCAGAAGACGCAGACGTTCGGCCGCGTCTTCGTAGTCGCCAGCGTTGAGAAGAGCCACCGCGTCCTCGAACTCCGCCTGGACCTCGGGGGACTGGGCCACGATGGGCGGTTCCTGCTCCAGGGTCGTGCTGCTGCGTGTGGTCTTGCAGCCGAGTGCCCCACTGAGGATAAGGGCACTCAGCGCCAGGGTCAGGCCTCGGGTCGACTTTCGGAAAAGGTGCACCTTGATCATCACTCGCTCACCATCGTCACCGCTCACACGCCACGAAACACTCGTCGCGCTACTTCACCACCCGATGTACCACAGGGTGGAGCAAGCTCGAAATTCTTCCGGTTGCCGCCAGGCTGTGTCACGCTCGGGGCCACTTTAAGGTTGGAGGAGAGATGAACCCCGGATTGCATCATATCGCCCTGGGAGCACGCGAGGTCGAGGAGGTGGCGCGATTCTATTGCGAAGCCTTCGGGCTGCGGGAGCTGACACGTCACCGCAATGAGGAAGGTACGCTGCGCTCGGTCTGGCTCGATCTCAACCCGGGGGTACTCATGGTGGAACATACGCGCGATGAGCGTCCGCAGGTTGAGGGCGTGGGAGCAGGCCCCTTTTGGTTGGCGTTTGCGATCGCTGTTGAAGAGCGCGAGTCGTTACGACGCCGCCTGAAGTCGATGGGGAGTGAGGTGGAAGACGAGAGCACGTATTCGCTCTATGCCCGCGACCCGGAGGGCAACCGGGTCGCGGTGAGCCATTACCCCCACCCTGCCCCCGAGGGGTGAACGCGAGGATCAGCGGATGCGACCGCGGCGACTGCGCAGACTGTTGATGTGGCGGGCGTGACGGAAAGCACTCTGCTCCTCGGTGAGGCCAGCTTCGGCCGGATCGCAAACACCGAGGTTGAAGATCATGCACTTGGGCCCGCCTCCGCCCTTGCCGAAGAACTCGGAGACGTCGATCTCGATGACCTCCACACCGAGCTTCTCGATGGCCTTCTGGGTCTTCTTGCGGACGCCGGCCGGGACAAAGAGCAGACGTCGCTCCTCGACTTCGACGTAGAACGAGTTTCCGAGGAAGGCCCTGGCGTCCTTTTCCTCAATTTCGACGAGGCGCTCGCCCAGGACTTCTTTGATGCGCTCGCGGGATACCGGTTCGAGGGCGTCGAGGTAGACGAGAACGTGGTCACCCAGGTCACAGATGGCGGTGTCGCCGTGGTAGTAGCGCTCGTCGCTCAGCGTCAGGGAGACGACGTCTTCATTGAGCAGACCGCTCTCCAGCCAGTCGCCGACCTCGGAGTCAGAGCGGAAGCCGTGGGTGAAAATCCAGGTCTGATCTGCGCCTTTGAGGACAGGAAAGGCGTCGGCCTCCCCTTCCCAGCGCCATTGCTCGGGTATGTCGCTGACTTGCAGTCCAAAATTGGTGAAGAAGTCGGCGAAACGCTCGGTCTCGCCCATGCGGTGCTCCACCATGAAGTGGGAGGGGAAGAAGGTCTTCTGGGGAGAGGGCCTGGTGTCGTGCAGGCCGTAGATGAAGCCGGCGTTGGCGGTAAAGACCATGCCGGTGAGCTCGGGGGTGGGGTCGATAACGTAGACGTCGAGGCCGCACTCCACGAGCTGGTCGACGTAGGTGTTCCACTGCTCCAGGGCCAGCGTGGGGTCGACCTCTTTGAGGGATTTGTCCTTGTTGCGCGTATGGGGGTTTGCGCCGCCTTTGATCGTAAAATGGCGCGGGTGCGCCATCAATACCGCTGGTTTCATCAACTACCTCTGCCCGATGCTATGTGGTGGTCAGTGATGTTCAAACATTGCGCGCCCTTCTATCACATTCGCACGCTGCGCGCACCACGGACGCGGGGGGTGGTCTGGGAGCGCTTGAGTGCCCTCCAGCGGGCACTCAAGATCAGGGCGTAGGTGATGGCTTTCAGGACCGACGTCAGGCCAATGGTCCAGACCAGAGCAGCGAAGGGGCCGACAACGTCAGGGGCGTCTGCAGCTCCGAGAGTGACCCAGCGCACGCCGTCGATGAGGTTATCGAGGCCAAAGAGCAGGCCCGCAGCGAGGGGAATACGCACGAGGTTGTAGCCGCCGGAGACGGCCAGCGCCGTGCGGGACTGCCCTGCCCCGACCATCGCGCCGAACATCGACATTTCAAAGCCGACCGCCCACATCACCCACCCGATGTAGTAGACGTAGATCATGGCGTAGCGCAGAGTGTCGAGGTCGTCGGTGACCATGCGCGAGAGGGACTCGGGGAAGAGGATGAAGATAAGGCCGACGAGCTGGCAGCAGAGGGCGCTGAGCCCCGCGCTGATCCAGGCACCTCCCCATGCGCGGTCCATTTTTCCGGCGCCGACGTTCTGGCCGACGATAGAGATACTGGCGGTAAGGAAGCCGCTGCCAAACGCGAAGCCGATCCACTCGATGCCTCTTAAGCCTGCGCCCAGGCCGCCCTGAGCGGCCGAACCCAGTTCGCCGGCCATCCGGTTAAGCATCAGGTAGACGCCGCCGTAGATCAGGCCGGAGAGAGCCTCGAAGATACCGATGGCGGCCATCTGACGGGAGAGGTTGAGGTCGGGGCGCCAGGCAAGACGTCCACGCACACCGGCCATCGGGTCGAAGTCGAGGTCGCCGCGCAGGATCATCCCGAGGCCGACGATGCCGGGAAGTCCTCGACTCAATGCGGTGGCCAGCGCCGCGCCCTCAATGCCCATGGCGGGGATAGGCCCCCAGCCCAGCACGAGGATGAAGTTGAGGACGATGTTGACCAGGAGGCTTCCTATCTCCAGAACAAGAGGGGTGCGGGTGTCTCCGCAGGCGCGGAAGACTCCGACGACAACGAGCATCAGCGCGAAGGTGGGCGTGGCCCAGTAAATGATTCGCAGGTAATCGGCGACGTGAAGACCCACCTCCGGTGTGACGTTGGCCAGGCTCACAAACCAGGGCATCGCCAGAACGCCTGCCACCGCGATGAGCAAGGAGAGCCCCATGGTGGTGGTGACCGCGCTGCGAAAGAGCGCGCCGATGCGCTCGGGCTTACGCGCGCCGAAGGCCTGGGCGATAAGCGCAGTGGCGCCGACGGGGAAGACCTTGATGAAGGTGAAGTGGAGGATGAGCAGCGCGAAGCATGCGGAGAGCGCAGCGGTGGCCGCCGCGTCCCCCAACATGCCCACGAAGACAAAGTCGTTGAAGGCGTAGAAGTTTGCGAGGATGGCCTGAAGGACAGCCGGCCAGGCCAGTTGGGCGGAGCGCCCGGCCAGGCTTCCCTCAGTGGTGTCGACGGTGGAGGCGCGTGCCATCGGGATTCCTCAAAGCCCGTTGCGGGCTCAGCGAGCGTCGACGGGGATGTGGGCCGGCGACGATCGTTACGAAGGGGGGGAGATGCACAGCAGCGGGCTTAGAGGCGGTGGGAGGTCGTGGCTGCGTGTACCGTTTTATGCGACGCGAAGGTGAGCACGATCCAGGCCGTGATGCGTGCATGGCTCGGGAGGTCGAGGGGGGATCAGAAGAGCGCGGGCTCGGTCGCGCACCCACCGGTAGGACTTTGATCGGCGGCGTCCTCCGCCAGAGAGTGGAGGTCCTTGTCGAGGAGGTGGCTGGGTTTGACGTTGCCCATAGCTGCCAGGAGGCTGTGGCGGACGTGGGGGATGGTCGTCTCAAGGTCGTTGAGTAGGCCTTTGACGAACTTGCGCTTGCCCTCGACGGAGCCGCAGAGATTGCAGGGAATGATGGGGAAGCCACGCAGCCCGGCGTACGTGGCGATCTCGTCCTCGGCAGCAAGGATCAGGGGACGGATGACCCGAAAACGGCCGTCGTCGGTGGTGAATTGGGCGGGCATGCCCTGGGTGCGACCGGTGTAGAAGAGGTTGAGAAGGAGGGTCTCAATGCTGTCGTCGCGGTGGTGGCCCAGAGCGATTTTGTTGCATCCCAGGGCTTCGGCGCGGCGGTAAATGATACCACGACGCATGCGGCTGCACAGAGAGCAGGGAGTGGCGTCAGGGGCCAACTTCTCCTGGACGACAGAGTAGGTGTCCTCCTCGCATATCTCGAAGGGGACAGGCTGCTCCTCGAGGTAGGCGCGGAGCACACCTTCGGGGTAGCCGGGCTGCTTCTGGTCGAGGTGGAAGGCGGTGAGTTTGAGCGTGTAGGGGCTCGATCGCTGCAGCTCGATGAGCATATCGAGGAGCGTATAAGAATCTTTTCCCCCGGAGAGGCAGACCAGGATGTGGTCGCCGTCTTCGAAGATGCCAAAGTTCTTTGCCGCGGTCTTCACCTTCCCCAGAAGGCGCTGATGAAGTCGATCCAGCTCGGCCATACTCACCTCACGGCGTCCGAAAACACTGCCGCCGGAGTCTATACTCTGTGCGGCGGCAGCGCTCAACCCGGATTGTAAGAGGCGAAGCCGTTAGCGGGCGCGAGGATGGTTGGGGACGGCGTGGGCCGGACGGATGATCTGGTGGGAGGGTTGCGGTTCTGCGCCCTCCTCAGCTGGAAGGGTCTTGAGATGCATGTCCCACCCCTCAGCATTGTTTCGGGCGACAACCTCCCCGGGGGTCAGGGGTAGTGAGGGGGGAAGTTGGGCATCATCAGCGGTGGCGACGAAGTAGTGGGTGAGGATGATGGGGAGCGGCGGCCCGCCGCCGGTGGCGAGGGCGGAGGCGTCTTCCCAGCGGTTGCCGGGTGGGGTGAGTTCGAGAGGTGCGTCGCCCTGCTCTGCCATTGTGAGTACGGGCCCGGCCGGAAGGCCAAGCTCAGCGAGGGTCCGGGAGGTGAGTGGTGTACCCCGCGGATCGTCGTTCAGGTAGATGATAAGGTGGCCGCGGCGAGCGTAGTAGGCTGCCAGGTCCCGGGCCCCCGGCGTGAGCATGGAAGCGGGTTGCGGGGGAGCTTCGGGCGATGTGGAGTCATCGGCGATGTCGGCAGCCGTGGCCACTTCAGATGATGGAGAGGCCCCCGGTGAGTCTGGGGTTGATGCGGAAGAGTCCTTATGAGCTGAGGAGCTGAGGTTTTGGGCGTCAGGCTGTCCGGTGTCGGCTCGCAAGATGGCGGAGGCGGCGATGGCAACTGCGCGAACCTCGGGTGCGACCACCCAGATGTGCCCTGTGGCAAATGTGCGGTCGCCGACAACCTGAACAGCATAGGCATAGCGGCCACGAGCCGGCCGGGTAGCGAGAGGCCAGGAGAGACGCCCGTCGTCATCTGTGCGCACGTGTCCGACCTGCTCCCAACCCCGCTCACACCCTCCCCAGAAGATGCGAGCCCACTCCCCCTGAAGCGGTGACTTACCGTAGGTCAGTCGTGCGTTGAGAGTGATGGGTTGCCCGGTCGTGATGATCTGGTCGGGAACCTGATGGGTGGGAGGTTGGGTGTTGGCGAGGCGCTCGGAGGCTGCGCTGATCCAGGGGCCGGTGCGTGCGGGTGTGAATTCGGTGGTCGGACAGCGCTGAACAAAACGCATGTCTGTGGAAGGAGGTCTGAGTTCTTCGACCAGGGGCATCAGGGGGCGTTGAGGAGGGCGCCACTCGGTGCGTGTTGCGCAGCCAGCTGCGTGAAAGGTTAAAAGTGCGAGTACCATGCATGCGATGATGCGTGACGTCGGGCTTCGTTCCCCCGGGATGCTGTCCATCGTGTCCCCCCCTGGTTGTCGAATGCTCTCCCTGGAAATGTAGGATCGAGGGGGGGAATGGTCGATATAGGGGAGTTCTGGGGCCTTGAAAGGAGGCGGGGGATGGCGCAAACTGAGGACGAGAAACCTGCGTGAGAACCATTCCCCAACTGGATAGGCGATGCGAGACCCGAGGTCTCGTCGAAGCTGGAGATATGAGATGAGTTTAACACTGCAAGCGCTCGAAGATGCGGGGTTTCCGACGGAGAATTGGCCGGAGGATCTGCCGACCCCCGGCGAGTCGAATATCTACTCGAAAGAGTTGGAGGGGAAAAAGGCATTGTACCGCTATCAGGTCAACGTGGAGGGTGCGACCTATGCCATGGAAGTGCTTCTGGATCTTTCAACAGCACCGAACCCTGCAGAGGGTGTGGGGTTTATGCTGAACCAGCTGGCATTTTTGTGGCGGCAAGATCGGGCGCAGGTGGCGGTGCAACCCAACGGTGCCTGCCGGCGAATCAACTTCTGAGATGCTGACCCGTATGGCGCGAGGCATCAGGAGCGAGCCATGACCACCCGTGTGATGTTCTTCTGTCTGGGTAATATCTGTCGCTCGCCGCTGGCCGAGGCGTTGTTTCGTTACCACGTGGAGACGCGGGGGTTGGGGGATCGTTTTGAGATCGCCTCGTCAGGGACGAGTGGTTATCACGTGGGGGAGCCGCCTGATCCCGGGAGTGTGAGGGTGGCACGAGAGAGGCTGGGGTTGGATATCTCCGGGCAGCGGGCTCAGCAGCTGGTCGGTGCGCATGTTCAAGCGTACGACTGGCTGGTGGCTATGGATGGAACCAACCTGCGAGATGCTCGACGACTGCCGGGTGGGGCTCGGGAAAGATTGGTACTGTTGCGGGATTATGAGCCGAAGATGTCGTTGAGGGGACAGGATGTTCCCGACCCGTGGGGCGGGGGGCCTGAGCATTTTGAGCGGGTGTTTGAGATGGTGGAGCGCTGCACCGCGGGGCTGCTCGATGCCATGATGGCGGGCTGATTTTACGACACCGAGGAGAGGTGATGCGAGCTACGCGAGCGTTGTGCCGGGTTGTGTGCCTGAGTCTGCTTACGGGGGTGGGGTTGATGGGATGTGAGCCCTCCCCTGCCCCGTCGTCGGGAGGGAATCCCGAAGAGACGGACGTGACGATGGGGACGATTGAGCCGAAGGAGGATCCGCAGGCGGCCGCGCGGCAGGGAGAGCGAGAGCGGATGGTGGAGGCGCACGTGGTGGCGCGAGGGGTCCGGGATCGCACGGTGATTGAGGCGATGCGAGCAGTGCCTCGCCAGGAGTTTGTGCCGGCGCCGGTGCGGCCGCGGGCGTATCAGGATGCGCCCTTGCCGCTGGGCGGGGGACGCACGGTCCTGCAGCCCTATCTTGCCGCGCTGGTTCTGGAGTTACTGGAAGTCAATCCGGACGATCGGGTTCTGGAGGTGTCTCCGGGCAGCGGGTATACGACGGCGTTGCTGACGGAGATGGGAGCCAGGGTCAACGTGATGGAGGGGGATTGTGAGATGGCCTCGTTGCTGGGTGATGACCTGGTGCGTGCGGGGTATCGAGGGGCGGAGGTGCGTTGTGGCGACGGGCTTAAGGGGTGGCCGGAGCGTGACGCTGGTTTTGAAGGGGTTTTGGTGCATGAAGCCGTGACGGAGCCTCCAGAAGCACTGGTTGCCCAGTTGTCGCCGGGGGGGCGAATGGTGGTGGCGCTGGGAGAGGGAGAGGAGCAAGCGCTGACGGTGGTCATGAAGAACGAGGATGGGATGGTGACCCTGCGCGACGTGGAGTTGGTTCAATTCTGGCGTTCGGGCGAGGCGAAGTAGTCGGAATGTTCAACCGAGACAGAGAAAAGGCCGCCCTTTTGGGCGGCCTTTTCTCTGTGTTGAACGCGGGTGGGACTTACGCGCCGAGGGCGTCGAGTGCCTGCTGACTGGGGGCGTGAGCGGCATCGACTCGGAGGGCGCGTTTGTACATATCGCGGGCGCCGCGCTCGTCTCCGCTAGCCTGCCGGATGGCTCCGAGGTGGAAGTAGACGTCAACCTTGTCGGCGTTGTCCTTGATGTTCATCTGATGGAGCAGGAGGATCTGGAAGATCTTGAGGGCGTGCTCGAGGTCTTCGCCGTGGAAGGCGAGCTTGCCGAGGCTGAGGAGGTTGGGGACGTAGGTGGCGTCGATCTTGTGGGCGGCCTCGTAGGACTCGCGGGCGCTGACGCGATCGCCGGCCTGTTCGGCGAGCTTGCCCTGGAGGTGATAGAAGCGCACGACGTCTTTCATCTGGCGGGCGTCAAGGAGGGAATCGATGACAGCGTTGAGAATGGGAGAGGCCCGATCAACGAGCCCCTGCTCGATGTAAGCGTCGAGCAGCGGCTCCACGATGGCGAGGTCATCGCCGGAGATGGCGCGAGCCTTCTCCAGAGCGTCTGTGCGCAGGGAAGTGCCAGGGAGATGCTGTCGGGCGAGTTCGCCCATCTGGAGGTAGAGTTGAACCTGCTCGTCGGCGGCGTCGGCACGTTGGGCGCGGTGGTCGAGGAGGCTGTATGCGCCGAGGTAGTCGTCGGTGCGCGTGTACAGGGCGTCGAGACGACTGAGCACAACCTGATCGTCGGGGAAGGACTCCAGGATCGTGAGGTAGGTTTCGGCAGCGGGTTGAGCTGCGCCGGCATCGTGCTCCAGGGTGCGGGCGCGCTCCAGGATCAGGTCGTAACGCTGCTGATCATCAGCGCCCTCCATGCGGCGATCGAGGACGGCGATGACGTTGTCCCAGGCCTGTTGAGAGCGGTAGATCGACTCCAGGCGGCTGAGGGCGTCGGGGTGATGGGGGTCGGCTTGAAGTACGGTGCCTGCGAAACTTGCGGCTTCGTCGAGTTGGTGGAGTTCCTCGTGGCAGATCTGGGCCATGACGAGGAGGTGGTGGAGCTGAGCGTCCTGGTCCGGGGCACGATCGAAGTGAAGACGGTGCAGGCCAAGGAGATCGTCCCAGCGGGCTTCGTTGCGATAAAGGTCGCCGAGGGCGGCGATGACATCGGGGTGATCGTCGCGCAGAGCGAAAGCTGCCTGATAGTCTTCGATGGCGGCATTGGCGTCGCGGTCGACTTCGTAACGCAGGCGCGCGCGTCGAAGAAGAAGCCGGACGATCTCGTCTTCGTTGCCCGCGAGTTCGAGCTGACGGTCGAGGAGGTCGCGCAGGGCCTGGTGGTCACCGAGGCCGTGGTAGACGTCTTCGAGTGCGCGAAGGATCTGGGGATCGTCAGGGGCGAGCTCGCCGGCGCGGGTGTAGGCGTCGAGGGCGCGTCCGTGTTGTTGGAGACGATCGGAGGTGACGGCACCGAGCTGCGTGAGGAGTTCGAGTTGAAGCTCGGGCTCGGCACGGTGGTTGAGAAGACGATCGAGGGTGTTTGCGAGCTCCTCGTAGCGTTCGGTGATCTCGAAGAGGCCGCAGAGGGTTTCGAGGACTTCGGGATCTTCGCCCTGGAGGTCGGTCCAGCCGTTGAGAGCGTCGATGGCGCCGGCGTGATCCTGCAGCCCGAGGCGTACCCGGCCCAGCTCGGCGTAGATGTCGGCCTGTTCGGAGGCGTCATGGGAGGACTGGAGTCTGGCCGTGAGGACGGCCTCCAGGCTGTGATCGTCCCCTTGCTGGCGAGCGATGCGCTCCAGGTTTTCGAGGGCCTGCTGGTGGGTGGGTTCGACAGCGAGAACGACGCGGTAGAGGGATGCCGCCTGCTGTTCATCACCCAGGATACGGAAAGCCCAGTCAGCAGCGCGCTCCGCAAGTTCGAGTTGTCGGATGGGGTCATTGAGGTCTTCGACGATGTCTTCGTAGAGGACGACGAGGGCCTCGTAGAGATCGCGTTGCTCGGCGATGGCCTCAATTCTTTCCTGAACGTCGACATCGTGGGGATCTTCGCGGAGCGCCCTGCCCCAGTGCGCGTAGGCAGCGTCGATGTCACCGAGTTCTTCGTACTCCAGGGAGGCCACTTCTCGCAGCAGATCTGCCCGTTCGGCGGCGCTCTCCACGGTTTCGAGCTTCAGGAGGTAAAGGCGGCTGAGTTTGAGCCAGTCTTGAGCCTCGCGGTAGGTGGGCTCGAGCAGCTCCAGGATCTCGGAGCGTAGGTCATCGACATCACTGAGACGCTCCAGGCCCTCGACGGCGCCGGTATGAGTGGGATCGTCCAGGAGCACGCGGCGGTAGAGTTCGAAGGCCTCCAGTGGCTGCTCGAAGGCGAGTTCCAGGAGGTAGGCGAGCTGGTAGTTGGTCTGGAGAAGTTCGTCGCCGTCTACCACAGTCTGTTTGGCCCCGAGGACCTCGACGAGGTTGGGCCAGTCTTCGAGAGCCTGGTAGATCTGGTCGAGCCAGCGCAGGGCGTCGAGGTCATACTCATCAAGCTGCAGCACGGCGTTGAAGTGACGGATCGCTTCGTCAGCCTCGCCCATGCCCTGAGCGTACCCCTGTCCGACAGCGAGGTGCATCGAGCGGCGGACTTCGAGGTCGTCAACGCCGAGTTCGAGGGCCTCTTCGTAGAGGGCGACGAGGTCGTCCTGGAAGCCGAGGTGTTCGGCGAGGAGTTGAAGCTGCTCGCGAAGAAAGTCGACCTGGGGGACGTCGCGCAAGGCGCGCCCCAGAGTGGCAAAGGCTTTGACGGGGAGATCGAAGGCGTCGATCTGAAGTTGAGCGAGATCGATGTAGAGTCCGGCGCGCTGCTCGGGGAGCTCACTGAGTTCGATCATGCGCTCGTAGAGCGCTTCGAGCTCATCGTATTCTTGTCCGGCGCGGTAGGCGTCCTGGAGAGCTTGACCGGCGGGGACGAGGGCTTCGGGGTGGGTCATCAGCCGGAAGAGCGCACCGCGGACCAGGTAGTTCTGGGGGTCACGCTCAAGGGCGCTGGCGTAGCGCTCCAGGGCCTGGAGAGGATCGTTGAGGTGCTCTGCGAGGACATCGCCCTGTCGGACCTCAAGGGCTGTGAGGTCGTTGAGAGCATCGGGGTCAAGAAGCTCCTGACGGGAGTGAAGCGCGTCGAGGAGTTCGGGCCAACGTTGGTTGGTATTGTAGAGATCAATGAGGGCGTCGAGGGCATCGGTGTCCTCGGGGTTGATGGCGAGAGCATCGATGAAGCTGACGATAGCATCATCGGGTCGCTGGAGGTGGTCACGACGGAGTTGACCAAGGCGATGGAAGGCGCGTGAGCGCAACGAGTCGCCGTCGACAATCGAGAGTTTGTCGATGAGGAGGGATTCCAGCCCCTGCCAATCTTCAAGGGACTCGAGGAGGCGCTCCATGACAAGAAGGTAGGAGAGCTCGGAGGGAGCGTCCTGTCGAAGTTCCTCATAGAGGCGCAGGGCCTGGTCGGGCTGCTGAAGGGTTTCGTCGTAGATGCGAGCGATGCGCACGCGCAGGCTCTGGCCCTCTTCAGGGTCGTAGGTCTCGGCGAGGCGACGCTCAAGGATCTGGACGAGAGGCTCCCATTTGGAGAGTTCGCCGTAAAGTTGCTGGAGTTTGCTGAGGGTGTCCTCTGTGTCGGGAGCGATCTCGACGCTTTGCTGGTAGGCGGCGATAGCGCTCTCTTTGTCGTCGAGGGGACCTTCGTAAACGCGAGCAATGGCGGCAAGAATGCGTCCCTGACGCGCGACGTCGTCGGAGTCTTCGAGGGCAGCAAGGTAGATGGGAATGACCCGCTGCCAGGCGTCGAGGTCGGTGGCGAGCACATCGACGAGTTCTTCGATTTCGCTGTTGGAAGGATCGAGGCAGTAGGCGCGTGCCAGGGTGATGAGGGCCTGAGAGCGTTCGACGACGTCTTCGCTGACGCGAAGCATGAGTTGAGCGCGCTCCACGAGGACCTGGACCTGGAGAGCGACGTCATCGAGGAGGAGGACCTTTTCTTCGAGAAGGTCATCGATTCGCAGCCAGGCGAGGGATTCATCGTAGGTGTTGAGGAGGAGATCAATGACGCTCAGGCGCAAGGGCTCCCAGGGGCCGCTGCGGCGTTCGAGGTCGTGGCGCAACCCCTCCAGGGCGCGGATGGTAGGACCGTGGGAGGGCTCGTCATCAAGGATCGAGCGGTACGTCTCGATGGCCTCTTCAACGGCGTCGAGATGGGCCTCCTGCAGGCGGGCGAGCTTGAAGCGATTGTCGAGGACGACGTCGGGGTCGAGAGCGTCGTTGATCCGCCAGCGGTAAATCTCGGCCAGATCAAACCAGCGCTCGACTTGAGCGAGGAGTCGCTCCAGCGAGGCACGATAGGAGGCGGAGGTGGGATCGACTTCAAGGAGTTGGTTGTAGGTGTCGATGGCGGCTTCAACGTCGCCGAGAACCTCTTCGAAGAGGACAGCGAGCTTTTCGAGCCATGGTGCCGCGTGCTCGGGCTGCTGCTCGGCGAGGCGACGATAGTGCTCGGCAAGTTCGAGCCAGTCGCGCTCCCGCTCCAGCAGACGCTCACGAAGATCGATCGCCCGGTCGAGGTCAGGGGCAAGACTCAGGGCAAGGTTGGCGGTGTCGGAAGCGCGTGTGGCGTCGAGGAGACGATCGGCGAAGATCTCGGCTTGCTCCACGCGCAGACGTGCGCGGAGCGCGTCGTCGATGTCATAGCTCTCACGCAGGACGGTATCATAGCGTTCGGCCAGGGCGAGCCAGCCCTGGAGGGGATCGATGACACGCGCCGCGAGGATGGCGAGGGCGTCGCGGGAGGGTTGGTCAGCGGGGTCGAGAGCAAAAATGCGACCGTGAATCTGCCAGGCCCAGGCGGGATCGCCCAGCTCGTAGTCCACAATCTGGGCGAGCTCGCGCAGCCATCCCAGGCGTTCGGCCGGGAGATCGCTGGCGGCGGCGCGGACATCGAGGACACGTGCCAGGCGGGTGCGGTCTTTGCGCTGGCGGTAGAGAGGTTCGAGGTGCTGAGCAGCCAGGGCGCTATGCTCGGGGTCCTGGTCGAAGACAGCTTCGAGGGAGGCAATGGCGTGGGGATGCTCCGCGTCGATATCGAGGGCGCGCCCGTAGAGTTCGACGGCCCGGGGAACTTCATGGAGGGGGCCCCGGCAGAGGTCGGCCAGGGCAAGTTCGGCCTGCAGCACTTCGGAGGGAAGGCTGCTGGAGGCGGCGATGTCGGTGTAGAGGTCGGCGAGCTCCTCCCAGCTTTCCCGGGCAGAGAGGAGACGCACGAGTTGCTCCAGCGCGAGCTGGCCGCGGGGTTCAAGTGCACGAACGCGGCGCCAGGTATCGACGGCGGAGAAGGAGTCGTTGAGGCGGTTCTCCTGCAGCTCGGCGATCTTTCGAAGGAAGGTGAGCGCGTCCGAGGGTCTGGAGTCGAGGAGTTCCTGGTGACGCGCTTCGAAGATCTCGATGAGGTCGTGCCAACGCTCTTGTCTGTCGAGCAGTGACATAAGGCTTGCGAGGGCCTCGGCATGGGAAGGTTCCATGGCGAGGACTTCACGCAGGTGGTGCTCAGCCTCGGCCTCATCGCTCAGCGCATAACCGAAGATCATGGCGAGCTTGAGGTGGAGGTCAAGGATCATGCGGGGTTCGAGGGCGCGGTCCAGGACGGTGCGGAGGTGCTCCGTGAGGGTGTTCCAGGCTTGCAGACGGCTTCCCAGCGAGATGAGGGCGTCACCGTAGCCCTCCCGCTGTGGCTCCAGGGCCCAGGCCTGAGCGAAACAGGTCATGGCGAGTTCGCCACGGTCGTCGAATCGGTCGCGGGCGATGACACCTCGATCGAAGAGAAGGGTGGCCTTCTCGGTAGGGTCGAGGAGTTGGGTCGCGAGGCGATCGAGGAGGTCAAGGAGACGGGACCACTTGTTGTTTCGACGGTAGATCTCGCGGAGATCGGAGGCGACGTCTTCGATCCAGGCGTCTTCCCGGGCAAAGGCTTCGAGGCGAGCGACGGCTTCGGGTTGGTCTTCGACCCTGGCGAGGATGGAGCGGAAGACCTGAAGGGCTTCGGTGGTGTCGAAGAGTTCGTCTGCGAGGGCGGCGCCGAGGCGCAGTTCGAGTTCGAGGCGAAGTTCGGGGTCGCGGGCTGCAGGGCTATCGAGGCGCTGACGAGCGACATCCACCCAGTCAGCCCAGCGGGCTTCGTCGCGGAGGATGCGGTCGAGCTGAGCCAGCGCGTGGAGGTGGCCCGGGGTTTCGGCGACGATGCGACGGTACGTTGAGATGGTCTCTTCGAGGTCGTGGAGTTGATGCTCGTAGACTTCCGCGAGTCTGACGAGGACGCCCATCCGAGCGGCCCCCTCCTCGACGAGCTCCGCCTTTCTCTGAAGGAGTTCAGCGAGTTCGAAGTGCTGGTCTTGCGCGTCGTAAAGTCGTTCGAGGGCTTCGACAACCTGGAGATCGGTGGGGTCCGCCTCAAGGATAAGGCGGTTGGTGTCGATGGCATCGGGAGCGTTGTCCAGGACCTGCTCCTGGAGGATGGCAACACGGCGCAGGAGCTTGAGGCGCTGCTCGGAGGCGGCGACTTCAGACTGGCGCAGGAGGATGAGGCTGAGGTTTTCGGTGTCGCCGGTGGCTTCGAAGAGACGTTCGAGGGCCTCCATGGCGGAGATGTCGTTGGGGTCGAGTTCAAGAGCCTGCTCAAAGGCAGCGATGGCTCGGGTGGAGTCGTTGAGCTTCTGGGTGGCGAGCTGTCCGACGCGTTTCCAGATGGCACCAGCGGCGAAGGTGTCAGCGCTTAAGGCGGCCTGTTCGAGGGTAGAAGCGGCCTCATCGAGCGCGTCGACGGCGTTGGCGAGTTCGATGAGGCGCCTGCGGCGGTCTTCATCGTCGGGCTGGATGAGGACTGCGCGTGCGATGGCGTCGAAGGCCTGGCGGGGTCGGCTGAGCTTTTTGTGGCGAAGCGTGACGAGTTCATCGAGGATTTCGAGCTTCTCGAAGGGCTCGTCGCAGAGGTCGAGGCGGATGGCGAGGACGTGATCGAGGCGGTCGTACTCGCTGCGCAGGCGGTAGATGGGCTCGAGGGTGCGTGCGAGGTCGAGGCGGAGCTCGGGCCAGGTTGCCTCGGAGGCCAGGCGGTCGTCGAGGTCGGCTACGAAGGCCAGGACGGCGTCGTCTCCGGGGTCGTCTTCCAGGAGGTCGATGCTGATGGCGACGGCGCCGGGAAGATCATCGAGTTGCTCGAAGCGCAGACTGGCAAGGCGTCGCAGGAAAGCGCGGCGACGCTGGGGCTGGAGGGTCTGCTCTGCCTGTTCGGCGAGTAAGGCGTCGAGGTCGTGCCAGGCCTGCTGATCGCGGAGGAGGCGCTCAAGGGCGTCGACGGCGTCGGAATGATCGGGCTCCATGGCGAGGATTTCGCGATAGAGTTCGATGGCGTCAACGGGCTGATGGAGGGCCGCGTCGAGGAGGCTGGCGGCTTCGGTCAGGAGGTTGACGCGATCTTCGTCGAGGTCAACGAGGAGTGCGCGTTTGCGAAGGATATCGACGAGATCCGCGGTGCGCTCGTCTTTGCGGTAGAGGCGTTCCAGCGCTTCGACGGTGGGGAGGTCCATCGGGTCATACGCGTGGAGACGCTCCCAGGCTTCGAGTGCTCGCGGGCGGTCTTTGATCTGGTGCTCGCGGATGGCGGCGAGGTGGCGGAGCAGATCGAAGCGCGTGGGGGACTCGTGGCCAAGGAGGGGGCTCTGAGCGGTGAACATCTCTTCGATGAGGGCCCAGCGGTTGAGACGGGCACCAAGCTGCTCGACCCTCAGCCAGATATCGTCACGTTCGGGATCGATGTTGAACTGGCGACAGGCGTGATTGAAGGCGACTTCAAGGTCTTTGAGTTCGTCGGCGTAGAGAGGGATAAGCTCGTCGAGGATCTCCTGCTCTTCGAAGGGGTCGTCGCAGACACGAAGGCGGGCTTCGAGAGCCTCGGCGAGGGGTTCGTGAGCATTGAGATCGCGGAGGATAGGCTCAAGAAGCAAGGCGGCGTCTCGAGCAAAGTCGTCGCGCTCAAGGAACTGGCGGGCGGCGGTGAGGGCGCCGTCGTGTTCGGGATTCTCCCCGAGGACCTCGGCGTAGGATCGGAGCGCACCGTGAGGGTCATCGAGGTGGTCGCGCATGAGGTCGCCGAGTTCCATGCGGGCACGCCAGACAGCTTCGGGGCCCTCATAGGCAGCCAGGGGGATCTCGCGCATGAGGAATTCGGCGACGTCGTGGTGACGCGCGTCGAGGCGATGGAGTTCTTTTACGCCGCGCAGCGCACCGAGGTGGTCCGGGTCGCGGTCGAGGATCTCCATGTAGGTCTGGCGAGCAGCGTCTTTCTGGTCGAGGTGAGCGCGCTGAACGTCGGCGATCTTGGAGAGCTGGTCGACGAGGTCGGCGTCTGCGGCGCCCTGCTCTGCCAGGAGCTGAATCTGGGTGCGGAGGGTGTCAACGCGATCCTCGTGGCGTCCGGCGCGGTCGTAGAGGGGGTCGAGGGCGGCGAGCACCTTCATGGATTCGGGCATACGTGGACGCAGCAGCTCGAAGAGCTCGATCGGCCGCTCGGTCTGCTCGAGGTCGTGCGCCAGGAGCGTTGCGGCGCGGGAGAAGAGGTCGTTCTGCGTGGCTTCGTCTTCGATGGCCTCGGCCCGGGCAATCCATGCGTCAGCGAGGGTCTGCTGAAGGGAGGCGGCGCGGGCGTAGTCCAATGAGACGTCAAGGATTTCGGGGTCCGCCGGGAAACGCTCAAAGCACTTCAGCGCCCAGGCAAGAGCCTGGTCGGGCTGCTCGCGTCGATGTTCCAGATCGGCGATGGCGAGCATGGTTTCGACGCGAGGGCCGTCTTCATCGCGTCGTTCCAGAAGGAACTGGTGTGCCTCAATGGCGCGATCGTAGTGCGCCTCCACGACGTAGTTCGGGAGGAGCCGCTCGTAGAGAGCGGCCTGAGTCTCCTCATCGGGAGCACGCAGAAGCAGGTCTTCCAGGGTTGTGATGAGGCGGGCGTTGTCCTGGAGGTGTTGTTGAGCGACGCGAACCTGGCGTTCGCGCAGGTCGATGAGCGCAGCGTCGTCGAGGTCTTCGGCAAGGAGGTCGAGGCGGTCGAAGAGCTCTTCGGGTCGCCCGGCATTCAGGTAGAGACCTTCGAGGGCGTCGAGTTGAGAGGTGTGGGCGAAGATTTCGCTGAGGCTCTCAAAGGCCTCTTGATGGTCGTTGTGTTCGCTGAGGATGGCCTGCCAGGCGCGGGCGGCCTCGTCGAGGTCGTTGAGGCGTTGGTGGAAGAGACTCGCCGCTTCTTCCCGGGTTGCCAGGGCCTTATCCGGGGCGAAGGAGGGAGCTCGGGATTCGAGGAGGCTTGCGAGCGATCGCCAGTCTTCAAGGCGACGGTAGGCGCGTTGGAGTTCGTCGAGGCGCTCTTCGGAGGGGTGGGATTCGGAGAGGGCTTCGAGGACACGTGCTTCGCGCTCGGGGTCGCGAAGTTTCTCGCGAGCCATCTCCAGGAGTTCGGTCAGGCGGGTCTCACGCAGGTCTCCCAGTTCGAGGACGGCTTCTTTGACCTCAAGGTCGAAGAGGGAGCGGAAGTCTCGACGCTGCTCGTAGATCTGGCGGAGACGGTCTCGGACGTCGGCCTCCTCGGGAGCGATCGCGATGACGCGCTCGAGGTAGGGGATGGCCTGGGTGACGTTATTGAGTCGTTCCTGCCAGATGTCAGCGACCTCAAGGAGGAGGCCAAGTGCGCGGCCGATGTCGCCCTGCTCTGCGGCGAGTTCGGCGGCGTCGGAGAGCAGGCTGGCGAGGTCATTGAAGCGGCGGTTCTTTTCGTAGAGGTCGCGAAGTTGATCGAAGGCCGAGGGGTGGAGAGGGTCGAGCTCCAGAATCTGGGCCATGATCGTAATGAGCATGGAGTCGAGGTTGAGGCGGACGCGGTAGATGTCAGCCATTTCTTCGAGGAGCACGACCCGCTCAGCGGTGTTGTCGGGGTCGTTCTCTTCGAGCTGACGGACTTCGTCTTTGATGAGATCGACGAGGGCGTTCCATTTGCCGTGGTCTTCGTAGAGGTGTCGAAGACGGCGACGCGCCTGGGGGTCAGCGGGGAACTCTCTCAGGAAGTTTTTCCAGACATCGATGGCCTTCTCTGCGCTGCCGAGTTCGGTCTCAGCGATGTCCGAGAGGCGCTCGGCGACGAGCCAGTAGTCCTCGCGGTCGTTGAGTTGAGTGAGGCGGCTGGCGAGCAGCGAGAAGAGCTTTCGCCAGTCGCCAGCGTCTTCGTAGTAGGCTTCGTAAAAGGCAAAGACGTCGGGGTGAGCGTCATCGAGGAGTTTGAGACGTTTGAAATAGTACTCGGCGCGCTCGTCATCATTGAGTTCCAGCCAGTAGAGCCTGGCGAGTTCGGTCATGACCTCCCATTCACCGTCACGTTTGCGCAGGTAACGCACGGAGTGTTCGAGAGTTTCGGCGAGTTGACCGAGGTCGCCCTGCGCGCGGAGTTCGGCGCGAAGTCTCGCCAGGGCGGAGAGGTTGGCCGGGTCATCCTGGAGAGCCTGGCGGGCATCGTCGGGGTCCCCCTCCAAGGGGGCGATGGCGTCGAAGAAGGCGCTGACGCTGCGCTTCTGAGGTTCGATAGGAAGGTCGGGAGTTGCGCCGGATTCGGTCATAGCGTCAGGTTCGCGGGAGGGGGAAGCGGAGGTATCACTCTCAGTGGAGAGTTCGTCGATGATGAGCCGAGCGTCTTCGTTTTGGGGGTCGGCGTTGAGGGCGCGGCGTGCGAAGTCGAGGGCGTGTGCGGGTTGCCCGGCGAGTCGATCGTACTCAAGCTGAGCGGCTTCTAGCCAAGCCTGAGCGGCGTCGGCCCCCTCCCCTTCTGCGAGCAGCTCGGTGGCGAGTTCGTCGGCTTCGGCGATGGCGTTGGCAATGGAGCTACCGCGCTGGTAGAGAGCGGTGAGCTGATCGACGAAGGGGTCGGAGTGTTCGATTTGCGCGAGGGTTTCGAGGGCGGCGGGGATGTCGCCCTGGTGTTCGGCGCGGATCTGAGCGATGGCGAGCAGGAGGCGTGTGCGCTCGGCGAGCTCGGCTGCGACACGAGCCTCGATCTGGTGAGTGGTGAGAAGATTGTCCCACTCCTGGTGCTGCAGATAGACGGCGGAAGCGCGCTGTAGCGGGAGTGCGTCTTCGGGGTGTGCTTTGAAGGCTGCCTGGAAGGCTTCCATGGCGCGGGAGCGCTGGTCGAGCTCTTCGAGGTAGAGATCCCCCAGCGCCAGGAGCGCGCGGGCCTTCTCGGGTCCGGGTTGCAGGGATTCGGCGAGGGCGTGGAGGCTCTGAGCAAGGCTCTCGTAGTCGGGCTTGAGGGTGCTGATGCTGGCCTGTTCCCGAGCGGCAGAGAGGGCTTCTTGCCAGTGTCCGTGTTCCCAGCAGAGGCTCTGCAAGGCGCGGAAGATGTCGGGATTACCGGGGTCGGTGGCCAACTGGTCCTGGAGCGCGCGGAGCTGATCGGTCATCGATCTTACCTGTCTGTAGAGCGGGAGGGCCTGCCGCGAGGATGTCTGCGGTGGGGCTGATGGCGAGCGCGAAATCCTAGAGTGTTCGGGGGGTGAAGCCGTCAGGCAAATGTAGCAATCAAAGCGGGCGTGCGGCAAGGCGGTCTGTACGGTGAAAGGGGGATGGTTACAAGACGTAGCGAACGGGTCAACGGGGGGTCGGGTGTGAGCGTGAGGCAAGAGGCAGACGGAGCGCCGGGGGTAGGACGTGAGGGTCAGGGGTGTTGGGGGTGAAACGCTGGCCGTGAGGCTATGAGTGAAGGGGGGCCGGAGGCGTCGCGTTCGTTGTGGGGTTTGAAGGTGAAGGGTGTGGGAGGGGTCAGGCTGAGGGTCGAGTGCCAACCGGAGGGGTGTGGGAGGGGTCAGGCTGGGGGTCGAGTGCCAGCTGGAGGGGTGGATCATGCCCCCGAATGAGGGATGACCTGCTAAAGTTAACAGTCCTCGGTAGGGTCAGGGTGTGGGAGGGGTCGGGCAGGCAGGGGTTGGAGAGGGGTTTGTGAGAGATTGGAGTGCTAGATCCCCTGGTGCGATGCGTAGGCATGGCTCACCGAGGTCAAAAAAAAGCGCCGGGCGAAAGCCCGGCGCGGAGATGGTGCCAGAAGGTGCGATGATGAGCGCCGTTACTCGGCGTCAGGCGCGTCGGGGCGGTCTGCGTCATCGTCAGGCTTGGTGGGAAGCTCGATGATGTCGATGTCGTGGTCGTCGGGGCTCACGCTTTTACCGCGGCGGCGGTGATGGATGGCGATGCGGGCCTGCTGGTCACGGACGGACGCGAGCAAGTCGGCGCGAAGTTCGGGCTGGTCGAAGGTGCTGGCCAGGACCTGGACGATGACGGCGGCGAACGATTCGCGTGCGACGTGGCGCGCGTCTTTGACGCGCTCGAAGGAGAGGACGTCGTCATGGACCGCGAGTTGGCGTGCGAAGTCGTTTTTGTAGGTAGCGAGGTCGGCGACGAGATCGGCGATGCCAACGGCGACGAGTTGGGCGTGGAGGTCGCGCTGGAGGCGCTGGATGAGGAGGTCATAGGCCGCGAGTTGCTCCTCAAGGCGAGAGGAGACCACGGGGCGAACGCCGCGGGGAAAGGCGACTTTGAGCACCTCAATCGCAGCGAGTTTACGAGGCGTCTCGCGGTGTTGGGAGCCGAAGGTCTCGCAGACATCGTGGATCTGGGAGAGGGTGCGGGCGATGAGGGCGCTGGTTTTGACGGCTTCGGCTCGGGAAGGCAGACCGGTTTGACCGGAGTTCGCCCACTGGTCGTCGAGGAGTTGGGATCGCACGCAAGCTTCGAGGGCGCTCTCGGCGCGGGAGCAGACGTCGTCGAGGCCTGCATCGCAGGCTTTCTCTTCGATGTCGGAGAGGCAGAAAGCCATGCTTCCGTTGGGCTGCTGGTAGAGATTGAGCGCGTTCCAGGTGGTTTCGAACATGATGTCTCCGTCGGGAAAAGAGCCCCGGAGGGGCTCAAGGTCAGCGCGGCGGGGGCAAGATCGACAGCATGCCCAGGGTACGTTGAGGGTCCCCGACGGCATCGCAAGACTGAGGGCTTGCGACGGAGATGTGTGTAGCCAACGCCCGGCAAGGGGCTTCGACCTGAAGACGGAGAAGGCGGCCACGCGTCACCTCCCCGACACATCGAACATGAAGTGGGAGGAGTCTGAGCGCGGGAGGCGCCGGGTCAAGTTGATTTCCAACCAAAAGCCGGAAGAAGGTCTGGGTGAGGAAAGGAATGCGCAGGCTTTGGAGGGTGTCAGGCCAGCTCGGAGAGTTCCATCCAGCGTTCCAGGGACGTCTCAAGTTCGGTGCTGAGTGCGGACTTTTCTTCGTCGAGGGCGGCGACGGTTTCGTAGTCGGTGGCGGAGGCGACCATGGCCTGATCGATGGCTTCGAGGCGCTCTTCGATCTCGGCGATACGGGGTTCAAGAGCTTCGAGTTCGCGGCGCTCTTTGTAGGAGAGTTTTCGGGGGGCGTCGGGTTTCGGGGCGGCAGGCACAGGGGAGGTTTTGCGCTCGGCTTCTGCGCGGGCAGCGGCCTCCTGACGCTCCTGACGGGCCTGTTGGGCGCGGCGCTCTTCGAGAAAGGCGTAGTTTCCGGGGACCTCTTCGACCTGACCGTTTTCTTTGAAGGTGAGGAGATGCTCGCAGGTGCGGTCGAGGAAGTAGCGGTCGTGGCTGACGGTGATAACGGCGCCGTCGAAGCTGTCGAGGTAGTCTTCGAGGACGGTGAGGGTATCCACGTCGAGGTCGTTGGTGGGCTCGTCGAGCAGGAGGACGTTGGGCTGGCGCATCAGGATGCGAAGCAGGTAGAGGCGCCGGCGCTCCCCGCCGGAGAGTTTGTGGATGTAAGTCCACTGCTTGTCGCGGTCGAAGAGGAAGAGGTCGAGCATCTGGGAGGCGGTGAGGAAGCCATCGGAGGTGGGGATGCGGTGGGCGACCTCGGTGATGTAGTCGTGGACCCGCATGTCCGGGTCGAGGCCTTCGGCCTGCTGGTCGAAATAGCCGATGACGACGGTCTCTCCGATATCGACGATGCCCTGGTCGGGGGTGAGGCGGTTGGCAATGATGTTGAGGAGGGTCGACTTTCCGGCGCCATTGGGACCGACGATGCCGAGGCGGTCGCGGCGATCAAGGGTGTAGGAGACGTCGTTGAGGATGGCCCTGCCCTCGTAGGCGTGGGAGACGTGGTCGAGGCGGATGATCTTTTTGCCGAGGCGACTTTCGACGGTGTCGATCTCGACCTTCTGTTCGTCGAGGTTGACGGCGCCGTTGATGAGAGCTTCGGCCCGCTGGATACGAGATTTACTTTTGGTGGTGCGGGCCTTGGGGCCCCGGCGCAGCCAGGCGAGTTCTTTTTTAGCAAGCTGAGCGCGCTTGGACTCGGCGATCTGTTTGAGTTCTTCGCGGTGGGCGCGGGCCTCAAGGAAGGCGGAGTAGTTGCCGGCGTGGCGGTAGACGGTGTGGTCCGCCAATTCGAGGATGACGTTGGCGACGCGATCGAGGAAGTAGCGGTCGTGGGTAATGAGGAGGAGGCCTGTGCTGCGGGAGGCGAGGTAGTCTTCGAGCCAGGCGACGGTTTCGATATCGAGGTGGTTTGTAGGCTCATCGAGGATGAGGAGGTCGCTGGGGCGAACGAGGGCACGTGCCATGGCGACGCGTTTTTGCTGACCACCGCTCATCTGAGCGACGGGCTGGTCGTGGTCGAGGATGCCGAGCTGGGAGAGGATGGTTTTGGCCTCGCTCTCCAGGGTCCAGCCGCCGACGCGATCCATCTCTTCGCCGAGTTCGGCGACGCGCATGATGAGGTCATTGTCCTGGGGACTGGCGGCGAGTGCCCGGCAGGCGGCCTCGTAGGCCTCGACAACGCGGAAGGCCTGGGGTCCGTCAGCGATAACGGTTTCCAGGGCGGTGCGTTCGGGTTGGAGGTCGGGCTCCTGGGGAAGGTATTCGATGCGGGCCTGGCGGGCGTGGATGACGTTGCCTTCGTCGGGGGGCTCGAGGCCGAGGAGGATACGAAGGAGCGTGGTTTTACCGGCGCCGTTGACGCCGAGGAGGCCGACGCGATCATCTGCGCCCAGACCAAAACTGACGTCTTTAAAGAGGGTGCGATCGCCAAAGGATTTTGCGACGGAGTCCACAGAGATGACGACCATAGAGCCTCATGTTCCCCCACTGCGGGGGGAGAAGTACGGGGGAATGCGAAGGTGTGGTGATGCGAGGAGTCGACGAGGTTGTTACATCGAGCGGCGGTATTGTCCGCCGACCTCATAAAGGGCGCGTGTGATCTGGCCGAGGCTGGCGACGCGGACGGTGCGCATAAGCTCATCGAAGATGTTTCCGTCACCGAGTGCGACCTCTTTGAGCTGCTGAAGGGCAGCTTCGGTCCGGGAGTCATGGTCGGACTTGAAGGTGGCGAGGTTGTCGAGCTGGGTTTGTTTTTCTTCGGTGGTGGAGCGGATCAGCTCGAGTGCGGTGCCGTCGCTGTCGTCGATACCTTCAGGCGCGATGAAGGTGTTGACCCCGATGATGGGGAGTTCGCCGGAGTGCTTCTTGAGTTCGTAGTGGATGGACTCATCCTGAATTTTGGAGCGCTGGTACTGAGTCTCCATGGCACCGAGGACGCCTCCGCGTCGGCTGATGGCCTCGAACTCCTGGAGGACGGCTTCTTCGACGAGGTCGGTGAGTTCGTCGATGACGAACGACCCCTGCCAGGGGTTCTCGTTCATGGAGAGGCCGAACTCGCGGTTGATGATCATCTGGATGGCCATGGCGCGACGGACGCTGGCCTCGGTGGGGGTGGTGATCGCTTCGTCGAAGGCGTTGGTGTGAAGGCTGTTGCAGTTATCGAAGAGAGCCAGAAGCGCCTGGAGGGTGGTGCGGATGTCGTTAAACTGGATCTCCTGGGCGTGGAGGGAACGGCCGGAGGTCTGGATGTGGTATTTGAGCTTCTGGGAGCGGGCGTTAGCGCCGTAGCGCTCGCGCATGGCGACGGCCCAGATGCGTCGGGCAACGCGTCCGAGCACGGTGTACTCGGGGTCCATGCCGTTGGAGAAGAAGAAGGAGAGGTTGGGGGCAAAGTCGTCGATGTTCATGCCCCGCGCCAGATAATATTCGACGAAGGTGAAGCCGTTGGCGAGGGTGAAGGCGAGCTGGCTGATGGGGTTCGCGCCGGCCTCGGCGATGTGATAGCCGCTGATGGAGACGGAGTAGTAATTTCGGACTCGGTGGTCGACGAAGTACTCCTGGATGTCACCCATCATCTTGAGGGCGAATTCGGTGGAGAAGATGCAGGTATTCTGGGCCTGATCTTCTTTGAGGATGTCAGCCTGGACGGTGCCACGGACGACCTGAAGCGCGTTCTGAGCGATGTCGTCGCGCTCGTCGTCGGAGGGCGCCCTGCCCTGCAGTGCCATGAAGGCGTCGACCTGCTGGTCGATGGCGGTGTTGAGGAACATCGCCAGGATGATGGGCGCCGGACCGTTGATGGTCATCGAGACGCTGGTGTTGGGGGCGCAGAGGTCGAAGCCGTCGTAGAGGCGCTTCATGTCATCGAGGGTGCAGACGCTGACGCCGGAGTTTCCGACTTTGCCGTAGATGTCGGGGCGCAGGTCAGGGTCTTCGCCGTAGAGGGTGACGGAGTCGAAGGCCGTGGAGAGACGGTTGGCGGCTTCGCCTTCGCACAGGTAGTGGAAGCGTTTGTTGGTTCGCTCGGGGGTGCCTTCGCCGGCGAACATGCGCTTGGGCTCTTCGTCGCGGCGTTTGAAGTTGAAGACGCCGGCGGTGAAGGGAAACTCTCCGGGGACGTTTTCGAGGAGTTGCCAGCGGACGATGTCGCCCCAGTCCTGGAAGCGCGGCAGGGAGACGCGGCGGATCTTGGAGCCGGAGAGGGAGGTGGAGGTCAGCTCGAAGCGGCGGACCTTGTCGCGGATCTGGACTTCGAAATGGTCGCCGGCGTAGGCCTCTTTGAGGTCATCCCAGCCGTCGAGGAGCTTTTGGGTGCGGCGGTCGAGGCGATCTTCGAGCTCATCGCGGCGGGCGTGGAGGGCCTCGGCGTTGTCTTCGCCCAGGAGCTTTGCGGCGCCGTCGAGCTGGTAGAGTTTGGTTGCGACGTCGGCCTGCGCTTGAGCCCAGGCGCGGTAATTTCGGCAGGTGTTAGCGATATCGGCCAGGTAGCGGGTGCGGTCGGCGGGGATGATGGTGTGGGTCTTCTGGCTGACGGGGCCGTCGAAGCTCCAGCGGGAGTCGAAGGCGCCGAAGAAGCGAGTGGCCAGCGCGTGGTAGAGGGCGCTGACGCCGGTGTCGCCGAACTGGCTGGCGATGGTGCCGAAGACGGGAACGTCTTCATCGGCGATGTCGTAGGAGATCTGGCGGTTTCTACGCAGCTGCTTGCGGACAGCGCGAAGGGCGTCTTCGCTGCCGGCCTTCTCGAACTTGTTGATGGCGACGAAATCGGCGTAGTCGAGCATGCCGATCTTCTCGAGCTGGGTGTGTGCACCGAACTCGCTGGTCATGACGTAGAGGGAGCAGTCGGCGTAGTCCACGATGTCGGCGTCGCCCTGCCCGATGCCGCTGGTCTCCACGATGACAAGATCGAAGCCCGCGGCCTGCACGACCGTGAGGGCGTCCGCGAGGGCGTCGGAGACTTCGCCCTTGGAGCCGCGGGTGGCCAGCGAGCGCATGTAGACGCGGTCGTCGTCGATGGCGTTCATGCGGATGCGGTCGCCAAGCAGCGCTCCTCCGGTCTTTTTGCGGGAGGGGTCGACGCAGAGCAGCGCGATGCGCCGGTCGTCAAAATCCATCAGAAAGCGGCGGATGAGTTCGTCGGTGAGGCTGCTCTTCCCTGCCCCGCCGGTACCGGTGATACCGAGGACCGGAGCCAGGGTGTCGGGCGTGGGGAGGTTCAGTTCCTCCAGGCGGCCCTGCTCCGCCATGGTGATAGCGCGCGCCAGCGCGCCAGGCCGAGCCGAGATGACGCCCGAGGGATCGGCGACGCCTATGCGGGCAACGGGATCGTAGTCGGCGAGCTTGAGCATGTGGTTGATCATGCCCTGGAGCCCGAGGCGGCGACCGTCCTCCGGGCTAAAGATCTTCTGGACGCCGTAGGCTTCGAGTTCGGCGATTTCTTCGGGAACGATGACGCCCCCTCCGCCACCGAAGACCTTGATGTGAGAAGCGCCTCGCTCTTTGAGCAGGTCGACCATGTATTTGAAGAACTCGACATGGCCGCCCTGGTAGCTGCTGATGGCGATGCCCTGTGCGTCTTCGGCGATGGCGGCGTTGACGATCTCGTTGACGGAGCGATTATGCCCCAGGTGAATCACCTCGGCACCGGAGGCCTGAAGGATGCGACGCATGACATTGATGGCGGCGTCGTGACCATCGAAGAGGCTGGCGGCGGTCACAAAACGCACGGCGTGGGTCAGGGAGATGGGTGTGTTGACCGTGTCGGGTGCGAGGGCGTGGACGCTCATGGGCTCATCCGGGCTTGAAGGTGTCGGAAAGAGGGTGTCGCCGGGAAGGGCGGCGAAGCCAACAAAGGTGGGGGCACTAGAACAAAGGTGGGGGGCGATTGACAAGTCTCCGCAGGGCGAAGGTCTAACGCAACGAGGCCACCCTGAAAGGGTGGCCTCGTTGCTGCGTGCGTTCAGATGTCGTGTGGCTCAGACGGTAGCGACGTAGAGCTCAGGGTCGACCTCGACCTGCAAGAGGTTCTCGATGGCCAGCAAGGTGCCGGTCATGGAGGCGGGGCAGGTTCCGCAGGCCCCCTCATAGCGCACGAGGAGTTGGTTATCGACAAGCCCCATGATCTTGAGTCCGCCGCCATCGCCGGCGAGGAAGGGCATAATGTGCTCGTCGATGGTTTCGCGGATCAGAGGGATGCGGGGGTCGTCCATGCCCGGAAGGTCGGAGTCGTCGGTATCGTCACCGCTGACCGAGAGGCCACCTTCGGGGTTGGCGTCAGCGAAGCTGGCCGCGCGGATGGGTTCGGCGACAGCGCGAAGCAGTTGTGACCAGTCTGCGCCGCCATCCTGGGTGACCGTGATCCAGCGGTCTGCGAAGTACACGCTGATGACGTGGTCGATCTCGAAGATCGCTTTGGCCAGGGGGACGGTAGATGCCTGGTTGAAGTCCTCAAAGGAGCGGGTCACAAAGCCGTGGGTGATGGCCTCGGTGAGGACAAATTTCATCGCGTTGGGGTTAGGCGTCGGCTCAATCTCGGCGATTTTCATGGATTACTCCTTGCTCCAGATGTCCGAGTCACCCTCGGTGGAGGTCTCTTCGTCGCCTTCGAGGGCGGCGTGCATGGCGTGCCAGGGGAGCACGGCGCACTTGACCCGTTGGGGAAGCTGGGCGACCCCTTCGAAGACCGTGAGGTGGCCGAGGCTGTGGTCTGCCTGCAGGTCGAGTTCACCGGTGAGCATGGCGCGGAACTCCTCGATGAGTTGCTCGGCGGACTCGACCTTCTTGCCCTTGATGCGGGTGGTCATCATCGAAGCGGCGGCCTTGGAGATGGCGCAGCCGCTGCCCTCGAAGCTGACGGCTTCGACGATGTCGTCGTCGTTGACGCGGGCGTAGATGGTGTAGTTATCCCCGCAGAGAGGGTTGGTGCCCTGGGCGACGCGGTTGGCGCCGTCGAGGGGACCGAAGTTACGAGGCTTGCGATTATGATCCAGGATCACCTCCTGGTAGAGAGCGCGCATATCACTCATACGCCGAAGATCTCCTTGACCGAGTAGATGCCGGCGACGAGGCGGTCGATGTCCTGGTCGTCGTTGTAGAATGCGAAGGAGGCCCGGGCGGTGGCCGGCACGCCGAGGCGCGTCATCACGGGTTGAGCGCAGTGGTGGCCGGCGCGGATGGCGACGCCTTCGCTGTCGAGGATGGAGCCGATGTCATGGGGGTGAACACCTTCGATGTCGAAGGAGAGGACCGAGGCTTTGTGCTCGGAGGTACCGATGAGACGGACGCCGGGGATCTGAGCGAGACGCTCGGTGGCCTTCTCTAAGAGTTCAGCCTCGCGGGCGGCGATGCGTTCCAGGCCGAGCTCCTGGAGGTAGTCGATGGCGGCGCCCATGCCCACGCCCGCGGCGATGGAGGGGGTGCCGGCCTCAAACTTATGAGGAAGCCCGTTGTAGGTGGTGCCCTCCCAGCTCACGCTCAAAATCATGTCGCCGCCGCTTCGGTAAGGCTGCATCTTCTCGAGCCAGCGCTCCTTTCCGTAAAGGATACCGATGCCGGTAGGGCCGCAGAGCTTGTGGGAGGAGAAGGCGTAGAAGTCGGCGTCGAGGGCCTGCACGTCAACCTTCATGTGCGCGACAGCCTGCGCGCCGTCGATGAGCACCGGGATGTCGCGGGCGTGAGCGCGGGCGATGATCTCTTCGATGGGGTTGACGGTGCCGAGCGCGTTGGAGACGTGATTCACGCCGACGATCCGCGTGCGATCCGTCAAGAGAGCGTCGAGCTCATCGAGCAGAAGCTCACCACGATCGTTGATGGGGATGACGTCGATGGAGGCCCCGACCTCCTCGCAGATGCGCTGCCAGGGCACGATGTTGGCGTGGTGCTCCAGAGCGGAGAGGAGCACGCGGTCGCCCTCTTTTAAAAAGGTCTTTCCGAAGCTGTGCGCCACCAGGTTGATGGCATCAGTCGTGCCACCGGTGAAGATGCACTCTTTCAGCGAGGGCGCGTTGAGCAGCTGCTTGACCTTGAGGCGCACGTCTTCAAAGGCCTGGGTGGCGCGTTGACTCAAGGTATGGACGCCCCTGTGCACGTTGGAGTGCAGCGTACTGTGGTACCAGACCAGCCGATCGATGACCTGCTGAGGCATCTGGGCGGAGGCCGCGGTGTCGAGGTAGGCCAGCGGGTGGCCGTTGATCGACTGCGCAAGGATGGGGAAGTCGGCGCGGACCTCATCCCAGGAGCGGCTGAGTGCGGTGGGTTGTGCGGACATCTTTACCTCGTTGGGCCCGGGCTGCGGCCCGGGCCCGTGTGCTGCCTAGAGCCCGGTATCGGTGGAGGCGATCACGGCGTCAGCCAGGGATTCGCGCACCGATGCGACGGTGATGGTTTCGATGACTTCAGCCGCAAAGGCGAAGGTCAGAAGGTTGCGGGCGTTCGCCTCGTCGATGCCGCGGCTCTGCAAGTAGAAGAGCTGCTCATCCTCAAGCTGCCCGACGGTGGCGCCGTGAGAGCAGACGACATCGTCGGCCAGAATCTCAAGCTGAGGCTTGGTATCGACGTGACCCCGAGCCGACAGGATAAGGTTCTGGTTCAGCTGCTCGGAGCGGGTGTTCTGGGCGTCCTGGCGGACAAAAATCTTGCCGTTGAACACCGTGTGCGCCCGATCATCGACGATGGTTTTGTGCAGCTGGTAGCTGCGCGAGTTGGGAAGCGCGTGGTCGATGGCGGTGTGAGTGTCGGCGACCTGTTTGCCGCGCACGAGCGCAAGCCCATCGAGGGTGCAATCGATGTTCTGACCGACGTAGCGCGCATAAGAATCATTGCGCGAGAGCGCCGCCCCCAGGGTGATGGCCGTGGAGATGTAGCGGGCATCCTGAGAGAGCGTCACAAGGTTACGAGCCACGTGGAAGGCATCGGTGGATTCGCGCTGCACTTTAAAGTGCTTCACGTCCGCGTTGGCCCCGACGATGACCTCGTCGACGACGTTGTTGAGGTAGGCGCCCTCCCCTGCCCCGCGGTACTCCTCGACGACTGTGAGCTCTGCGCTTTCGCCGGCGACAATAAGGTTGCGAGGGTTGGCGTGCACCGCGCCCTTCTCACCGGTGGTAAGAAAGAGGAGGTGAATGGGCTTCTCAACAACTTTGCCTCGAGGCACGAGGATGACCGCGCCATGACCAAACTGAGCAGTGTTGATCTCGTAAAAGACGTCGTTATTGAAATAGTCGTTGGCCCCCACATACTCGGCCAGCGTGTCGATCTGGTCGTGGTCGAGCACCTGACTCCAGTCGGCGATCACGACCCCTTCGGGAAGATCGGACGTCGAGGAGCGCGCGCTATCAAAACGCCCGTTCACATAGACCAGGGTCGCGGCGCAGTCCTCGGCGAGCTTGAGGGCGTCGATGGCCTCATCGCCCGGATCGACGCTGACGTCGTCGGGAGAGATGAAGTCGGTGTCGAAGATGGTGGCCGGCTTGATAAAGCGCCACTCTTCATGACGGGAGGTCGGCACGTCGATGGAGGTGATGCGCCCGAGCGATTCGGTGCGCAGCGTCGCCCACCAGCCGGGGAGCCGCTGGTCTGCCAGCGGACCGGGCTGAGCGAGCGACGCACCGATGAAGGGGTGCTGCTCTGCGGTATTCTTCAACGCGCTCATGCCGCTCCTTGCTCTTCCAGGATCCAGTCGTAGCCACGCTCTTCGAGTTCAAGGGCGAGCTCTTTGCCGCCCGACTTGACCAGGCGACCGCCGGCCATCACGTGCACGAAGTCAGGCTGCACGTAGTTGAGCAGGCGCTGGTAGTGGGTCACAAGCACCACGGCGTTGCCCTCGTTGGAGAGCGCGTTGATACCGTTGGCGACCACACGCAGCGCATCGATGTCCAGGCCGCTGTCGGTCTCATCAAGGAGTGCGACGCGCGGATTAAGCACGGCCATCTGCAGGATCTCGTTGCGCTTCTTCTCACCGCCGGAGAAACCTACATTGACGCTGCGGTTGAGGAAGGCAGGATCCATTTCGACGAGCTTCATGCGCTCGCGGACGTAGTCGTCGAACTCAAGCGGGTCGAGTTCGTCGAGGCCGTTGGCGATTTGCTTCGCGTTGTAGGCCTGGCGCAGGAAGGCCGCGTTGGAGACGCCGGGGACTTCGACCGGGTACTGGAAGGCCAGGAAAAGTCCGGCGCGGGCGCGCTCGTCGGCCTCAAGTTCAAAGAGGTCGTTGCCCTCAAAGGTGACTTCGCCGCCGGAGACTTCATAGGAGGGGTGGCCTGCGAGAACCTTGGTCAGCGTGCTCTTACCGCTACCGTTCGGGCCCATAATCGCATGCACCTCGCCGGGGTTTACTGTGAGGTTGACGCCTTTAAGAATCGTCTCCTCGCCGACCGTGGCTCGTAGATCTTTGACTTGCAGTAGCATAATGCGTCCTTCGATGTCTGAGCGCGGTCAGGGGACGCGCTCGTCGTGTTTGAAGAGAGGTGGGCGGCCACAGGGCCGCCTCTGTACGTGATGAGCTTCCGGCTTAGCCGACAGAGCCTTCGAGTTTGATGCCGAGCAGCGCCTGGGCTTCGACGGCGAACTCCATCGGCAGCTCCTGGAAGACGTCTTTGCAGAAGCCGTTGATGATCATCGAGATGGCGTCTTCCATGTCGATGCCGCGCTGCTGGAAGTAGAAGATCTGATCTTCGCCGATGCGCGAGGTCGAGGCCTCGTGCTCCACCTTTCCAGTGGGGTTGCGCACGTCGATATAGGGGAAGGTGTGCGCGCCGCAGCGGTCTCCGATGAGCATGGAGTCGCATTCGGAGTAGTTTCGCGCGCCGTCGGCTCCCGGGGCGATCTTGACGAGCCCGCGGTAGCTGTTCTGCGAGCGGCCCGCGGAGATGCCCTTGGAGATGATGGTGGAGCGAGTATTCTTGCCGATGTGCACCATCTTGGTGCCGGTGTCTGCCTGCTGCATGTTGTTGGTCAGCGCCACCGAGTAAAACTCGCCAATGGACTCATCCCCCTTGAGGATACAGGAGGGGTACTTCCAGGTGATGGCCGAGCCGGTTTCAACCTGGGTCCAGGAGATCTTGGAGCGGCGGCCAGCGCAGAGCCCGCGCTTGGTCACGAAGTTGTAGATGCCGCCCTTCCCTTCCTCATCCCCGGCGTACCAGTTCTGGACGGTGGAGTATTTGATCTCGGCATCGTCCAGAGCCACCAATTCGACGACGGCAGCGTGAAGCTGATTGGTGTCGAACTGCGGCGCGGTGCACCCCTCCAGGTAGCTGACGTGGCCGCCGTCTTCGCAGACGATCAACGTGCGCTCAAACTGTCCGGTGTTCTGGGTGTTGATGCGGAAGTAGGTCGAGAGCTCCATGGGGCATTTCACACCTTTCGGGATGAAGACGAAGGAGCCGTCGGTGAAGACCGCCGAGTTGAGCGCAGCGTAGAAGTTGTCGGTATAAGGCACGACCGAGCCCAGGTACTTTTTGATCAGCTCGGGATGCTCTTGAGCCGCCTCGGAGAAGGAGCAGAAAATGACGCCCGCTTCGCTCAAGCGCTTCTTGAAGGTGGTGGCCACCGACACCGAGTCGAAGACGGCATCGACGGCGACATTCTGGAGCATCTTCTGCTCATGCAGCGGAATGCCGAGCTTCTCGTAGATCTCGAGGATGTCGGGATCAACCTCATCCAGGCTGGCCTTCTTCTCTTTCTGCTTGGGCGCCGCGTAGTAGATGATGTCGTTGAAGTTCGGCTTTTCGTAGTGGACGTTGGCCCACTCGGGCTCCTCCAGGGTGAGCCAGTGCCGGTAGGCTTTGAGGCGGAACTCAAGCATGAACTCCGGCTCGTTTTTCTTGGCCGAGATCAGACGGATGACGTCTTCGTTGAGGCCCGGGGGGATCGTCTCGGTCTCAATGTCCGAGACGAACCCGTACTTATAGGGGCGATCCAGCATGGACTCGATATTTGAACTCATCGTCTTACCTCGGGGTTGGTGATGCCTGGGGAGCAAGCCTGCGGCGTGTTGAAGCTCAATGTGACGAGCCCTGCGGCGCAGGTCGCTCCGAGTGCGTAAGGTGCTGACGGCTCAGGTGGCGCCGCACACTGGCTTCGTCCGCCAGGAGCGTCGCCAACGAGATCCCGTCGAGGGTCTCAATGACAAAGTTGGAAATGTACGACCAGACCGGCCGAATCGAACATCCGCAGCCGCGTGCGCAACGCTCAAGTTCGCCGGTATGTCGCTCGCAGATATCTTCGACTTCGAAGAGGCCTCCGAGCACGCGGATGACGTCGCCCAGGCTGAGCTCTTCGGCAGGCGCAGCCAGTAGGAAGCCGCCCTGAGCGCCGCGGCGCGAGTCGATGAGGCCGCCCTGCGCCAGGGTGCGCAAGATCTTCTGCGTGTAAGGCAATGACATTCCCTCCAGGTCGGCGACGGCCTGCGCGGAGATCGACTCACCAGGGGGCTGCTCGGCCACCCGGAGCATGCAGCGCAACCCGTACTCTTCAAGCGCTGTGATCTTCATCAAAACCTCGGTCTGCTGGAGCGGGAAAAAACAACGAAGAGCGCCGAACGCTCCGGGCGGCTCGATAGCATACTCAAACGTACGCATTCAAGGCGCTTTCGGCCAATCCATACACTTTTGTATGAATTACGACTGACGCCCGCCGCCGGGGGGCCATCTCACGCAGGTAACGGTCGGGCCTGGCGCATTCTTTCCGCGATCGCCCATTTTCAGGGAAAAGCATTAAAGCCCCCGCTTCAGGACCAAGGTTCGGCCTTGAGCAAACGTCCGGCTCGCGCCATAACTCCCGGCCATGCCCCTGAAGGCAGCAAAGCCATAAACGCAGATCTGATGACGCGGAGCAGGACGATGAGCGCCCCGACCTGGGAAGACCTTTCGATAATCGAGCTCGAAGAGCAGGTGCGTTACCACAACCGGAAGTACTGGGTGGATGACGCCCCGGAGATCAGCGATGAATCGTTTGATCGCCTGGTGGAAGCGCTGCGTCGCAAAGCCCCCGAGAGTGAGGTGCTCGCTCAGATCGGACCGGCCGGGGCCGACGTGGACGCCATCGATCCGAACGCCGAAAAGCTCATCCATGATCCGCCGATGCTCTCGTTGGATAAAGCGTATGACGAGGCCACACTCTTAAAGTGGTACGAGAAGTTTCAGGGCGATGTCGTCGTCACACCCAAGGTCGACGGCGTTGCCGGGTGCTTTCGCTACGACGCGCAGGGGCGCCTGAGCGTTGCGGCGACTCGGGGCACGGGCAGCGTGGGCGAGGTCATCACCGAGCAGGTGCGTCGCATTAAGAAGTTGCCGCTCAAGGTCGACGCCTCCTCCATTGAGGTCCGCGGTGAGGCGTATATGCCTGTGGAGGTGTTCGAGCGGAAGTTCAAACACGACTACGCAAGCCCCCGTAATCTGACCGCCGGCGCACTCAAGCTCAAAGATGCCGAGAAGACCGCCGATTACGAGCTTCGCTTCTTCGCCTTTGACCTGCTGGGCGAAGACTTTGAAAGCGAGGCCGAGAAAATGGCGCGTCTCAAGGCCCTGGGCTTTGAGACGCCGGAGACCTTCCAGGTTAGCAGCGAGGCCATTCAGGCCACCTACGACGATATCGCCAAACGGCGAGGCCAGCTCGGCTACGAAACCGACGGGGTGGTTTACAAGGCCAACAGCATCGCCGAGCAACGCCGCCTGGGCTCGACTGCGCATCACCCGCGCTGGGCGATCGCCTATAAGTTTCAGGGCGACGCCGGCGAGAGCGTGCTGCGCGACGTGGTGTGGAACGTCTCGCGCACCGGGGCGATCAACCCGGTGGGGATCGTGGACCCTGTGGTGCTCTCCGGGGCAACGGTCACCCGGGTAAGCCTGCATAACCTGGCGATCATGGAGCACCTGGGCGGCGAACAAGGGCTCACCCTGGGCTCGAAGGTGCTGATGATGCGCCGTGGCGGCGTCATTCCAAACCTGGAACGGGTGCTGGAGGCCGGTGAGGAGCCGGTTGTGGTTCCGAGCGCCTGCCCGGAGTGCGGCGCGCCCACCGAACGGCAGAACGATGTGCTGATGGCCAACCACAGCGAGAATTGCCGCGCGGCGAAGATCCGCCAGATCGAACATTTTGTCAGCCGCATGGAGATCAAAGGCTTCGGCCCCAAACTCCTCGAACAGCTCTACGACGCCGAGCTCGTCACCTCGCCGGTCGATCTCTTTACGCTGAGTGCCTCGGAGTTGATGGGGCTGGAGCGGGTCGGAGAAATCCTGGCGAACAAGCTCATCGATCGCATCGAAGGTCGGAAAGAGGTGGAGGTCGAGAAGTTCTTGCAGGCGCTGGGGATCCACGAACTCGGCAAACATGTGAGCGCCATCCTTGCCGAACGCTACGACTCGATGGACGCCATTCGCGCGGTGGAGGCGGAAGCGTTTGCCGAGGTGCATACCATTGGCGAGGTGATTGCCGAGTCAGTAACCCGCGGTTTGGAAGAGAACGCCGAACTTATCGACGACCTGCTCGCCCATATCACCCTGGTCTTCCCCACTCCGCGTGAAGCGCCTGCGGTGGAAGGCTCTCCCCTGGCTGGCAAACGCGTGCTCTTCACCGGAGCCATGGAGTCGATGACCCGTAAGGAGGCGCAGGCCGAGGTGGAGAAACGCGGAGGTGACTGCCCCTCCTCGGTGGTCAAAGACCTCGACTATCTGGTGATGGGCGACGCCGATATGGAGCGATTTGAAGGCGGGTGGCGCTCCAGCAAGCTCAAAAAAGCCGAGAAGTTCAACGCCGAAGGTGGGGAGATTGCGATCATTGGCGAATCGACCTTCGTGAAGCTCCTGGAAGACAGCGAGGACTAAGGGTTCCCGGAGAGGGGGGGGGCGGGGCTTATGCCTCCGCCACCCCCGGCCTTGCCATTTTTAGACCCTGCCAAATGGCAAGTGCTGACCTGAAGCAAGAAGTCGTGTGGAAGGGGTCAATAGACCTTTTACGCCGGGAAAGCATCTGTTAGTCTTCGCTTCACTTCGATACCGACCTACGTTCCGCGGCGCAGCAGCCCGGTCGCCTTGAATATGCGACCCGCGCGCGGCAACCGCGCTCGGGGGCCCGATCCCCTGGGTCCGAGCGCTCAACGGGTGATGTTATGACCAGCTTTTCGGGTGCGCAGTCTCGGGGGACCTTTCTGGTGGTCGACGACGAGCCGGATATCCTCGACGCGATCGCGCGCCTCTTTCGCAAAGAGTACACCGTGCTCACCGCTCAGTCGGTGGAGGAAGCGCTCAAGCTCATCGCCGCGCACGACGTGCAAGTGGTGATGACCGACCAGCGTATGCCCAAGATGTCAGGCATTGAGTTTCTGGCCGAGCTTCGCGAGGAGCACCCCGAGATCGTGCGCGTGCTTTTTACCGGGTACTCGAACATCTCAGATGTGATCGATGCGATCAACGAAGGGCACGTCTACCGCTACATCTCCAAGCCCTGGAAGCCGGTGGAGCTGCGGCTCTTTGTGGCGCAGGCCTTCGAGTATTACCGGGCGCAGCGCGAGCGACGCGAGCTCCTCTCGCAGCTGCGCGAGGCCAACGAGCAGCTCGAAGAGCAGAACGCGCTGCTGAGCGCCGCCAATGAAGAGCTCAAACTGCTCGACCGAGTCAAAAACGTCTTTATGGAGGTGGTCAGCCATGAGCTGAACACCCCGATTGCGATCGTGTTTGGCTACACCTTCCTGCTGCGCAAAGAGCTCGGGGATGACCTCTCCTCGGTCGCATCGAAGGCGCTCAGCGGGATCGACTCCAGCGCGGTTCGGCTCAAGAACATCTCCAACCGCATCTTCAAGATGCTCGGTGATGATGGCTCCGGTGAGGCGCTGGATCTGGAATGGGTAGACGTGCGCAAGTTCGTGGACTCGCTCCAGGATCAGCTCGAGCCCTTTTTGCAAAAACGACATCAGCGCCTGGAGACCATCGTCGCCCCGGAGGCCCAGAGCATTCTGGCCGACGAGGACAAGCTCAATGACATGTGTCTGAACCTGCTGATGAACGCGATCAAGTTCTCGTACGACAATCAGGTCATCACGCTGGACATCGGCCTATCGGATGATCCGGAGGTACTGGCGCTGACGGTACGGGACAGTGGTGTGGGGATCTCCGATGATGATATCGCGCAGATCTTCGATGTGTTCTTCAGCACCTTTAACACCGGCCACCACTCCTCGGGGCAATTCGAATTCAACAAACGAGGTATCGGGTTGGGCCTGGCAGTAGCCAAACGTTTTGCCGAGATGCACGGGGGCTACATCAAGGTCGATAGCGAAGAGGGGCGCGGCTCGCTGTTTACGGTGTATTTACCGGTGCGGCCGGAGCAACAGACGCTGCGCGGCAGCGTGCAAGCTCGCCAGCTGGCGCAACACGCACCCCACTGACGTCGGCCGTATTTAATCAACGGTCACAACTCACCGTCCATCAGCTCGAGGCGCGCTTTGAGTAACGCGTGGCGGGGATGGTTCTGCGGCACCCGGGCAAAGGTGTCGAGCGCACGTTTCTGCTCACCGGCCACCCACCACAGCCAGGTATGGTCCGCCCGGTCGTGGCCTCCGGCCTGCTGCCAGCGCTCAAGTACGCGCTCGACGCAAGCCGCGCGCGCCGCGAGGGCATCGAAGTTTTCTGCGCGCTCGCCAGCAGCAATCATCCACTCCCCGGCGATGGGTTGAGAGAGAGCCATGTGCCAGCTCTTCTCGGTGGCGATGGCACGAAGCTCGTGCTCGTACATGCCGAGCAACGCCGGCTCAAGGCTGCGGATCGGGTCAGCGTCGAGCGCGGCCTGGTCGAGAACAAAGAGCACAGCGCCCTGCCCGGCCAGCGCCAACACCCGTTGCACGTGCCTGGAGGCGCGGCGAGCCCGCTCCGCGGGGGTCGCCGCGCGGCCATCGACCAGCGCGCCGATGGCGATGGCCAACGTGAAGGGTCCGGCATCGTCGACGCGCGAGCTGAAAAGATCGGCGTCCAGGAGCGAGGCGTCGGAGGTCAATGTGGCGAGGGTCTGGCGGGCGAGTTCAACCAGCGCCGGGTGACGCTCAACGCCCAGGTATCGGACCGGATGCGGTTGAAGGTAGGCGGCGAGAGCCGCCGGGCCGCATCCCAGATCGACGAGGTGGTCGCCGGGGTGCGGTCGGAGCGCGGCGGTGGCCAGTTCAAAACGCAACCACTGCTCCAGTCGATGGCGCCAGCCAGCACGTTGCGCCGGCTCTGCGGCCGACGAGAGTTCCTGATAATAGTCTCCCTGGGGATTCATGACGACTCGTCGCTCACCCAACTCGACACCCCGGAAAGTCCGGCGGCTTCATCAGGAAGATCGCGAACCCACTTACGCAGCGCCAAAACAACTTCGGTCTCACCCTGTGCGCTGGCAACATCCATGGTCTCGCGCAGCAGCTCCTGGACAGAGAACATCTGCATGGAGGTCCCGCGCAACGATGGCGCACGCGTGGTGAGGGTGGCCATGACGTCACGCCAGCGGCCGAGGCGGGCCTGGGCGGCAAGAGTGGTTGCCAGGACCTGCGCGCGGGGGGCTGCCTGAGCAGCGCGATCAAAAGCATCGTCGAGCGGGGCACAGAGATGCAAGGCGCGCAATGCATCACCACTCTGAAGCGCAATCAGCGCGAGATTTAAGCGCACCGTGTTGGCCTCCTGGGAGCCGAGGGCCTCATAGAGTTTGAGGGCCTTCTCAGCACGTTCACGAGCGAGCTCGACGTTCCCTCGAAGACGACTGCGTTCGGCCAGGTCGTTAAGGCAATCGGCGACGCCGCTGATATTGCCAATGCTCTCAAAAAGGGCCATCGCCTCCACGGTAGCGCTGCGGGAGGCTTCGACATCTCCGGCCTTGCGTGCAACATCACCCAGGGCGTTGAGCGCCCGTGCCTGTCCGTACGCGTCGCCCAATCGGGCGTAGGCGTCACGAGCACGCTTCAGGCGGCGGTGTGCAGCGTCGAGGTCCCCGCTGAGTTCGGCGACTCGCCCGCCTTCCAACTCAACACGGGCGAGGTCGCGGGATGCCGAGCGCGCCTTGAAGACGTCGCGGGCCTGCTTGAAAAGTCGTTGCGCGCGCTCCAGTTCTCCAGCGTGGCGGGCGGCAACGCCGGCCCAGCTGGCGGCCTCGGCTGCCACGCCGATAAACCCAAGTGCGGCAGCCTGGCGTTGGGCGGTCTCAGCCAGCGCACGGCAGAGCCCGTAATTTGCGCGGGAAGCAGCGAGCCATGCGCGATCGACGGCGCACTGCAGTGCGGCGCGCTGGCCGGTGCGCTCCTCTAACTCTTCAGCCAGCCCCTCTCGCCAGACAATGAGTTCCTCGGCGTGGACATATTCACTGCGTTGGATGGCCTGGGCGATGGCCACACGAAGTGGCGTAAGCGCGCGGTCGGAGCAGCGCCCTTCCACCCAATGCCAGACGACGCGTTCGGCGACCCCGGGCGAGCTCAACGCGTAGCGTTGCTCAAGGACATCGGCGGCGGCCTGATTCCACCGGGCCCAGCGGCCAGCCTCGCGTGCGGAGCGCTCCAAACTCTCTTGAAGAAGACCGTGAGCGAAACGCCAGCCCTGGTCATGGCGATGTGCCAGGCTCGCATCAATGAGGCGTGGTCCCAGGGCCTCGGGGGGCGCCAGGCCAGCGCGCTGGCAGACCGCTCGGAGCTCTGCAAGCTCAACGACAACTCCCAGGGTGGCGGCGACCTCAAGCTGCTGCATCTCCGCGTCTCCGGACGCTCCGACGAACGCTCGAACGCGTTCATCCCAGAGCGCGTAGATATCGTCGGGGATCGCACTATCCGCGCCCGGTCGAAGCACAAAGCCATCGCCTCCCATCACCAGCTTGCCCCGTGCAACCCAGTCTTCGACCAGCTGAACGGCAAAAAGCGGCACACCGCCCACGCGTTTGAGCACGTGTTCAGCCAACCCATGATCAAGGCGCAACAATGTACGCACAAGCGCTTCGCTATCCTCATCAGGCAGCGAGGCAAGCCGCAGCCTCATCAAGCCCTGCGCTTCGAGTGTGGCAAGCCGCTCACGCTCGAACTCACGATCATCGAGGGCCTCAGACCGCACCGTCATCACAGTGAGGATCGCAGCGGGATCGCGCTCCTGCATCTGCGCGATGTAGGCGGTGAGTTCGATGGCCTCCGCGCCCCAGGCAACATCGTCGAGCCACATGACTACCGGACGTCGCGCAGCGAGACGCTTGAGGTAATGGTACATCACCGAGAAACGATCGCTCTGGGTGGCCATCCGCATCGAACTCGCACGTTGCCCCTGCTCATCCCGGTCGGGTGCGGCTGCGATCTGTGCCAGACCTTTGAGCATATGCGAATCATGGATTCCCAGGGGCTCACCGAGGCGTTCGAGCCGAGTCAAAGCATCTTCCAGCGGAAGATGGACGCAGCCCAGGTGACGGGAGAGCATCTGGGCGATGCCGTCTCGGGGCCCCTGCACCGGGCCATGCCAGGCCTCCAGCGCCACCGCCCCCCCGATCTCCTCCGCCCGCTCGCAAAACCACCTCGCCAGCTGCGACTTTCCTGTGCCTGCAGCCCCTTCAATAAGCACCATCTGAGCGCGGCGAGTGTGGTGTACGGTGTGCAACAAGCTCCAGAGCTTGTCGCGTTCTTCCTCGCGATCAACCAGGGGAATAGCTCGCAACCCGAACAACCCCAGGCTGATCCCGATAAGCTCATTGGAGATCGCGACATCCTGCCCCCGGCGCCAGCTCAGGGGCAGAGGCGGTCCGATCGCATCGGGTGCATCACAGCGCGATCCACGATCGTTCGCATCGCCCCAGTCCCCGACGTTGAGCGAGGCCGTGGAGGAACGCCGCGTCTCACCGGCATGCAGCTGTGGCAAAAGCATCGTGGTCTGCGAGGCCCACGCGTTGTCGTTGACCTCACTGTTGAGCTCGTTCCAGCTGAGGTCTTGCGCAAAGAGCGGCCCGCTCGCCACACGCTCTCCGGGCAAGGTCAGGCTGGCAAGCGCCCAGGCCGCGTCCGCCGCGCGCTGAAAACGCTCGCAGGTGCGCTTGGCCATCATCTTCTCCACCCAGGCCTGAAGCCCCCGGGGAACCTCAAAGCGGGGTTTGAGCTCAGGTACCGGCTCTCGAAGATGCTTCGCCGCGATCTGCCAGGGCGCGTTCGCCACAAAAGGCCAGCCCCCACAGACAAGTTCGTACGCCATGCACCCCAGACCGTAGAGGTCGGTCCAGGGCCCGTAGTCCCGCCAGTAGCCACGAAGCTGCTCGGGTGCCATGTACTGAGGGGTGCCCCAGACCTTGCCGACCTTGCCTTCGTCATCAAAGGTCGAGTCGACGTGCACCAGCCCGAAGTCGGTTAACTTCATGGACCAGTCGGGCCCGCATCCGACCAGCACGTTTTCGGGTTTGAGGTCGCGGTGAATCAGCCCCCGGGCGTGGGCGTGGGCCAGAGCATCGAGCATCTGCAAAAGCAGCGCTTTGAGCTCGGGCCACTCCATATGATGGAGGTGATCGATCAACGCCCCACCTCGCCCGTACTCCATCACCAGATAGGGGCATCCCTCTACGAGCGCCCCTCCCGACTGACGTGCCGTCGATGTCTCAATCGTCCCGTAATCAAGCAGCGTGACGATATGGGGATGATCCAGCGCGGCGACGGCCCGAAGCTCCGCCTCAAAGGTTCGACGGTACTCATCGTCGGTGACCACCTCCGGGTGCAAGATCTTGACGGCCACATCCACCCTGCTGGCCAGGTGGCGCCCCTCCCATACCTGGCCCATCCCCCCCTTGCCGATGGGTGCGACCAGCTCGAACTCTGAGCAGATGATCCTGGACACTGCCCCACTCCCGTGGCCTCAAGTCACTTAATCGCGTTCGCGCTGCTGACGTGGGCGCAGCACCGTTCGCAGAGGCACGCCCTCAAAGGTGTAGGCCTCGCGCAGCTGATTCTCCAGATACTTCCGATAGGAAGGAGCCACCGCGTCGACGTAGTTGACCGAGAACATAAAGGTCGGTGGGCGAGTGGCGACCTGCGAGATGTAGAAAAACTTCGCGCGGCGGTTGCCGTGCATCGGCGGCGAGTGCCGGGCCACCGCCCCTTCGAGGAAGCGGTTGAGCTCGGAGGTCTGCACGCGGCGGGTGTACTGCTCAAAAACGGTGTCGACCGCACCGAGAATCTTGTGCACGCGCTGGCCGGTCAACGCCGAGACAAAGATCACCGGCGCATAATCCACAAATTGCAGCTCTTGCCGTAGCGACTTCACATACTCGCCGGCGGTGTTGGTGTCTTTCTCGACGAGATCCCATTTGTTGACGAGGATCACGCAACCGCGCCCGCGGTTCTGCACCACCGAGGCGATCTTCTTGTCCTGGGTGGAGATGGGCTGGGTGGCGTCGAGCACCAGCAGCGCCACGTCGGCGCGGTCGATGCTTCGGATCGCCTGAACCACGGAGAACTCCTCGAGGCGCTGGCTGATGCTGCGCTTGCGACGAAGCCCGGCGGTGTCGATGACCAGGTACTCTTTGCCTTCGACGCGCACCCTGGTGTCGATGGCGTCGCGCGTGGTGCCAGCCACATCGCTGGTAAGCAAACGATCTTCGCCCAGCAAGGCGTTGATCGTGCTGGATTTTCCGGCATTCGGCTTACCCACCACCGCGATGCGCGCGAAGGGCTCGTCTTGAAGGACTTCGCCTTTGGGCGCGTGCTCCATGACATCGTCCATCAGCGGGTCGAGGCCGATACCGTGCTCCGCACTGAGCGAATAAAGCGGCACACCGAGCTGGTAGAAGTCGGCCAGGTACTGCTCCTGTCCCGTCCAGGTATCGATCTTGTTGACCGCCAGATACACCGGTTTGTCGGTGGTGCGCAGCAGCTCAAAGATCTCCTGGTCGGCTCCGGCCAACCCGGCGCGACCATCGACCACAAAGACGATGGCGTCGGCCTCATCGACCGCGAGCTGCGCCTGATGGCGCATCTGCACAAGCATCGGATCTTCGGAGCGAGGCACAAAGCCCCCGGTGTCGACCACAGTGAAGGGGCGACCGAACCACTCCCCGTCGCCGTACTGGCGGTCGCGGGTCACGCCCTCAAAGTCGTGCACGATCGCGGTCTGCGACTCGATCAGGCGGTTAAAAAGGCGGCTCTTCCCCACATTGGGGCGGCCGACGATGGCGATCATAAAGGCCATGGTAGTTTCGTCACTTGCATGGTGCGGCGGCGCAATTCGCGCGGCCCTGTTGAACTTCGGAGGTGATGCTCTTTTCTTTATTCGTAACCAAATCGGTGCAGGTGGCGCGATTTCTCACTCCACTGGGGCTCAACCCGCACAAAGGTCTCCAGAAAGACCTGGCGGCCGAAGAAGCGCTCCAGCTCGGCCCGCGCGGCCTGGCCGATGGCTTTGATGCGCTGGCCCCCCTGCCCGATGACGATGCCCTTCTGGCTGTCACGCTCGACATGAATCACCGCCGAGATCTCGAGCAAGTCACGCTGCTCATCTTCATTAAAATGCTCGACCTCGACCGCCACACTGTAGGGAATCTCTTTGCGGGTCTGCAGCATGACCTGCTCGCGCACAAACTCTGCCGCCAGGAAACGCTCGGCCTGGTCGGTGAGCATATCCTCCGGGAAGAGCAGCCCCTGGTGGGGAAGATGCTCCAGCACCGTCTCGACGAAGGCGTCAAGCTGCTCCCCGGTCAGCGCACTGAGGGGCACGACGGCGGCGTAATCGGTGCGCTCCGTGAGCGCGTCGATCATGGGAAGAAGGAGGTTCTTATCTTTGATCTGATCGATCTTGTTGAGCACGAGCAGCGCGGGGACCTCGGCCTGCGAGAGTCGCTCAATAACGTAGCGCTCCTCCGGCGGTAGTCCCTGCTGGCCGGTACGGCGCTGCCAGCCGGAGAGCGCGGCGGCGTCGACCATATGGCAGACCACATCCACTTCGCGAAGGCTCTGAAGGGCGACCTCGTTCATCACGCGGTTAAGGCGCTTGGGGCCCTGGTGGATGCCGGGGGTGTCCACAAAGCAGAGCTGGCCCTTTCCACTTAGGGTCTGCACCCCTAAGATACGGTTGCGCGTGGTCTGGGGTTTGGAGGTGGCAATCGCCACCTTGACGCCGAGCACGGCGTTCATCAGCGTAGATTTGCCCACGTTGGGCTGACCCACCAGAGCGACAAATCCGGCGGGCAGTTCAAGGGGTGTGGAGTCCGACATGAGTATTCCAGGGATGGCGCGCCGAGCGCGCGCACGGTTAGGAGCGTTGCTGGTGGTAAGTATGCTGGCGATGATGGCCTGCTCCGAGCCGGAGGCCACCGAGACCGAGCTCTTTGAGGCGGCCGAGGTCCATTATCGCGGGGGAAACTACGGTGAGGCGCTCTCGGGTTACGAGGCGTTTTTGAAACGCTACCCGGCCAGCCCACTGGCGCCGACTGTGGAGATACGCCTCCGCAACATCCACCGCGAAGTCAGCTCCGTGCTGGAACGCCAGGGCTCGCCCAGCCCCGTCTATCACGGTTCGCGCGGCGATCAAAGCGCAGCCGCCGTCCCGCTTAACGTGCCGGAGCTCTCCGAGCCAACATCGCCCGACCATGGTACCGAATAAGGCGTTCGCTCGCCAGATTGCCCCCGACGTTGAACTTTTTTCAGGCTGATTGAATTGTGAATGCCAACCTCTGGCGCGTGCTCGCGCTGCGGGGCCAGCAGTGGCGAAACCGTGCCGCTTCGCGCCCTTCCAACCGTCCGCTCACCCTGTTGATGAGCGCGCTGGGAGTGATCGCACTCCTGGGTGCGGGCCATCTTCTCGCTCCCGATCTTCTGGCCCCTCCCGAGGCGCTGGCGACCAGCCAGGGCGTCGATGCCGGTCGGCTGCCGCCCGGCCAGAACGCGCTGGAGGCAGCCTTCTGGCTGAGCGCGCTGCTGGCGGCCGTGCTCAACTTCCGGGTGATGGAGCTGCTCTTTCGGCGCAGCGATGCGCTGGCGTTGCAGCCCCTGCCGATTCGTCCCTCGGCGTTTTTTGTGGACCGTACGCTCTCCACACTCACCGAAGCGACCTTGAGCGCGGCAGGGGCCAGCCTGCTTTTTGTGCCGCTTTTCTGGAAGAACGGCGCGGGCGCGGCGCTGGCGGCGATCGCCATGCTCTTTGGGGCGTTGTGGTTGGGCGCGGGCCTCTCGATGTGTGCGATGGTGCTGGCCGGAAGGCAGCTGGTCCCCGATGGCGCACCCTCGGGCGGCGGGGTCAAGCTCGGCGGCGACGTTTACGGGGGCAGCGGCCAGATCTTTCTCTACGCCCCAGGGGTGGGGCTGGCAGCGGTGGTGATCGCCGCGCTCTTCTGGAAGTTGCTTCTCGGTGAGCCGCTGCGTCTGGAGCGCCTCAGTGAGCCTTTTTTGATCGGCAGCGCCCTTCTCGCTGCGGCGTGGCTTGTGGCGATCGTGACCTCCTGGCGTACGTTTGCGCAGCATTACCACGCGATGGCAGCCCGCTTCCGCGAGGCCGACAGCGCGGAGTTTCAGGCGGTGATGGATTACCAGCGCTCCTCCTTTGAGACTCCACAACGCCTGGAGCAAGGCCTGAGCCGCGGTGCGGCGCTGGCATACCGTGCGCTTGTGCTTGACGGCGACCGCCGCCTGGCCGCTGGCCGCGTGGGATATGCGGTGGTCCTGGTGCTCGCGGCGATTGGGCTGGCCGCCATCGACGCTGCGGCGCGCCCGAGCTGGGCCGTGGCGATCACACCGATGTTGATGCTCGCGTTGATCATCAACCCCTGGCTGCGCGTCTCCCGCCAGGCAGAGCGCCTCCAAAGCCCGACCGCGCTCCCGCTTGCTCCGGTCGACGTGGACAACGCCATATTTCGCCTCGCAGTACGTGAAGTCTTTTTCCTGGCGCTTCCGTTCGCGCTGCTGGTCGCGCTTATCAACGGCGTGTGGCGCACCGAGCCCGGCGCCTGGATCGTCGCGCTCGCTTCGCTCGCGCTCGCCACGGGGCTTGCCTCAGCGCTACGCCTGCTTCCTCAAACACACACCCGGGAGCGCTGGCTGCCCGCCGGCGTCGCACTACTCATCGCCGCGCTGGCCGGCCTTTCACTTCCCGCCGCGCTTGGGGTCAGCCTGCTCCTCATCGCCACTGCCCTCTTCGTCCCTTCAACTGCCGCCCCTGGCCGGAGCTCCTCATGACCGCCCCATCCCCCGCCCTGGTCTTAAAGAACCTCACCAAACGCTACCGCCGACTCGTCGCCGTCAACCAGCTCGACCTGAGCATCGCTCCCGGTGAGTTCGTGGCGCTCATCGGCCCCAACGGCGCCGGGAAGTCCTCGACGATGGGCTGCGTCGCCGGCATCACCGCTCCCGATGAGGGCAGCGTGCACATCAACGGCGTCGACGTGGTAGCAAACCCGGTGGAGGCCCGCAGGCACCTGGGCTTTGTTCCCCAGCACCTGGCCATGCTCGATTACCTCACCGGTCTGGAATACCTGCACTTTGTGGCGGAGTTGCGCGAACTTAAGAGCGCCCGGCGCGACACCGAGATCGAGGAGCTGCTGGCCATCACCGAACTCGAAGACGCCCGCCACGTCGTGCTCAAAGAGTACTCCGGCGGCATGGCCCGCAAGCTCGCCATCGCCTCAGTGTTGCTGGGAAGCCCGACCTTGCTCGTACTCGACGAGTCCTTCGTGGGCCTTGACCCCGAGTCGACCGCCCGCCTGCGCACGCGTCTCCAGCGCCACTGTGATCAGGGCGGCGCGATCCTCCTCTCCAGCCATATTCTGGATATGCTCGAGCGCCTCTGCTCCCGCTTCGTCCTCCTTCAGGGCGGCGAGCTGGTGATGGATCTGAGCCGCAGCGAGCTCGACCGAAAGATGAAGGATGGCGAGGTCAACGATCTGACGGAGCTCTACCTGAAGACGACCGGAAAGATCGACCTCATACCCACCACAACCCCCTGACAAACAAGCACTTTCCAGCACCACCACTGAGACTCACCGCGGCAGCGCAACCTCCACGAAGCTGCCGCCGCGCGACACCGTCACCCGCATCCCCTCGCCGGACCGACGCGCAAAGACCAGCGCATCGCCGCGCTCAACCCCGGCGCGGGCCGCGGCACTCTGCGGGTCCACCACATCGATCTGGTGGCCAGAACCGGTGTCGACAATACGTTGTCCCAGCGCTGCCTCAATCGCCGACATCGAGCGAACCCGGTCAGGCACGGGCACCGAGAGGATCGGACGCCCCAGACGCACGGTCGCCCCGCCCCGCCCCCCGGCCTCCACGCCATTAAGCTGCCCCTCGCCCCACCCGGGATGCGTCGCGTAGAGCGTGAGCGGAACGTCTGCCGGCACCTGAAGACGCAACGCCCGGCTTCCCGCGCTGACACCGGCGGCCACCCGCGCTCCAGCGTGCCAGACCTCCACCCAGGCCCCGGTAACGCCGGCCCCCTGAGGGTCGGCCACGTAGATCTCCAGCGCCTCGCGTGCGACCTCGTCCTCGGAGGCGCCATTCTCAACCATCGACTCGCCCGCTGCCGCCTCACCGGATGCCGAACTCGACTGCCCCAACACCTGAACGACCGGTGCCCGCCAGGCCTCGGGCATGCGCAGGCCGCCGCCTTTGAGAAGCTCCACATTGAGCATAAACGCGTCGTCTGCCTCATGCTGCACCTGCAGCGTGCGGCGAGAATGCCCGTCGGCGTCGATGGTCACATAGTAGGTTCCCGGCGGAACATGGCGGAACGCGGCGATGCCGTCGGCACGCGTGGTCACATGCAGGTGCAAGAGTGCCAGGCTCTCTCGCGAGAGGCGCACAAAGGCTCCCTCGACCGGCGCGCCCTCCGGGTCGACGATGCCCAGGCGAAGATCGGCGGCGGGGGCCGCACGCACCACGCGTGCGCCTTCTTCGGCAAAGACCGGACCGCCGGGGCCCTGAATCACGCCCCAGAAAGCCCGGGGCTCCTCGGCATCGTCGCTGCGCGCCAGGAACTCATAGAAGCGCATCGGCTCTTTTCCCGGGCCGCGCGCGCCGGGCTCGGGCAACGCCACATAGCCGGCCTCGTCGCTGCGCGTTACCACCGGGGGCCAGAGCCCCGGCGCGCTCACCATCACCCGCGACGCCAGCGCGCGTTCCTGCTCATCAAGCACCTGCACCCAGCGCGCCTGGGAGGGAGGCGCATCGTCAACGGCCAGCGCTCGAAGCGGCTCTTCCTCGCCCTGGTAGGGAGCCAGCACCCCTTG